>NZ_AYWC01000066.1:0-281 GCF_000502615.1 Mesorhizobium sp. LNJC405B00 | reverse complement strand
GAGATACCTACGGTTCTTCTGGAATGGCTGGGCGCGGCGGATGTCGACTTCCCAGAGGTCGAAGGGCGCTTCGCCGTCATTGATCCACTGCGCCAGCGCCATGCCGGCGCCGCCGGACGAGACGATGCCGATGGAATTGTAGCCGGTCGCCATCCAGTAGCCCGACAGCTCCGGCGCTTCGCCGAGATAGTAGCGGTCGTCGGGGGTAAAGCTTTCGGGGCCGTTGAAGAAGGTGTGAATGCCGGCGGTTGCCAGCATCGGCATAGATCGGAAGAGCGTCG
>NZ_AYWC01000065.1:0-285 GCF_000502615.1 Mesorhizobium sp. LNJC405B00 | reverse complement strand
GGCCGCGGCCATGCGCGGGGAATGCTGGTTGAGGCGGCATGGGCGGCTGTGCGATCGCCAGGACCTCTACGCGCCTTCTCCAAGCGAATCGCCTCGCGCCGGGGGAAGTATATTGCGGCCGTCGCCACCGCGCGCAAGCTTGTAATGATCATCTGGCACATGCTGAGCAAGGGTGCGTGTTTCGGTTATTCCCGGACACCCTTTTCGCTAAATCCCGGACAGTGATTTCAGTAATTCGCGGACAGCGATTCCGCTAAATCCCGGACAGTTTTCGGGAGCGGATTT
>NZ_AYWC01000064.1:0-325 GCF_000502615.1 Mesorhizobium sp. LNJC405B00 | reverse complement strand
GATCCGGCCGCCCGGTCCGTCTCCCTGGACGGGCGGCCGGCGCTCCTTACCCTCCCACTTGTGGGGAGGGTCGCTGCGCAGCAGCGGGGTGGGGGTGCGGCGCCGGCCCCCCACCCGAACCTGCGGTCCGACTTCCCCGCAGGGGAGAGGTAGGGCGTCGGTGCGATGATTGAAAATGCCAGAGGTCATGCTGCTCTTCCGTTGGATCTCGTAGGGCGGTGGGACACACCTCCCCCACCCCGCTGCTGCGCAGCGACCCTCCCCACAAGTGGGAGGGTAAGGAGCGCCGGCCGCCCGTCCAGGGAGACGGACCGGGCGGCCGGAT
>NZ_AYWC01000062.1:0-401 GCF_000502615.1 Mesorhizobium sp. LNJC405B00 | reverse complement strand
CCGGGCAGGCGTTTCGCAGACTTCCTCCCGGCAGTTCTCCAGGTAGCCGATGAGATCGAACGCCCTGCCGTTGGCGTCGAGCCATCGCGCGTTTTTCCACGACGCGCGCACAAAAACATCGCCGCCTTGCGCCATCACCTTGGCGATCCGCTCGGCCTGCAGATAGGCGCGGTCACCGATGCGGATCTCGCCCGGCACCACCGGCACGCGGTCGATCAGCTCGGCCTCGCTCTGGTCGGTGATCTCGATGAAGTCGAACTGCTCGCGCTCAAGCTCGAAGGCGCAGTGCATGCGCCAAAGACCATTGTTCTTCTTCTCATACGCACCGGCCTTGGCAACCGCTGTCGCATCGAGGATGCGGATCAGTCGGCCTTTGGCCAAACCTAGATCGGAAGAGCGTC
>NZ_AYWC01000061.1:0-406 GCF_000502615.1 Mesorhizobium sp. LNJC405B00 | reverse complement strand
CGACGCTCTTCCGATCTCCGGCAGGCGGTGCAGCTCAATATGCTGCCGCGCCTCGAAATCCTGCACACGTCGGAACGGCAGTCGGGCCAGATCTACATGCCGCGCGTCAATGTTTTGCTGGCGTTGGCGGTGATGTTGCTGGTCGTCGGTTTCGGCGAATCGAGCAAGCTCGCCTCCGCCTATGGCATCTCGGTGACCGGCAACATGTTGGTGACGACGGTGCTGCTGTTCGTCGTCATGACCCGCATCTGGAAATGGCGGCTGTGGGTGGCGGTCGCCATGACGGCGCTGTTCGGCTTCATCGACATCGGCTTCTTCGCCTCCAACATCGTGAAGGTGTTCGAGGGCGGCTGGGCGTCGCTTGCGGTGGCCTTCACCATCGTTCTGGCGATGTGGACCTGGGTGC
>NZ_AYWC01000060.1:0-481 GCF_000502615.1 Mesorhizobium sp. LNJC405B00 | reverse complement strand
GCTATGCCTTCGTCATCGCTTTCCCGTATTTCGACCAGTATCCGATAAATTACGCCACGACCGTCACGGTGCCCCGGGTTGCTAGCTAGGCGTACGACCGGCTTTCGTTGAGTTGGCGGCCCTGTATTCAGCTTCCCAAGGCAATGCGTCGAAGTCGGGCTTGTGCCCCGCTTCACGGTAGGCGGCCTGAGTGAGGAAACCTGCTTTGTCCCGCTCCACAACGCAAACAAATGGCGGAGTGCCCGGGCACCTATAAACGCCTACAGCTTTTTCCATGCAACAGGTGTGCTACGGGTGCTCGGAGATGTCGTCCTTCATTACGATGACAGAACAACAGCGAGGACAGCAGCGGCCCGGCATCACTGAAAGGGTGCGGGTTGGTAAAATTCGTACAACTCTTTTCATTGCGGAGAGAGTTTCGGCGAGCTTATTAATGTGTCGTTTGCCATTGCCTTTTCTGGGAGGCTGCGATGGTTGCAAC
>NZ_AYWC01000059.1:0-488 GCF_000502615.1 Mesorhizobium sp. LNJC405B00 | reverse complement strand
CGTAATATGGATGCCAGCGATAATGAAACTCCACCATCTGCCCGACATGGGCAGAATGACACTGCGATGGCTTTGGGAAGGCGCAACTGGACCTTCGCCGGTTCCCAGCGCGGCGCCGACCGCGCCGCCGCCGTTATGCTTACCCTCATCACCACGGCGCGCCTCAACGACGTCGACCCAAAAGCCTGGCTCGCCGATGTCCTGGCCTGCATTGCCGATCTTCCCGCCTCGCGCCTGCGCGAACTACTGCCTTGGGAATGGAAGCGCCTGCGCCAAGCCGACAAGCCCGCCGATCAGCAGGCCGCCTGACCTTCACGCATCGCCATCATAAAGCCCGCCGCGCGCCCGCGCCTGTGCCAATCATGCGGCCTTCGTCGTATGCGTACGTTTGTTCGGTCGTCATGTGTCGTTAAGCTTGGCGCATCCGGGCCACGGGGCACCGGGAGCACGCAAGTGCGGGCAGGCCGTCGTATGCAGATGAACTGAGA
>NZ_AYWC01000058.1:0-636 GCF_000502615.1 Mesorhizobium sp. LNJC405B00 | reverse complement strand
ATTCGACTGGCGTTTCGAATGCGAGCATGCTTGGCCTACTGGACAGCGATAATGCAACCACGTCGTTTTGAAGACATTGCCCTCATGGCTTAGCCTTGTGCGAAACCGGATGTTGCCGCATGGCTGATGTGGGTCGAGATCGGCCTCTGTCGTTCTTAACTGACCACAAGCGGACTTACTGGTCCCGGCCCCAAGGCTGCCGGTCAGCAATGCGCGTCAGATAGGTCTTTGAGCTGGCCCCAGCGGAATCCCAAAAGCAGAAATTCGAGCGTACAGGCGAACCCGCACGATCCCACCCCAGAAAAGGACGCCAGCAGGTCATTAGCAAATTTCCAGCTACCGCCTTTTCCCACTCGTCCGATCGGCTGTTCTGAGCGGCATAGAGGGTGCGCCAATTTCGCTGCAGGAGGACGGCGGCCCGGTCCTCAATGGGATGAACGTCCGCCAAATCTTGTCGACCGGCCTGGCCGCCTTTCGGCTGAGATAAATGCTCTCACTTACGGAACATCGCAGGTTCGTCGAAGTTGGAAAGCTACGGAGGACGTGCACATGAACAGTGTAATCTATCTTATCGGCCTTATCGTCGTCGTGCTCGCGGTCCTCTCCTTCCTCGGTTTTCACTAGGTGGCCTCATGC
>NZ_AYWC01000057.1:0-776 GCF_000502615.1 Mesorhizobium sp. LNJC405B00 | reverse complement strand
ACGGCGATCGCCGCCAACACCGCCGACATCACCAATCTCGGCAACACGATCAACAGCATCAGCACCGGCGGCGGCATCAAGTATTTCCATGCCAACTCGACGGCGGCGGATTCGTCGGCAACGGGCACGGACTCCGTCGCCATCGGACCGGTCTCCACCGCGACGGGGACGAACGCCATCGCGGCGGGTGTCAATTCGAGCGCCTCCAATGCCAACGCCTCGGCCATTGGCAGCGGCGCCGTCGCATCGGCGCTTGACGCAACGGCTATGGGATACATATCCAAGGCTTCGGGCCAATACAGCACCGCGGTCGGCGCCAACGCCAATGCTACTGCCACGTCCAGCACCGCGATCGGACAGAACGCGTTTGCGACCGGCTTTCAGGCAACCGCTCTCGGCGTAGGCGCGAATGCCGCCGCCCAGAACGCGATCGCGCTGGGCGCCGGCTCTGCTGCCAGCAACGTAGGTGACGTGGCGCTGGGTTCGGGCTCGGTGACCGCAGCGGCGGTCGGCACCGCCGGCACGACGATCGGCGGCGTCGCCTACAACTTCGCCGGCACGACGCCGGCGAGCACCGTCAGCATCGGCACGGTCGGCGCGGAGCGGACCATCACCAATGTCGCGGCGGGGCGGCTCAGCAATTCGTCGACCGACGCGATCAACGGCTCGCAGCTCTTCGCCACCAACCAGCAGGTGACGCAGAACACCACGGCGATCGCCGCCAACACCGCCGACATCACCAATCTCGGCAACACGATCAACAGCATCAGCACCGG
>NZ_AYWC01000056.1:0-1332 GCF_000502615.1 Mesorhizobium sp. LNJC405B00 | reverse complement strand
GCACCGCCCTCGTTCGTGAGGCGTATATAGTCGCCACCAACCAGAACTGTCAACAGTCATCGACGATGTTTTTTCGATTTCTCGTGGAGATATCCACGGGGCGGAAATTCGTGAGCTGGCTTGGCTGAAATTGTGAGTGGTGTTCCGCTGAGGATCACTCTTTCTACCAAGCTCCCACCTCTAGGCGGCGGCAGGTGCGTGCCATCGGCCTGAGAATCGCCTCCTGGCGAGTGTCGATCCCCACGCCAGCCTAAGCAGCGCTTCAGAGCCGGCCTTCCAGCAATTCCGCCGTGATGTTGCGGCCGGCGAAAAAATACCCAGGACCAGACCCGTTCGGCATCGACTGCGAAAGCAATGCTGACGGCACGTCGCCAGCCGATGATCCGCGGACCAGGCATGATCTCGACCCGCTCTGTGCCGCACTGTGGAAAAGTCGACACGCTCAGGCAATGGTCGCGGATGCCGACAACGAAATTCCAAGCGATCGCCGGCGACGCACGGGTCGGCTATGTCGTCATAGAGCTGGTCGAGTTCAGTTTCCGCCTTGGGGTGGAAGACAATGCGGTACTCCATTGCCTATTTGGCTTTCGCCTGCTTCGCGTGATGACGCGCCTCGAGCCGCGAAAAAACTGTCTCGACAGGGATGCCCTTAGTTTAGCCGGATCCTGCCGGAGCTCGGTCAGGCGCGCCGGAACCTCCTCGCGCAACCATCTTTCCCGCTCCGCCTCGAAATCCTCGAGCATACGCAGGCCGGCGCGAACAACCTCACTGGCATTGTTGTAGCGGCCTGATTCGAGCTGCTTCCTGGTAAAGCTCTCATAGTGGTCGTTCAGAGCGTAGTCGGGCACGGCAACCTCCTGGAAGATTATGGCGCCGATCAAAGCCCGGTAACAATAGATAGCAATGATTGGAAGCGCACGATCACGGTTCGTTTTCCAAGATCTGATGGCGAGAGAATGGTTCGTCGCCTGGTTTTGCAGGATCCAAAGCGTCCGGTCACCATCGCGCCGGCGCGTGGCGGTTGCCGCGCTGACAGAGCCGGGAGCCAACCGGCTTCGCGTGGGCAAAGGTGCCGAATACAAAAGGCCTGCGAGCTGCGGGCGGTTGGGGGTCATGATTTGGCTTTTCTGTCCCACGGTCGGCTTCGCCTGCTTCCGACCCCTGGTGCAGGTTAAAATCGCCATCGATCACGGTCAGAACGCAAAAAGCCCGCGTGAAGCGGGTTTTTTTTGTTGGTTGCGGGGACAGGATTTGAACCTGTGACCTTCAGGTTATGAGCCTGACGAGCTACCGGGCTGCTCCACCCCGCGTCAACTTTGGACGTAAGCCGAG
>NZ_AYWC01000055.1:0-1383 GCF_000502615.1 Mesorhizobium sp. LNJC405B00 | reverse complement strand
TTTGCCGTCCAGCACGAGATGAGCGGCGAGATCGCCAAGGCGCTTGGCATGCAACCTTCGGCAGCGGAAAGCGAACGCATGGCGCGGCCGCCGACCGAAAACCTCGAAGCCTACGACTTCTATCTTCGTGCCGAGCAGACAGCACGGACCGGTCGGCGCGACGGCCTGCGGGAGGCGCTCACGCTCTACGACAAGGCCGAGCAGCTCGACCCCGCTTTTGCGGAAGCCTTCGCGGCGGATGCAAGCACGACGGTGTATATCTGGCGTGAATCGTTCAATGACATCATGCAGAGCGCGCCAGCACGAAAGAGAGCATATGAGAAGGCGAGCCGAGCTTTGCAACTCGACCCTGACCTTTCGTCGCCCTATGCTATTCTTGGGATCATGCAGGTCGTGGATCGCCGCTACGAGGAAGCCATCGCTTCGGTCGAGCGAGCCGTCGCACTCGGCCCCGGCGATGCTGAGACGCAAATAGCCCTGGGATACGTGCAACTGTTCGCCGGCAGTCATGCTGAGGCTGCCGAAGCGGTCGAGACGGCGCTCAGGCTCGATCCCAACCTTTCACCTGTAAACCGGCAAATTGCCGGTCTGGTCTTTCTAATTCAAGGGAGCAACGACAGGGCGATCGAGGCCCTCGAACGCACCCGCGACGATGCGCCGTCAGTCGGAGATTTCACGATCACGCTTGGTGCCGCCTACGCCCGCGCCGGCCGCCTGCAGGATGCCAGGGCGGCAGTGGCCGAGGGGCTAGGTGCCATGTCCACACCAGGTTTCGATTCATTGTCCGCATACCGACTCAACGGTGCCCAATATCGTAACCCGCAGGATTTGGCTCTCATCGTCGACGCGTTGCAGCAGGCGGGCTTGCCCGAATGGCCGTTCGGTTTCACCGGCGATGAGCACAACCGCTTGAAGGGCAAGGAGATCGCCTCGCTGGTGCTGGGCCATACTCTGCAGGGTCAGCTTGAGCCCGGACTCCAACCAGCCTTCCTCCAGATCGGGAGCGACGGCAAGGCAGCCTTCCGCTCCACGACGCGGCTGGTCACCGAGACCGTCCGTGTCGATGGCGACTTATTGTGCGAGCTGAGCGAGAATATGTTCGGGCGCCCCGACTGTGGACCCGTCTATAAACGCCGCGACGATGGAGGCGGCGGCTATTCCTTCGTCAACTCAAGCAAGGTGTTTCACTTTACGGTTGTTCAGTAGAAGCACACGCGCGTCATAACGGACGCACACACTCGCGTCCGATGCGGGACTAGAATAGGCTGCGCGAAGCCGCTTGATCGACCAAGGAGGGCGCAGGCAGGTATGGAGCGAAGGCTTACCGCGATCCTTGCTGCCGACGTGGTCGGCTACAGCACGCTCATGGGCGAGGATGAGGTC
>NZ_AYWC01000054.1:0-2699 GCF_000502615.1 Mesorhizobium sp. LNJC405B00 | reverse complement strand
CACGACCGCAACCCGCAATTCGTGACGCTCTCGGACGGCTCGATCCGCAATGGCTATACCGTCAAGCTCTTGAACATGATCCCCGAACCGAGAACGATTATCGTCACCCTCGGGGGTTTGCCAGGCGCGGAGATGAGCATCGTTGGCGTCGACCTCCCCGCCGATCGCTCCTTTGCGGTCCAGGTCGAACCCGACCGGCTGAAGATGTTGAAGGTTTTCGTGCGCCTACCCGCCGATCAGATTCATGGCCAGGCGCAGACCTTCACATTCCGCGTCGAAGACAAGGTCAGCTTCGAGTCCAACGAATACACCGCCACCTTCAACGCGCCGGAGATCGCCAGATGAACGCCACCACGCGAAAACCCCGCGAATTCACGGGCAGGCACATGTTGGCCATCATCCTCGCCTTTTTCGGCGTGGTCATCGCGGTCAATCTGACGATGGCGACGCTTGCCAACACAAGCTGGACCGGTCTTGTCGTCGAAAACACCTATGTGGCGAGCCAGCAATTCAACAGAAAGGCCGAGGAAGGGCGCGCGCAGGCAGCCCTCGGCTGGACCGGAAAGCTGACCGTCGCATGGGGTGAAGTCCGGTATGGCCTCACCGACGCCGCCGGCAAACCGGTTCCCCTGCATGGCGTGAAGGCGCTGTTTCGCCATCCCGCTTACGAGAAAGAGGATGAGTCCGTCACGCTCGCCCCCGCCTCGGGCCAGGAATTTGCAGCGCAGCACATGCCAAGGGACGGTGTGTGGATTGTCGAAATCGACGCCGAAGCCGGCCTGGCCAGACCTTATCGCGATGTACGCAGGATCATGATCTCCCATGGAGCGCTGCAATGAGCTGTTGTGCACCCGGTGCTGAAATGGCGTTGGATCTGGCCAGTCCCACTTCAGTCCTGCCGTCAAGCCAGGAAGTCAGGCTGGCGAGCCGATCGCTTGGCGATGATCTTCATCAGACCGACCTTTCGGTCCCGACGGTTCACTGCGGTGCCTGCATCCAGAGCATCGAGGCTGCGTTGGGGAAACTCGCTCACGTCGAGGTCGCTCGCGTCAACCTGTCGACAAAGCGGGTCTCGGTCCGGTGGCGCGGCGACATTGTCCCACCGTTCGTAGCCGTGCTGGGGCGGCTCGGCTACCAGGCGCATCTGTTCGAAGCCGAGATCGAGGCAAAGGACAAGACGCTTTCGGAGCTTATCCGCGCCGTCGCTGTTGCCGGGTTTGCGGCAGGCAACATCATGCTGCTCTCGGTTTCGGTCTGGTCCGGCGCTGAGGGCGCGACCCGCGACCTGTTCCACTGGGTCTCGGCGTTGATCGCGATTCCTGCGCTGGCCTTCGCCGGCGGCATCTTCTTCAAGTCAGCCTGGAATGCGCTGCGTCACGGCCGCATGAACATGGATGTGCCGATCGCCGTCGGCGTGTCGCTGGCCTACGCCATGAGCCTCTATGAGACGATCACCCATGGCGACCACGCCTATTTCGACGCGTCGGTATCGCTGCTGTTCTTTCTCCTGATCGGTCGCACGCTCGATCACGTGATGCGGGAACGCGCCCGCACCGCCGTCAAAGGCCTGTCACAGCTCGCGGCGCGTGGCGCCATGGTGCTGCGCGGCGATGGCGCTCGGGACTATCTGCCGGTGGCCGAGATCGAACCGGGCATGCTGTTGTTGATCGCCGCCGGCGAAAGAATCCCTGTCGATGGCAAAATTGTGCGCGGGACATCGGACGTCGACTGCTCCCTGGTCTCCGGCGAGAGCACGCCCAGTTGCGTGGCGCCGGAAGACACCGTGCAGGCCGGCGTCCTCAACCTTACCGGTCCGCTGACGATAGAGGCGACAGCGGCCGCCAAGGATTCGTTCCTGGCGGAAATGGTTCGGTTGATAGAGGCCGCCGAAGGTGGTCGCGCCCGGTATCGCCGTATCGCCGACCGCGTGTCGGCACTCTACGCGCCCGTGGTTCATCTCACCGCCTTGGCAACCTTCCTGGGCTGGATGGCGGTNCCGCGTGTCGGCACTCTACGCGCCCGTGGTTCATCTCACCGCCTTGGCAACCTTCCTGGGCTGGATGGCGGTGACTGGCGACTGGCACCGGGCGATGACGATCGCAATCGCTGTTCTCATCATCACATGCCCGTGCGCGCTTGGCCTCGCCGTGCCGATCGTTCAGGTGGTGGCCGCGCGGCGCCTGTTCGAAAACGGCATCATGGTCAAGGACGGCTCGGCCATGGAGCGCCTGGCAACGATCGATACAGCCGTGTTCGACAAGACCGGGACGCTCACGCTTGGGAAGCCACGGCTCGTCAACGCAGCTTCGATTGATCCCGCCATGCTGGCAATCGCTGCCGACTTGGCCGCGCATTCGCGTCATCCATATTCAAAGGCCATTGCCAGCTTTTTCGTCAGCAGCAGCCAGCACAAATTCGATGCGGTGACCGAGCACCCGGGTTTCGGGATCGAAGCCACCGCCGCCGGTATCACCTGGCGGCTGGGTCGACGCGGATGGGCTGGCTGGAAGGCGCGAACCGGCGGCGAAGGCAAACATGGCTACGGCGGAACAGTGCTGACGAAAAACGGCATGATTGTCGCATCCTTCGTTTTCGAAGATGCGCTACGCCTCGACACCAGGGCAGCGATCGATCAACTGCGCAACGCTGGTATGTGCGTGGAAATGCTGTCGGGCGATACCGCGAAAGCCTGCGCCGAG
>NZ_AYWC01000053.1:0-2411 GCF_000502615.1 Mesorhizobium sp. LNJC405B00 | reverse complement strand
ACATCTGCAAAATCTGGACAAAAGAGCCCGAACGATTCAGGCTCGATCCAACCCATCAAACCTTGGGACTAAACAGATAGGGCACTCCCTGCAGAGGGAGCAATGTCTGCCATGTCCCGGGGGCGGCATCCTCGGCCTTCGCGGCGAAGGCAGCCATCGCCATCGCGGCCACCGTCGCCAGCCGAACCAGCCCGCGCCGCCACCTTGCAGCATTGTCTGAACGGTGTCCCCAAACCACGCCCGGCAAACCTCTCAATGCAATCCATAATAGTTGCGGCGACGGTGCTTGCAATAGCTTTGACCAACCGTGCAATACTTGTGCCGCGCAACGCCGGAAACAAAAAGGCAGCCCCAAAGACCGCCCTCTCCTGGTCGATCCGGCTGACACCGGCTCGACTATTTCTCGATGGTGATGACGACGCCGGCACGACGGTGCGGCCGCCTTCACGGAAGGCGAAGCAAGGCTTCTCTTCCATGACGATAGGCGCGATCAGCCATTGGACGACGGCACCACGCGGCAATTCTCAGGTTTCGGCGCCGACTTGCAGATGCTGGAACCCGTCAGCGCATCCACCGACTGGCGCCCGGTCGTCAGGCCAACCTTCAGCATCATGTCGGGTTCGAGCTGGCGCTCGACCGAACTGCCCTGGAGCGCCCTGAACAAAGCGGGGCTGATCGCCATCTCGTCGAGGTAGGACTTGACCGCCTGCTTCTGCCCCATCAGATAGAGGCTGAGCCGCACCTGGGTACCGACAAGCCGCCTGGCGCCACCGGCCAGCATGAGCGCGCAGGCCGAATCGCAGTCGCCGTCGCCATCGACGCTCAGCCCGGCATAGGCGCCTTCCCTGGCCAGGCAATTCCACTCTGCCGGGTCGCAGCCGACGAAATCGGTGCGGGCAACGGCAACGTCGAGCTTCTTTTCATGGATGATCCGGCCCGCCGCCAGGGCGCCGGAGAGGTCGCCGCCTCGCGAGCTGATCACCACCGGCAGCCGCCGGTTGCCAAGCGTGGCGAGCAATTGGCTGAGTTTCTGCGGCGTCTGGGGCGTAATCGCGCCTTGCGCTGCAATCCATTCCGGGCAGTCGGGATTGCAGAGCGGGTTGCTGCCGCGAACCACGACAAAGCGCATGCCGTCATCGTGCGGCGCGCTCTCCGGCTTCACCGGCAGCGGCGCAGCCTTTGCCACATCCGGCAGGCCGCCGGCTGGCTTGTTCGCCGGTATTTCCCGGCAATTCGGAGCCGGAAGGTCCAGCCTGCACAGGCTTGCGCTGGTCAGCAGATCTGCAGCGTCTTCGCTGGTGACCAGCTTCATTGTCAGCATGTCGCTGAGGTCGATCTGCTGGATGTCGCTGGCCGGCGTGCTCTTCATCGTCTCGATGATGCTGAGGTCGACACCCATCTCCTTGAAATAGGCGGACAGCTTGCGCTCCACCCCCTTGCTCATCTCGTAGGTCTTGTAGCTGCCGGTGTTCTTGCGGCTGACGACCTTCTTGCTGATGACCCGCTTCTTGCCTTTCACGATCCGGTAGCGGACCTGATATTGCACGTTCATCTGCACGATCGTGGTGGTGATCTGGTGGACGCCGAGATAGGCCAGCGGCCCGACCAGGCGCCTGGTGCCGCCGGCCAACATCATTGGACAAGCGGATGCGCAATAGCTGCCGAGCACATAGGGGCTGCCGATATAGTGCGCGCCTCTGGCGTCGTTCTCCTTGCAGTTTTTCACCCCTGGCTCGCAGCCGACGAACCAGGTCCTGCCGACCGCGATGTCGAGCTTGTTCTTGCGTATCATCCGGCCCATGGCGATGGCTGCATCGACATCGCCGCCGGGAGAGTTGATGACGATCGGCAATTTGCGGCCGCCGAGCGTTTTCAGGGCAGCCTTGAGCAGCGCCGGCGACTTGGCCGATATCGCACCCTCGGCCGATATCCATTCCGGACAGCTCGGCTCACAGCCCGCCGCGTCGCTGCGCACGACGACGAACCGCATCGGCGGATCCGGATCCGGCTCTGAATTTTTTGTCTCGGCCGCCAAGGCGGCAGTGCCCATGGCAAACATCGACACCAGGCAGATCAGCCCCAGTGCCCACCATGACCGACTATGCAAACGGTGCTGTGGAACCATCCGACCAAGCCCTCAATGCAATCTATACTGTAGAGGCTCACAGACTTGCAACAGAGATTGGGACCCCAAAACAGGCACATCTGGCCAACGAAAAAGGGCGGCCCGAGGGCCGCCCCTATCCGTTTCGATCCGGCGATGCCGGGCTCGATTACTCTTTGATGGTGACGACGATGCCGGCACCGACGGTGCGGCCGCCTTCACGGATGGCGAAGCGCAGCTTCTCTTCCATGGCGATCGGCACGATCAGCTCGACATCGACCGTGATGTTGTCGCCGGGCATAACCAT
>NZ_AYWC01000052.1:0-2653 GCF_000502615.1 Mesorhizobium sp. LNJC405B00 | reverse complement strand
ACTCTGGAACCGTGAACGCCTCTATTCGCTCAGGCTCGTCACCTGGCATTTCTGGCTGGCGACGCTCGGCATCGTTGTCTACGCCGCGGTGATGTGGGTGTCCGGCATCATGCAGGGCCTGATGTGGCGCGAATACGACGAACAGGGCTTCCTGGTCTACTCCTTCGCCGAAACCGTGGCAGCCATGCATCCTTACTACATCATGCGTGCCATCGGCGGCGCCATGTATCTGGCCGGCGCCCTGCTCATGGCCTGGAACATCGCCATGACCATCCTCGGCTACCAGCGCGAAGAAGAACCTATGCCGGGCGCCCTGCCCGTCCTGCAGCCTGCCGAATAAGGAGCCAGACAATGGGCTTGATGGACAAACACGCGCTGATCGAGAAGAACGCCACGCTTCTGCTCATCGGTTCGCTTCTCGTGGTCACCGTGGGCGGTATCGTCGAGATCGCACCGCTCTTCTATCTCGATAATACGATCGAGAAGGTGGAAGGCATGCGGCCTTACTCGCCGCTCGAACTTGCTGGTCGAAACATCTATGTCCGCGAGGGCTGCTACCTCTGCCACAGCCAGATGATCCGCCCGTTCCGCGACGAGGTCGAGCGCTACGGCCACTACAGCCTGGCGGCCGAGTCGATGTACGACCACCCCTTCCAGTGGGGATCGAAGCGCACCGGACCTGATCTCGCCCGCGTCGGCGACCGCTATTCCAACCTGTGGCACGTGGATCACCTGACAGATCCACGGTCCGTGGTGCCGGAATCGATCATGCCGAGCTATGCCTTCCTGAAGGACAAGCCGATCGCGGTGAAGGACTTCTCTACGCATCTGGTCGCCAACAGGCGCGTCGGCGTCCCCTACTCCGACGACATGATCGCCAACGCCAATGCCGATTTGATGGCGCAGGCTGATCCCAACGCCGACACATCCGGCNTACTCCGACGACATGATCGCCAACGCCAATGCCGATTTGATGGCGCAGGCTGATCCCAACGCCGACACATCCGGCCTCGAGGCCCGCTACCCCAAGGCTAAGATCGGCGACTTCGACGGCAACCCGCAACAGGTCACCGAGATGGACGCGCTGGTCGCCTATCTCCAGATGCTCGGCACGTTGGTCGATTTCAAGAACTACGACGAAGCAGCCGGCTACCGCTGAGGAGGTTTGTCCATGGATTACAATTTGATGCGGGAGTTCGCTGACAGCTGGGGTCTGGTCGCCATGGCGCTGTTTTTTGTCGGCGCAATCATCTTTGCCCTGCGCCCCGGCAGCCGCAAGCTGGCCGACGAAGCTGCCCGGATTCCCCTTGAGGACGAGTGATCATGAGCGACGAGCACATCGATGAAATCTCTGGTGTTTCAACCACGGGTCATGAGTGGGACGGCATCCGGGAGCTCAACAACCCGCTTCCGCGCTGGTGGGTCTGGACGTTCTACATCACCATAGTCTGGGCGATCGGGTACACCATCGCCTATCCGGCATGGCCTCTGCTGCACACGGCAACCAAGGGTGTGCTCGGCTATTCCAGTCGCAACGATGTCGGGAACGAGTTGTCCAAGGCTGAAGCAGCCAAGGGCAAATATGTCGCCGCGATAGAAGCGAAAAGTGTTTCGGAGATCGCGGCGGACGACACGCTGCGCGAATTCGCCGTCGCCGCCGGCGGTGCCGCGTTCAAGCTCAATTGCGTGCAGTGCCATGGTTCCGGCGCCCAGGGCTCCAAGGGCTTTCCCAACCTCAACGACGACGACTGGCTGTGGGGCGGCAAGGCGGACCAGATCCAGCAGACGGTTACACATGGCATTCGCTTCGCTACCGATCCGGATACGCGCCTGTCCGAAATGCCGGCCTTTGGCGACATCATCACTGCCGATCAGATCAAACAGGTCAGCGCCTATATTGCCAGCCTGTCCCAAACCGTCAGCGATCAGGTGTTGGTGGCGCCCGGCGCCAAGGTCTTTGCCGAAAACTGCGTGGCCTGTCATGGCGACAATGCAAAGGGCAACAAGGAACTCGGCGCTCCTGATCTGACCGACGCCATCTGGCTCTACGGATCGGGCGAAGCCGCCATCGCCGCCCAGGTAACCGCACCGAAACAGGGCGTGATGCCGGCTTGGGGCGCGCGCCTGGGCGAAACCAGGGTCAAGGAACTTGCGGTTTACGTGCATTCGCTTGGCGGTGGGGAATAGGAACGGGGGCCTATTCCCTGCCCTTCACCGTCCAAGCGACGAGGCCCGGCTCTGCCGGGCCTCGATCTGTTTGCGTGTACCCGGCGATTGACCTGCATCAACGCGGCGCCATCCGGTCGGCGGCACAATCCGATCCACGCTGCATTTCGCTGACCTGACTGCACCAGCCAGGACATTTACCCCGGCGAAATGACGAGTTGCGCGACGGGAGAAACCAGTGCTGGACAATACGCAGGTAGAACGGCTCGAGGCTGAGGCGGTCAACTCCGCCAAGGTGCGCCAGCCAATGTATGCCGCGCGCAGGAAGATCTTCCCGAAGCGGGCCTCGGGCAGCTTTCGCCGATTTAAATGGATCGTGATGGCGATCACGCTGGGCATCTACTATCTGACGCCGTGGCTGCGCTGGGATCGGGGTCCGTTTGCCCCCGACCAGGCGGTGCTGCTTGATGTCGCCAACCGGCGCTTC
>NZ_AYWC01000051.1:0-5884 GCF_000502615.1 Mesorhizobium sp. LNJC405B00 | reverse complement strand
CGTGGACTGCGGTTACCTTCAGGGCATGCATCGTGAGATACTCGGCGATGAGGCGCCGCATTGCGGCATCATCGTCAATGACAAGAACATGTTTCAACGGCACACCTCGTTTTGGGGGTTGCGCCCCGATCAGGGTTGCATTACCTGAATCTGCAAGCAAAAGGCATGTATTAGTGATGACATTACTTGAAATTGAACAACTGGTTCTCAAAACCCTCAACGCTCTAGTTGCCGAAAAAGTAGAGGTGTCGATGACAACCAGAATGCGGGATCTCGGCCTCGACAGCCTCGACTATAACGAGCTTGCTACGGCGATCGAGAGCCGACTTGGCTGGTTTGTCGACGATTACAAGCTCTGGCAATACGAGTCCGTAAGGCATGTCGCCGACGCCGTCGCCAGTCAGGAGTTGCGCACCGCGGAACCACCAGCAGTGCGACAAGTGCTGGAGTAGTGCTGTAGGCACAGGTTACGGTGAGGGCAGCTTGGGCGGCGGTAGCTATTGCCATTGCTCCGCTGTGGTTTCTATTCGTGACTGGTGTGTTTGAGAACTGTTGGGTCAGCCCGGTCCATGTCGCAGTGCCGATGCCCCCTTGGTGGCGTTGCCCGCAATTGCGATCGCTGCGCCCAGGGCACCAATGCTGACGGTCGTTGTCAGGCCACCCGTTGAATTGTTGTCAGAGGCAACAGTGCCCACCACACCATCCCAATTGGTGGTCGTATAGACCGACATGTAGTCACGGAACACGCTCTCACTATACGTGGTCACGATCGTTGCCGTCGTACCGGTTGGCACGAGGGCCGACCACACTGACAGATAGACCACACCAGAATTGAAGATGCTTTCCACCTGAGCGAGAAGGGTGGCAGCCACACCCCCAATCGTCATACTGTTGACGGTCACTGCACTTTCGGTGTCAGTGGTCTCAGTTGTCACGATGACACGACGATTAGCGTGTGGCGCGACAAGAAGCGGAATGCTGGTGTGGGTGTAAACGGTCGTGGCAGTCGAGTCTTCGTGAGTGCCATTGAAGACCAGATCTATCGGGAACATTTTCTCCCAGACGCCCGAGCTGCGCACATAGACCTGTCGAGCCTTGGTCCAGAGGCTTGAGATTTTCACCCATACGGCGCTAGCCGCCCCCCAGACCCCGGAGGCTTTGACGTAAAGGGCCATTACGGCTGCACCCAGAAATCACCGTCCACGCCGCCAGAAGGGGCAGCGGCCGAGATCGTGACGCTGCGATTTGCCATCGTGCCGACGCCGAGAAGCGCCTTGGTCTGGGCAATGGACTGCGGTCGACGATAATTGTCCCCGGTGCCGTCACTCGACACGCGACCGACGAAGCTCGTCACAGCGTCGGCACCTGTGGCGTAGGTCGAGCGGTACAAACGCGTCGTGATATCACCAGCGCCATCGCGCTGAGGCGATGAACATGTATGGCGAGAGCAGAACGTTTGGGGCGGGACGAAGAGGTTGCGGAGGGCTGACAAGGTCGAGACGAAGCGTTGCAGGCCTCCCTGCGATCGGACCTCTGCATCATCCGCTCCCGTTTTCGCGGCGGCACATGGGAATTCTCCGCTCCGTTGTTCAACCCCTTGTGCGACCGGTGCTTGACGTCCGGCATCACCTGTCGCTTTGCCGCTACATACGAGCGCAGCTAGTCGGTGATCATGCGCTTCGGCGCGAGCCCCTGCTTCTTCAACGGCCGCGTCAGCAAGCGCTTGGCGGCCTTGGTGTTGCGGCGGTTTTGCACGATTTCGTCCAGCACATATCCATCTTGGTCGACGGCGCGCCACAACCAAAGCTTTTTGCCGGGCGATGGTGACGACCACTTCGTTCAGGTACCAGACCTCATTCCGGCACGGCGGCTTGCGGCGCAAGCAGCGAGCGCAGTCCAGCCCGAACTTAGATGCCCCACCGGCGACTTGTCTCATACGAAACCACGATGCCGCGTTCCAGCAGCATTTCCTCAACCAGGCGCAGGCTCAGCGGAAACCGGAAATAAAGCCAGAGCGCGTGGGCGATAATAGGCGGCGCAAATCGGGGGGCGTGTAGCTGACGGCGGGCGTATTCATGCCACCCGGCGTCCATGTCGCAAATCTTGACGATTGCTTTGTGTGTCAAGCCCGCCGCAGGTCTCAACGCGTTCATATGCAGACATTGTGAAAATCGCCCTATTCCGCCTTTTTTTACCGCCCCTTAAGTCCCCCGCTCGCATGCTTGTCGATGCATTGAACTCACAGCCATCGGCCAAGGATTTTGGAAAATATGTTTCCGCTCGCAGCAGAAAACGTGAGAGTCGCTGTAGGCCTAACGTCAAGGGGAGAGAGCGGTTTGATTGGACGAAATGGGTACCGGAGTACCGAGTCATGAAGCCACGAGGTAATCTGGTCCGACTGAAGCAATTTCAGGTGAATGAGAAGCGACGACAGTTGCACCAGCTAGACATCATGATTGCCGATTTCGAACGCATGGCGCGAGAACTGGAGTTCCAGATAAACGCCGAGGAAACGAAGGGCGGCATCTCCGATGTCAATCATTTCGCTTATCCGACGTTCGCCAAGGCCGCTCGCCTACGTCGTGACAACGTCAAGAATTCGCAATCGGACCTTCTGCGGCAGAGAACCGCAGCCGAGCCATGCCTCGCCGAGGCTGAAGCAGAGCTCTCCAAGGCGCAATTGCTAGAATCGCGCAGCGGCAGAGGCCACGACCTCGAACCCGGCAACCGAAGCGCCATGATCGGCTGAGCCGGACGGCTTCAGCGCGCCTCAATTCGCGACACCTACTGGCGGTTGGCGCGCGAGAGGCGTGCGGGCACTGTAAAGATATCAGCGTCTTGATGCAGCGATAGCTGGTCGGGACGGCTGTCATGCTGCGGCGACATACGCGATTTCGTCCAGATTTGCATAGCGGCGTTACGCAGGTATGGGGGAAAGTGGAATTGGTTGGCAATCGGATCATCGGTGGAGACGAACCGCTGCCGGCGGACCGGCGCCTGGCGGCAACGCCTGGCGCTTTCGGCGGCGGCGGTAACGGCAAAGCAGGCTGGCCGCGTCGAGGATGAAGCGGCCCCTGCGTGATGCCGTTCTGCTCACGGCCGGGAGACGGGGTCGGCCCCGCCGGCCGGATGCTGCTCGCTTGGCGCGGCACCGTAAAGTCAGCCGACAGCTTATGAAGATGTGCTTACATTGGGCCATGTCAGAAGTTGCTCGTGGTCCGCTCTATGGTCGCCACCGCTTTCCCCCGAGATCATTGCGCACGCGGTATGGCTCTACTTTCGCTTTCCGCTCAGCCTGTGCATGGTTGAGGACATGCTGGCGGCCCGCGGCATCATCGTCACGCATCAGACCGTTCGAAGCTGCGCGGAGAAATTCGGACGGCATTTCGCCCAGGAGATCAATATCAGCCGGCTGCCTGGGCGACAAATGGCATCTCGACGAATGTGTCGTGGCTATCAGTGGCAAGAAGCAGTGGCTCTGGCGTGCCGTCGATCAGGACGGCTTCGTCCTCGAAGTGCTGGTACAAAGCCGCCGAAATGCCAAGGCGGCAAAGCGTCTGATGCGCAAGTTGCTGAAAGCTCAAGGGCGGACACCACGGATCATGATCACCGACAAGCTCCGATCCTATGATGCCGCCATGCGCGACCTCATGCCCGGCGTCGAACACCGGTCGCACACAGGCCTGAATAATCGAGCGGAAAATTCGCACCAGCCGACCCGACGACGCGAAAGGATCATGAAACGCTTCAAGTCGGCACGCCAGCTTCAGCGGTTCGTTTCCATCCATGATCCGATTGCCGACCTGCTCACTTTCCCTGCAATGCGCTGTCATCGGCTCAACATCGAGACCTGCGTAACGCCCCCATGCAAATCTGAACAAAATCGCGTGTGTCGCCACAGCGTGACAGCCGTCCCGGCCAGCTATCGCGTGCATCAAGCCGCTGAAACTTACAGTGCCGGGCGCGCTGCTACCTGGATTTCCTTACCCGCTCAATCAATGTGACAGCACCGATTCTTCTCAACCGCGGCATGCCCTAAATCGTCACTTGCGTTCCGATCTCGACCACACGTCCGGTCGGGATCTGGAAATACTCCGTCGCATCGGCCGCCGAGCGGGCGAGCCCGATNCAGATTGCCGGCGAGGAAATCGAGCGGGATTTCGTTGCGCCGGGTCTTGTCGAACAGATAGCGGCTGCCGCGCACCCAGGTCCACATCGCCAGAACGATGGTGAAGGCCACCGCAAGCGACGCCCAGCCGCCCTCGAACACCTTGACGATGTTGGAGGCAAAGAAGCCGATGTCGATGAACGCGAACACCGCCGTCATCGCCACCGCCACCCACAGGCGCCATTTCCAAATGCGCGTCATGACGACGAACAGCAGCACCGTCGTCACCAGCATGTTGCCGGTCACCGAGATGCCATAGGCGGAGGCCAGCTTGCTCGATTCGCCGAAACCGACGACCAGCAACATCACTGCCAACGCCAGCATAACGTTGACGCGCGGCATGTAGATCTGGCCCGACTGCCGTTCCGACGTGTGCAGGATTTCGAGGCGCGGCAGCATATTGAGCTGCACCGCCTGCCTGGTCAGCGAGAAGGCGCCCGATATGACCGCCTGGCTGGCGATGACCGTCGCCGCGGTTGCCAATACCACCATCGGGATCAGCGTCCAGCCTTCGTTCATCTCGAAGAATGGATGGCCGACGTGACCGTTCTTCGCCAGCACGAAAGCGCCCTGCCCGGCATAGTTTAGCAGCAGGCAGGGAAACACGATGGCCAGCCAGGCGAGCACGATGGGCTTGCGGCCGAAATGGCCGAGATCGGCATAAAGCGCTTCGGCACCGGTGACGGCGAGGAAGATGGCGCCGATGGTGACGAAGGCGACATCGGGCGAATTGATCAGGAAGGCGACGATGTAGTGCGGGCTGACCGCCCACAGGATTTCGGGATCGGCGATGATGTGGTTCAAGCCCGAAAGACCGATGGCCAGGAACCAGACCGCCGTGATCGGGCCAAAGATCAGCGCCACACCGCCGGTGCCGAAGCGCTGCACCGAAAACAGGATCGCCAGGATGACCAGCGTCAGCGGCACGACGTAGGGCTGGAAGGTCGGGGTAACGACATTCATGCCCTCAACCGCCGAAAGCACCGAGATTGCCGGCGTGATGACGGCGTCACCGAAGAACAATGACGCGCCGACAACACCGATGGCCAGGATGATCGCCGAGCGGGTCGGGAAACTGCCGCGCGCCAGCGCCATCAGCGACAGCACGCCGCCCTCGCCTCGGTTGTCGGCTCTGAGCACGAACATGATGTATTTGATGGTGACGANCCATCAGCGACAGCACGCCGCCCTCGCCTCGGTTGTCGGCTCTGAGCACGAACATGATGTATTTGATGGTGACGATAATCGTCAACGACCAGATGATCAGCGACAGCACGCCCAGAATATCGCCGCGCTCGGCGATTTCGCCGCCGGAGGACGCAACAAGCGCTTCCCGGAAGGCGTAGATCGGGCTGGTGCCGATGTCGCCATAGACCACACCGAGCGCGCCCAGCATCAGAAACTTGGTGCTGTGCTGTTCGATTTCGGGATGGCTCGATTGTTCGACGGGTTCTGCCTCAATACCAGCATTGGTAAGGGCCATGGACGACACTCCGATAAGCGCGCGGTGCTCTACGCTTGCTGCGATGCAATATCAAGTGCCGTGACGGTAGGGCTACCATGTTCCCAGCGCAGGGCTTGCCCCGCAATGACCGGTGCGTGGCGTCAAAGGCTGCCGGAAACCTCAGATCGCCACCTGCGTGCCGATCTCGACCACACGTCCGGTCGGGATCTGGAAATACTCCGTCGCATCGGCCGCCGAGCGGGCGAGCCCGA
>NZ_AYWC01000050.1:0-4336 GCF_000502615.1 Mesorhizobium sp. LNJC405B00 | reverse complement strand
GCTTGCAGTCCCTCGAAGCGTCGATATCCAACGATCTTACGCACGACCGCGCCATTCTTCTGCTCGACAAATGCCTGGTCATTCTTCCGGTAGGGGCGGCAACGGGTGAGTTCGATATTATCACGCAAGCAATACTCCTGAACGCTCTCGTTCATGAAGACGCTGTCGTTGTCGGTGTCGAAGCCCAGCAGCGGGAACGGCAGCAACTTGCGCAGTTCGGCCAACGCAGTGATCAGGACCGTTTGCTCGCGAACCAGCAGCGGCGCGCATTCCGTCCAGCCCGTGGCGATATCAGTCAACACCAGGGTTTGCGAGAAGGCGCCCTTCGCGTATGGGCCGGAATGAGAAACAAGATCCGCCTCGACAAAGCCGGTGCGGGGTCATCCCAATCCGAGAAAGTCCTAACTGGAACACTACGCCGGATCGTCGTTGATCCTTTCCGCCGCCGCGGCCCGCTGGCACTCGCCTTAATGTCCTTGAGAACGCGATCAATCGTCGCTGGGCTCATCGTCAACAATTGCCGGCGCGTCTCGCTATCCATAGCGCCGTGTCCGTGGCGTTCCATCGCTTCGATCAGGCTTGGCAAGAGCGGGTGTAGTCGCTTCCCGCAGATTCGATCCGATGCCTCCCAAACGACGACGAGAGCGGCGCGCACCTCATCACTGTAAACCCGCCGCCCCGGCCGAGGACCACTCTTCGCCGGCGCGCAGTCTCCTCGCAGCAGTCGCATCGCATGCTTGCGATGAAAGCCAGTGAGGGCCACGAATTCGTCCAACATCCTCGCCTTTTCGGCCCGCCCGCCTAAAACATAGCGTCCACTGATCGCCGCCACCAATTCCGCTCGTGTCGCCATGCTCACCTTCCTCATCACAGCTCCCGGAGTTGTTGATTCGGGAGCAAACTAGATGAGGCAACAAACCAATTTTAGGGAGCAGTTCAGGCGAGGCAATGCGAGGTCTCTCCCAGATCGCCGCGCTATACCGAGCGCCGTGGTGCGGTGGGCCAAGCGCAAAGGGGTGCCTAAAGGATCCTGGCTCGGCCGGATGCTCGAGCGCAAACCGCCGATGTTGGTGATCGTGGCGCTGGCGAACAAGAACGCCCGAATAGTCTGGGCGCTGTTAACGAAGGGAGAAAGCTATCGGGCTCCGGTCGTGCCCGCTTGAGCGGGACGGGCGCGAGGCCGTTGGCGGCGTGAGGAGGTCAAAGGACAGGTATGGCGCAACGTCGGTGAGGCGGGATCAGGACAACCAGGCGCATGGGGAGCGCTTCCAGCGCGTTCCAGTGATGTGGACCTGATCCTCGAACTCCCATACGGGCGCGCGGCCATGACGAGCCGCAAGAGAGGCCGAACACATGGCAGCACCCGATCACGCGCAGCAGCCTGTACCAAAGATTCTTCTTGCGCCCGAGGGGGCGTCCACACATGGCCATGCGGCACGCCGGCCCGGCAGCGCTCGCCGCGCGGCGCTCTTCCACGCAGGCGGGCCATCTTTGTGGAGAGGCCGGTCTCATCGATGAACACGAGCTTCGCCGGATCAAGATCGAGCTGGCCGTCGAACCAGTCCCGGCGCCGCTTCAGGATGTCGAGGCGACCCTGCTCCAGTGCGTGCGCGGACTTTTTTTGAATGTCCAGCCGTGACCGCGAAGCCAGGCGCTCAAGGCGCTGCGGCTGATCCGCACTGACTGCTCGGCGACGAGCCGCTCCACCATCTCGTTCGGCGTGATGTCCTTGCGCTCCTCGATCAGCCCGACGATGAAGGCTTCATGCGCATCGAGGCTGGAGGCGCGGCGGCGGCCCTGCGGGCGTGGCGCCAGTTCGCCGATCTTCGCCCGCGCAATCCAGCGGATCGCGCTGGACACTCCCACGCCGAACCGCGCCGCCGCTTGCCGCGCCGACATGCCCTCGTCCGAAGCCTTCAAGACCCGCGACCGAAGATCACCGCTCAATGCTCTTCCCATCGTCCACCTCCATCGAGGTGGATGTTGAATCAGCACAAAACGCGGCCGTCACATCACAATCGATTCATCGATCACAGGACGTGCTCTAGTTGCCCACATTCGCCTCACGCAAAGGCTCAAATCATGACGATCTTTTTCTTCCAAAGACTCACTATCTCTCTGTACGAATGATCGGCTATTTTATGCCTGGATGCGAGCAAACACACGTCAGAGTGGGAGCCAGCGCAGGAAAGCAGCGGGCTGAACGAAGAGGGAGATCGCCCGCCCTGCTGCCCGTCATGCCTGCCTTCTTCACAGTGTTGCAAGAAAACCTTTACGTGACCATCGCGCCTCTGCTGACTACACTTTGGATCGTGACTGCGACAGAGATCGGATTCCGTCGTGCAGCTCAGCGCCGGCGCCAACTGGCGCATTGCTCAGTCTATAGGAGATTGCTAGTTCTAGTTTTTCTATCGACAATTCTAATTTTTCTTCGGAGCGCGAACTAAAGACGAGATAGGAGACAGGTACGTCATGTCGTCAACAAACATTGACCAAAATACCAGTTCAACTGGGCGAAGCCTCTTCCGTTCGGCCGAACTGTTTCGACGCGGGCAGCGCGTAATAACTGGAGGAAATGCTCGTCTGGCTGTCTTCCAGCGCCCTCACCCGATATATTTTGCAAAAGGCACAGGGGTTCATCTCGTCGATGTTGATGGGAACACCTATCTCGATTTCCTGAATAACTTCACCGCCCTGATCCACGGCCACGGTTATCGACCGGTGTTGGACAGGCTTCGCGATCAACTGGAACTTGGCGTTAGCTTCAGTGGGCCGACGGAGCTGGAAGTTGAATTTGCAGAGTTGCTTTGTGGCAGGGTCCCCTATTTTGATCAGGTCCGCTTCATGAACTCAGGGACTGAAGCGGTCATGTATACTATTAAGGCAGCGCGTGCCTTAACGGGAAGGCCGAAAATTGCCAAGCTCGAAGGCGCCTTTCATGGGGGGTATGATCCAATTGAAGTCAGCCTCGATTCCGTTCCGACGAACTGGGGGCCTCGGTCGGCCCCGAACGCGATACGCTATTGTGTGGGTACCCCTGAGTCCCCAACCTCCGACACGGTCGTCTTGCCATTCAACGAGCTTGGAGCAAGCCGGAAAATTCTCGAAGAGCACAAGGACACGCTCGCAGCGGTCATCATAGATGTTCTTCCGCAACGTGCCGGATTGGCACCCATAGCCCCCTCCTATCTTGCCTTTCTGCGCGAGTTCACGGCCCGACACGGCATAGTTCTGATCTCTGACGAGGTGATGAGCTTTCGGCTGTCGTATCACGGCGCCATAACCCGATTCGGGTTCGAGGCGGACCTCTGTGCCTTTGCCAAGATCATTGGTGGCGGCCTGCCAATCGGCGCGGTCGGAGGCCCATCCCGATTCATGCTTGCCTTTGATCCGAGGAACGGCAAGCCCCGCGTCCCTCAGTCCGGCACCTTCAGTGCCAATCCGGTGTCCATGGCATCAGGCATTGCCGCAATGCAATCTCTATCAAAGCAAAGTTTTCAACGTTTCGATGACTTGGGCGAATACGCCCGCTCTTCGCTGACCGAGATGTTTTGTCAGGAGCGCCTTCCATACTCGGTGACGGGGATGGGGTCTATGTTTCGCATACACCTGCGGCCTGAAGCTCCCAAAGATTACCGTGAGGCCTACGCAGCGCCCGAGCAGCAAAAAAAAATGGGTATCCTCATTCGGGCTCTACAGCAAAGAGGTGTGATCGTCTCGCCAACCTGCCAACTGTGCTTGTCCACTCCGATGTCGACCAAACATATTGACGAAATGGTGATGTCCGTTCGCGAAGCCGCCCAGATGCTCGAAGCAGCTTGATTGGCGGACCTCGACAAGGCATCGCAAAGTTATCGGTCGCTAGCCCGTCTTATGAACGACGACCCGTCTAAGAGGCTGGCGAATGTAGCCTAAGCGATTGGTTCGCCGTCGGATTCGGTTGTCTAAGCCAAGCCCGCCACCGCGTCTCGCGAGATCCTATGAGGAGGTGGATAGCGACCTGCATTCTGACAGGGTTGTGTGCGTCAAGTTCTGCAAAAAGGGGCGGCCATGATGCTGGTCATGCGGCTTGGCGCAGAGCGAGCTTCTTGTGCTCGCGCAGGNGGTTGGCCTCCATCCAGTTTTCATTGGTCTCGACGGCCAACGCCCTGACCAGGCGCAGGCAGCTTTCGGTATTGGGGAAGATGCGAACGACATAGGTGCGCCGGCGGATTTCCTCGTTGAGCCGCTCCAGCATGTTGGTGGATTTGAGATGCTTGTGGGTGCTGTCTCGGCAGCCTGAAGAAGGTCAGGGTTTGTTCGATGGCATCCTCGGCCCAGCCTGTCAGGCGCGGAT
>NZ_AYWC01000049.1:0-8014 GCF_000502615.1 Mesorhizobium sp. LNJC405B00 | reverse complement strand
CTGAACTGTATTCCGACATTCTCGTGCGAGCATGCAGGAACGGATGGCGGTATCCGCGCAGCTACATCGAAAACGGATTCAGGCGCCACCTGGCGGAGCTGAAACTGCAGCTTGTTGATCAGGGTTACAGCGTCGTACCCAACATGACCGCGAATGATCTGCCCGTCCGAGGACCGATATCGGAGACCAAACGCCGTCTGGTTGGCTCGCGCCAATTCAGCTGTTCCCACCCATACTGGCGCGATGAATGACTCCACGCGACGGTGTGCAATCTGACAGCCTGATTTCCGGCGGTTCTCCCCAGGTTGGAAGGAGGCGTTGACGAATGGCAGGTTGTTATTCGNCACCCATACTGGCGCGATGAATGACTCCACGCGACGGTGTGCAATCTGACAGCCTGATTTCCGGCGGTTCTCCCCAGGTTGGAAGGAGGCGTCGACGAATGGCAGGTTGTTATTCCAGGAGGAGTGACACTCCTCCTGGAGCTGTAAACAACGTCATGGAATGACCGCTCTTCGGCTGCGTGGCTCCGCAAGCTGCCGATCCGCTACCGGCCCTGTTCCAGCCGTCAAGGGGCCGGCCGGTAAGAGCGCCCGCTAAACTTGGTCGTCAAAGCAGCGTATTCGTCAGTTGACAAGGCAAACTTCGCNGCTCGATGACCGTGAACTCGAACGGCAGCTTACCGACGAGCGCTTCCTAGAAGCAGACCGTCCGGATACGGCCCCAAATGAGACGTTGGAAGCATTGAGGGCAGGGGACAGTTCGTGGCGCAAACGAGATAGCAGCTCCGAGTAGTCATCGCTGTTCGCGAAACGGTCGATTCCTGGACATCGCAATGTCGTGTATCGACTAACGCGCTATCTCGGCTCGAGGACCAATTCAGGTACGCGCCTGACATTAGCTGTTGAGCATAGATCCGTGCGTCCCGGAAAGCGGACGCGGCACGATCCGGGTTAGGCGAGTAAGATACGCTCGATGACGGCGGCGCGCGCGGAACCGTCGCAACCAAGGATGAAGCTGTTGCTGGAGTCGAGCGGGCATTCACGCGGCCATTGCCGGAGCAGATCGGCGCTAGGACGGCCCAGCAGCCTTTGTAGCGGGGGGACACTTTGCGGCGGGCGGGCCGCTGGGCTCGACCGGTGAGACTCAGCGCCGTCCGGCAAACAATATGCGCACGACTGCCAATGCCAACGAATCATACAAACGGAGGAAGGAAGCGATCTAACCAGCTATCGCCATTTCCGATGCGAACGCCTAAGCCTTTTATGAGACCTAAGCGCAGCTTGCAGGCCGCAGCATGGTCCCAATTTGGGACGAATAGTTTGGCACCCATATTGCACCCACATCTTTCCCGCCATACTCCGAAATGTACCATGACATCCCGAAAAACGCTGTTGGCAGCGCTTGCCGCGCTTGCGCTAGTGACCGCTCCTGCTTTCGCTGGCGCGGGTGGAAACGGTGGTGGTCACGGCAATGGTGGTGGTCACGGCAATGGCGGTGGTCACGGCAATGGCGGTGGTCACGGCAATAGCGGCAAGTCCGGCAACAGCGGCGGGAAGTCCGGCAACAGCGCTTCGCACGGCAAGTCGGCATCGGCTCACGCCGGAAAGAAGGCCTCGGGCGAAGACCAGGTCGCCGTCGACGACATTGAGGTCGCCGCGACGCCTAAGGACAAGAACATTCACGCCAAGCTTGGCCGGCTGAACTCGCTGCAGCGCAACATCAACGCTTATATGAACTCCAAGAGCAAGAAATTCGCCGGCATTCAGGCTTATGTGACAGCGTCGGCGGCCGCCAAGGGTGCCCAAGCCGCGGTAGATGCCGCCCAAGCCGAAGTCGACGCGTTGAACGCCAAGTTGAACGACCCGAATACTCCGGCCGACCAAGTCCCGACCCAGGAGCAGATTGACGCAGCGCAGGCGGCTCTCGATGCCGCCAATATAGCGGCGGCCGATGCTGCTGCCGCCGTCCCGTCGCTGGATGACGCGCTCGCCGATATGGCCAACAAGCCGGTCGACGCCGAGGTCACCGAATGGGCCAACGGCGTGCTTGCCGAGAAGATCGACGAGATGGCTGCCAAGCAGACTCCTGCGGCAACGCCGTAAGGCGGTCACAGGTGAAGCGACCCTAGTCGAACGTGCAAGCCGCCGGGTCACCCCCCCGGCGGCAGGGCGACCCGAGCTTGCCACCTTATTCTCCTCTTTGAGGGCGACCCCCAAACAAGCGGAGTTGCTACCGACGCGTAGGAACAAAAGTGCCGAAATACCGTGTTGAGGAGATGGCAGGCGATGCCGTGACGGCCACCCACACCGTCAACGCGAAAACTCCGATCAGGGCGGCGCGCGAAGCGGCGGAACGAGACGTCATTCTACGCCCGGCCACATCTTCGAATACAGTTCAGCCTGTAGGGCGGTCCATACCCGGCTGGCCGCGGCTCACGCTGGTTTCTTGAAACGCACCATGCCGTCGACCTCGATGCGCAAGTTCGACTATTGACCCGGACCAGGGTTCTCTGTCTGGTTTTGAGCCAGGGGGGAAGCAATACGATTTCCTGGACGTGCCGCTTGAGGCGTTTGTCGCGTTCAAATCTGCCTTCGCCAAGGCCGCTTTCAACAATCACATCGCAACCAACTATGCATTCCGGCTCGCCCAAGAAAAGGCTGCAGGCTCGTTGGACGATTAAGGGAGGTTCTTTCAGAAAAACGGCCCGCACTGATCGAAGGCGCACGGGCCGGACCGTTGCCGCCGGTCGGCAGCGGGAGGCATCCATTCCGGCCGGTGCAAACAGGCCTCTCCCGGCACAATTAGCAACCTTCGGCAGTCGTTTTCATCTGTCCAGGGGCTGCGGACTTGGCACTGGTGTCATCCTGTTGACCAGGAGCGGCCTGCTTGGCACTGCCACTCTGCTGGCCCGGCGCACAGTCCTTCGCTGAGTTCGAATTGGTCGACTTCGTTGTGGTCGAATCCGTGTTGTTATCTGTCGTCGGCATCGTTGTGGTAGTGGAGGAGCCACTCGACGTCGTCCCTGTTGTCCCCGTCGTCCCCGCGAACGCAAGCCCGCTGGAAACAGCCATCATGGCAGTGGCAAAAAGAAGCCGCTTCATTCTTCATCTCCTAATGACAAGTAATGTCCCTTCCATTCGATAACGGGGGATGCGAAGGATCGGTTCCAATGCGATCTTGTGTTGACCGGCAGCTTTGGGGCGGCCATTAGCGGACTGGCAGCCTTCAGGCGGCGGATCTTCGGTAGCTGACATTCCGGCTAGCGCGGACATCGCCTTCCCATGGGCAGAAATTAGTCTCCTGGGGCCCGCCCACGTTTCTCTCAAGCCTCCGATTTCATGGCCGACAGGTTATCACGATGTGTCTGAAGGTGCAGAAGCTGATCGTGCCCCTTGGTTGTGCAGCCCTTCAGCCGTGGGCCAACCTCCCAACACCCTTGAAAAGGACTTGAAGTCGTCCCGCACCGGAGCGAACGTCTTCGCATGATCGGGATAACACGGCGGTCACGAGACACCTGACGAGTTGAAGGAATGGGAGCGACGCTCTCTGGAAGGCGACTTCTCGCAAATGCCGCGTCCCTTCCGTTGGCGTCAGTCAGCGCGCTTTGCGCATTTCATGAATGGCTATAAGGAGGCGGGCGGTTTGATCAATTCGCTCGTCTGCACCGCAGAATTGCCAGAGATGTCCTGGACGGCCGTTCGCCGTGGTACGGAAGCGCGCGGGACTTTATGGCTCTGGCTGAGGGCGTCCTTGACGACCTGTGCGAAGACAACGCGAGGATGGAGGGCATCAATACAGCACCCGCGTTCCGCGACGCCTTCATGTCCAAACGCTGCCTGATCCCTGCCGACGGCATCTCGCCGTGAGGAAGAAATGACGCTGAGGACGCCAACTGTCGTCGGGTCCGCTGGCTGCATGGGTCACGCCGCAGGCGTTGCAATCCCTTCTAAAGCGATGATCCTGGTGTTAGCGGAACGTTTGCGGATCTCGATCAGCCGGGCGTATTCCGGCGAATTATACCAGCCCATCAATGACGCCATGTCGGGGAATTCGACAATGACCAGTCGGTGTGGATCCGAATCACCTTCCAGAACCTTGGTGGCGCCACCGCGGCCCAGGTACCGCCCACCGTACCGCTCTTCGGTAGCGGGAACGTCCCGCCGATATTCCTCGAACAAGGCAGCGTCTTTTACGTCTACATCCGCTATCAGATAGGCAGCCATCTGTGTTTCCTCCTTAGACCTACCTCGCGCTCCTCGGCTTCGGCGTCGTCGGTCCGCACCCTGTCGACGATCTCCGTGGCGACATCCAGCGCCAGCGCGCTTTTCGATGATTGTTGGCGCTGCCACGGCTTTCCTTCTTTCGCATGGTTCGCAAAGATTAGCATGATCGCATGCTCTCGTGTCTGGCGGTCTCCCTCAAAGCGTCATCGACCGCCCTTCAGATGAGACACCGCCGTCTCGACAGGTAGGCTCGGCAGGGTTCGGTTTTTCTTCGGTCCTTTTCATCCAAAACTTGTCGAAATGCGCGAATGAAAATAGGAAATATGCAACCTGAAAGATGATAAAAATCAGCAAGGTCCATGCAAGGGACTTCCAGAACGAATCCGTTGCTAGGTAAATCCAGGTCGCTACCACGGTCGACATGGCAAACATCCCAATCAGCAATCGCGGAAAAAACAATATGTTCAATGCGCCCCATAGCTGGACCGACCGGTCTCACGTCTACTCCCCAGAAGCACGTAAGGCTTCACTAAATTAGTAATTGCGCGCCAATGGCCAGAACCAAACCTTCCGACCAGCTTTCCCGGACTGAAATCGACCGCTTCCTGGCAGCAGCCGAAGCGCTGCACAAGAGCATCGTCGGGCCGCTGTGGCGTACCACAGCGAGCATGCCAAGCTCTGTGAGGTCCCTCCACCCCTTTTGAAGGCGATCGAGAACATCACCGACCATAAGGCAGCCAGACGGCTCCCGCGCGGCTGAGACGGCCCTGTCCTGTTCCTTTGGATGAACTGCGCAAAGGCCATAGGCGATAAGATAGGTATTGCCCTGCGGAATCGGGTGTGATTCTAACTGCGACGACACACGAATTGCTTGCAGACGACGGTTGGGCCGAGACGATTGAGCTTCTCGGCGGCGAAGATTTGCTTACGCGGAGCGCCCGCGAGACGAAGGCGTTCCTGCGCCCGCGGGGCGTTTGATCGGCGCCCGATCTGTTGCGCCTGACGCGCGGCGGCTTCTCGACCAAATCCATCTGAAGACACCGAACGCGTTCATTTGGACAGCGACCCATACTTGGCCCGCCGGCTCATGCTGGCGGGCTTTTTTGCGTCAGTCGGGAACATCCTCACTCTGAGGCTGTTCGGTCACACCCGGCTCGTTCTTCAGCGATTCCTGCCGGTGACCAAGATGTCCTCTCCACTCGTCATGGTCGGCCCGCGCAGCCTCGGAAGCAGGCGCGGGCCTCATTCGCCGTCATTGCTGTGTTGTCGGTGCGCAACCGCTTCTTTGAATGCGCGTGCTGCTGCATCGCAAGCGACACGTGAGGAGCCGTTCACGGACAAGATGATTTCGGCTGCCTTCACGGTCAAACCGTGTTTTTCGGCGAACTCTGCGGCTGTGTATGCGAGTTTTGTTTTTTCGCTACTCCGCATTTCTGACTCCATAGATCTCTTGCGCCTCGTGCAAGCTCTGTCGGGCGTGTTGCAGTGATCGATGCAAGTTCGCCAGCAATTCGTCGGCGTCGGCCGTCGGACTGCCTTCGTGATCCAGTAAGCCAACGATATCCTGCTTGGAAACGATGCTCTCGTTGTGAACGAGTTGGCCCATAAAATACATGAGCCGGCTCTGTGCCTGTGTGGGCATGGGCCTTCTCCCTGGTCGGGCGAAAGCCTGATGATCGCTCCCAAGCGCCTCGTGCCTGTTTGTTTTTGATTTTTCGAGGCGACGGCAACATTGTGCGCTCGTTAGCAGGCCATGGCAACCGGCCAGGCAATTGCAGCATCCATGGTGCGCCGCCCTGACCGCGCGTGCCGGTCCCCTGGCCCCGCTCGGCCGCTACTTTAGTGTTTCTGGTTGACAATCGTGATCGGCGCACCGCATTTTCGCGTTGAGGGACAAACTGGGGATCCTGCATGAAGAAGCCTTATCAGAAGCCTGAAATAAACAAGCGCGAGAAGCTCTCGGCCGTAACGGCTGTGTGCACGCCATCAACCTGCACCGATGAGTGAGAACCTTTAGACCGGCGCTTTGCCGAAATTCGCTAGAGAGGGACTGCAGTGAAGAAAGAATACAGCAAGCCAGTACTGACCAAACGTGGGCGTCTCAGCGCAGTGACGGCGCAATTGGCACCCAGTGTTGAACCCAGAGCAACCTAGGCAAACCCCTGCAACAAAGCCAGTTGGCTTCGGCGGCGGGCTTTCCGCTTCCAGGCGCCGAAACTTATCTTCGCGTTCCTGTCACCACGAGCCATGCGGTTTCCGTGCTCGGTCTCCGCACTTCAGGGTCGCTGAACCCTGCATCTCGCAAGGCAGCAAATGACCTCATCGGCTCGCGAGGTGTAAAAATGTTGGCCGGCATGTTCATCCTGTCCATATGCGCCTTCGGGAGGAAGCCCAGGACGACGCGACCGCCTGGTTCGATGACGCGAGCGAGCTCTGCGGATCCGGCTCTAAGGCTTTGCCAGAAGTACACTGTGTGGACGCTGAGCGCCTTGTCGAATGTGCTATCCGGCAAGGGCAAGTCCTCGACTAGCCCGACTCGGAACTCGGCTCGTCCGGCGCGCACTGCATCTGTAGCGGGCCACCCATCTGTCAACCTTCCCGACATGGAGTATGCCGAAGAGCTGGCGGCCATCCTGAATGCCAACGACCTAAAGCAGAGGCTATCTCACGGGAGGTTCCCCGGAGGGTTCGCCTAACTGAGGTGTGATTCGCCCGCCTTCGTAATGCCCATCGAGGGTGGTTTGTCCGATCCGAACAAGCATTTGTTATTGAACTTCCGACTACCAGGGTCTTAAATCGACTTGCCATTGCTTTTCGTAGGGAGGCTGTGATGGGCAGCGTGGTGCCAATTCGCAAGGCCACGCCTCGCGTGGAACTGGTCGGAGCCAGTGGCGAATGGGTCGTTCGCATCATTGAAACTGACCAGGAAATTACACGCTCATTCGGCCTGGAATCGTTTGCGCTGTCCTTCGCGGAAGGCCAGCGGATACGCCTGCATCTCGACCAGGTTGTGCGGCTTTAGGACTCGCTACGATTGGATAACCTCAGTGCCGGGAGCACGGAGACTTCACCGCAGACCATGCCGAGCAGCGGGATCGACACGAAGCTGTCTCGGTGGTGATCGTGAAATCTTCTGCTCGACAAGCAACACCCATGAGGAGAATGCTTCCGCTGTCCGAACTCACGACCTTGCAATTTGGCGCATTTCGCGAAGCGCGATCGACCCAGGATACGCTTGTGTGCGGATCTAGGACTCCAGTCGAGGCTCACTAGCGGAACAGCCGCTTAGCCATGTGGCTCCCAATCACGGAAGGTCAGTTTGCGACCCAAAGCTCCCGGTCAGAATGCGCCCCCCCTTGGCCGTAGAGATGACGCAGCGTGAAGCACATGCACGTGAAGAGGAATTGCAGCAAACCTTTCGTCTGGGCCGTGGACTTCATCGAATCGGAATGGGTTTTTTAGAAATTCGTTTGTCTATTCGTGATTTCTAATAAAAAATATGGGATCCAGTGCATTCATCCGGTTCTGGCCTGCATTGGTCCGCGCAACACGCGCCAGGAACGGTAACGTTGCCGTCATCGTTGCCTTCACCTTGCCGGTCGTGGTTGGCGGCGCCGGCCTCGGTGTGGAGACATCCTTCTGGTATTACAGCAGCCTTAAGCTGCAGGCCGTTGCCGATGCCGCGGCCTATGCCGGCGCGCTCGAGAAAGCAGTGGAGGTCATCGTCAAGCAGAATCTCGATCGCTACTTCACGGCGATTTTCAACCAGGCGCCCGTTGCCGAACAGG
>NZ_AYWC01000048.1:0-8151 GCF_000502615.1 Mesorhizobium sp. LNJC405B00 | reverse complement strand
CTGGAGGCTGATGCGGCCAACCCTCGCCTGGTCAAAACATCCCGTGGCGCAGGGTACTTCTTCAACGCTGACGTGGATGTTAGCTACGGAGGCACGTTGGCCGCGTGACAGTGAGCTATGCTGGAGATTGGGGTGACGAGGCTGATCAAGCCCCTCTCTGCATATGCACGCGGCCGCCTGAATTGCCGATTTCGCTCAGCTGCTGCTGAATGGCGACGGCTTGCGGCGCATTCAGGGCCCTCTGCGTCTGCGCTGACCACAACAGCGCTGGTGAATGTTCATTGTTGGGACGACTCACTCGGGTGGCAGGTGGTTGCATGGTCAAGCTCATCCGGCGAAGGGCGGATCTGCTGTTGGCTGGCAGCCAAGACTGGGGGCGGCGGCCCGAACTCCGGCGTCCCAGAGCTTGCGAAAGCCTCCGACACGCTTCTGTTGAGGTCATCCCGTCCATCGGGCATCCCTGGGTTGCTGAAAAAAGACGAGGCGGCTTGATGATCCTGCCCTCGCTGAAGCACCTCGCGAAACCCCCTGTTCCAGTCGCAGAAGCTCCTCTGGATTGGTTGGCGGCTCGTCAGCTCGACCATCGAACAGCGGCCGGAGCGCCTCGGACACGTGCTGCTCAAGTTGCCGGGCTTGGCCCGCTTGCCCCTCTTCCAAGCCGGCGTCCTGCACCTGCCACAAAGCTGCTACACGGGATGGATTTTCTCGCGGGGTCCACACAGCCTCACATCAAACTGTATCGTCAAAGTCCTGCGCCAATTCACACAGCGGGTCATCGAGTTGAGATTCGGCGGAGAGCGCCTCCTCTGCTCCCGTCAAGGGCGCCGGCTCCGGGAGGGCGCCTGTCTGGCGTTCAAAGATGCGTTTCAGAATGCGATCCGAGAAATAACGCACCTTCCTCAATTTTAATGGTGGCAGACCTTTGATGAGAACAATCTCGTAGTCGTCATCGAGCAGCCGANACGCACCTTCCTCAATTTTAATGGTGGCAGACCTTTGATGAGAACAATCTCGTAGTCGTCATCGAGCAGCCGAACCTGTTCGGGACGCAATAGCGGTGCACCTTGATGTGAATTCTGAATGGTCCAGTCGAACGTTCGCGCCTGGCTGTGGGAAATCGATTTGGCTTCAAACGTGTATTCACCGATGGCCTTGGAAATGTAGTTCGGAGTCTCGTCATCAGCCGTGGCCATGAACACTTGCAGTCCGGTATTGCTGAGAAAATTCTGCTTGCCAGCCTCTCCATAAGCCCCCGTCAGTGCCGAAAGGCTTTGGATGATGAGCATGAAACGCCCCTTGTAGCCCGCGATAGTCGTGATTGCGGTCTCGATCGCCTCCAGCTTACCCAGGTGCTTGAACTCATCGAGCAGGAAGAGAACCTCGTGCTTTTCATCCCGGCCGGCCAGCGACCGCTGCAGAATTGAAACGATTTGCTGAAAAAACAAGCGTATCAAAGGCGCGATCACCTCAAGGTCGTTCGGACCAACGCAAAGATAGATGCACGTTCTGCGACGGCGAAGATCATAGACCGAAAAGTCCGAGCGACTTGTGGCCGCCTTTACAGCGGGATCCGCCCACAGGTTGAGCCCGCCATCGCCGAGCACGGAAGTGTAGGAGGTTAGGATTTTCGTATCGTTCCCCGCCATGTCGTCGAAGATGCGTTGTGCCTCTTTGTTCTGAGTCTCCATGGCGAGTCGCGCGAAGAGCTTAAACTTCTCCCCCGGCTGGGCGAAGAGGTCATAGACGGCGCCGATTGTTGGCGTGCCCCGCTCGATGCAGGCAAGGATTCCCGCGACAAAGATATCTCGCGCGCCGCTGACGAAACCTTCCGCGCCCTCCCCCTTGGCCGTAATCAGGTTTGCGGCCAAGCGGCGGGCTTCGGTGAATTGCTGCTGTGGAGGCAGCGCTATAAGATCCAACAGCGGATTGTAGCAGTTTGTGCGCCGCTCCGAATCCAGCGGCGCGAATTTAAACACGTCGTCACCTGCGGCTTTGCGCGCCCTCGAGGTGAGCTCAAAGAGCTCCCCCTTGACGTCCAGAGCTATCACCGAGCCTTTGAATGTAAGTAGCGTTGGAATGACTATGCCGACGCCCTTGCCAGCGCGGGTCGGTGCAACGATGAGGCTGTGAGGCTGCTCGCCATTGGTCAGGTAGTAGCCAGGCCAGAAAGGGCCACTTGTCTTCCCAAACACCGGCCCTGTCACGCCACGGTATCGTCGCAGATATCCCGTGCGTCGCATTTCATCCACTCGAGCCCAACGAGCCGTCCCGTGGTGTTCGAGCTTGCGGCGCAATACGATCTGCTGAATCAGCAAGACGACCGCGGACGTCGAGAGCACGATAGCCGCGCCCCGATAGAAAACGGGGGTTGCGAAACCCAAATAGAAGGGCGTCTCAAACCAAAAGGCACGGACATCAAACGCCATCAGAGCCTCGCCGCTGCCGCCGTGGCGGAAGGTTGCGTAAAGACTTGCCGCACAGAAGCCCACGGCGAGTGAGCACGCGATGCTAATGGCTATGTTGGGGGGCGTCGTTTTTGTTGAAAGCATTGTTCCATTGCCGGATTAGCCGTAGCTAATGCTGCGCGTGCTTCAGAGACCGAACCGGCGTCGCGCGATGTCGCCGCTCGACAGATCGATGCCGCAGTGGGTGGTGCGATGCTTGCAGCGCATCACCCGGCAGACGTGGTTTTTGTACGTCAACGGCCAGCGAATTGGAAACGGCAAGGCCGTAGACGGAATTCGGGAGAGAAAGCGTCACTGTACCATGGCCGAGACCTCAACGGCCGGAGCGATCTCTGCTTCGGGTGGCCTCCATTAGGTCCTCTCGGGCGTGATTGTAGGCTTGGCTTATGGACCGCCCGACTTGAGCACCCCGCTGCAGCTGTTCATAGGAGGTTTGCGGGCCTACTGTATCACGGACTGCAGCCTCAATACCTGCTATGTGGCCGTCCAGATTCGCACTCCGTTCCTCTGCTGCATGCTGCGGCGGCGGCATGTGCGGCAAGATGTGTTGCATGCCGGGAAAAACTGAGTGAGCTTGGGCCTGTTGATTTGCGTCTAACTGTTGATACATGTTGAGAATAGCATTGGATGCCATCATCCTGACATTGCCATCCGGATCAGAAGAAGCCAATCCAATGGCTTGATCAAGAATGCGAGATTTGTTTTCGTCAGTAAACTTACTGAAGTGTGGCGCAACGTAATAAGCTCCGAGAGCTTGCGACGGCGGATCCATGTTGCCAATGCGATTAACAATAGCATCTTGCAGCCCTGGCGTTAGGTAATCGCCTAGATTACTGGCCGCTCCGACTTTCTGCAATGCTATGTCATCCGTGCTGTACCCCAATTCGGCTGTTAATGTCGCGGCCAGATTGATGGCTGATCGTCCAAGCCGATTGGTCCGCCTCTCAAATCTCGCGAGGTCAGTTTCTGGCCCGGGTTGAGTGCCCCGAACGGCTGTTCGCTCGTGCGTCCCGAGGCCTTTGAAGCCCCCGAGATTTCGCGCTGTATCGCGCGGGTTAGCGGTTACCAGCCGTTCTGCAACATCGCTCAATGGCCCCTCTGGAACGTCACGGAGGCTACTGCTCCCCACGCCTTGAGATGATCTTGCAGCTGCACGTGCCCGTTTGTTATCGCGATCCATTGCTAGCCTCCAAAGTAGTTATTCTACCCAATGAGGTTACCACCGAAGCTTGACCTGCTAAACCGATATGATGTTACAGTTGTAGTATGGCAAAGGGTTCCCAGCTCTGTGGGTCTGCCAAGTGCCCGTCCAAGCCGAAGAAAATACGATGAAGCTGGCATCAAATGCGATGTGAACTGCCCCGGGCATTCCGGTGGCCGTTTCGTTTGAGTCACGCGGCTATGGCTGGTTCATCCAACATGGCGTAGTAGCGTTCCTCGGCTTCGGCCGGCGGGATGTTGCCGATGGGCTCCAGCAGCCAGCGATTGTTGAAGCAGTCGACCCATTCGAGCGTGGCGAACTCGACGGCCTCGAATGAGCGCCAGGGTCCGCGTCGATGGATCACCTCGGCCTTGCAAAGACCGTTGATCGTTTCGGCGAGAGCATTATCGAAAGAGTCGCCGACACTGCCCACTGCGGGTTCGACGCCGGCCTCCGCCAAGCGCTCGGTGTATTGAATGCTGACGTGTTGGGCGGATTCAACCGGTCGTCGCAACACCAAGGGATTGGAGGTTGCAATGACGGTTCACCAACGCGCTTAGATCGGTGCACTCGAAAGAAGCTAGATTCGCCCGGGCGTCCGCCTGCCTGGCAGCGTGAGAATCGCTTCCGGTTCTGGCAAGCTATTGCCTTGGGACGTTCGAGCGAGGAGGCCGCACTGGATGCCAGTATATCAACGCCTCTTGGTCCGCGCTGGTTCGGAGTGCAGGAGGGATGCCGCCAACGCATTTAGCGCCGTGGGCGAAGCCGCCTTCGGGGCGATATCTTTCTTTCGGTAGCGCGAGGATATTGCGCTTGAGCTTGCCAAGGGAATCGGCATCCGGGCCATTGCTCGTAAGCTAGGTCGGCCGCCGAGCACAATCTCGCGGGAGGTCAGGCGCAATGCCGCGACGCGCAGCGGCAATCTGGATTACCGGCCAGTGCCGCCCAATGGCACGCCGATCGTGAGTCCCGGCGGCCTCCTGGCAAGCTGGCGGTCAATCCGGCTCTGCGTGAATGTTGAGGAGCGCTTGGCCGGCAAAGTCACCAATCCCAATGGCGCCTCATTCGAGGGCCCCAAGGTGGGTATGGAAAAAACGACAGAGCCGGAGGTGGTCGGCAGCCTGGAGCCCCGAGCAGATCGCTAAATCGGCTTCAGATCGATTACCCAGAGGATCAAACCATGCGGATCAGCCACGAGACGATCTATCAGTCCTTGTACATTCAAGGACGCGGAGCATTGCGCCGAGGACTGACCGCATGTCTGCGTTCAGGCCGAGCGTTGCGCGTACCGCGCGAACGGGCCCGAGTTCGCAGCAAGTCCTTCATTGGAGACGCCCTTATAATAAGCGACCGTCCGGCCGAAATTGCCGATCGGGCTGTCCCCGGACATTGGGAAGGCGACCTCGTCCTTGGCCTCGGAAGCTAGGCGATCGGTACGCTCGTGGAACGAAGTTCACGCTTCACAATGCGTGCTTCACCTGCCGCGCATGCATGGCTATCAGCAGAGCCTGCGCATCAAGAACGGTCCACCACTTGCCGGCCACGGCGCTGAAGCAGTCCGCAGAGCCATAGCCCGATCCATGGGCAAATTTCCCGAGCAGCTGCGTCAGTCGCTGACTTGGGACCATGAGCGGAAATGGCGCAGCAGCCGACCTGCGCATCGACACCGGGCTCGAGATTTACTTCTGCGATCCCCAAGCCCGTGGCAGCGAGACTCCAACGAAAACACCAATGGCTTGCTGAGACAGTACTTTCCAAAGGGCACGGATCTCAGTCGGCACACAGCCCGGGAACTGGACGCAGTTGCCCATGCTATCAACACAAGACCGCGCAAAACGCTCGGCTGGAAAACACCTGCCGAACTCCTCGACCAGCTCCTTGGGGGACAGTATGATGCCGGTGTTGCGACGATCCGGTTGAATCCGCCTTGGCTGCCTCTATCGCTGTGATGGATGAGCCCGCCTCCCCGCGCGGGCCGCCGATCATGGAGAGCCCGTTCCAGGGCATCGAGAACGAAGGCTGCATGCGCCGTCCGGCTCACCCGCCAGCCGACGATCCGACGGGCATAGGTGTCGATGACAAAGGCGACATAGACGAAGCCCGTCCAGGTCGCGACGCAGGTGAAGTCGGAGACCCGCAGCATGTTCGGCGCCGGAGCATGGAACTGGCGGTTGACGTGGTCGAGAGGGCAAGGTGCGGCCTTGTCGCTCACCGTAGTGCGGATCGGCTTGCCGCGGACGATGCCTTCGAGGCCCATGGCCTTCATCAAGCGGGCAACCGTGCAGCGGGCGACCTCGAAGCCCTCGCGACGCAACCGCCGCCAGACCTTGCGAATGCCGCAGACGCGGAAGTTCGCCTCAAACCCGTCGGACCTCATCCTTCGAGGCTGTATCCCATCTTGCCCGAGCCGACAGCCGGCAGGGGTCGACGCGCTTGACGACATGGTCGTGGTAGGTCGACGGGGCGATCGGCAGCACCTTGCAGATCGGCTCAACCCCATGCGCCTTGCGGTGATCGTCGATGAACGCGATCGTGGCCTGAACCGGCGGTCGAGCTTCGCCTGGGCAAAATACGCGGAAGCCTTGCTCTCGTTGGCCTGCGAAGCTCGCGGCTCTCGCGTTCCAGAGCCTTCAGTTTCGTCGCAGCATCCGTGGGAACTCCGGCGCGCACGCCGCCGTCACGCTCGGCTTTCTTGCAGCCGAGCTTGGCGGCGATCGATGAAACCGCCGCCCACCGCGACGTATGCTCGCGTTCGTGATCCAGAACCAGCCGCACCGCGGGGGGTCCGGACCTCGGGAGAGAACTTGTTGGTCGCCTTGCTTGTCATGGTTCCACCTTCTCAGGAGTTGGAGCCTCCGATCAACCCGGGGCGGCACACAACAAGGGTCACGGATCAATCTGGGCGGGAACCCTAGAGAATCACCTCAGAGCCTTTGGTAATAGACCGACCCCTCGCACCTGTTTGGGCTGGGTGTACAAGTCAGGTTTTCATCAGGTTGGACGAGTATGTCTGGCAGCCAGAGCGCGACCACTTCCGTGCCCGCCCGCTCGTCTGGCAGACACACAAAGGAGAAAGATATGCCGTCAGCTACAAGCAGCGCCATCGTTTCCTGCCGCAGATCATCGCCCATCCGGTCTGGCCCTGCTTCAGGTCCCCTTGAGCCTGTGTCTCGTCGAGGAAATGGCCCGGGAGCGGGATCGTGGTTTCGTATGAGACAATCCGCCGGTGCGGCAACAAATGCGGTCCGCATACGGAGCCATTACGTCGCGGCACTTGATATTGCAGTGCAGCAAAGGTAGAGGGCGGCCCCTTATCGGAGTGTCGTCCATGGCCCTTACCAATGCTGGTGGCGAGGCAGAACCCGTCGAACAATCGAGCCATCCCGAAATCGAACAGGACAGCACCAAGGTGCTGATGCTAGGCGCGCTCGGCGTTGTCTATGGCGATATTGGCACCAGCCCGATCTACGCGTTCCGTGAGGCGCTGGTGGCGTCGTCGGGCGGCAATGTCGCCGAGCGCGGCGATATCCTCGGCGTGCTGTCGCTGATCATCTGGTCGCTGACTATCATCGTCACCATCAAGTACATCATGTTCGTGCTGCGCGCCGATAACGGCGGCGAGGGCGGCGTGCTGTCGCTGATGGCGCTAGCGCGCGGCAGTTTCCCCAAGCGGTCGGCGGTGATCCTGGGCATCGNAGGGCGGCGTGCTGTCGCTGATGGCGCTAGCGCGCGGCAGTTTCCCCAAGCGGTCGGCGGTGATCCTGGGCATCGGCATCGTCGGCGCCTCGCTGTTTTTCGGCGACGCGGTCATCACGCCCGCGATTTCGGTGCTGTCGGCGGTCGAGGGTATGAACGTCGTCACGCCGACCTTCCAGCCCTATGTGGTGCCGCTGACACTGGTCATCCTGGCCATGGTGTTCGCGGTGCAGCGCTTTGGCACCGGCGGGGTGGGATTGGTGTTCGGCCCGGTGACCGCCGTATGGTTCCTGGCAATTGGCCTTTCCGGTCTCAACCACATCATCGCCGATCCAGAAATCCTGTGGGCGGTGAGCCCGCACTACATCGTCGCCTTCCTGATCAATTCGCCCGACGTCGCTTTCGTGACCATCGGCGCCATCTTCCTCGCCGTCACCGGCGCCGAAGCACTCTATGCCGATCTCGGCCATTTCGGCTGCAAGCCGATCGTGCTGGCCTGGCTGGCGATCGTGTTTCCTTGCCTGCTGCTCAATTATGCCGGGCAAGGCGCCTTCGTGCTGGCCAAGAACGGCGTCGTCGGCCATCCATTCTTCGAGATGAACGAAGGCTGGACGCTAATCCCGATGGTGGTATTGGCAACCGCGGCGACGGTTATCGCCAGCCAGGCGGTCATCTCCGGCGCCTTCTCGCTGACCCGGCAGGCGGTGCAGCTCAATATGCTGCCGCGCCTCGAAATCCTGCACACGTCGGAACGGCAGTCGGGCCAGATCTACATGCCGCGCGTCAATG
>NZ_AYWC01000047.1:0-8971 GCF_000502615.1 Mesorhizobium sp. LNJC405B00 | reverse complement strand
CCGTCACCCATAAGCTTCACAACGCGCCCATTGTGGACAGCGATGGTCGGATTGATGAGATCGCTCCGGAGCGCCCGTAGCCGCGCCAGCGTTTGATCTTCGTCCGACCCCGCCAACCGGCTGTATCCGACCACGTCGGCGACCAGGATCGCCGCAAGTTTCCGCGTCTGGCTCACTTTGCCCACTCCTGTCGACTAAGTGGCATAGCACAGATTACAAAATCCCGTTTTCGAAGGCGACGTTCGATAGGTGAATTCCGAGATAGCCTCAAACAAAGCAGCGCGGGATCTGATTGGAAGTGAATTACGGCAACCACGATCTGTTGGCGAGGCGGACCTTAGGTGCCGTTGAAAATTTTCAGTCAACGAAGCGCGTCCTGTCAGACTTGATGATGACCTCGGCGAAATCGGGCGAGACCTTGCCGCACCAGGCCATCAAGAGTTTTCTCACCGCCCTGATACGGTGAGCCGCGCCAGCACCGTTTCAGCCTCGAGGCGAGGCACCACGGCGATACCATCGCGGTCGCCGACCAGTATGTCTCCCCGCGAGATGGTCATTCCTCCCAGTACCACCGGGAACCCGGCCGTGCCTGGACCATTGCGCGCCGGCGAGTTCGCGACGATCCCGGCACAGTAAACCGGCACCCGCCCGCCTCGATCCCGACAACATCGCGCACGAGGCAGGCGCACCCCTTGTTTCGCACCATGCCAAGGACCAGATCCTCAGTGACCGCCGCACCAGCAAAGCTGTCGGTGGCCGCAACGATGATATCGGCCAGTATCGCAGTACCTGGCGAGAGTGCCTTAATCCCTGGTGCAACGCCCCTCGCCCGCCCATGGCGTCTAGGACTAGGCTCACGGGCAAGCCGGAAAAGGCACTGATGATCTCTGCCGCAGGCCGTTCGAAACGGCTTTTGATGGTGAGCAGCGGTGGGTCTTCAATCATGTGGCGGCCTCACACCCTGAACGAACGAAAGACGAGCTGCAGCGGGATATTTGCGGTTCCTCAAAGGCGCTGCCGCAACTTCCATGCCCTTGAGAGATATCGAAGGCGAGGATCTTCGCTCTGGGGGCGCGGTGAAGTTCAAGCACCTGGCAGCTGAATTCCTCGCCATCGTAAAGAGCTGCGCGTCGTCGATCGCATCGAGGCAGCGACCCAAGGCGCCTCGCCGAGAGTGGAAGACGAGGAATAGTTCGCCCGATTCGCGTGATCGCATTTCGCGATAGCCGCCGGCGAGCCAGTCATTGGCTTCTCGGCGCCGGCCGATCTGTACTCCAGCGACCAGGTTTCAGAAAAGTTTCAGAATTTCGCCGGTACGCACCGCTCCACATGCGCCATGATCCCTACAATCTAGGGAGTGGCCATCATGGAAAACGACGTCGAAAGGCTCCGCATACGGCAAGAGCTTTACGAGTTGTACTTCAGTGGGGTCAACAGCTTGGCCTGCGCGCCAATGCCCGGCACCTTCTTCGAACTTCTAGAGTTGGGCGCCCTGGCTCGCCATGAACCCGTGCCTGAGGGGGCAGAACCTGCGGCTGCGGCAAAGGTCTTGACCGTAAGCGCGGATGGCCCCTGTATGTCGACGAGCCCGGCTCGGTTTGGCAGAGCGCTTCTGAATGTCGCATACAGAATCAGGGAGCATAGCAATCGGCGAGTGCGTGTTTGACACTTCGCGCGGCTTGCTGTTGCGCCAGGGTCATCCCGTCAAACTTCGTCCCAAGACATTTGCACTCCTGAGCCATCTCGTTGGAAAAACAGGGCACGTCGTCAGCAAGTCGGAGCTGATGGAGTCCGTCTGGCCTGGGCTGTTTGTAACCGAAGACTCGCTCACCCAAGGCGTGCGCGAGTTGCGCAAGGCGCTGCGCGATGACTCACAAAGTATAATTCGCACCGTCTCAGGCCGCGGCTACCTCCTTTCACCGCTTGGCGCGCCGGCGAGGCCGCCGTCCGACCTGCCTTCTGTAGCGGTGCTGCGCTTCACTAATGAAGGCGATGCGACCGACACGCCTCTGGTCGATGGTTTTGCCGAGGACATTGTCAACGCTCTGGCGCGATTTCGCACTGCTGTTGTCCTGGCGCGCAACTCAAGCTTTTCCTTTGCGTCGGAGGACCCCGGCAACTGGACCGAGGTCGGCAGGAGACTCGGGGCAACCTTCCTGGTTCGGGGACGCATGGGCCTTCGCGACGGCACCGTACGGGTGGCGATCAACCTCATCGAAGCGGCAAACGGCGCGGTCTTGTGGGGCGAGAAGTTCACAGCATCGGGCTCAGCTGTTTTCGACATGCAGGAAGAGATCGCGCTGCGTGTGACGAACCGTCTTGTCGCACGGCTCGACGATGCGGGCTTGACGCGCGCCCGTCCAAAGCCTCCAGCAAGCCTGGCGGCTTATGAGCTTCTTCTCAAGGGGCTGGTGCATTTGCGTGGCTACGGCGCCGACGATAATCAGGCAGCACGGAACTACTTTGCTGCGGCCGTCACCAAGGATACGCATTATGCGCTCGCGCGCTCATACCTTGCATTTGCCGACCTGATTATCGGCGATTATGGAATGGCTCCTCCGGAGGTGCTGGCCGACATAGTAGAGCAAGCCCGCTTCGCGGTAGGACTCGCACCAGAGGAGCCTCGCTGCCATCGGATTCTTGCCCAAGCACTGCTGTGCACGCGCACATACGATGCCGCCGAGCGGCACTTTCGAAGATCCTATGACCTCAATCCCTTCGATGCGGACACGATCGCGCAGATCGGCTATCTGCTTGCCATCAGGGGCAAGCCTTTCGAAGCCCTGACCTGGATCGACAAGGCGGTTCAGATCAATCCGATACATCCAGACTGGTATCATTCCGACCGTGCATTCGCCCAATACGCGGCGGGAGACTACAAGGGAGCCGTTGTCAGTTGGTCGATGTTGCCCATGACTTCGGCCGTAAGGCTCACATGGCTGGCGGCGGCACAGGCGAAGTTGGGCAACCAGGACGCGGTATCGCGGCTCGTTTCGGAACTCAAGCGTATCGCGCCATCCTACACTCCACTGGAGTCGATCCGGGCCAGCATGCTTTACGAGCATGAATCTGACGCTGACCATCTTCTCGACGGAGTCGCGAAAGCGCTGATGATGTGGAGCGCCGCCTGAACTGTTTGGTTACCGGCCGGACTGGCGGAGCTTTGGGCAACGTTGAAACATTACGACACCGATGTGTCGGATGGTTTGCATTCAAAGGTTTTTGCGACGCTATCTGAGAGCTCTCGTCGGTGATCGCGGGAGGAACTATGGAATCGCCCGAGCATGCTTTCGAAATCATCCGCTACAAGAAATTGGACCGTCCGCGTGCCGGCCTATAGCAACACGCTGACCTTCGCTTTCGAGGCAGAAAGCTACGCACGCTCCTATGCGGATGGCCAGGCTTTCCGCCTTAGCGTCGAGGTGGCTGAGCGCAAGAAGTGTGCGTGAAGGGGGCCTACAATCCTGGTCGTTTCGCCCCAGACGGCTGAACCCGACGATGTCCGCCACCAGGATTGCCGCAATCTTACGGCGCTTCGGTCATTTCTGCTGCCAAAACCGCCACAAGCTTTCGTTCTGGGCGCGCCACGATCCCCTCCGGCCCTACACCTGGGTTTGCTCTAACGTGGCACCCCTGCCTACGCGCAACCAGCTACCAGAGTCCGCTTCAATCGGCGGCAGAGCTCGGCCCAATGGCCGAATTGCGGCGCATAGCGGAATATGGCATCGCGCCTAGACGGTTGAGATTCAACCGCGGCTCAGAACTCGCCGGAGAGCACTGAAACGAATGCGATATTGCGCCGGCGTCAGCCCGACCTTGCGGCGGAAGAGACGCCCGAAAAAACTCGCATCCTCGTAGCCGACTTCATTGGCCACACCCTCGACCGCCAGGTCGCCGGTCTCCAGCAGTTCCTTGGCCGCTTCGAGCCGGAGCGCGTGGATGTAGTCGATTGTCTTCATGTCCGTGGCCCTTGCGAAGCGGCGCACGAAGGAGCGCTCGGACAGGCCTGACAGCTTGGTCATGGCGGTGACGGGCGAAGGGGTCCGGTAGTTGCGTTCGGCCCATTTCTGGCAGCGGTTGATCACCGCGTCGTCGGTCTGGCGAAAGCGCATCAGCGCTGCGAAGGGCTGCTGGCCCATGTCGTGCCACTGCAGCATGTAGACCTTGGCGACCTCCATCGCCTCCCTGAGGCTGACGAAGCGCGCGATCAGATAGAGGGCGAGATCCTGCCAGCTTGAGCCGCCCCCGGCCATGACGATGCGCTGGGCCTCGCCGCTCAGCACGAGCGACTGGCCCGGCTTCACCTTCACGCCGGGATAGTTGTTCGTGAGCGTCTCGACATAGCCCCAGTGAATGGTGGCCTCGCGATTGTCGAGCAGCCCGGCCTCACCGAGCAGCACCGCGCCCGAACATGCGCTGGCCAGCATGGCGCCGTCGTCATGCGCTCGCTTCAGCCACGCGGCTTCGGCGTCATACTGCCCGGCAACGCTTTCGCCCGGATTGACGAAGAAATCTGGAATACAGACGATGTCGGGTGGCGGGCAATCGGCAAGGCTGTGATCTGGGCGCACCCAGATGCCGTTTGCCGCGCGAAACGGGCTGCCGTCCCCGGCGACCACATAGGGCCGCATGCGTGGCGTGCCCGCGGCTCCGCTGGTGATGAACAGGAAATCCCTGCCGGGCGAGGAAAACAAGTCGAACATGCCGTAGATCGTGGAGGCGGTAGCCTCCGGAGCGGCAAGGATCGCCACATTCAATGGTCTCGCCTGTTCAACCATGGCAGAAATGACCGCCTTCCAGCATTTTCGACTTTAGCGGCCGTGCCCGCGCCGCGCTAGCGTGTGTCAAACGAGGAGACCGCTACATGGCCGCCACCGCTACCCTTGCACAATCGAGCATCGATAGCTTCCGTTCCATCTTGTGCGGCGAGGTGCTGGAGCCGTCGAACCTGTCCTATGACGCGACGCGGGTCGTTTGGAACGGCATGATCGACCGCCGTCCCGCCCTCATCGCGCGCTGCCGGAGTGCTGCCGATGTCGTGGCGTCGGTGAATTTCGGGCGCGAGCATCGGTTAGCGATCGCGATCCGCTCGGGTGGCCACAATGTTGCAGGCTACGCCGTCTGCGAAGGCGGCCTGATGATCGACATGTCGCTGATGAAGGGCGTGCGGGTCGCGTCCGGCCTCGACCGTGCCCTCGTCGAGGGCGGCGCGACCTGGGCCGATGTCGATGCGGCCACCACCCCGCTTGGCCGCGCCACGCCGGGCGGTCTCATCTCGGCGACGGGCGTTGCCGGCCTGACGCTTTCCGGTGGCATCGGCTGGCTGCGCGGCAGCCACGGCCTCAGCGTCGATAATCTGCTGGCCGCCGATCTGGTGACCGCCGATGGCCGGCTCATCCATGCCGACGCGACGCAGAACCCGGATCTCTTCTGGGCGCTACGCGGCGGCGGCGGCAATTTCGGCGTGGTGACGAGCTTCGAGTTCAAGCTGCACCCGATCGAACCGGAGCTGATGTTATGCGGTCCGGCCTATCCCGAGGAGCGCGCCAACGAGATCATTCCGCTCTGGCGCGACTTCATGCAGACCGCACCCGACCGCCTGAGCGGCCTGGCCGAGTTCTCCACCCTGCCCGACGACCCCTCGATTGCCGAGCATGCAAGGGGCCGGCGCGTCCTGGCGCTCGCGCATGTCTATGACGGACCGGCCGACGAGGGCGAACGGGTCGTGGCGCCGTTGCGCAGTTTTGGGGAACCGCTCGTCGATTTCAGCGGCCGCATGCCATATCGCACCATCCAGTCGCTCTATGACGGGCTGTTCCCGAAAGGCCGCGACCGCTGCTACTGGAAATCCACTTACCTTTCGCGCCTCGACGACGAGGTCGTCGGGGAGACCACTGCTTGGATGGCGAAGCGCCCCTCCGAAATGACCTTCGCCTCGATCTGGAAGTTCGGCGGTTTCGTCCAGCGCGTTGCAGCCGATGAGACTGCCTTCGGCGACCGCTCCATGCCCTTCATGCTCAGCCTCGACGCCATCTGGCCAGGCGCTAACGAGGACGATGCGAACATCGGCTGGGTTCGCAGCTTCTGGCAGGACATGCAGCGCTACTCGACCGGCCGCCTCTATCTGAACTTCCCCGGCCATGGCGAAGGATCGGATCTCGTCCGCGACGCCTTCGGCGCTGAGGCTTACGCGCGGCTCGCCAAGATCAAGCACAGATACGATCCGGACAATCTGTTCCGCCTCAACCAGAACATCCTGCCAATGCGCTGACGCACAATCAAAATCGGGTGTACGGTGCGACCCTCGTCTCGCCGTGGGAGCTTTGATCGCGCTGAGTCGCGAGCGACGACCAGCGTGGTCGCCGCGATGCCCGCTTTCAATCAGTGGCAAATCTGTCCGCAACGGCTGAGATGAAGCGCAAAGCTGTCGGGCAACCTTGGGGACCGCAAGCCAACTGGCAGCTTTAAGGCTTCAATCCGTCAGAAGTGGACGTTCAGCGTGCGCGAGTTCCGGTGGCCAGGATCACGTCTGCTTTATGACTTCATCTCGACACGGATACCATGCAGGGTCTTGCTCGAAGCGTTGAGCACGCGACCCGCTGGTTGGGGGGCCATATGCACCACGAGACAGCCTTGACCGTCCCATGCCTGAACCGCCTGGATGACATCTCGATTGGGCGGCATCATGGTTCCATCCGGCGCGAAGTCGTGGATAGGGCCTTCCACCTCATCGAACACGAATACTGAAGGCCAGCGGTGGTGATGTGTCGGCTCTTCCTCGTCGGGCTTGAGGATTACCTCAAGCACACGTAGCCGGTCATTCTCAAACAACACCTTATGGTTTCCGGGAGCCGCGATAACGGCGTCAAGCTTTGGATCCCACTGCGTAGGATCGGTCTGGTCGATCACCTTGGTAGTCATGGCGTAATTCTCCTCTCAGATAGACAGGCGGCCCTCACGCCGTCGTCACTGGTTGAATTGTGCCTTGGGCGCAGAACTGCTGCCCGTCCGCCAGTCGCGCATAGTTATGAACGATCTGGTTCTCGTGATCTTGAACCTGCACGACGAAGTTGCCGCCTTGCTCGGTCCAACTCATGATGAAAAGTCCGGGTCGAACGCCGGTCAGATTGCTCTGAACCACCTCGTCGATCTCGGTAGCGCCGATCGTCGCCTGCACCCGCAATTCGGTCGGCGACAGGACCGTCAACCTCGGTACGAACTGTCCGAATGAGCAATCAAAAGTCTTTCCGACGAGCGAGGTCGGAGCACCATTGGTGGTAGCCATCCTAATCCTCCTTGATGATTTTCGAAATCAGCTCGGCCGATGCTCGGGACAGATGCCGAACTGCCACTTTCAATTTTTGGAGCGCTCCAAGTGCAAGTTCCAACATTTTGGACCTAGCGTCAAGAAAAAACTTGGAGCGCTCCAAGAAATTGTCTAATTGAGGGAAATGAACGCTTCTAAAATGCCTACGCTCGCCGATGTCGGCCGGCTCGCTGGAGTCTCCCGCGGCACCGTCTCCAACGTATTCAACCATCCGGATCTGGTGCGATCCGATCTGCGCCAGCGCGTCGAGGCCGCGGCGCGTCAGCTTGGTTATGATGGCCCCGACCCGAGGGGACGCGTGCTGCGCGACGGCAAGTTCAACGCCATAGGCCTGATCCCCCCGGGCGCATACGCCATTGCCGATATGATCAGGAGCCCATATCTGCGCGAGCTGGTGCTTGGCGTTTCGCTTGCTTGTGACGAGGCTGGAGCGACATTGAGTTTGGTCAATGGTACGGACGAGACACGCACTTCCACCATTCGAGAGGCCTTGGTTGACGGCTTCATTCTGGGCCACAGCGCGGACATCGAGTTGATTGCGTCTTTACGGCGCCGGCGGCTGCCCTTCGTCATCCTCGAGAGCGATGCCGGTCCGGACGTCAATTCTATCCGGATAGACGGCAGGAGCGGGGCGCTGGCGGCCATCAGGCATCTGGCTGCTCTTGGACATCGGCGTTTTGCAATCCTTTCCATTCGGCGCACATCGGGGTCACCCATCGTCCATTTGCCTGGCAATTCCCCGCGCGCTATCTCTGCCGGTTTTCAACTCGATCAGGAGAGACTTTTCGGCTTCGCCCAGGGTTTGGCTGAGCTCGGTCTGTCAATCGACAATGTCCCGATCATCGAGACGACCCCAGGTGAGCCTTCGGCCGGAGCGGTCGTATTCGACCGGGCTCCGCAAGCAACGGCGATCTTGACTATGTCGGACTGGCAGGCAATCACCGTCCTGGACGAAGCGCGTCGGCGCAATATCAAGATACCCGAACACATGTCTGTCGTCGGCTTCGATGGCACTGCGGAGTCTTCGCGCACCACGCCCCCGCTCACGACAGTGGCTCAAGACATTGTCGGGAAGGGGAGACTTGCCGCCACGACGGTGTTTGCAAACGGCGCCCCGAGCCAGGTGATCATACCGGTCGAACTCTTGGTCCGCGGCTCGACCGCCCGACCACGCGGTTAGGCCGGTCACCTCATACTCGTCGTAACGCACAGTGCGCACTGCGAACTCCAGCGTGGTCGCCGTCAACGTCTGCTTTCAGAAGGTATCAAAGGTGGCTGCAACGGCCGAGATCAGGCGCATTGCGGTCCGGCAGCCTTGGGGCCGGGACCAGTAAGTCCGCTTGTGGTCAGTTAAGAACGACAGAGGCCGATCTCGACCCANGTCTTCAAAACGACGTGGTTGCATTATCGCTGTCCAGTAGGCCAAGCATGCTCGCATTCGAAACGCCAGTCGAATACGCTCAGCGAAGCTTTGAGCTAGGGAGGCAGGACAACCGCACATGGAGCGAAGGCTTACCGCGATCCTTGCTGCCGACGTGGTCGGCTACAGCACGCTCATGGGCGAGGATGAAGTCGGCACGCTCGAACGACTGAAGGGTTGCCGTCGAGAACTGGTCGACCCCGCGATCAAGGAATTCCACGGTC
>NZ_AYWC01000046.1:0-12700 GCF_000502615.1 Mesorhizobium sp. LNJC405B00 | reverse complement strand
CAAAACCCCTTCGGGCCAAAAGTGTTACCCATGTCTCCGATATAAACCGTAACCTATGTGTCCGGAATGGACCCAGAGAAAACTGGTGCCAGAGGCGGAATCCAAGTGGAGAAAATCCCGTTTTCGTTTCAGAGACTTATGCGAAGGTTGGCCGCATCTGCTACCAACAGAAATACCAACAAAATATTTCTGTGGATTGGTTCGGTTCCTGATATTTCTCTCAATGCCTCGCACCTGGTCAAGTGAAGACCACGGCTGGCCAAGACGACTCAATGAAAACGATGGCCGCCTGCGGCCCTAATGCGCCCTGGTATCGGCCGTTCGTTCACGCAGCTTAAGCCTGGAAGCTTCCGTTCCCTGACCAGCGGACGTAGCCGGGCGAGCTTATTAGCGCCGCAGCGGTATCACTTAACCGGTGTTATCAACGGAGCCGGGCGCCTGTGTACGGCATAGGTCAGGATCGCGTGGTGGTTGCAGAAGCATTCGATCGCGAACTCGTGTCGAACTCCGTTCGCGTCCGTCAACACGACGGTTCCGTCGAAAATCGGACCTCTCCTAGCCCGGCCGGCACTGGCCCTGAGAAAGTTCCAACAGAATTCCTGAGTGATCCCCGGAAACCGCGTCCTGAAGGCGGGTGAGCGGATGAAGTATCGCACGTCCTTGCCGCCGGGGTCGCGGCCGATATCGTCGTGGTGCGGATGGGCGCTGACCATCCCGAATGCCGGCGTTTCGCCATCCCGCTCCTCGACCGTGCGCCATAACGTGGTGGTTATCGTATTGCCGTAGCGCTTGGCCAGATTCTGGATGGACTTGAAGGTAATCTCGACGTCGCGAGCCTCGCACGCGAAACGGTCCTGAAGGAACAGCAAGCGTGCGGCGGCGAAATTAGCCTCCGCCTCCACATTGGCGTGGCAGTTCGGATCGAGCGTGTACTGATCGTCGCCGAACAGGAAATCCTTGTGCCAGGGAATGAAACTATGCCCAACCTCATGGGCCTCGATCCATCGTTTCTTCGCGTCGGGAACCTGTTGGTCGATCAGGATGCGATTGCCGTCGGGTATCCATAAGGCGGAGAGGTTGGCCTTCTTGATCACGTCGATCAGAATGGTCGGACGGGCGATAACCTGCTTGCCCGCCACCTTCATCCTATGCGCGACTTCCTGCAGGAGCGTCGGATTGGACAAGCTATAGTACTTGAGGTCTAGCGCGAGCAACTGCCGGACCTCCGGGAGACGGAGGGGCGGTTCGGGATTGCCGAGTTCGCGGAGAATCCTGTCAACGAGTCCTCGGATGTCGTCCGCCTCATATGCTCCGACCGTCCCCTCCATCATCGGTTCATTTCTGCCCCAGCACCAGAAACTTGACGAAACTGTCCAAGACCTGTTGCTCGTGCTTACTGAGCTTGGACAAATCATCGGACTTAGCCGCGAACTTCTGGGCCTCTTCCTGCAGGACCTCGTCTCTAGTAACCGTAGCGCCAGAGAGCTTCATCAGCGCTCGTGGCGGCATCCTAAAAAACTCGGCCAACTGGTGAACGGTCCTCGGCCTGGGTTTGTAGTTGGGGTCCCGTTCGATCAACCTGATCTCGGCGGCCTCCACCCGCGCCTTTGCGCCCAAGGTTTCAACCGACAATTGGTCGCGTCGTCTCAACTGGCGTATGAAGACCCCGAAGGCGTGCTTCATTTCGACCACGTTGCCCGCGTCCGACACAAGTTCGGACGGCAGGAACATCCCTATATTGTCGATGGCTTCCAACGGCCATCCCGCGTCATGGTCCGTATCCGGATCGGACTCGATCTTTCGCCGGAGCGAGTCGCGTGAGATAAGCATCTCCATCATCTGCTCCTTCTGTTTAAGTGAGGAAGGCGCGCGCTTGTGCTTCGGTCATCTCAAAGTAGCGCATGCGCGTGTCGTCGATTTCCAGGTCGGTCATTCCAACCACATCTCGATACCAAGCTTCGGCCTGTGGCAAGGCGTGCAGGCCTACCCGTCCCCTGAATTCCTCTTGAACACTCAAGCTGATCGCGGCAACCATCATGATGCGCCCCACGCCCTTGAAACGAGGGGACGCATCGAAACGCGGTCTGTTCCAAGGCGCGGTAGCCAGCAGGTCCACCGTGACCAGCGGCTTGCCGCGTTGCGAGGGTTCTTTGGCAAAACCTGCAGTCGTCACGAGCATCAGGCCCTGTGTGGCACCTTCCGCCACGATCGCGAACGACTGCCGGTCAAGCCGGTTTGACGCCATGTCGACTTTCTCGGACCATCGCCAATGAGCGTCCTGGATGTCGTTATCGGCGAGGAATTGCAGGTTGTATTGGCCGGCGGCTTTCAGTTCCGCAATCCTGGCTTCCATGAGCGGGCGCCACGAGCCGTCTATATCGGCGACATTGCCGGCATCCGCGGGGCTGAGGAGATGGGATTCCGTGAACTTGCCGGTCCGGTCTAACAGGTCGTAGGTACCGATGAGGCTACCCGACATGGCTTCAGCTCAGCATCATGAGCTCGGCCTTTTCCTTGGTGGAAGGGTGTTCGAAGAATACCTTCTCGCCGCGTTCTATTCTGTCCGTGATGGATTGGTAGAGCCTGAGGGCCTGTCGGACTAGGGCGGTCTTGGACAAACCTTTTTCATCGGCGAGGCGATCGACCAGATCCATCTCCTGAGAACTCAAATTCAGCGTCATCGTACGTTTTTCAACCATAGGGTCCTCCTTGACGGCCGCGCGTTCATATCATTATCCACGAGGCTAGTCAACAATTAATAGCTACATGTCACGTATTGACTAGCTAAGAAATAGCTACTATTTGATGTGATATCGAGACGCAGGAGAAACCAAATGAACGACAGCGATCCCATTCGCAGCATCCATATCGCCGGCACCGACCTAGTGTTCCGCGCGGTTCCCGTAAATGACCAGACCCCCTCAGGCGACCAGATCGCCCTCGCCGCGGGGTTTTCGTCCGACGATTACAGCTATGTCCTGCAGATGCGGGACAACGGCGAACTTGAGGACGTCCGCAGCCGCGAATCCGTGCCCTTGTCCGACGGACAGCGGTTTATCGTCGCCCTGAGCGACCGATCCTACCGGCTTGCCTTCGCCGGCGGCCCCCTGGATTGGCCCGCGCGCTTCATCACGGCCGGAACCTTGCGCAAGCTGAAGGGCGTGGCTGCCGACAAGAGCATCTATCTGGAAAAGACGGACGAGCCCGACTTTCCCCTCGATGAGGACGACGTCATCGACCTGGATGAAGATGGCGTCGAAAGCTTCAAGGCGGGCAAGCTTGCGGGGCCAAAGAAGCAGACGGTGCGCGTCAAGCACCTGGGTGAACTGGAAACGGTGCGCTTCAAGGTCGAGTCCGGTACTACTCTGCAGTCGATCTGGGACCGGGCCTACGAGGAGCTCGACGTCATGCGCAACGAGCGTGACGTGTTCCAGGCCGAGACGGACGTCGGGACAGTGAGCCTGATGGACCACCTCGGCCTTCCTCTCGAGACGGCCCAGCAGGAAGGTTTGTGCGACAAGAAGTTCGAGATCGCGGCCAGGACCGGGGGGGCCTGAAATGGCATCGCATGGCGTCCGGCCCACCATTGACCTGCAGGCAGGCACGCAAGTGCTAGGCCAGCACTTGCCGCGGGTGCTGTCCTTCAGGGGCCAGACGATAGAAGAGCTCGGCTGGAGCCGGCCATCGGACCGGACGCTGCTTGTCCCCATGCGCGGCACTTTCGGCGGAAATACCGAAGAGTATCTTCTCCGGCTCGATTTTCTTGCCGGTTCGGACTGGCCGCCCAGCGCCAGGTTCGTCAATCCGGCGACCCTTGACTACGCCGGCCTAGCCGAACAGCACCATCTGCCCCAACTGACCTCGCCGGAGGTCCACGTCCATCCGGCTTACCAGAACCCCAGCGGGCAAAAGATCCAGCTCGTGTGCTGTTCCGCTGTGTTCGAATACTACGACGTCAATCACGGCGGCGAAGACACCACCCTCTGGCGCACGGGCGATACCTTTAATCATACGTTGGTGGCGATCGAACGTGCTTTCCGCAACCACTATTCGGGAAGATTCGATCGTCATGCAGGATGAATACCTATTGTGGCGCGACCCGGCACCCGGGCCCTATGTGCCGATCGGATCCGTCCTTCGCTTACCTCCGACTGCGATTTCGGCGACACGCGAACTGCTTCAGCGCGCAGGCCGCCGGGAATCGTGTGTTTTCTGGTACGGCGAGCGGGACGGCGATACCGCCCTTGTGCGATCGGTCCGGGCGCCCACGCAGCGATCTATGCCCGGAAACTATCATGTGGAGCCGGATGCGATCAGCGAAATGGTGCGCGATCTGCCCGAAGGGTGGAAGCCCTTGGCTCAGATTCACAGCCATCCCGGCATGGGCACGGAACACTCGCGATATGATGACCGCATGATTTCGAGCCGCCGGATTCTTTCGCTCGTATTCCCGATATACGGCGTCCCGGCCGCGCCCTGGCCGCAAGGCATCGGCGTGCACGAGTGGCAGAACGATTATTGGCACATGCTATCCCCAGGGCAGGTCCATGGCCGCCTTGAGGTGATCGCCGCACCGGCAGTGGACAGAAGGGATTTCCGATGAGTGGCTTGGCATTGGGGGATCGTCATTCCCGACCGTTGGATGGTTTGGGGGACGTCGCGTCGCCTAAAACGATCCTCATTCGTGCCGGCGACGTATCAGGGGCAGTCAATCGCCAACACCTTCTGGTCTGTCTCGTCAATCTACTGGCTAGGCTGCATGGCTTGGTCGGTTCGATCCGGGTCGCGGTAAAAGGCGAGATGACGGTCGTCACGCCGAACGGGGCCGGTCCGGCAAATGCCTTCCAGGCCGTCGAGAACCTCGCGTCCTGGGCCAACGGCGGGCGGATACCGGTGCTTCCACCCGATGGCGTGGAGGACTTGACCATAGATATGACCGGTCAGATGCGTGGAGGCGCGAGCATCTATGTTTGGGGAGAGGGGTGGAAAGCCTGGATCGGCTCCGCTCCGCGAGCCTTCGGTGGTTCTTTCGGCCGGCGCGATTGCCTCGGCCCATACCTGGCAGCGGCCTTGGCAGCAGGCGAGGTCTTCAAGCACGCCAAAGGCTTGAAGAAAGGACGCTTCGCCCGGGATGACGCGTATTCCCTGTGGTCGGGGGAATCCGGCCGCTGGGAAGTATTGGAAGACGGTCCAGCCGTATCGGACACGCGCTTGCCCCCTTTGTATGTCGTCGGGGCAGGCGCCGTCGGTCAGGGGATCATCCAGGTGTTGGGCGCCAGCGAATTGGCAAGCTCATTCCTCGTTACCATCGATCATGACCGCCACGACCTCGAGGGCACCAATCTTAACCGGTGCTTTTTGGCCGGCCTCGACGATCTCGACCGACCTAAGGTCGAGGCCGTGGAGCGATACAGGACCTTCAGCGGACTGGGGGGCTTGGAACATTCCGGAACGCTTCGGGATTACATCCTCTCGAGCCGGTCAGGCCTGCATCCGAAGCTCGATCTGGCGGAAGCGCGGGACTCGTACGAACTCGTGGTATCGGCCGTGGACATCAATACGTCCCGTCAGGACATCCAGGGTCTGTGCCCCCGCGTCGTCGTGGGCGGAAGTACAGACGGCTTAAGGGCTCAAGCGGTGATATACGGCCTCGTCGAACAAGCCGAATGCCTGGGCTGTTGGAACGTGCCCGACGACGGAAGGGCCAAGGCCGCTGCCCGGGAAGCGGCCCTACGGGCAATGTCGCCGGAAGAACGACGGAAGGAATTGGCCGGACAGGTCGAAAACCTTGATGCAGCCTTGTCCTATCTCGCTTCTGCCGAGCCCAGATGCGGACAGTTGGGAGAAAGCGATGTCAAGAGCTTCGTAGACCGGATGCCTCCGGAGTTTTCGGCTTCGTTCGTGTCCATGGCGGCCGCCACGATGGCCGCAGCCAGCCTATTTCGTGTCACATCGGGATTGTCTTCAGATGTGAACTTGCAACCCAAGACAATTCTCCAGTTCAAGAACTTGTCGATGGCTAAAACGGTGACTGCGCGACGGAGCGGTTGCGCGCATTGCTGTGTTGTCCGTGAGGCCGGTTCTCCGGCGAAACTCGGCTAGTACTTGGCCGCGGTCGATAACTCGGTCCCCTTGGACACTACCGAAACATTTGGGCCCTGATACGCCACCACCCGGGCAGGCACGCCACCCCAGAGTCGCGTCGGTACCCTCATCGCGAACAGACAACTGACCTTCTGGACCTTTGGTGCCGCAAGGTGAAGCGACACAGAGGGCGCTGCACTTGTTCAACGCTATCCATTTTTCGGCGGCTTCTAAGGCAAGGGTTGCCAAAAGTAGACGGTCGGCTCCCGGCCCCCCTCCTGAACGTTTGTGCTCTGGCCAATAGCGGCCTGAGGAGAAACGATATGGGACATTCGCAGTATGACCTCGCCGGACAAGGCCGTCCCGGTAGTGTGCTGAGAGTTCTGCAAATTCGCTGAGAGGGGGCGGTCATGGCAGGCTGGTGATTGTTCATTTCACCTGATTCCCGCGAAGGAACGCCACCATGGCCAAGACTCATTTCTCTGGGTTATTTCATTCCTCCCGGAATGTCCGACTGATTTGGTCCGACAGCGGCTTGACGAAATAGGAAAGCGCCGTACGCTCGCCCGTCTCGACCATCGCTTCGGCCGGCATACCGGGCACGAGCGTCAGGCCCTTGAGCTTCGTCAGTTCCGCCTGCGGAACCGACAGGCGCACCAGGTAGTACGAAATGCCGTTTTTTTCATCCGTCGCCAGATCGGCTGCGATCCGGCTGACATATCCGTTCAATATCGGCGTGGTTCTCAGATTGAAGGCTGACATCCGCAGCACGGCCTTGTGACCAAGCTGGATTTGGTCGATGTCCTTCGGGGTGATTCGTACTTCAAGCGCAAGATCGTCGCCTTCCGGCACGATTAGCATGATCGGATCGGCGGGCGTAATCACTCCGCCGACCGTATGAATTGCGAGTTGTTGAATGGCGCCTGACTGCGGCGCGACGATATCGATCCGCCGCAGTTCCTGCTCAACCGCCACCTTGCGCTCAACATACTCCCCGACCTGCGCCTGAACCTCTCTGAGCTCCTGGCCGACTTCCGACTTGAAATCCTGATCGATCTGCGGGATCTGCAGGCGCGTTTCGGCTATGCGGGCTGCCGTCTGTGCCTGATCTGCGATCTTCTCACCGCGCTCGCCACCGAAAGTGGCAACCTGGATCTTCAGGCTGTTCAACCGTTGGTCCGAGACAATGCCTTGCTTGCGCAGCCCACTTAGAACAGCAATTTCCTTTTGGAGAACCTCGATCATTTTTTCGCAGGCAATTTCCTGCGCCTTGAGTCCTTCGATCTCGTGGTGATATTGAGTAATGCGTTCCGCCAATTGCGCCTGCTTCCCGTCGCGGGATTGCCTGCGGAATTCGAACAGCAGCGTCTCGCTATCTATTGCCGAAGCTACGTCTGAAACATCTCTTCGGGCGAGTAGCCAGTCCGGGAAGGCGATTTCCGCGAGATCGTCACGCTCAGCATCGAGTCGTGCCAGGTAGGCGGCCAGCTCATCGAGCCGCTTGGTGACTATGGCGAGATTAGCGCGCGTCTGGGTAGCATCGAGCCGCATGAGGATGTCGCCGGCTTTTACTTTATCCCCTTCGCGCACCAGGATTTCTCCGACCACCCCGCCAGTCGGGTGCTGCACCTTCTTGACATAGGAAACGACGACAAAGTGTCCGGACGCTACAACCGCACCGGAGAGATTCGTGAAGGTCGCCCAGGCTCCGGCTCCTCCCACAAAGATCACGCTCGCCAGAAGGCCCGCCACCAGNGGAGAGATTCGTGAAGGTCGCCCAGGCTCCGGCTCCTCCCACAAAGATCACGCTCGCCAGAAGGCCCGCCACCAGGTGGCGGCGAATGGAGCTTGAAACGTCATTGTTCTGATCAATGCCGGACACCGGTATCCTCCATGTCAGCGCGCTCTGCCACGTGATCCTGTGTAGACTCGATGGCCTTCAGGACTTTGGAACGCGCACCGAATGCTCGCTGCCGTCCACCTTCCATCACCAACACCAAATCGACGGCGCTGATGACACTCGGCTGATGGCAGACGACAACCGCAATGCCTTTGCGCTCGCGCACGGAGGCGATCGCCTTAGCGACTGCAGCTTCGCCTTCCGCATCGAGATGGGTATTGGGTTCATCCAGCACAACAAGGAAAGGGTCTCGATAAAGGGCACGGGCAAGACCGATAAGCTGACGCTGCCCGGCGGAAAGTGCCGATCCGACCTCACCGACCGGAGTTTCGTATCCGTGCTCAAATCGGAGGATGAGTTCGTGGGTGCCCGCTGCTTTCGCCGCGGCGACAATAGCCTCAGGGTCAGGATCATCTTCAAAACGAGCGATGTTTTCGNTGGGTGCCCGCTGCTTTCGCCGCGGCGACAATAGCCTCAGGGTCAGGATCATCTTCAAAACGAGCGATGTTTTCGGCAATGGTGCCGTCGAACAGTTCAACACCTTGTGGCAGATAGCCGATATGACGGCCTAGTGCTTCCCGGTCCCATTGATCGAGGCTTGCGCTGTCGATGCGAACCTTCCCGGCGACCGGCGTCCATGCGCCGACGATGGCGCGCGAGAGTGTCGACTTGCCCGAGCCCGACGGGCCGATGACCCCGAGTGCGCTTCCCGCCTGAATGGCAAACGCAAGGCCGGTCACGGTCGGCTTGCTTTCGCCGGGCGGAACGATTGTCACGCTTTCGAGGCGCAGTTCGCGTTCAGGTGCAGGCATTAGCATAACAGGAGCGGTTTCAGGAACCTTTTCCAAGAGGTCCTCCAGCCGCGCCCAACCCTGGCGCGCCATGAGGAAGGGTTTCCAGCTTGAAATGGCGAGGTCGACCGGAGCCAGCGCACGCCCCATCATGATCGAACTGGCAATCATGACCCCGGCCGTAGCCTCTTCCCTGACGACAAGGTACGCACCGACGGCAAGAATGGCCGATTGCAGCAGCACGCGCAGCGACTTTGAAATGGCACCCAGCCCACCTGCCACATCCCCAGCTTTCCGGTTGGCGGCCAGACACTTGGCATTGGCCTTTTGCCATCGGGCAGCGATCCGCTTTCCAAGACCGAGAGCTTGCACGACCTCGGCATTGCAACGCGCTGCTTGCAGCAGACCATTGCGTGCCATGTTGTGGGCAACGGTATCGCTTATCGGCCCTTGCGAGAGAGTGTTGGCAAGGAGTGTCAGAGATGTGAGACCGACCGCCCCGATAAGTGCCGTCATGCCGATCCAGAAATGAAGGAGGAAGCAAATGCCAAGATAAAACAGCATCCATGGCAGATCGAAGAACGCTGTCGGACCGTTTCCACCTAAGAAGCCGCGAACATTGTCGAGATCGCGAAGCGGCTGCAAGCCGTCGCCCGGCATGCGCGTTGAAAGCGGAAGGCGAACGATCGCATCGTGAACGCGTCCGGAAAACTGTCCATCGAAACGCTCGCCAATCCGCAGCAGCACGCGGGCGCGCAAAATGTCGAGCAGGCATTGGAACGCATAAAGCCCCGCAGCAAGCACGACGAGCCCCACTAGAGTGGATACGCTGCCACTTGCCAGAACGCGGTCATAGACCTGAAGCATGAACAGCGGCGAGATGAGCGCAAGCACGTTGACCACGCCGCTGATCAACACAATGCCCCAAATCGCGGAAGTCAGAGGGAAGGGTTTCAAAGCTGAATCCTTTAAGGAATGGTTGTCACGTAAGTCTCCGGAGGCTGGCGACCCAGCTCCCTATATTGCTCCCCGACCGGCAACCGACTGCATCCGCTCGCTGGTTCAGGATCAGTGCTCCCGCCGAATATGTTTGGTCCCTGCATTTAATGGAGCGGGTCAACAACACCGTCCGGCTGAAGGTTTGGAAGGGATTCATCGTGGTCGGCCGCAAGGGCCCGAACAGGCTTCCGCCTCCACACCTTCAGTGGGATTTCGGTGCACGACCAGCGCGACGCGCAGGGCTTCGTCACTGTACACGCTGACTGCTCCCGGGCGCCCCGGCCCATGGCAAGTAGCGGAAACGGGAAAGCGCCCGCCCAGGGGGGCGGGGCGGGCGCGGTTCCGTATGGGTTTTCTGGATCAAACGAAGGTGAAGTCGGACGCGGTCAGGCCCAGGTCTGCCACGGTGACCACACCGCCCAGGTGGGCGAACTCGTGCGCGCTGCCGTCGGCGGTGACATAGGCCAGAGTTGCGAGTCTGTCGGTGTAGCTGCTTTGGTAGACAATGATATCGCCGGCGTGCTCGCCGGAGATCGCACTCGCCGCCTCATTAGCAGAGTTGAAAGATTCGCCAGTGATCACCACGACGTGTTCGCCGTTCGCACCCGAGGCCGCACCGCTGTAGAAGCTGCTCACCGGGTAGCCGGACTGTATGCTGGCGTTGTTGACGAAGTTCGCGCCAAAACCATCGTTGTAGAGGCCCACCGCATCGAAGGCGAACTTGTCCTCCGCCGGGTTGAAATCGGTGATAGTGGTAATGTCCGACGTCGACCCGACAACCCCAGGCACCGGATTGTGGAACTGGAACACGAACGTGTCACTGTCGCTGCCCCCGGTCAACGTGTCCTGGCCGTCACCCACGTAGAGGACATCCTGGCCGGGTCCGCCGCTGAGCCTGTCATTGTCCTCACCGGAGACGCGCGCGTTGAAGCGGCCGTTGTCGCCGGAGAGATCGTCCCAGCCATCTCCGCCGAAGATGCGGTCGTTACCCTTGCCGCCGATGGCTCGGTCACTGCCCGCGCCACCCGAGATCTCGTCGTTGCCGCCACGACCGTCAAGCCAGTCACCGCCCTGGTAACCCTCGATCCAGTCAACACCCTCGGTGCCGAGGAGTGTTTCGGAACCCGGGCCACCTTCGATAATCTTTGCCATTGAAAATACTCCTAATGATGCCCCTGCCTGAGTCGTTCATATTCGTCATCGGACAATTGGAGAAATCGATTGCTTGGATAGGCATACATTTACGAAATGGATGCATTCTCGTTCACTTCGCCCTTCTGCTGAGCAGTTGCGGGCTCGCAGGCGGCGGGGACACGCCCCAGGCAATCGGCCCGAACATTCACACTCAAAGAACGGTCCAGGAAAACTTGGCAACCGGTCGTCCTGGTTGGGCCGCCCTCGGAAGAACGGGCATGGGGCTGTGTTGCCGAGTCGCGCCGGCACTGCCCATTGCGAGCAATGGAACGTTAGGGAGCGCGTTCGCGCGAGCCGAGATCGGAACCGACAGGCGCACCAGGTAGTACGAAATGCCGGGTTCACCAGGATTTCTCCGACCACCCCGCCAGTCGGGTGCTGTATCTTCTCACTAGGAAACGACGACAAAGTGTCCGGACGCTACAACCGCACCGGAGAGATTCGTGAAGGTCGCCCAGGCTCCGGCTNCTCCGACCACCCCGCCAGTCGGGTGCTGCACCTTCTTGACCTAGGAAACGACGACAAAGTGTCCGGACGCTACAACCGCACCGGAGAGATTCGTGAAGGTCGCCCAGGCTCCGGCTCCTCCCACAAAGATCACGCTCGCCAGAAGGCCCGCCACAAGGTGCCGGCGAATGGACTCGAAACGTCATTGTTCTGATGAATGCCGGACACCGGGATCCTCCATGTCAGCGCGCTCTGCCACGTGATCCTGTGTAGACTGGATGGCCTTCAGGACTTTGGAACGCGCACCGAATGATCGCTGCCGTCCACCTTCCATCACCAACACCAAATCGACGGCGCGGATGGCGCTCGGCCGATGGGCGACGACAACCGCAATGCCCTTGCGCTCGCGCACGGAGGCGATCGCATTAACGACTGCAGCTTCGCCTTCCGCGTCGAGATGGGCATTGGGTTCATCCAGCACGACAAGGAAAGGGTCTCGATAAAGGGCCCGGGCAAGACCGATAAGCTGACGCTGCCCGGCGGAAAGTGCCGATCCGGCCTCACCAATCGGAGTTTCGTATCCGTGCTCAAATCGGAGGATCAGTTCGTGCGTGCCCGCTGCTTTCGCCGCGGCGACAATAGCCTCAGGGTCAGGATCATCTTCAAAACGAGCGATGTTTTCGGCAATGGTGCCATCGAACAATTCAACACCTTGTGGCAGATAGCCGATGTGACGGCCTAGTGCTTCCCGGTCCCATTGATCGAGGCTTGCGCTGTCGATGCGAACCTTCCCGGCGACCGGCGTCCATGCGCCGACGATGGCGCGCGAGAGTGTCGACTTGCCCGAACCCGATGCGCCGATGACCCCAAGTGCGCTTCCCGCCTGAATGGCAAACGCAAGGCCGGTCACGGTCAGCTTGCTTTCACCGGGCGGAACGATTGTCACGCTTTCCAGGCGCAGTTCGCGTTCAGGTGCAGGCATAGGCACAACAGGAGCGGTTTCAGGAACCTTTTCCAAGAGGTCCTCCAGCCGCGCCCAACTCTGGCGCGCAATGAGGAAGGGTTTCCAGCTTGAAATGGCCAGATCGACCGGAGCCAGCGCACGCCCCATCATGATCGAACTGACAATCATGACCCCGGCCGTAGCCTCCTGCCTGACGACAAGGTACGCACCTACGGTAAGAATGGCCGATTGCACCTGCAGGCGCAAGTCGGCATTGCAACGCGCTGCTTGCAGCAGACCATTGCGTGCCATGTTGTGGGCAACGGTATCGCTTATCGGCCC
>NZ_AYWC01000045.1:0-12825 GCF_000502615.1 Mesorhizobium sp. LNJC405B00 | reverse complement strand
GGCCTGCTCTATGCGGATCACTTCCCCTACCGGCAGATGGCAACGTCCAGAAATGTCAGGCGCTCGCCCCTGCACGAACACCTGAAGGCGCGCGGCGCCGTGTTCGGCGAAGTCGCCGGCTGGGAGCGCGCCAACTGGTTTGCGCGAGAGGGACAGGAGCGCGAATACCGCTATTCCTGGAAGCGGCAGAACTGGTTCGACAACCAGCGCGAGGAGCACCTGGCGGTCCGCAACAAGGTCGGCCTGTTCGACATGACCTCGTTCGGCAAGATCCGTGTCGAAGGCCGCGACGCCTGTGCCTTCCTGCAAAGGCTGTGCGCCAACGATATGGACGTGGCGCCGGGCAAGATCGTCTACACCCAGATGCTCAACCAGCGCGGCGGTATCGAAAGCGACCTCACGGTGTCGCGGCTATCTGAGACCGCCTACTTCCTCGTCGTGCCGGGCGCGACGCTGCAACGCGACCTCGCCTGGCTGCGCCGGCATGTCGGGGATGAATTCGTAGTCATCACCGATGTCACGGCAGCTGAGGCCGTGCTCTGCCTGATGGGTCCGGATGCGCGAAAGCTGATCCAGAAAGTCAGCCCCAACGATTTCTCCAACGACAACAATCCATTCGGCACCTTCCAGGAGATCGAGATCGGCATGGGCCTCGCCCGTGCCCACCGCGTCACCTATGTCGGCGAACTCGGCTGGGAACTTTATGTTTCGACCGACCAGGCGGCCCATGTCTTCGAGGCGATCGATGAAGCGGGGGCGGATGTCGGCCTGAAACTTTGCGGCCTGCATACGCTGGATTCCTGTCGCATCGAAAAGGCGTTTCGGCATTTCGGCCATGACATCACCGACGAGGACAATGTGCTGGAGGCCGGCCTCGGCTTTGCGGTCAAAACCGCCAAGGGCGAGTTCATCNGACATCACCGACGAGGACAATGTGCTGGAGGCCGGCCTCGGCTTTGCGGTCAAAACCGCCAAGGGCGAGTTCATCGGTCGCGATGCGGTGCTGAAGAAAAAAGAAGCCGGCCTGTCGCGCCGGCTGGTGCAGTTCCGGCTGAAGGACCCGCAGCCTCTGCTCTTCCACAACGAGGCGATCCTTCGCGACGGCAAGATCGTCGGCCCGATCACATCAGGCAACTACGGCCACCATCTCGGCGGCGCGATCGGGCTGGGCTATGTGCCCTGCCAGGGCGAGAGCGAGGCGGATGTGCTGGCCTCGTCCTATGAGATCGAGATCGCCGGCGAGCGCTTTCCGGCGGAAGCATCGCTGAAACCGATGTACGATCCCAAGGCGGAACGGACGAGGATGTAGCACCTTTTTACCCTCCCCTTGTGGGGAGGGTCGGCTCGCAGTCGGAGCGAAGCGGCGATTGCGAGACGGGGTGGGGGGGTGCGCCCTACGAGACCCCCCACCCCGCTTCGGAAAAGCCGCCTTGCGGCATTTGCTGCGCGACCCTCCCCACAAGGGGGAGGGTGAAGAAGCTCAAAACCGCTCCAGCTTCGCCCGCACCTTCACCAGAAACGCCGCCCTCGTCCTTGGCGTGGAGGCGTCCATCAGGTAGTGCGCCAGGAAAAACGTCCGGCAGCGGCGGGCGCACAGCGCGCGCATACCGCGCAGCAAGGTCTTGCGGCCGGGCTGGCCGACGACGACGCTCCACCAGGTCGGCGCGCCGCAGGTGGTGATGACGCCGACCCCGGTGACATGTGTCATCAGCGACGTGATGCGCCCCTTGCCCAGCTTGAAGGCGACATCGGTCGCCCAGACCCGGTCGAGCCAGCCCTTCAGCATGGCCGGCAGCCCGTACCACCAGGTCGGATAGATGAACAGGATCGCCTCAGCCCAGGCGAGATGCTCGAAATGCGGTTTTAGGGCCGGATCCTCCGGCGCCCGCTCATTGTAGGCGCGTCGCTCTTCGCAGCCCATCACCGGATCGAATTTCTCCGCATAGAGGTCGAGCAGCCGCACCTCCCAGCCGCGTGCCTTCAGCACATCGACTGCGGCATCTCTGATGGCGGCGCAAAAGCTTTCGGGCACCGGATGGCAATAGACCACCAGCACGCGCATCAGAATTCATCCATCCCGGCCGCGACCTTGGCCATGAAGGCTGCCCGCGTCTCGTCGGTCGACAGGTTCATCGAATAATGAGCGAGGTAGGACACCGAGGCGCCGGGCCTGATCGTCGCGCGCAGCATCCGCTTGACCAATCTGCGTGGCGGATCGCCCATCAGCATGGCGCGGAACCGGCTGCCGCCATAGGTGGTGACGGCGGTCAGCTTGCGGATGTTGTGGAGCGAAGGCTGCGCCTTGCCGTCGACCAATTTGAACGACACGCCGGGCAGAAACACGCGGTCGAAAAAGCCTTTCAGGATGGCCGGGAAGCCGTAGTTCCAGACGGGATATGACAGCACCAGCGCCTCGGCCTTGAGCAGCCGCTCGACATAGGGCGCGGCCGGGTCCGCAGGGCTGCGTTGGTTATGATAATCCAGCCTCTCCCCGCGCGTCAGCCTGGGGTCGAAATCCTCTGCATAGAGATCGCAATCGTCGACCTCATGGCCGGCGGCCGTCAGCCGCTCGACGATCGTGCGGTGCAGGCCTGCATTGAAGCTGGTCTCCACCGGGTGTGCGTAGAGGACGAGGACTTTCATGGGGAAATGCTTGCGAGGTGGGCGCGAGGCACCCCCCTCTGCCCTGCCGGGCATCTCCCCCGCAAGGGGGGAGATCGGACTGCCGCATCGCTTTCACTAATTGTCAGCGTGTCAGATTGGCCGCGGCGTTCAGGCTGCCAATCTCCCCCCTTGCGGGGGGTGAGAAGTGGTCGGCGAAGCCGATGGGAAGCCAATTGCTTGGCTTTCCAAACGACGAACGCCCGAAGCGGCAGCGTAGGGCCTGTGCCGGCAGGACAGAGGGGGGTGCTCAAGCTCAAACCTCTGCTCATTCTGCTTTCTGCAACCCCTTGAACAAAAAAGTCCGGCCCGAGCGATAGTCGTAATCCGGATTTTCCCAGGCGATCATCTTGCCGGGATTGAGCAGGCCTTGCGGATCGGTCTCGCGCTTGAAGGCGAGCTGGATTTCATCCGTCTGCTTCATGCCGCCCTCTTCCAGCGTGTAGCGGTGCGGGTTGAAGATCGGGCAGCCGTTCTCCTCATGCAGCCGGATGATTTCGTTGAGCCGGGCCTCGGTGGTGAATTTCACCAGCGGCAGGCCGAAGCAGGTGATGTTGCCGTCGAGGCGCACGAATTCGAGATGCGAAAAGACCTCGTTCGGAAACATCGCGTCCATCTTCTCCACCAGCGCCAGCTGGTTGGGGAACGGATAGAGCGATTGCAGATAGGTGACCGCGGGATCGACCCGCAGTGCCCTGAGCGTGGTGTGGTTCCACGCCAGTTCGAAGCCCGGCGGCAGGCCCTTTTTCTCTTCGTCCGTTGCCGTCGCCGCATTGAAGATGACTTCGCCGCCGGCGCGGCGGGTGAAGGCGAGGAACGCGTCTAGCCCATGCCGGGCAACCATGACGACGCAGATGCTTTGCCCGTCCCGGAAGAACTTCTGGTGGCGCTTGAAATAGAGCTGCGGCACGGGCGCGGCGATCGGCGTGATCAGCTTGGTCAGGATGCCGTCCTGGCGTGCCAGCGCGTTGCCGTAGCGGGCTGCCGGCATGAAAGCGTCGAAGCCGACGATCACGTCGATCCATTCATAGGCTGCAGTCAGCGGCATCTCGACCTCGGTGATGATGCCGTTGGTGCCATAGGCGTGGGTGACCTTGTGCAGGTCCTCGCCGGCGAGTTCGAGCGCCTTCGGCTTCGCCTCCATAGTGACGACGCGCAGGCGCAGCACATTGCCGAAATCACGCAGACCGCCGAAATTGATCGAGCCAACGCCGCCCGAGCCGCCGGCGATGAAGCCGCCGATCGAGGCGGTGTTGTAGGTCGACGGCGACAGCCGCAGTTCCTGCCCGGAATGCGCGCGCGTCGCTCTGTCGATGTCGGCGAGGATCGCGCCCGGCCCGGTGACGACGCGGCCCGGCGCTATGGCCTTGATCTCGTTCATCTCGGCAAGGTTCAAAACCACGCCGCCCGACAGCGGCATCGCCTGGCCGTAATTGCCGGTGCCGCTGCCGCGCGGCGTCACCGGAACGCCATGACGGTGGCAAGCGGTAAGCACGCGGATCAGTTCGGCCTCGTTCCTGGGCGTCACGATCAGGTCGCCGGTGACGTGGTCGAGCTGCTGCTTCAGCACCGGGCTGTACCAGTAGAAGTCGCGGCTCTTCTGCTGGACGATGGCCGGATTGTCGTCGAGCTTTATCCCGTCGAGATCACGTTTGAGCGCCGAAACATCCATCATTCCACCATCAGTTCGTCGAGCTCGGCATAGTCGGGCAATTGCCTGTCGATCGCTCGGCCGTTGCGCACGACGATGCGATCCGATTCGGGCCGCGACAGCAATTCCGTCCAACTCCGCCCTTTGAAGACGATGAAATCGGCGCTGCCACCAGCTGCCAGTGTCCCGACACCATCGAGCCGCATCACCTTGGCCGGCGTCGCCGCCACCGTCTGCGGCCAGTCGCCGACCGGATGGTCGAAATGCAGGATGCGCGTCGCCATGCGGTAGACCTCCAGCATGTCGAGATCGCCATAGGCATAGAAAGGATCGCGGGTGTTGTCGGAGGCGACCGCGACCGCAATGCCCCTCGCCTTCATCTCGTGCAGCAAGGTCACGCCGCGCCAGCGTGGCGTGGTCTGGTCGGCGCGCCGGTCCTGCAGATAGAGATTGCACATCGGCAGCGACACCACGGCAAGCTTGGCCTTGGCGACCTTGTCCAGCGTGTCGAGCACGTCGAGATCCGGCTGGCGCGCCAGCGAGCAGCAATGTCCCACCAGCATGTTGCCCTCAAAACCGTTCCAGAGTGCAGCCTCGGCAATCTTCTTCAGCGAGATCGCCGCGATGTCGTCGGTCTCGTCGGCGTGGAAATCGAGATCGAGCCCGTGCTTGTTCGCCTCGGCGAACACCTTGTCGAGAAGCTCTTCGAGATCCGGCACCATATAGGTGACGACGCCGAGCACGCCCTTGGCCGCAGCCACACGCTTGGCCAGCCTCTCGAACCACTTTCTGTCGCGCACGCCTTCGATGCCGAGCAGGCAGGCCGCCTGCAGCTCGATGCGGCCGCGCCATTTCTCCCGCATCGCCTCGAACACCGGCCAGGAGATTTCCTCCTGTGGCGGCACGCTGTCGAGATGAGTGCGCAAGGCCTTGGTGCCGTGCGCGTAGGCCGAGCGCAAAGAGAAATCCATGCGCCGCGCCACGTCCTCGGCGCTCCAGCGCGCTGCACGGTCGGCGCCGGTGGCATTGAGCGCGCCCATGAAACTGCCGTCGGGATTGGGTTTGCGCGGCCAGATCTGGCCCTTGTCGATATGGGTGTGGCAGTCGACGAAGCACGGCAGGATGATGCGGCCGGCAAGGTCGATGGCGGTGGCTGGCGCTTTTGATTTCTTGTGCGCGGCGATGCTGGAGAGCTTACCGTCGGCGACGGCGATGTCGGCCAGCGCGAAACCGTCGGTGTCGTAAGTGGGGGCAAGACCTGATGTCAGCGACCGGTGAAGGCGGACGTTGGTGAGATGGTACGAGCCAGAGGTCGGTATCAAGGACCGCCCCCCTCTGCCCTGCCGGGCATCTCCCCCTCAAGGGGGGAGATTGGCAGCTTTTCCGACAGCACCCGTCTTCCAACGTCGATAATTGGCGAAATCCCGGATGACGTCCAATCTCCCCCCTTGAGGGGGAGATGGCCGGCAGGCCAGAGGGGGGTGTTTCGCGCCAGCATCTCAATCACGTCACCCAACCCCCCTACCGCTCATGCTTCAGCGCGCTCTCGTGCCAGCGGCGCAGGATGAGATGCGACACGAGCGACAGCACCAGGAAGATCAATATGCCGGTGAGCGAGATCAGGATCAGCGCCGCGAAAAGCCTTGGCGCGTTGAGGCGGTAGCCGGCCTCGATGATGCGCGAGGCGAGCCCTGAGGATTGTCCCTGCGCGCCGGCGACGAACTCGGCCACCACGGCGCCGATCAGCGACAGACCGCCGGCGATCTTCAAGCCTCCTAGAAAATACGGCATGGCCGCCGGCAGTCTGAGATAGCGCAATTGCTGCCAGCGCGTCGCGCCGTTGAGCTTGAACATGTCGCGCAGATTGCGGTCGACCGAATTGAGGCCGAGCGTGGTGTTGGACAGGATCGGGAAGAACGCGACGATCCAGGCGCAAAGCAAAAGCTTCACCGTCTGGTTGTCCACATAGATGTTGATGAGCGGGAAGACCGCCACGATCGGCGTTACCTGCAGCACGATGGCGAAGGGAAAGAACGACATCTCCACCCATTTCGATTGCGCAAACAGCACCGCCAGTCCGACGCCGCCGACGACCGCGAGCAGCAGGCTGAGAAAGGTTATGCGCAACGTGACCAGCAGCGCGGAGAACAGGAGCCCGGCATCGCTATAGAGCGTCCACAGCACCACGCCGGGGCGCGGCAGAATATATTGCGGGATCGCGTTCCACACGCAGATGCGGTCCCACAGCCAGATCGCCAGGATCATGATCGCCAAAGGCAAGACCCACCGGCCGATCCGCTCCAGCCGCTCCTGGCGTACGCGGCCGGCCTCTTCCGCGTCGAGCGTTGCGGCATTCTGGTCAATGGCCGTCATGGTGCGGTCCGGCTGATGTGTTGATGGCGTTGACCAGGATGTCCGAGGCCTGGCGGCAGAGCGCGGCATAGTCGGGCGAGGTGCGAAACACCTCGTCGCGTGGATAGGCGGCATCGATGGCAAGCTCGGCATGGACGCGGCCCGGCCGCGCCGCCATGACGACGACGCGGTTTGACAGGAACACGCTTTCGAAGACGCTGTGGGTGACGAAGACGACGGTGAAGCGCTCGTCCTGCCACAGCTCCAGAAGGTCGTTGTTGAGCTTGAAGCGGGTGATCTCGTCGAGTGCCGCGAACGGCTCGTCCATCAACAGAATGCGCGGCTTCGTCACCATGGCGCGTGCGATCGAGACGCGCATCTTCATGCCGCCGGAAAGCTCGCGCGGCACGGCGTTTTCGAAACCGGTCAGGTGCACCCGCTCCAGCATCTCCGTCACCGCCGGCCCCGCCTTGGCGCGCGACACGCCTTTCAGCCTGAGCGGCAGCCAGACATTGTCGAAGACATTGGCCCAGGGCAGCAGCGTCGGTTCCTGGAAGACGAAGCCGATATTGGCGCGGTCGATCGAACCGCCCCAGTCGAGCTGACCGGATGTCGGCGTCGACAGGCCCGCGATCAGCCTCAACGCCGTCGACTTGCCGCAGCCGGACGGCCCGAGCAGGCTGACAAAATCGCCCTCGCGGATGGCGAGATCGACGTCGCTCAATGCAGTCACGCCATTGGAAAACACCTTGCCGACATGGCGCAGCGTCAGCAGCATCGGGCCTTCACCCGATGCCGTCATGGGCGCCTGCGCCATCTTTTCCAGCTTCACGATTACTTCTTCAGCTCGATTCCGACACCTTTGTTGATGAAGGCCAGCGTATAGGCCTTCTTGATATCGATGCCCTCGGGCGTGACCTTGGCCTTGACCATCTTGTCATAGAAGCTCTTGATCCGGTCTTCGTTCATGGCGCCGATGCCGAGCTTTTCGGTGTCGCCGGAATCGGCCAGGCCGAACTTCTTCATCTGCTCGATCGAGAAGGCAATCTGCTCGTCGCTCATGTCGGGATTGTCTTTCTTGATCATCTCGTTGGCGGCCTTGTTGTCGCCGTAGAGGTAGTTGTACCAGCCCTTGGCCGAGCCATCGACGAAGCACTGGACCACCTCCGGCCGCTTGTCGATCGTGTCCTGCATCACCTCGATCGTCGTCGAATAGGTGTCCCAGCCATAGTCGGCGAGCAGGAACTGGTTGGGCACGAAGCCGCCTTCCTTCTTGACCGCAAAAGGTTCCGAGGTGACGTAACCCTGCTGGATCGACTTCTTGTTGGCCAGGAATGGAGCGGTGTTGTAGGTGTAGGGCACGCGCTTGGCGGCATCGAAACCGAGTTCGATGACCATCCACTGGAAGAAGGTCTGGACGCCCTCGTCGCCCAGAATGTACTGGTCGGCGTTCTTCAAATCCTCCCACTTGTCCAGCCCCTGCCCCGGGTGGGACATGATGACTTGAGGGTCCTTCTGGAAATCGGCGGCGACGACGCGCATCGGGATGCCCTGCTGGACGGCGTCGAAAGCCGACAGCAGATTGCCGCCCATGTAGAAATCGAGCTTGCCGGCCAGCAGCAGCGGCCGCCCGCTGACCTGCGGACCTCCCTGCGAAATCGTCACGTCGAGGCCACATGCAGCGTAGGTGCCGTCGGCGACGGCCTGGTAGTAGCCGCCATGCTCGGGCTCGGCCAGCCAGTTGGTGCCGAAGGTGACCTTCTCGTTTGCTGCCGCGCCGAACGTGCCGGCTCCAAGCAGCGCGACCGCAAGCGCTGAAATCTTCTGTTTTCCGTACATCGACACCACCCTTTGTTGGCTCCGGAGCGTCACGCGCCGGGCTCGACACCATTGATCCAAGAAGCAAGACACATGCCACCGCCCGGGCCGCCTGCTTGCGCGGCAGTCACTGCCAACACCGGACGGGTCATGCTGTGCGGGAGGCATCGTGCCTATTTTTTGGACGCCTGTCCACAATCGCCCTTGTGCCATGCACCACATCTTGAACGTACTATCGGTCACGTCTTAGGCTGGTCTCGCAGACAGGAGATTGCCATGTTCAGATACCTCGCGCCGAAGTCGATCAAGCCGCCTTTCGCCCGCTACAGCCACGGCGTCGAGGTGCCGCCAGGCAAGCGGCTGGTTCTGTGCTCCGGTCAGGTCGCCATCACGGCGGACGGCCAGATCCCCGAGGATGCCGGCGCGCAGGCCGAGCTCTGCTTTCAAAACATAGCGGCGATTCTGGCTGAAGCCGGGCTGGGGCTAGGCGACATCGTGCGCATAAACGCCTACGTCACCGACCGCGCCTTTCTGCGGCCCTATATGGACGTCCGCGACCGCTTGTTTGCCAGCCCCGCGCCCGCCTCGACGCTGATGATCGTGTCAGGCTTTGCGCGGCCGGAGTTCAAGGTCGAGGTCGAGGCGATTGCGGCTGGGTGATCGACAGGCGACGTTTGGCGCGCTAGGTCTCCCTCACAGTCAAGAGGCATGACATGACCGTTGCAAACAGACGCGTGTGGTGGGGCGACTACCGGACCACCGAATACGCCGCGATCGATCCGGAGGCGACGATTGCCGTGCTGCCGGTGGCGGCGATCGAGCAGCACGGCCCGCATCTGCCTGTATCAACCGATACCTCGATCATGAACGGCATGCTGGAGACGGTCATCGCCCGCCTGCCCGGCGATCTCGACATCCGCATCCTGCCGGTCCAAACGGTCGGCAAGTCGAACGAGCATCTGCAGGCGCCGGGCACGCTCACCCTGCCGGCGGCCACCCTGGTCGATGCCTGGACCGAGCTTGGCCTGTCCGTTGCCCGCGCAGGCGTAAGGAAACTGATCGTCGTCAACTCGCATGGCGGCAATGAAGAGATCATGGGCATCGTCACGCGCGAGCTGCGCGTGCGTGAGAGGATGCTGGCGGTGAAGACCAGCTGGCAGCGCTTCGGCCGCCCCGCCGGCATGTACACCGAGCTGGAAGACCGCCATGGCATCCATGGCGGCGACGTCGAGACCTCGTTGATGCTGCATTTTCGCCCGGAGTTAGTCGACATGGCCAAGGCCGACAATTTCGCCTCCAAGGTCGCCCGCGCCGAAACCGAATTTGCGCTGCTGCGCCACACCGGAACGCACGCTTTCGCCTGGATCGCTGGGGATCTCAACCCCAACGGCGTGGTCGGCGATGCCAGCATTGCCACGGCCGAGAAAGGCCGACTGACGGCGGAGCATCAGGCCGACGGCTTCATCACCCTGTTGAAGGATGTGCGCAAGGCGAAGCTTGCCGACTGGCTGGCATAGCGGGCCGCCTTAGCCGTCGATCTTCAACACGAAAGGCGTACCCTCAAAAGCATCGGCGCCGCGTCCGATCGCCTCGATCGCTTCGATCATGCGGCCTTGTCGTGAGAGAAGAGCATCCGCGACGGCGATCAACCGTGGATTGGGTGTCGCCGAGGGCGAAAGCTTCCGCAATGTCTGCGCAAGTTCGACTTCGTCGCGCTTCGGGGCGAGCGCCGCCGCAATGATATAGGCCGAGGCGGTCGAGCGGCTGATGCCGGCATAGCAATGGACGACCATGGGTTTGGCGCGGTCCCATTTCCGGGCGAAATCGAGCAGATTGCGCACATGGCCTTCGCCGGGCATGGTCATGCCGTCCTGCGCCACCGCGATGTCGTGCATGACCAGATGCAGGTGGTTCTCCCTCGATATCGAGGCCGGCCGCGTCACCTCGGTGCCGGCAGCGAGCAGCGACAGCACGCGCTCGGCGCCGCTTTTGGCCACCGTCTCCTCAAGCTTTGCCAGCGAACAGATATGGATCATGGCGCGATCTCCTTCGACCCATCGTCGCGCCGTGCGTGCCAGTCGGCAAGCGCCGATTCGAGCCGCTGCCATTCCTCCTGACTTCCAGGCAGCCCCGCGCGGAGCACCTGGGGACGCTCGGAAAAATGCCTGAGCAATATGCCGCGCTCACCGAGCGTCGAAAACAGCCCCGGTGCATCGGCAAGCCGGAGATAGCGAAACAGCGTCGTGCCGCCGGCGACAGCAACGCCAAAGCGCGAAAGCAGCGCATCGAGCCGCTCCGCATCCTGCGCCAGCCGCCGCCGCATGCCGGCCTGCCAGCCGCTGTCGGCAAGCGCGCGGATGCCGTATTCGAGCGCTGGGCCGGCGACCGCCCAAGGGCCGAATTGCGTTTCAAGCCTTTCGACCGTCGCTGCATCGGAAAGTGCGAAGCCGAGCCGCAGGCCGGCGAGACCGAAGAACTTGCCAAACGAGCGCAGCACGACGATGCCGCCCCGCCCGACATCGCCGGCCAGGCTTTCCGCGTGCGGGCCGACATCCATGAAGGCTTCGTCGACGACCAGCAGACCGCCTATGGCGCGCAATGTCTCGGCAAGCCGAAGCAGCCTTTCCCGCGACACGACGAGCCCGTCGGGATTGTTGGGATTGACGACGATGGCGATTTCGGCTCCGGCAAGCGCCTCGAAATCGTCGACCTCCGCCACCGCATGGCCGGCAATCGCGGCGGCCCTGGCATGCTCGGCATAGGTCGGCCCGAGCACCAGCGCCTTGCCGGGGCTGACCAGCGAGGCGACGCGCGGCAGCAGGATCTGCGTGCCCGGGGCGACCGTCACATTCTCGGCCGAAGGCGCGCCATAGGCGCCGGCCGCGACCCTGGCCAGTTCACGCAGGCGCGCGGCCTCCGGCAATCGTGACAGGGCGGTGGCGGGCAGCTCGAAAAGCGGGTAGGAGTGCGGATTGATACCTGTCGAGAGATCGACGAAAGGTTGTGGCGCGTGAGGGAAGAGCGCCCTCGCCCGGCCAAGGGATCCACCGTGATCCACCACAGCAATCGCTCCATCAGAAAGCTTCATGTCGATCCTGATCGCTTTCCTGTCGCTGGCCATCGAACGCATCCTGGGTTACCCGGACTGGCTGTTCCGTGCCGTCGGCCATCCCGTCACCTGGTTCGGCAGGCTGATAGCCTTTCTCGACCTCAGGCTCAACCGCGACACTGATTCCGACGCGCTGCGTCGCCGCCGCGGCGTGCAGGCGCTGCTGGTAATCGTGCTGGTGCCGGCGGCAATCGCCTTCATCGTGCAAATCCTGCTCTGGCAGCTCTTTCCTGCCGGCATGATCATCACGGCAATCCTGGCCTCGTCGCTGCTGTCGCAAAAGAGCCTTACCGAACATGTCGAGGCGGTGGCCGATTCGCTGGATACCGGCGGGCTGGCGCTCGGCCGCATTGCGGTTGCGCGCATCGTCGGCCGCGATCCAGAGAAGCTCGACCATGCCGGCGTCAGCCGCGCCGCCATCGAAAGCCTGGCCGAGAATTTCTCCGACGGCATCGTTGCGCCCGCCTTCTGGACAGGTGTCTGCGGTCTGGCCGGCGGCGTCGCCTACAAGGCCGCCAACACCGCCGATTCGATGATCGGCCACCGCACCCCGCACCACGAGGCCTTCGGCGGCGCGGCGGCACTCTTCGACGACTGGATCAACCTGCCGGCGTCCCGGCTGACCGCGTTGCTGATCGTTGCCGCCGCCTTTCTCGTTGACGGCGCCGATCCCCGCAACGCCTGGCAAGCAGTGCGGCGCGACGCCAAAAAGCACCGCTCACCCAATGCCGGTTGGCCGGAAGCAGCAATGGCCGGCGCACTCGGCCTGGCGCTCGCCGGCCCGCGCAGCTATGGCGGCGTTGTCGTCAACGATGCCTTCATGGGCGAAGGCGGCCGCCGCGAGGCGGAAAGTCTGGACATCAGGCGGGCGCTGAAACTTTATCAGGTCGCCGACTATCTGCTGATTGGGCTGTTCGGGTTGCTGTCGGCGGTGCTTATCGCGGTGACGTCCTGAGAGCTTACCGTCGCCCTTCCTTTACCCTCCCCCTTGTGGGCATAGGCGCTAAGATAGGTATTGCCCTGCGGAATCGGGTGTGATTCTACACTGCGATGACACACGAATCGCTTGTTGATGACGGCTGGGCCGAGACGATTGAGCTTCTCGGCGGCGAAAATTTGCTCACGCAGAGCGCCCGCGAGACGAAGGCGTTCCTGCGCCCGCGCGGCGTCAGGGCGGCGAGCGACCTGTTGCGCCTGACACTGGCTTACTGCCTTGGCAAGGTTGGCATGCGGG
>NZ_AYWC01000044.1:0-13005 GCF_000502615.1 Mesorhizobium sp. LNJC405B00 | reverse complement strand
GAAACCTCTTCCCGGGCGCTGCAGCTGAACAACACGCTTTCGCAGAGCGACATCCAGGCTATCGCCACGCAGAAATTGGTGAACCTGGGTCTGAAGAACGTCATTGTGACGATCGCGACCGACCCTGCCAGCGGCGGTTTCAAGATGGCGCATCTGACCGCCAGCTATGCCTTCGTCATCGCTTTCCCGTATTTCGACCAGTATCCGATAAATTACGCCACGACCGTCACGGTGCCCCTGGTTGCNGCGGAGAGAGTTTCGGCGAGCTTATTAATGTGTCGTTTGCCATTGCCTTTTCTGGGAGGCTGCGATGGTTGCAACGCCGATAGATATCGCTCGAGCGGCCACTACGGCAACCTGCTGATGCGCCAGAAGTCCATGGCGGAACCCGCCACATTTCGCCGGGACATGGATCAGTCGCGCAGGGCCATCCGAGCCTCACGCGAGCTTCTGAAGCGCCTTGGTCAACGTCGTCGCGACGTGGCGCTAGGCTGGGAAGATGCCGACCCGTCTACTGTTGCCGTCTCTGCGTTTCAAGCCGACGTTCTCCGCTCTGCATTCCGACGCCTACTCAGGGAAACCGGAGCGCCTGAGTGTCAATGGCGCGATTTAGCTAAGGCCCCCTGGTGCGCGATTTGACTGGGTGCGAGCTGATCGAAACTGGCTTGGTGGATTGGATCGTCAGCAAGTAGCCGCTGCCCGCCAGCGGCCCAGCAGCCGTCTGCGGGGACTTTGCAGCGGGCGCGCTGGGCCTGACCGGTGGGGCGGTGTGGTATCCGCCGGCTGGCGAACATATGCGCCTCCTGCCAACGCCAGNCGCGCTGGGCCTGACCGGTGGGGCGGTGTGGTATCCGCCGGCTGGCGAACATATGCGCCTCCTGCCAACGCCAGCGAAACATCCAAACGAACGAGGCGATCTAACCGCGATCTCGCCATCCAAGGCCAACACATAGGCCGATAGCAAAGGCCCATAATTGCTGAGAGAACGAAAATGGCCGACGCCATGGTTGGGGAACCCGGGTGGGTAGGCGCCGGCCACAAGCGGAACAGGCCCGCCGCGCCACACACATGGCTGATTTGTCATCACGTGGTTGTGGTGTGATCGCGTAGGGCTAGACCAGCGGAACCTAGTAAACGCCGCTTAGTAAGCGATCCTCGACGCGATCGTTCATCGCCACGACATGCGGCGTGCACAAGACGTTGGGTAGCGAAAACAGCGGATCGTCGGTCTTCGGCGGCTCCTGGTCGAACACGTCGAGAGCCGCACCCGCGATTTGGCCATTGGCCAGCGCTGCTCGCAGGGCCGTGTAGTCGATCAGCGATCCGCGCCCGGTGTTGACGACGATGGCTGACGGTTTCATCTTCGAGAACGCGGCGGCGTTCAGGATGTGATGGTTATCGGGGCTCGGCGTTGCGTGCAGCGTCAGGAAGTCGGATTGCTCCACCAGGGTGGAGAAGTCGACGAGTTCGACGGAGGCGCTTCCTTCAGGAAGGGATCGTAGGCAAGGATGCGGGTCTCCCAGCCCGAAAGCCGTTGCGCCACGCCACGGCCGATGCGGCCGAGGCCGAGGATGCCGACGGTGGCGCCGCGCCATGGGTCAGGCCGCGCCACCCGCCACGCCGCATGAATTCGGGCGTCCACGTGCCAAGTTGTTTGGCAACAGCCAGCATCAGGGCGACCGCGTGCTCGCTGACCGTGAAGATCCGAAAATCGTTCGGCGTACTCGAAACCAGAATGCCGTGCTCGGTGGCAGCGTCGAGGTCGATGCCGTCGATACCAATGCCGTATTTTTAGACGTACCGCAGTTCCGGAAGCGCCTGCATCACGCGCCTGGTGATGCGGGTGCCGCTTGCCCCCATCAAGGCGACACAGACATGTGCCGGGCAATCAGCTCATCCTCGGTAAAGCGCTTGAACGGCATTTCCCAGAGCGCATTGCCGAAAATGACGTTGACCCCACGCTCGCGCAGCCAGTCCAGCGAGGCGCCGGTTGGGTCGTAGCGTTCAAATGCGAGAACGCTGGGCAAGCCTTGAGCGCTCATGATGGTGGCGACCTCCTCAAAAACCTTCGAATTGCTTCCGCTGTACGGCTGCCTTGCATCCGCTTCGGAAGGCTTTTCGGGCGCTTGTCCGCTTGAATCAACTGGCATCACACTTCGATGTCCGATCTTTCATTCTGTGGGTGACGGCAGCAGATCAACGAGCGGCACAAAATCCTCCAGCGAGTCATCAAGTGGCGGGGGTTCTTCCTCAGCCTCCTGCTTTGGCTCCACCATCAGGAGACCGACGACGACCAGAGCCAGAGAGGCCCAGGTCAGCGCTGGTATCGACTCTCCGAGCAACAGCATGCTCCAGCCTATGCCGGCGGCTGTCCCCGCATAGGCGTTCTGGCTGGCGAAGACCGCACCGGTGCTGGAGACTAGCAAAATGAAGAGCAGCATCGCCAAATTGCTGGCGGCAGCCATCAGCAAGACGATGACGCCAAGCCGACCAGCCAATAGACCAAATGGCACGAAGTCCTGATAAAAAGCGGCAAGTGGGATCAGCATCAAAACCGAAACAACTAGGGTCATGCCGAACAGGGCGACGTTATCGATTTTGGCGGGCTTGGACTCTGAGAGATAGATATCCTCGACTGCGTAAGTGACGGGGATTACAAGAGCGATGACAAACCACACCCAACTGGTGGCTATTTCTCCGGGCTCTCCGTACAGGAGGATGATGGAGATGCCGACGAGACCCAATCCAAGCCCTAAAAAGCGCTTCAAATTCGGAGCTTCGGTCCGCATCAGAGCGGCGAACAAGAAGACAGCAAATCCCTCGAGCACGATGACAATGGAGACGATGGAAGCTGGAAGCTTGCTTGCCACCCAGTACACCAGAACCTGGTTGATCACCGAGCTAATGAACGCAAAACGAAGGATGAACGTCCGATCGGCTCGCGTGAGATCCTTGATTCTTGGCATTGTCCGTCGCTTCAAACTAATCCCGATGCAGAACACGGCTCCGATAATGTCGATGAGGATTGCCAATCCGACCGGATGAGCCTCAACAAGCGAAGCCATCTTGGAAAGTGGAACGACGACGCCCCATAACCCGCCACATGCCAGCAGCAGTAGAGCGCCACGAAACGTGCGAATATTTTGCCGCATCTTTCGCTCTCGCTCGTAAACCTTCTGGGCCATTGTCGCGAACACTGTGGCAAGCTTGCCGAGACCATCTGTACGGCTTGCTACGTCGCGGATGCCAAGCTTCGAAGGATTGAACCGCCCGGTCTCCAATGTGGCGGCCGCCCTGGTCAGCTTGGCCACCTGCCGCAGATATTCCGTCTCAACGTCGCGGAGTCTTTTTTTCTCGATGCAGGTCTCAACACGAGCCTTGAGTAGAGCTAGTTCAAAGTCCTTTGGCAGAAAGTCTTCCGCGCCAAGCTCGATGGCGCTAATCACGCTGCCCATTTCTTCATCGAGGGCCGAAATGACGATCACCGGCAGATCGCGAGTGGTCCGCGAAGACTTGAGCGCCTTGAGCACTTCGAAGCCATCCATTTCGGGCATGACGATATCAAGGAGTACGAGGTCGAATGGATTCTGAGCAACCTGTTCAAGCGCCAGCTTGCCGCTTGCGACAGCGGTTGTTTCATGGCCGAGCGACTGGATGGCTTTGCTGAGTTTCAGGCGCACAGTGCCTGAGTCATCGACTATGAGGACGCGCGCACCTTCTGGTGCGCGAGCATCAGGTGATTGTGTCTCCGATTCTATGCTCATTCGGTTGTCCCCCTCGTTTCAAATCGGCAAGGCGAGAGCTTAGATCTCGGCTGGCCGTGTCACACGCGCCCGCGATGAGTTCCACTTCCGTCGCGGCCGCGCCGGGCATACTGTCGCGGCAGGATTGTTCCATTGCCGCGCAAAGCGCGGAAAGTTGGTTGGCGCCGAAGTCCCGCGCGCTTGATTTCAGCGTATGGGCAGCGCGGCCAAGACCTGAACGGTCGCCGGACTCCGCAGCCCGGCGCATCTGCTCGACCAGCAACGGGGATTCCTCCAGAAAACTCTCAATGAGTTCTGCAAGAGAGTCTTGATCCCCACCTATGAGATCAAGGAGCTTGTCTAGAGCGTCCTGCGCAACATCCATGACCGGACCTTTGTTGTCAGTTGTGTTGGTGGGCGCGTGTAAGAGAGGCGACCAACTCCTCCACGCGCAACGGCTTGCTTAGGTAATCATCCATCCCAGCTTCCAGGTAGCGCTCGCGGTCGCCGGCCATTGCATTGGCGGTAAGTGCCACGATGAAAGGCTGCAGCGAGTCCCCGGCGCCTGATGCGCGGATCAACCTTGTGGCTTCGAGCCCGTCCATGTCCGGCATCTCGATATCCATCAGGATGACATCGTGTTGTCCCTTGGCAAATGACGAAATCGCCGTCTCTCCATCCACCGCCAAGTCTACCTTGTAGCCAAGCCGTTCAAGCACCTTGGACCCAATCTTCCGATTGGTGATGTTGTCATCAACCAGCAGGATCCGAAGCGGCAATTTCGCCGCCATTTCGCTGTCGAGGGATGGTCCCTTGGGTTGATCAGGCTTGGCTGAACGCATTGGAGCCACGGCAAAGACGGACATGAAAGCATTGAGGAGCGGCGAGGGCTTGATCGGCTTAGGAAGCATCGCCGCAAATTTGATGCTCTCGATATCTGCCTTGTTTCGCTCATCAAGAGGCACCAAGGAACTCAGCAATATCAGTGGAAGGTCACCTCTTTCACCAAGCCCACGCAATCGTTTGGCCAGTTTTATCCCGTCCATCTCTGGCATGTTCATGTCGAGCACGACGGCGTCATAATTTTCGCCGCTCGAAATCCTGCGCAATGCGTCCAGAGGCGACTCGGTCGTGTGTGGAATCATGGACCAGGATTGGGCTTGCAGAGACAGGATGCGCCGGTTGGTTGCGTTGTCGTCAACGATCAGCAGCCGCTTGCCTGCGAGTTCAACTTTTGCCAGCGACATTTGCGCCTGCCTGGGAGCGGGCGCAACGGCAGCGCGGATCGTGAAGAAGAATGTCGTACCCGACCCTTCAACACTTTCGACCCATACTTCCCCGCCCATCAGTTCTGCCAGGCGTTTGCTAATCGCCAACCCTAGCCCGGTGCCCCCGTAGCGCCGCGTCGTCGAGGCATCGACCTGGCTGAAAGACTTGAACAAGCGATCCAATCTGTCTTCGGGTATACCAATGCCGGTATCGCGTACTGCAAACTGCAGGGTGGAGAAGCCCTCTTCGCTTCCGCCATGGGGTGTCCCCGCCCCCTCAACTGCGGGCGGAACTTTCATCACCGACAGGACAATTTCACCCCGCTCGGTAAATTTCACAGCGTTGTTGAGGAAATTAAGCAAAATTTGTCGCAGTCTGGTGCTGTCTGCCACAATCCCGCCAGGAGTACCGGGCTCCACCAGGTATGCCAGGTCGAGTCCCTTCTCCGCGGTCTTGGAGGCCACCAGATCAATTGCGCTCTCAAGGCATTCCCGGAGTTCGAAGGGACTTGGATCAAGCTCCAGCTTGCCGGCCTCAACCTTGGAGAAATCGAGTATGTCGTTGATAATCGTTAGCAGGGCTTCGCCGCTGTTGCTGATCGTCTCGCTAATCTCGCGTTGTTCAGTGTCAAGCTTTGTACCAAGCAACAAGTTGCTCATTCCGATCACGCCATTCATTGGTGTGCGAATTTCGTGGCTCATCGTCGCCAGAAAAGAACTCTTCGCCTCATTTGCCGCCTCGGCCGCCTCTTTTGCCTGCTGCAGCGCCAGGGAAAGCTGTTTGAGCTCGGTAAATAGCTGCGCGTTATGGAGGGCCGCACCGGCATTGGCGGCAATGGTGGAAAGCAAGCGAAGCGAGTCATCGGTAAATATGCCCTCCCGCGTAGTGCTCTGAACACTGATAACTCCAAGCGTTCCTTGCGCGGTCTTGATCGGAACGCCGAGATAGGACAATGCATCCTTGCCGACGGGGGTAGCCCCGATCTGAGCTCCACGTTCCGCTACATCCTGATTGATCAGCAGCGGCTCGCCAGTCTCTATGATCTTGCTTGTCAGCCCCTCGCCAAGGGTTAGTGTGTTGAAGGCCTCGCCAAACTGATAGGGGAAATGGATTAGGTTGGTTTCCGGATCAAGCAGTGCGACGTAGACAATATCGGCATCAAAGATCTCCTGCATCTGGTTACCGATCAACTGGATCGTGCTGTCAAGTTCCGATTCCGCTATGAGCGCCTGACTAACCGTTCCAATGGCGGCAAGTTCGGCAGCGCGGGCTTCAGTCACCTTGAGCAGACGCTGAGTTTCATTGAATAGACGGGCGTTGGCGATGGCGACCCCCATGCTGGAGGCCACCGTCTGCAGCAGGCGCACGTCGTTTTCGTCGAACGCATGCTTCTGATAGCTCTGCACACTGAGAACACCCAGTGTTCCCTCACCAGACTTGATCGGCACGCCTATGTAAGAGGCAGTCCTATCCTCTTCGTGTGGAAAGTAGGCGCCAAGCTCTTTTCCTTCCTCAAGAGTGCCAAAAACAAAGGGCTCACCTGTTGTGATGATTTTCGAAGCTACTCCCATGCCCATTGGGAATGGATCGATAGCTCTATAGGTCCTAAAGTATGCATAAGGGACATGGATCAAGCCGGTTTCGCTATCGTGTAACAAAATTTCACTGACTTCGATGCCGAAAGCCTCCCGCACCTTGTCGCCTACCAAGCGAATAACAGTGTCCAGGTTAAGCGACTTCGTCATCGCTTCGCCAACGCTGTTGAGAATCGCCAGTTCTTTTGCGCGGTCCTCTGTCACTTTCAGCAGGCGCTGCGTCTCATCGAACAGATGTGCGTTGGAGATGGCTACGCCCATGCTGGATGACAGCCCCTGCAACAGACGCACATGATCTTCATTGAAGACATTCTTCTCGTAGCTCTGAACGCTGACGACACCCAAAATCCTGTCACCAGCGATGATCGGCACGCCCAAGTAGGATTCGGTCCTGTCATCTTCCGTAGGTATAAGTGCGCCCAGAGCAACGTGTTGCTCAGTCGAGCCCAAAACCAATGGCTTGCCTGACAGTATGACCTTGGACGTCAGACCTTCGCCCATCGCAAATGGCTCGGGGTCCTGATAGTCCCTGTAAAACGCATAGGGTACGGTGATCAGATCAGACTTCTCGTCACGCAGCAGGATTTCGGTGACGTCTGTTCCAAATATCTCGCGCACCTTGTCACCGACGATGCGCGTGACGGTCTTGACATTCAACGTCTTGGCCATTGCTTCGCCGACACTGTTGAGGATCGCGAGTTCTTTTGCGCGGTCCTCGGACACTTTCAACAGCCGCTGGGTTTCGTCGAAAAGGCGGGCATTCGAGATGGCAACTCCCATGCTCGACGAGAGAGCTTGCAAGAGACGCACGTGATCTTCGCTAAAGGCGTTCTTTTGGTAACTCTGCACGCTGACAACTCCTAGAGTTCTGCCTCCAGCGATGATCGGCACGCCTAGGTACGATTCTGATCGCTCCGCTTCGGTAAGTGCGATCACATCAAACTTGAGGGACTGCTCAAACGTATCAATAACCAGCGGTGTTCCAGAGAGAATGACCTTTGAGGTAAGTCCTGCGCCCAAAGTGAACGGCTCCACGTCCTGGTACTCACGATAGAATGAATACGGGACGGTGATGAGATCAGATGCCTCATCGTGCAGCAGTATTTCCGTGATGTCCTCCCCGAATATCTCCCGAACCTTGTCACCGACGATGCGTGTGACAGTCTTGACGTTCAACGTCTTGGCCATTGCTTCGCCGACGCTGTTGAGGATCGCGAGTTCCTTTGCGCGGTCCTCGGTGAGGTCGAGCAGACGCTTGTTGTCGGCAGAAAGTTGACTGAGTTGAGTTGCCCCAGATGCTTTGGCGACTTCCAGCTCGGCAATGTACCGGTCCGCTGATTCGAGTCGACCAGCAAGGTCGATTTCGACTGAGCTCTGCATGTCGGCTGTCTCCCCCAAAAATCCGCCAAGAGTGCGAGCGGCATCCTTCCCCAACTGCTCATCATACATTAGCAAGCACTGTTACATGCCGCGCAGTTGATTGTCAGTACCCGGCCAGCGTCTTTGCGCAGCCATTAGCCTCTGATGTCCGCTTCTGCCACAAATCACCCAGTCCCGGTCATGAGAAATGTCCGCTTTCGCGAGCGGCCATGGGTGCCCGCTATGAACCAGATGAGGCGCGAGGCGGTCATGCCCGATGTCACCTGCGAAAGTCTGCTTCGGGTCACGTCACGACGATGTTCGCACCGAATTAAAGTTCCGGGCGAGCATGCTGAACTCTGGCGAGAGGACGAGGCCCCGATCGTTCTCGACCAGTTGGCCACTCGCCGCGGACGCCGCATCAGGCGGCGAAAATTTGGAAGCGGCCGATCCGCAGGCGACAAACGAAGCGATATACGGGCGCGCCACATCTATAACCGGCTCATTGCAACAGGCTGGATCGAAGAGAGCCGTTATGGCCTAAAGGTAACCGTGGACATGCCTGCTGGCGCCATGCGCCTCGCCGAGTTTCTCTGCGATCTGCGCGAGGGCCTGACAGAGCAGTTGAGCGGCTTGGTTATTCAGGTAAAGAATGAACTCGATGCTCTATTGCTAAATGCACGGGAGAACGCACCGGGGCTGCACAAAGCCGCCCGCGACGCCGCCACATTTGGGCGCTATCTGCGTAGCGTGCTGAGCGCGCTGCGTGAAATCGACAAGCAGGTCTTGGCAAGCGACAGCGTCGGACGCAGGCTGCGCCACTACTTCGAAGACTTCGTCGAGCGGATCCTACTGCAGGACTATGCCGCGATCTCGACGACTTCTCATCCCTACCGGTTTCGTCATCGCATCTTCACGGCGCTCGATTCAATCGAAGATTCGATCGCCGACGTTGGCGCAATCGCCGAAGCCTATTGCGAGGTTCGACTCGCCCCGGACATCACTGCTGCACGGGACTTGGTGTACGACGACCTTCACAAGGTCCGGCGTGTTTTCGATCAGATCGAAGAAGCGTTCGAGCGGATCCAACAGCATCGCAGCCGGCTCGAAACGCGCCTGCGCAACACGGTGCGCTATGCAGGCCGTCGTGGCGGCACTTTCCTTCAACGTAGCAAGCCGATCATGCTTCGGCTTGATAAACTGCTCGGGGGGCACCGAGCCGATTACAGCCTATCCGGACTGCTCGAGTCCCGACAGACGTATTGGTCGCCGCTGCTACTCGCGCGAGCACGCAACTACCGCACGACAGTGACGGGCGGGGTTCTCGTCCTACCCCCTCCAGATCCCCTGCGAGAAATTCGGAAGCAGCTCGAGCGCGGGTATCTGAATCGCCTCGCGGTGACGCCGGAAAAAGTAAGCCGCTTTTTGGAGAAGCGGGTTCCTCCATTCGGTGCAAGCGACGCTAGCCATTTCTGGATCGACAACGTTGACGATTTTCTTGCGTTCGAGACTTTGCGGCTCTCGGTTCTGGCGGCAGACCAGGATGGCCGAGGCAACGCTATAGCTGATCACCTTGCTTCAGCGTTTGGCTTTTCGCCTGCCCTCGGGCACTGGGTCGACAATGCCTGGTTAAGTTGCACTGGCTTCACCGTCACACGCCGAGGCGACAGCATAACGCTCGAGGGCTCGCATGCTCAGTGAGTTCCAGGCGCTCGAAGCGCGCGATCCGCGCCGCATGCAACGCGTAAGGCAGGTGATTAGTCACTTGCTGCGTAATCAGTTTTTGCACGTCGAGGATCGAGGTTCGTCGAGTCTCCTGGATACGTTGCTCAAATCGGATGTCGAACGGCTTGCTTCCGACTACTTTGACGTTGCCGGCTATCGATATTGTGCGCGAGAGCGAAGGATGGGCAGGCATTCTGCCTGACACGGAACAGATCAGCCATCCGCGCATGCGGATCGACGAGACCCTGGTACTACTTCTCTTTCGCAGGCTTTGGGAAGAAGGCGTTCAGGAGGGCGATGTCGAGCGATACGGGAGTGTGCTGGTAACGCTTAATGCCGCTTACGACGCATATCAGGACATGGTGGCGCGCGCCCGCCGGCCGACCCTGTCGATTGCCGATTTTAAAGCACTGGTCGCGACTCTCGAGCGGCGCGCCATCATTCGCCTGGGTGAGCTCGACGACGAATTGGAAGATATTCCACTCACGATCCGCGCCCTGGTGGCTACCGTCGCCGGTGACGAATTCCTCGCCCATCTTGAAGAGCTGCTCTCCCGCCCGGACTTTCAGGACACCGACTTGGAGCCGGTGAACAACAATACGGACGCCAACGAGGAGGATGAGGCATGATGCAGCTCGTCCACATCGCGCTCGTACAATGGCACTTGTTCGACCGCGAAGATCTGGCGATTGCCGGTGACACCGCGATCTTGGGCCAAAATCGTTCGGGCAAATCAACGCTGATCGATTTAATCCAGGCAGTGATGACAGGGGGGGGGCCCGGCGTTGGTACCAATTCAACCGCTCGGCGGGCGAAACCGGCAACCGCAAATCGGAGCGGACCTTGCGCGGCTACTGCTTGGGTCAACTCAACGAGCATGAGTTTTTGCGAGAAGAGGCTGTAACCCATATCGCGCTTGTATTCGCGGACCCACAAGGAGTTCGGCCGCCGGTGAGTGTCGGCTTGTGTATTGAGGCTTCGGCCACAGATGAGGCGCAAGTCGTGGGGCGCTATATCGCACCCGGAATCCGCATAGATACCGACCTTCTCGTCGAGCACCTGGAGGGCAACCAGCAGCGGTCGGCGCCGTGGACGTTGGTGCGCGAGCGTCTAGAGCTAGCCTGCAGTGCTAAGGGAACAGCGCTGATTCGGCCTGATGGTCCACGCAACCATATCCGCGAATATATGCGCCAGCTATTCACCGGTAGGCGGCACAGCGACCCTGAGCGCTTTGTTCGCGCGTTTGTGATGGCACTCTCGTTCGAAGACATGCGGTCTGTTGAAGGCTTCGTGCACAATTTTCTTTTGGCTAAGAACGACATCAACATCGGCGAACTGCGTGAGAGCATTCAGCGGTACCGCGACATCCAGAAGGACATCCACGAACTTGAACGGCGGCTGGGTGCACTCCGGGCCCTCGCCGAACTGGTAGCCGCATTCGTAAGCTTGCTCGAGCGTGAGGAAATCGCCAGGGGCGTCGCACGGCTGGCAGCACTGATCGAGGCGGGTACGGCTCTTCTTGCCAACATCAAAGAACGCCGAGACAATCGTGCTGCGGTCGACGACACGCAGCGCATGATCGATAGGTGCGATGACGAGATCAAGTCGCTGCGCGAGCGGCAGGAGAGTCTCGTCGCGCAATCGCTAGCAGAGGGTGTTGCTGGAAAGCGCGCGGTAGTACAGAGCGAACTAAAGGCCGTCGAGCTTGCCCAAGCAGAGATCTCGAAGCGCTTGCAAGCACGATTTCTTGCCGTTGCCCGCGCAGCCAGCTTGCTTGACCATCGCGAACAATTGGCATCGCTAAAGCTTGGCGCCTTGTTCCAGAGCCTCGAAGCTCTCAAGAAAAAGAGCGGGGGGCTGGCGCCGCCGAGATGGCCGCGCGAACCGCACGAGATGGAAGAGCTCATCGCGGGCGCGCGCGAGGCTGCATTGGTTAATGTCGAAAAGATACTCGACCGTCGCGACAATGCGATTGCACAGCGCCGCAAGCTGCAGGAAGAAATTGCTGATCTAGTCCACCGCCGCGACCGCGCACGCGCCGGTCAGGTCGCGCTCGATGACCGCACCGTTCGGCTGATGGCCGCGCTGCAGAGGGAGAATATGCGGCCACGAGCGCTTTGTCAGGTCGCGGAGATCATAGACGCTGATTGGCGCGAGGCGGCGGAAGGGCTGCTGGGACGTGATCGTGAAGCTATTCTAGTCGAGCCTGAACATGCTTCTCGCGCAGTCGAGATCCTGCGTTCCGGCCGCGACAGCTTTCGCGGGTGCCGCGTGGTTAATACGCGTCGTTTGACTGAACAACGCTCCGGCTTCGAGACTGGATCATTGGCGACTGTCTTCGCCAGCGAGGACCCACTCGCCATGGCGTTTATCCGCTTTCGCACCGGTCAAGTGCGTCTCGCTGATACGCAGGCAGTGTTGCTTGGGGTGGCCGCGCGATTATGCGCGACGGTGCTTACAATAGCGGGATAGTTGTTGAAGTGTTGCGCACACAGGACCTCAAGATCGGCCGCGCCGCTGCCCCGTTGATGGAAGCTGAGCTGACGCGCCAGATAGCGGAACGCCAGGGTTGGGTGGCAACACACTTGGATGCGGAGCGGTTCCACGACGATATCCGACGCAAGCTCGAGCCGTTAATCGAGGAGGTGCCGGTCGCGGACCGCCTCGACCTGCTAGCTGAAGCCATCGACCAGCATAACGTAATGCGAACCGAGCTGCAGCAGCGGCTGGACCGAATTGCAGCGACAGTCGACCCAGCGATCCAACAAGGACTAGACCTCGTGAAGCTTCAGCTAGGCAGCGCGAGCGATGAGAAGGAAGAGCTCATCGATCGCCGAGGCCGGCTTGAGGCCGCGCGCCTTGAGGCCGACGAGGAAGTCCCTCCAGGGCGAGCGGCTCTCGCGATTGGCCATCTCCACGGCCAGGATCTGGCGCCTTCCGTCCCAGTCGATACCGACCGCGATCAGCACCGCCTGGCTCATGACAACACCGGCTTCACGCACCTTCTGGTAGCGCGCATCGAGGATGAGGTAAGGAAACGGCTCTTGAAGGGGGCGCCTGGCAAAGGCAGCGAGGCTCTCGTCCAGCCGCTTGTTGATGGCCGAGATCGACGAGGCCGAGAACGCATGACCGCACAGCTCTTCCGTGATCGCCTTGACCTTGCGGGTCGACACGCCCTGGACATACATCTCGGCCAGTGTCGCCACCAAGGCCCGCTCCGAACGCTGGTAGCGCTCGAACAGCTCGGTGGAGAAGCGCCCGGCCCGGTCCTGCGGAACCCGCAGCTCGAGCTTGCCGACCCGCGTCACAAGGGT
>NZ_AYWC01000043.1:0-46080 GCF_000502615.1 Mesorhizobium sp. LNJC405B00 | reverse complement strand
CCTGCGCGAGCACAAGAAGCTCGCTCTGCGCCAAGCCGCATGACCAGCATCATGGCCGCCCCTTTTTGCAGAACTTGACGCACACAACCATTGCCCCCGAGTCATGCGCGGTCGGTCGTGAGGTGCCTCCGGCTATCCACAGCACTTCCCGGCAAGGTGCCCAACGCCCATTAGAGGCGCATGGATCGGCTTAATCAGGGCGTTGGGCGCGGTCGTCATGAAGCCGTAAAGCTCGAAATCGCCGGCGCCGTCCTTGACCTTGCGCACCCCATGCCATGGCGTCCAGAGGCCAGCGAAGAAGAAAAGCGGCCGGTCCTCATTGAGCGCGAACAATCCGCTGAATACCTGTCTCAGGGTCCTTATGCCGGGTGTTGGGCTGGGCTCCGAGAAACTCGTCACAGGCACCACACAGCGATGCTCAACCCCAACATACTGCTGCCAATGGCCGTATTGTGGGTTGCGGATATTGGTCGTGCCATAGTCGGCCTTGCCCTTGACCCGTTCGAGCGGTGTCGGCATTCCCCAAAGCAGGTTGGCGACTTCACGTTGCCCGTCTGCCGCATTGCGGACCACCGGACCGGGCTGGTTGGGGGCTGGTTGGGGTAGATGTCGATGGACGGTTCAGGTTGCCTGAGATGGTCGCGCAGAGCCCTGGTGCACTGGCGTATGGCTTCTTGCGACGTGGTGATGTTGTGCAGATTGCACATCTAGGAAGGAGCAACCCCGTTCTTTTTGGCAAGCATGGAAAGGGCTTTTTCCTTGATATCTGCCGCGACCAAAGTCAGAGCTTCGTCGCGATCCTTGAAACTTGCGATCGATGTACCCTTGAGGGTCGCCTGAAAAGACCCGAAGAGCTCTTCCTGCCACAGGCAATTTCTCGCGATCACTGGAATAACAACCGTCGTGTTGTTGGCCTCTCTCTCCATCGCGTGAGTTAGCTCAATCTGGTTGCAATAACGCGAGTTGATAAAGTCAACGCTTATCAGGAGGATGATAATGTCGGCGCTCTCTAGATTGCCCTTGATGGCGTCCGCCCATTTGTCGCCAGTCTCGATTTCGCCATCGTGCCAAGCCTCGACAAGACCAAGTCGGCTCAGCGGCGTAAGGTGCTTTAGAAGGTCAACCTTGATAGCCGCATCTGCATGCGAGTAGGAGATAAACGCCTTGAGAGGCTTGGGACTGGGGCTAGCCGCATTTTGGGGGAGGGACATAGTCCCACCGGGACCTCCTCTTATCAGTCCATTCTTCCTCAGGCGGTCCTTAGTTGTCGTGTAACGTTCTTCTATCCAACCCAGTTTATTGAAAAGGGCTGCGTTCTTAACGCTCACTTTTCCGGCCCCCGACAATTCTCTAACGGCGTCCATAAACCGGTCTTCTAGAGTTCCAACGCGCTTCCGCGATTTTGCCTTGCTTGCCATTTTATGGAGCCCCCCGAATCTAGGTCGACACTTCCAGCGAAAGTCTTTTGCAGTCAAGTCGACGCTGGAAATTAAGCCGGGAAATCCTCTAATTGGGGAGCCGGCTTGTTGCCAGCAATAAACTCGAACGGTGCGTTGCGTCTTTGTGTTAGCTTGTCGGGTCGGAGGTCTAGCCAGCCTGAGTTAGAGCCTTCTCAAGCGCCGGTCTGGACACCTCAAGCTGCGCCTTGTCGCCACCCCATAGTCGTCCCCGACGCTGCGAGCCGTCCAAGGGTTGTCAGCTTTGGTGATGCTGACACGGGGCCTAGCCTACGCGCTTACCGTCATCTCAGCCCCTGTCGGTTATGTCCGCGGCCAGGGCATCGATATTCCGTCGAATTGCTCTCCCAGGTCGCACCGCTCCTTGGCTCATATCGCATTCACGGAAGACTATCTCTGGAACGAGATTAACCGACCCGGGAACGCTCCAGGCCGATCCGAGCTAACCGGTCAATCCAAACAACTTCGAATTACCTTAGCGGGTATTATTATAAAAATGCCCACGGTGCCCCGGTTACAGGCAGCCCGCGAACGCGGGCGAAAGGGTGGACGCCGTCCGAAACAAACCCAATCAGCGCTCCGAAATCACTCGACTCAGCTAAATGAAGGCTGTGCGGCATCTGAAGCAGCCCGTCTCTTTCATAGGACCACCGTCGAGCGCATCGGCGCCGAGGTCAAATAGCCGTTGGCTGAATGTTCTTTCAGTTGGCCGTCTGCAGCGACACATGCACTAGGCGAAGAAAAGCCGGTGGACGGTGGCCACAGCAGCTGTATGAACCGTGCTCGCCGGCGTGCCTTCGGACGTGGCAACCGCATCGGGTCGAGCCGATCTGGAAGGTGCTGCCGATCGCCCCGTCGAGCTACCACGACCATGTCGCCAAGCGCATTGATCCTTCCCGGCTGTCGGCTCGGGCGAAGCGGGATGAGGCCCTGGCCTTGAAGGATGAGGTCCGACGCGTGTTCGAGGCCAACTTCCGCGTCTACGGCGTTCGCAAGGTCTGGCGGGAGTTACAGCGTGAGGGCTCGACGTCGCCCGCTGCACGGTTGCCCCACTGATGAGGGCCATGGGTCTTGAGGGCATCCGCGGCAAGCCGATCCGCACCACGGTGAGCGACAAGACCGCACCTTGCCCTCTCGATCACGTTAATCGCCAGTTCCATGCCCCGGCGCCGAACATGCTGTGGGTCTGCGACTTGACCTGCGTCGCGACCTGGACGGGCTCCGTCTATGTCGCCTTTGTCATCGACACCTATGCGCGAAGGATCGTCGGCTGGCGGGTGAGCCGGACGGCGCATGCCAGCTTCGTTCTGGACGCTCTGGAACAGGCTCTCCATGATCGGCGGCCCGTGCAGGGGGGCAGGCTGATCCATCACAGCGATAGAGGCCGCCCAATACGACTCTATCAGATACACCGAGCGCCTGGCGGAGGCCGGCGTTGAGCCTTCGGTAGGCAGCGTCGGCGACAGCTACGACAATGCTCTCGCCGAAACGATCAACGGCTTTACAAGGCCGAGGTGATCCATCGACGCGGACCATGGCGCAACTTCGAAGCCGTCGAGTTCGGTAGCTCGATTGGGCGATTGGTTCAACAATCGCCGGCTGCTGGAGGCCATCGGCAACATTCCGCCGGCCGAAGCCGAGGAACGCTACTACGCCATTCTGTATGACCCAGCCATGGCCGCGTGACTCAACGAAACGGCCTCCGGAAAACCCGGTGCGGTTCAGTTCTCGGAGGAACGACGTTGCCGCGCGGCGCTAAAGAGAGAGGAAGATTGATCTCGTTCCATATCATTTTCTTCACATATGATACGTAAACAGATCATCAAAGCATTGAAACTACTCGCTGGATGGGATACCTTTGCGTACCATCGCGCATTGGAATAGATCGTATGGGTTGCGTTATGGACTCTCAATCGGAAATTCTACGGGAAATCGGTGGGTTTTTCAGGCAGGCGAGGTTGGCCGCTGCGATGACGCAGGAGCAGGTCGCCGATTTGGCGGGTATATCCCGTCCCCGATATCGCGACATCGAAAAGGGAGCCGCAGCCGCGCGTGCGACGACGCTCATGAATATCGCTCGCGCGCTCGGTCTGGAAATGATGCTGGTTCCGCAAGCCATGGTGCCGGCTGTCCAGGCTCTATTGCGTCCGCATGATGATGACGATCGACCCGCCTTTGTTTCTCAACCTGACGATGACGATCATGGCTCCAGTCTTTCGCGCACCTAAGACGATCCCGTCACTGGACGTGCTCTTGAATGCAGTGAAGATCGGCACAATCGTCAGGACGCCGGGCGATTTCAATGCGTTCAACTTCGATGACGCCTACCGCGCGACGGGCGGCTTTCCGGTTCTCAGCCTGTCGTTCCGGGCAGCGACGGGAGGATTGCGGAAAGATCCGAAGCCTCTGGCAAGCGCCTTGCCCGCTTTCTTCGCGAACCTCCTGCCGGAGGAGAAATTGCGGGAGGCGATGGAAAGGCATCACGAAGGCAATGTACGGCCAGGCAATGATTTCGATCTTTTAGCGGCACTGGGCGCCGATCTGCCGGGAGCCGTACGGGCGTTGCCCAGTGACGGCGCGATAACGGTTTCGAAGGATGGCTCAAAGGATCACCCCAAGGCACGGTTCTCGCTTGCCGGCGTGCAGATGAAGCTGTCGGTCATGAAGAACATTGGAAAAGGCGGCGGCCTTACCTTGCCGATGGACGACGAGCAGGGCCGGTACATTGCCAAGTTCCCTTGGACGGCGTTTCCGGGCGTTTCCGAGAACGAATTCGCCAACCTGGCGCTGGCAGCAGCAATCGGCATGGAGGTTCCTGAATGCGAACTGGTCGAGAAGGCCGATTTTGAGGGCGTTCCCGAAGAATTCAATACGCTGTCGGAGGGCAAGGTCCTTCTCGTCAAACGCTTCGATCGCGGCGCCGGTGGCGAGAGGATACACATCGAGGATTTCGCTCAGGTCTTCGGTGTCTACCCCTCGCGCAAATATGAGGGGGCCGCTTATCACGACATAGCCTTGGCTCTTGGCGTGGCCGTCTCGCCTACGGCGGCTCTCGATTTCGTCCGCCGCCTGGCACTGAGCGTCATCACCGGCAATGGCGACATGCACCTGAAGAATTGGTCTTTGATGTATCCCGGAAACGGCGACAAGCCGGCGCTTGCACCAATCTACGACGTCCTGTCCACTGTGCCATATATTCCCGCCGACGCCATGGCGCTGTCGCTTGGAGGAGAGCGCTCGTTCAAGGCGCTAGCAGCACCGCGATGGAAAGCATTTGCGAACCGCGCAAGGCTTCCGGAGCCCGCAGTCCTAAAGGCAGTGGTCGAGACGGTCAAACTCGTCAACGAGTACTGGTGGCATCTGCCTGAGCGCGACGTTGTCGCAGCGATAGTGCTCGAGCGGATGGACGAACATGTGAAGGCGATGACGCCGATACTGAACTCCTGCGCCGATAAGTGAGCCGAGTCCCCTCGGGTTGCTGATATAGCGGAACTTTCGATCCGCGGCCCTATGGATGGCTGGATCGAAGGCATGCCAGCGTGGCGCAAGATTCCGCGGAGTGTCCACGATGACACGCGTGAGCAAGCACGTCAGCTCGCCGGAACAGATCCCGCAATTCACCCAACAGGATCGAGCTGCTGTTCGTCCACTTCAACATAACGACGCGGTTCAAACGAATTCGGTGACTGAGGATCGCGATCCGACGCTTTGTGTCGCCATTGTCGGGTCCGCTACACGGTCTGTTGCGACGATCCTTTCTTTGGCCCTCAGGCTAAACCCCTGAAAAGCAACCATCAAATTATTCTTCGGTTCGATCAGCCAAATTGGCACGAGTCTTGAGATCCTTAGGTGCGAGGCGGCTACAGCTGCCCGACCGGCATTCATGTCGCGGCAGCCGCGATGAATGGAACGAAGGAAGGAAAGCTACATGTCAGGTTTGCGTCAGATCGCCTTTTACGGCAAGGGCGGCATCGGCAAGTCCACCACCTCCCAAAATACGCTCGCCGCCCTTGTCGACCTCGGGCAGAGAATCCTCATCGTCGGCTGCGACCCCAAAGCCGACTCCACCCGCCTGATCCTGAACGCGAAGGCGCAGGATACGGTGCTGCACCTCGCGGCAGAGGAAGGTTCGGTGGAAGACCTGGAACTCGCGGACGTGCTCAAGGTCGGGTACAAAGGCATCAAATGCGTGGAGTCGGGCGGGCCCGAGCCGGGTGTCGGCTGCGCCGGCCGCGGCGTGATCACCTCAATCAACTTCCTCGAGGAGAACGGCGCCTACGACGACGTCGACTATGTCTCCTACGACGTGCTCGGGGATGTGGTGTGTGGCGGTTTCGCGATGCCGATCCGCGAGAACAAGGCCCAGGAAATCTATATCGTCATGTCCGGCGAGATGATGGCGCTCTATGCCGCCAACAACATCGCCAAGGGTATCCTGAAATACGCCCATTCGGGCGGCGTGCGGCTCGGTGGCCTGATCTGCAACGAGCGCCAAACCGACCGCGAACTCGACCTCGCCGAGGCGCTTGCTTCCAGGCTCAATTCCAAACTTATCCACTTCGTGCCGCGCGACAACATCGTCCAGCACGCCGAGCTCAGGAAGATGTCTGTGATCCAGTATGCGCCCGACTCCAAGCAGGCCGGCGAATACAGGGCGCTGGCCGAGAAGATCCATGGGAATTCGGGCCAGGGCACCATCCCGACCCCGATCACCATGGAGGAGCTCGAGGACATGCTGCTCGACTTCGGCATCATGAAGACGGACGAGCAGATGCTTGCCGAGCTTCAGGTCAAGGAAGCGGCTAAGGCGGCCGCACAGTAGCGACCACTGCCGACATGAGGCGCCGCCTGACCTGGTGCGTCTTTCAAAGAACGGCGCCTCGTCGGTGAGGCGTCACCCTGAACCTTGAAAGGGGTCCCATGAGCCTGGAATACGAGAATGACGGTGGCCTCCATGCGAGGCTAATCGAGGAAGTGCTGTCGCAATATCCTGACAAGTCGGCGAAGCGCCGCAAAAAGCACCTCAGCGTCGCAAAAAGCGGCGACGAGGCTGGCGAGGAAAGCGAGGTCCTTTCCGAATGCGAGGTCAAATCGAACATCAAGTCCATCCCCGGCGTGATGACAATTCGCGGCTGCGCCTATGCCGGCTCGAAAGGCGTGGTGTGGGGTCCAGTCAAGGATATGGTCCATATCTCGCACGGCCCGGTAGGCTGCGGGCAATATTCCTGGTCTCAGCGCCGCAATTACTACATCGGCACGACCGGCATTGACACGTTCGTCACCATGCAGTTCACCTCCGATTTCCAGGAGAAGGACATTGTTTTCGGCGGCGACAAGAAGCTCGAACGGATCATCGACGAGATCGAGGAACTGTTTCCGCTGAACAAGGGCATGACTGTGCAATCCGAATGCCCGATTGGCCTGATTGGCGACGACACCGAAGCTGTGTCCCGCAACAAGGCCAAGGAGCACGAAAAGACAATCGTGCCGGTGCGCTGCGAGGGCTTCCGCGGCGTCTCGCAATCCCTCGGCCACCACATCGCCAACGACGCGATCCGCGACTGGGTGTTCGAGAAGAAGGACCTCGAGTTCGAGGCCGGCCCGTACGATGTCAATGTGGTCGGCGACTACAATATCGGCGGCGACGCCTGGGCTTCGCGCATCCTGCTCGAAGAGATGGGTCTGCGCGTGGTCGGCAACTGGTCGGGCGACGCTACCCTGGTCGAAATAGAGCGAGCGCCAAAGGCGAAACTCAATCTCATCCATTGCTACAGGTCGATGAACTACATCTGCCGGCACATGGAGGAAAAGTATGGCATCGCCTGGATGGAGTACAATTTCTTCGGCCCCTCCCAGACCGAAGCCTCTCTGCGCAAGATAGCCAAGCACTTCGGGCCGGAAATCGAGGCCAAGGCCGAGGCGGTCATAGCCAAATACCGGCCGCTGGTCGAGGCGGTCATAGCCAAGTACCGGCCGCGCCTCGAAGGCAGGACGGTGATGCTCTATGTCGGCGGGCTGCGCCCCCGTCACGTCGTCACGGCATATGAGGACCTGGGCATGGTGATCGTCGGCACTGGCTACGAATTTGGCCATAACGACGACTATCAGCGTACCGGCCACTACGTGAAGAAGGGCACTCTGATCTACGACGACGTGACTGGTTACGAGCTGGAGAAGTTCATCGAGGGGATCCGTCCTGATCTCGTTGGCTCCGGCATCAAAGAAAAATACCCGGTCCAGAAGATGGGCATACCGTTCCGTCAAATGCATTCCTGGGATTATTCCGGCCCGTATCACGGCTACGACGGGTTCGCCATCTTCGCGCGCGATATGGATCTGGCCATCAACAACCCGGTCTGGAACCTCTACGACGCCCCCTGGAAGAAAAAAGCCGAGCCGTCGGCGGCGATCGCAGCCGAATGAAACCCTGGCCTCCTGGAAGCCGGGAGGCCGCGAACGCCTGTGGCCGCTTGTCCGCGGGAGACCTGAAAACGTTTCGACGTCCCTGTGCCGCCGTATGGCGGGCCAGATGGAAAGAGGTAACCACCCATGCCGCAGTCGGCTGAAAAAGTTCTCGACCACGCGCCCCTGTTCCGCGAGCCGGAATACAGGCAGATGCTCGCCGAGAAGAGGCTGAATTTCGAATGTCCTCACCCGGACCAGATCGTTACCGACCAAGGCGAATTCACCAAGACGTGGGAATACCGCGAAAAGAACCTTGCTCGCCAAGCCCTGGTCGTGAACCCCGCCAAGGCCTGCCAGCCGCTCGGCGCGGTGTTCGCGGCCGCAGGCTTCGAGCGAACGATGTCCTTCGTCCACGGCAGCCAGGGCTGCGTGGCCTATTACCGCTCGCACCTTTCGCGCCATTTCAAGGAGCCTGCTTCGGCGGTTTCCTCCTCGATGACCGAGGACGCGGCAGTGTTCGGCGGCCTGAAGAACATGGTCGACGGGCTCGCCAACACGTACCAACTTTACGACCCGAAGATGATCGCCGTCTCGACCACTTGTATGGCGGAGGTCATTGGCGACGACCTGCACAGCTTCATCGAGAACGCCAAGGACGAAGGCTCGGTCCCGCGCGACTTCGACGTGCCCTTCGCCCATACGCCGGCCTTTGTCGGCAGCCATGTCGACGGCTATGACGTTGCGGTCAAGGGCATTTTGGAGCATTTCTGGAAGGGCGAGGAGCGAACGGAAGCCGAGGGAACCATCAACATCATTCCGGGCTTCGACGGGTTCTGTGTCGGCAACAACCGGGAACTCAAGCGCCTGCTCGATCTCATAGGCGTGTCCTATACTTTCATCCAAGACGCCTCTGACCAGTTCGACACGCCGTCCGACGGCGAATACCGCATGTACGACGGCGGCACGAAGATCGAAGAGGTGAGGAAGGCACTCAACGCCGAGGCGACGCTGTCGCTGCAGCGTTACAACACCCGAAAAACACTGGAGTATTGCGAGGGTGTGGGGCAGGCGACGTCCTCGTTCCATTACCCGCTCGGAGTCCAGGCAACCGACGAATTCCTCGTGGAGGTCTCCGCGATTTCCGGCAAGCAAATCCCCGAGGCAATTCGCCTGGAGCGCGGCCGACTTGTCGACGCCATGGCGGACAGCCAATCCTGGCTGCACGGTAAGAAATACGCCATTTACGGCGATCCGGACTTTGTCTACGCCATGGCCCGCTTCATCATGGAGACGGGCGGCGAACCGACCCATTGCCTCGCCACCAACGGCACGTCGGCATGGGAAGCGGAGTTGAAGGAACTGCTTGCATCATCGCCCTTCGGCAAGGATGCTAAAGTCTGGGCGGGCAAGGACCTCTGGGCGATGCGCTCGCTGCTCTTCACCGAGCCGGTGGACCTGCTGATCGGCAACTCCTATGGCAAGTATCTGGAGCGCGACACCGGCACGCCGCTGATCAGGCTGACGTTTCCGATCTTCGATCGCCACCATCACCATCGGTTTGCGCTGATGGGTTACCAAGGCGGGTTGCGCGTGCTGACGACGATCCTCGACAAGATCTTCGACAAGCTCGATCGCGAGACAAGCGAGACGGGCGTGACGGACTATTCATATGACCTCACCCGCTAAGCTTGACGGTCGGGTTTGGCCGGTCGTCTTCCGAGGGACTTTGGAGACCGACGCAATGTCCTTGCTCAGAGCCAAAATCCAGGATGTCTTCAACGAGCCTGGCTGCGAAAAGAACCGCGGCAAGGATGCCAAGGCGCGCAAGGAGGGCTGTTCGAAGCCACTGACTCCCGGGGCGGCGGCCGGCGGCTGTGCCTTCGATGGCGCCAAGATCGTGCTCCAGCCGATCACCGACGTCGCACACCTGGTCCATGGGCCGCTCGCCTGCGAGGGCAATTCCTGGGACAACCGCGGTGCGGCTTCGTCCGGGCCAACGCTGTGGCGCACTAGCTTCACAACCGACCTCACCGAACTCGATGTTGTGATGGGGCGGGGCGAGCGCAAGCTTTTCAAAGCGATCCGAGAGATCAAGGAAGCGTATGGGCCGCCGGCGATCTTCGTCTATCCGACCTGCGTGACGGCGCTGATCGGCGACGACATCGAGGCCGTGTGCAAGCGCGCTGCGGAAAAGTTCGGCTTGGCCGTTGTACCGGTCAATGCGCCGGGCTTCGTCGGCTCCAAGAATCTCGGCAACAAGCTTGCCGGCGAGGCGTTGCTCGAGCATGTCATCGGCACGCTCGAGCCCGACGATGCCGGCCCTTACGACATCAACATTCTTGGCGAATTCAACCTCTCGGGCGAATTCTGGCTGGTGAAGCCGCTGCTGGATCGGCTCGGCATCCGGGTGCGCGCCTGCATTCCAGGTGACGCACGTTACTTGGACATTGCCGGCGCGCACCGCGCCCGGGCGGCCATGGTGGTGTGCTCGACCGCGCTCATCAATCTCGCCCGCAAGATGGAGCAGCGCTGGGGCATCCCGTTTTTCGAGGGCTCCTTCTACGGCATCAGCGCCACCTCTGAAGCGCTCCGACAGATATCTCAGCTGCTCGTCAAGCAGGGTGCCGATCCGGAGATCCTCGGCCGCACCGAGGTATTGATTGCAGAGGAAGAGGCGATCGCTTGGAAGAAGCTCGCGGCCTACCGGCCGAGGCTCGAAGGCAAGCGCGTGCTGCTCAACACCGGCGGCGTGAAGTCCTGGTCGGTCGTCCATGCGCTGATGGGGATCGGCATCGAGATCGTCGGCACCTCTGTCAAGAAGTCGACCGTCGAAGACAAGGAGCGCATCAAGCAGATCCTCAAGGACGACAACCACATGTTCGAGCAGATGGCAGCGCGCGAGCTTTACGCGATGCTCTCCGAACACAAGGCCGATATCCTGCTGTCAGGCGGGCGCACGCAATTCGTCGCGCTGAAGGCCAAGACACCCTGGCTCGATATCAACCAGGAGCGCCAACACCCTTACGCCGGCTATGACGGCATGGTGGAACTCGTACGCCAGATCGACATCGCCATTCACAACCCGATCTGGGGGCAGGTACGGGAGCCGGCACCATGGGATTGCCAGCCTGCGGTGAGGGAGGAACGGCCGCGCACGAAAAGCGAGACCGCGGCCTTGCATGTTGTCCAGGAATTCGCCGGCACGACGGCCGGTGATTTCGGCGAGTGTTGAGGAGAGCCGATGGTCCGCATCCTTCCCCAGACCAAAGCGGCGGCGGTCAATCCGCTGAAGTCATCGCAGCCATTGGGTGCCGCCTTGGCCTTTCTTGGCGTCGACGGCGCGATGCCGTTGTTCCACGGCAGCCAGGGCTGCACCAGTTTCGCGCTCGTGCTCTTCGTGCGGCATTTCAAGGAAGCCATCCCCTTGCAGACCACGGCGATGGACGAGGTGGCGACGATCCTCGGCGGGGCAGACCATCTGGAAGAGGCGATCCTCAACCTCAAGGCCCGCACAAAGCCAACGCTGATCGGGGTCTGCACGACGGCGCTGGTGGAAACCCGGGGCGAAGACTGCGCAGGCGATATCGCCAATATCAGGCTGAAGCGCAGGGAAGAACTCGCAGGTACGGAGGTGGTGCTGGCCAACACACCGGATTTCGATGGCGCGATCGAAGAGGGCTGGGCCAAGGCTGTCACCGCGATGATCGAAAGGATTACGCGTCCCGGCGAGCAGGCGCGGCAGTCGAAGAAAATCGTGATCCTGCCTGGCTGGAACCTCACTGTGGCTGACATCGAGCATTTGCGTGAGATGGTTCAAAGCTTTGGACTGAAGCCGGTGATTCTGCCGGACATCTCCGGCTCGCTCGACGGTACGGTGCCCGACCGCTGGGTCACGACCACCTATGGCGGCACCAGTGTCGAGGATATCCGCGAGCTTGGCACGGCCGAGCAATGCATCGTCATCGGTGAGCATATGCGCCGCCCGGCCGAGCTGCTGCACAGGCTGACCGGCGTGCCATACGTGCTGTTCCGGTCGCTGACTGGATTGAAGGATGCCGACCGGTTCGTCTCGCTGCTGTCCGCGGCTTCGGGCGCGGCGGCGCCGGCTGGGGTGCGCCGTCGCCGGGCGCAGTTGCAGGACGCGTTGCTCGACGGACATTTCCACTTTGGAGGCAAAAAAATTGCGATCGCTGCTGAACCAGACCAACTCTACCAACTCGCGAGCTTCTTCATCGGCATGGGCTCCGAAATCGCGGCGGCGGTCACAACGGCCGCTATGTCGAAAATTCTGGAGGAAGTACCGGCGCAGTCGGTTCAAATCGGCGATCTCGGCGATTTGGAAGCTCTTGGCGCCGGCGCTGATCTTCTCGTTACTGATTCCCACGGCCGCCAGGCGGCGCAGCGCCTCGGCATTTCGCTCATGCGGGTCGGCTTTCCGATCTTCGACCGGCTCGGGGCCCAGCACAAGCTCACAATCCTCTACCAGGGGACCCGCGACCTGATCTTCGAGGTTGCCAACATTTTTGAAGCCAACCGGCACGCGCCGACGCGTGAGGCGCTTGATCCACTCCGTAAGCGAGAAATCCCAGATGAGCTCCGTTCGTCGCCTCTCGCTCGTCACTGACGAGGTTCGCGCACCGGCGCCGAAACGCCAAGCCGGCGCATTGCGCGTGGCAATCGCCACGCAGGACATGAAGAACCTCAACGCCCATTTCGGGTCGGCCAGGCGCTTTGCTGTCTACGACGTGTTGCGCGAGGAGTGGAATCTCGTCGAAGCCGTGGCCTTCGACGACGTTTCCGACGAGAGCGGGAAGCACCGAACTGAGGGCGATGACCGCATCACCCCGAAGGTGGAGGCGCTGAAGGGCTGTCATCTCCTGTTTTGTCTGGCGATCGGCGGACCTTCGGCAGCCAAACTTGTTTCCGCAAAGATCCATCCGATCAAAGTGCCGCAGCCCCAGACCATCCAAGAGGTGCTGTTGCGCACGCAGATGATGCTCAGAACGTGTCCTCCCCCTTGGCTGCGCAAGGTGCTGGCGCAGGCAGGTGTCGCCGGACAGAAACCCTCCTTCGAGGACGAAAGCTGAAATGAGGAGTGGGCGAAATGTTTGAAGCCGCTGTTAGCCCTGCCGCCACCGAGGACGAGGCGGCCCTTGCCACCCCGTTCGTCAAATGCCTCGTGCGGCTGATCCGTGCCAATGATTCCCACGGGTCATGGGAAGGCAAATCGGACGCCGAGCTGCTGGGCGACTTCATCATCACCAGGCAACAGCGCCGTACAATTCCAATCATCGGTGATCCCGATCCCGACGTGCTGTGGAGGCTCGATAAGTTCTATACCGCCGTCGGGCTTGCGATTGAGGAACGCTCCGGCCTGATGGCATCGCCGATGATGGAGATGAGCCACGAGGGCTTCGGGCGCGTGCTCTTAACGGCCGGGCGGTTGGTCGTTCTGTCCAAGACCCTGCGCGACGTCCATCGGTTCGGCTTCGAGACGTTCTGGAAACTCGCCGCGGCCGGCACCCAACTGGCCGGCGATGCCACCGCAGCCATTGAGGCTTATCCCGAGGTGGCGCGGGCGTGATGGAACCGATTTTCGAGCAAAGGGATCATGTCAGGCCTTGAGGACATGCCATGGCCAGCCCACTCAACCGAGGCGGTCGATGCCGATTTGGTTCTTGGGGTAGCGCTGATGAAGCCACTGGTCCTGATCTGTTCGCAAGATGCTGAGTTGTATCTGTTCCTCAGCCACATTCTGGGAGTGGACGGCTTTACGAGTGAGCCGGCAGGCGGGGTGAAGGAAGCACTTGCATTGGCCGATGAACGGGAGCTCCAGGCGGTAGTGCTGGACTGCGGGCCAGCAAGCGCGACAGGCTCTACAATCTGCGCCCGGCTCAAGGGGGAGCCCCGGACCGGCGGCCTGCCCGTTATTGCCCTGATCGCGCCCGGCGCCGAGAACCAGCACCTCGATCTCTGGAAGGCAGGCATTGACGAGAGCTTTGTGCGGCCCTTCGCGCCGGCCAAGCTGCTTGACTGTCTACGGATGAAGCTGGCGCTGCCAAAGCCGGGTTCAAACGGGATCGAAAACGGCAGCTGGCTCTGCTGCGGCAGCCTTGAGATGAAGCTCGATGCCCACCGAGTTCGCGGCAATGGCCACGACATCCATCTCGGACCGATCGAATTCAACCTGCTGCGGCATTTGCTTGAGAATCCCGGCAAGGTCTTCAGCCGAGACGAGCTGATCGACGCGGCCTGGCCGGACAATATCCACATCGGTGCACGCACCGTCGACGTCCATGTCAGCCGGATTAGAAAGGCGCTGAAGACGGCCTCGCCCGGCAGCGTCATTCGTACCGTCAGGTCTGCCGGCTACTCGCTTGAGAAGCCGGACGACTAAATAGCGAACGGATGTAGTGCCACTCTGCATCTTCGTCGTGCTGAGGGCCAGTCTTGCGGCTTCGAAACGCGCCTAAAGGTACGATATACTTAGAAAGAAGCAGTCAGATGGCCTTCAAAGCGTACTCAGTGTGACGGGAGCTGACCACTCCGGTCAGGACGTCAAAACAGCTGCCGGCTTGTGTGCCGAGGTCGGCGCGTACCTTTCCGTCCTGATTATGTCGCCTCCGCGGCTCGTTATGTCACCTCCGCCGCTGGGCGATGGCATCCCCGAGTGGCCTACTAGAGCAGAATCTGATCACTCAGGCTCGTATCCCGGTAGGCTTCGATCCGCTGGGAGCGCTTGTCTCCGCCTTGGGGCTTTGCCCGCGTCGCGCCGCTCTCTCGCCATTCGCGGACCCAGCGGACCGCGCTTGCCGCGGCAACACCGAAACGATCCGCCGCAGCCCGCCGCGACAGGCCACTCTCAACCGCTGCGATCACTCGCGAACGCAAATCCTCCGATATGGCTCTAACCATGCCTGCTGGCCTCCATACCCAGCCGACATGATGAATCNCTCGCGAACGCAAATCCTCCGATATGGCTCTAACCATGCCTGCTGGCCTCCATACCCAGCCGACATGATGAATCTGGAGGGTTCTGTGTGGTCGCGGGCGCGATGGTACGGGCTCGCACGGGTCGCGACTACATTGAAGCCTGATTGAACTGAACCGCGGGATGGCGGGCGGGGCTATGGGGATTTAGGGCTCGACATGTGTCCGAGGCGCCGGAGCGGGCTCGCCGATCGCTCTTGGCGGTCGCCCGTCGTCGCGATGCAGGACCATCTGCGACGCGCGAGACGGCGCCATTGGGTCGTTGACGCTGAGGTGCAGCGTTGCTGGCGACAGCCAGGCTGCGACTTTGACTAGCGGCGCGCAAAGGCCCTTCGGCGACTGTAGCAGACGCCGGGATGGACGGTGCGAGCGTGTCGGTGCGTAGCGTGTCATGAGGTGTCTGGCCAGGTCGGGGCCTTGCGCGGGATCGGGCCGAGCGAGGCCATGGCGCCGCCGCAGCCCGGACAGATGTTCAGGGAGCGCCCTGTGAGACAGCGGTAACGCTGGCGATAGTCGGCGGTCGGGTCCGGCGTCAGCGGCGTGGGCGCCGCCAGAAGAAGACGGCACTGGGCGAGCTTGGCGACGCGGTGGCCGTTGGCGAGGAGGCCGTAATGGCGGATGCGATGGAATCCGTCTGGAAGAGCGTGCAGCAGGAAGCGCCGGATGAACTCGTCGGCGCTTAAGGTCATGAGCTTGTGCTTGGACTTGTCGTGGTGGCGATAGTCCTTCCAGCGGAAGCTGACCTTTCCCTGGTCCAGGCTCACGAGGCGGCTGTTGGCGATGGCGACGCGATGGGTGTAGCGGCCCAGATAGGCGAGAACCTGTTCGGGACCGCCGAACGGGGGCTTGGCGTAGACGACCCATTCGATCCGCTTCAGTCCAGCCAGTTGGGCGCAGAAAGTGGCAGGGTCGGCCAGGCTGGCGAGATCGCTGAAGAAGCGAAGCTGGCCGGCGTCGAAGGCGTCCTGCAGGCGCTCCAGGAATAGCCGCCTGAACAGGCGCGACAGAACCCGCACGGGCAGGAAAAATCCCGGCCGGCAGGCGATCCATCGCTGGTCCCCGGCCTTCGCCGTGGCAGGCTCGAGCGACAGGCCGCCGCCCGGCACGACGCAGTGGACATGCGGATGATGGTGGAGATTTTGACCCCAAGTATGAAGCACGGCCACCATGCCGATCTCGGCGCCCAGATGCCTGGGATCGGCCGCCGCCACCCTCAAGGCTTCGGATGCGGCCTTGAACAGGATCGTATAGACCGCCGCCTTGTTCTGGAAGGCGATCTCAGCGATCTGGGCCGGGACGGTGAAGACCACGTGGAAGTATGGGACCGGCAGCAGCTCAGCCTGCCGCTCGGCCAGCCACTGGGCGCCGGCTAGACCCTGGCACTTGGGGCAGTGACGGTTGCGGCAGGTAATGGGCGTCGCCCATTACCTGCCTTATGGGCAAATCCAGTAATGGGGAGCTGCCGGCGACTTGATCGCGCTCTTGTGTCCGCCGCCGCCAACCCGGCTCACCATTACGAAGGGCGCTTAAGGAGCGCGATCAGCTTGTCGGACGGCTGGAACGCGCCGCGCCGCAGATGCGGTGGAACGATCGATTCCATGGCGTCGAGCTTCTCTGTCGGATCACCACGCGTGTAGATTTCAGTGGTCGTCAGAGTCGCGTGTCCCAACCAAAGCGACACCTTACGGATGTCCTGCGTTGCTTGCAGGATGATCATCGCGCATGTGTGCCTGAGCACGTGAGGCGAGATGCGTTTCTTGTTGAGGCCGGGATGCGCTCGAGCGGCAGTCGCTGCATGCTGTTTGAGCAGATAGGCGAAGCCCCATCGGCTCAGCGGCTCTCCCCGGGCATTGACGAACACCTCGGGTGCTGCAACCCGCCCGCGAACGGCGAGCCAGGCGCGCAGGGCTGCGCCCGTGGTCTTCCACAAGGGAAGCGTCCGTTCCCGCCGTCCCTTGCCCAGGACACGAATGCTCATCGACGACAGGTCGATGTCCTCGAGATTCAATCCCGTCAGCTCGGACACGCGCAGACCCGCACAAACCGCCAGATGCAGCATGGCCCGGTCGCGGATGCCATCGCGCGTGGCGGGATCCGGAGCGTCGAGCACCGCTTGCAGCTCCTCCCGCAGGAGATAGGGGACCAGACGCTGATCCGTCTTCTTGAATGGGATCGCCAGGACGCGGCGGACATGCTCCAGGGCTGCCGGCTGCCTGTATTCGAGGAAGCGGAAGAAGGACTTGATGGCCGCCAGCCGGACATTGCGCGTCACCGGCGCGTTTTTGCGCTTATCCTCGAGATACTCCAGGAAGTCGCTGATGAGACCGACGTCGAGTTGCTCCAGCGTCAGCGCCGATGGCGAGACCTTCAGCCGCTTTGCAGCGAACATGAAGAGCAATTGGAAGCTCAGGGAATAGGAGTCGCGCGTATGCCGACTGACGCCCCGCTGGCGGGCGAGTGTCTCATCGAGGAACGCTTCGATGAGGGGAGCAATCGGCGTCATGATTGCCTCCCTTCGGTAATGAACCCTTCACCGGCCGCGGCGACGTCGCGCATGAGGTCGGCGGTGGCCTCCAGGTACCAGTAGGTCGCATAGATGTTGACGTGACCCATGTAGGTCGCAAGCGCCGCCATATGGGCGCCGCTTCGGCTTCGATCCGTCGGACTGCCTTGTAGCGCGCGCACCGCAAACGTGTGCCGCAAATCGTGCAGACGCGGGCGGCGCTTCGCCGCCGGTACGATACCCGCCGTGCCGACCAGCCTGTCGAAGGTCTCTTTGACAGCAATGTAGCGCAGAGGCAGACCACGCGCGTCAACGAACACCGGATCAGTCTCGGAACAGGGCCGGCGATGCGCCAGATAGCCATTCAAGCCCGCTACTGCTGTGTCGTGCAGCGGCACCAGGCGGGTTTTCCGGAACTTGGTCTCGCGGATCAGCAGGCCGTCGCGTGTCACGTCGGCGACCGTCAACTTCAGCGCTTCGGAGATCCTCAATCCGGTGACTGAGAGCAGTGCGATCAATGTCGCATAGGTCCGTGAGCGCAAGCCGCCTTTGGGTCGAAGCCGAAGGGCGGCCTCAATGAGGCGATCGATCTCCGCTGCTGGGTAGATATGCGGCGAGCGCCGCGTCTTGCGGCCACCGAAGTGATTAGCCGGCGGCAGCTCATGCCGGGCGTCTTCAACCCGGACATGACGCACAAAGCGGCAGACGGCTTTCAGTCGAGCATCGCGTTGCGCGACAGACGGTCCCCGCGCCGCCCAATCGATTGCGGTTTGCGTGCGGACTTGCGTTTGCCCGCGCTCGGTCGCAAAGGCGGCAAAGCTCCTGAGCAAGTATTCCGCATTCAGCATTGCGAATCCAGTGGCACGGCGGAGCGCCAGATAAGTCTCGATGGCCTTCAACATCAGAGAACCTCCGGCCAGGGCTGCGCGATTTGCTTCAGGAGCGTGACATCGGCCTTGGCGTAACGGGCAGTCGTGTCGATGCCTCGGTGCCGCAGGACCAACCCGATCTTCTCAAGCGGAACGCCATGGCGCAGCATCTCGGTCGCCGCCGTGTGTCGCAGGACGTGCGCCCCCTTGACTGGCGCCACGATGCCGGCCCGCTGCATGAGGCGTTTCACCAGCGACGAGATGCCGTCACCGTTCCGGAACGGTCGAAACGGCGCGATATTGCGGAGGAACACATGATCGCTCGGGCAGGTCGAAGGGCGACACGCGAGGTAGTCGGCGATCGCATCACCGACATCTTGCGGCAGCGGCAGACGCACCTCATAGCGCGACTTGCCCGAGACCCGCAGCGAGCCCGTCTCCCACTCGATATCGTCAAGGCGGAGTTGCGCCACGTCGCCGGCCCGCAGCCCGAGGCGCACCAAGAGCAGGACGATCGCGCGATCACGCCGGCGCGCAACGACTCCGCCATCGCATGCCGCGATCAGCCGGTTCACCTGCTCCGCCGCTAGATATCGCGGCAGGTCGGCAAGCCGCCAACTGGCAAAGCCAGGAACGACATCGGCGAGACCTGCTCGGCAGCGGCCTGTGACGGCAAGATACCGCAAGAACGCGCGCAGGCTGGTCGTCAGCTTCTCCACGGTTCCATTGCCGCGATGGCTCGCGCGGTCCAGGAAAAAGCTGCGGATAGCGGCTGGTTCCCACCGCTCTGGATCGTCCCCGAGTGCCGCTATCAAGTGGGCGGCGTCGCGGGCGTAGAGCTTGATGGTGGGATCGGACGCCCCGCGATGCTTGCGCAGCCACACTTTGAAGTGAGCCACCAGGCACGGCTCGGCACGTTGCGATGCGGCAGCGGCGGACTGGCAAACGCCAATTTCGACAAGGTGCTGGCGAAAGAGCCTGGCGCCAAAAATGGTGTGGTGGTTGCGACGCCCGCCCATGGCGCGCGGACATCGACAAGTGCACAAGTGCTCGCTGAACACCGCCAGATCAATGTCGCTGGGCATTGCCTCTTGCCGAGCCACGACATGGCCGAGGTGCGCTGCCGCCCGCAAATATCGCGCGGCCGTGCCGGCACTATAGCCCTGCCGCTCGAGCGCGGCTGCGAAACCGTCAAGGTATGGTCCGCTTGGCCCGCTCCGCAAATGCCCCGGCAGCTTCGATGCCGAGAAGTAAATCTCCAACATGTTCGTCTCCGTTTCTGACCGGCCATTGGTGGCCGAGCTGATGGAGGCGCAGGACCGCGCGGTTATGGAGACAAAAAGCGCAACAATTCACCGAAAAATGCCGTTGCCGGCACCCCAACTCCCCATTACTGGATTTGCCCATAAGGCAGGAGTTATAGGCTTGCCGCACGAGACCGCAGTCGGCGCAGTGTTCGGCGTGACCGCCCAGGGCCGCGGTCCGGCACGCCTCCACCGCGGCCATAACCCGGCGCTCGACACGCCCGAGATGGCCGGCATGGTCGCGGCGATAATCAGCCCCGTGACGGTGGAATACATCCGCCACTTCCAGATCCGGGCGCATGGCGCGCGGCTCAGCCGGGCGCCGTGATCTCCATGCGGAGTTGGTCAAAAGGACTGGCAGTCCGGCCGATCACAGCCGTTGAGACCTGGGCGTATAGTGTCGTCGTCGCCAGGCTGCGATGGCCCAGCAGCACCTGAATGATCCTTATGTCCGTGCCGGCTTCCAAAAGGTGGGTGGCGAAGCTGTGGCGAAGGGTGTGCACCGTCACCCGCTTCTCAACGCCCAGGAACTCGCAGGCTGCTCGACAGGCGATCCCTAAGGTCTGTGGGTGGATCGGGCCGCGGCCATCGCGCCGAGGAAATAGCCATCGCCCCGGCTTGGTCAACCGCCAATAGACGCGCAAAATCTCCAGCAGCTGCGGCGACAGCATCACATAGCGGTCCTTGCCGCCCTTGCCCTGCTCGATGCGAATGATCATCCGGCTGCTATCGATGTCCGTCACCTGCAGACGCGCCGCCTCCGCGGCGCGTAAGCCCACCGCATAGGTGGTCATCAGAGCGACCCGGTTCCTCGTCCCCTTCACGGCCTGCAGAAAGCCGACCACCTCATCGGCGCTCAGCACGATCGGTAACTTGCGCGGCGTCCTGGCGTAAGCGATCCGCTCAGGCAGATCAGATCGACCAAGCGTCACGCCGTAGAAGAAACGCAAGGCGCAAACGGTCTGGTTCAACGCGCCCCACGAGACCCTTCGGCCCACCAAGTGGGCCTGATAGGCGCGCACTTCTTCATATCCCAGTTGATCGGGTGATCGTCCAAAAAATCGACTGAACTTCGCCACGTGATGCACGTAGGATCGCTGGGTCTCCGGTGACAAATTGCGGATCGTCAGATCTTCAATCATCCGCTGACGCAGAGGGCTTATCTGGGCCATCTGGGGTTCTCCTGTCTGGAAGGTTGGCTCAACACCAAATCTTCTCAGACGGGGGCCTCCTCAGGCCAGACCCGCGCATCAGCTACCGCGGCAGCGGTTTAGTTCAATCAGATATTCTCCCCGATGGGAATCCCTCGCGATTCCATCAGGTCAGATTATGCTCTAGATGAAGAGTTCAGAGTGTTTGAACGCAGATCAGCTCATCGAAATCCCCGCCGCGAGGAGATGGCAAGAGCCGCTATCCGCGCCGCAGTACGTAAAACCATTGGGTTCCTGGCCCTCCTAGGAGAAATTTCCGGTGCGGAGCTGCTCTATTAGCCTGCCGGCAAAGGACAACGAGGTGCAAATCGCCCGCCGGCGCAAGGTTTCCCCTCAATGTCGGATACCCGACAGGAACACAAATATGCTAATCCATTGCTTTAATATAATTTCCTTTCTGGCACGTTCGATGCGGAGACTTTCCGAACGCATCAGCGGATGTCGTCCTATGATCAGGCTCACCGAAAATGCTGTCGCCGTATTTAAGACCGCGCTCTCGCTGGGCGCGGCGAAGGTCGGCGCATCATGGTCGAGGCGGGCGGCTGCGCCGGATTAGGATACGGAATCCATTGGAAAGCATCTCGCTGACGGCGACGCGACGATCGGCGCCACCAAAGAAGCTCCGTATGCGCTGCGCCGCATGACCAAGCTTCACTGCCGTCCGTTTTGAACAAGTTGACGAACACAACATCCTGACGCCTTTAGCTGGGGGGCTGGGTGCCAGCGCGGCGCAATGGTATCCATAAGTCCGGAGCCAAGGCACTAGGAAGAGCGCAGGGTGCTCCTATTCACCAAGATCCGAATGTGGTGTGATCGACCAATGGATTAAATCGGCGGCACTCTGAAGTGTCGTCTGGGTCTGAGCATGATTGGATGAAACGGCGATGACATGTCCGATGCATTCTCGATGCCGCCTTTCCTGGGACTCGCGTCTTGGGTTCGATATACAACTCGACCTCGGCGATGCCTGAGACAGCAGCCGCCCGACTGTCGCCATCGATCCAATCGAGGGTGCCATCGAGATCAGGAACCAGGAACCGTGCGGCCGCGGTGTTCGTGGGGCTTCTGCGCAAACTCCTTTGGGCACCAGTCACAAGTTTGATGTGCTCGGTCACGAGATCCACGCCGTAAACCAGCTGAACCAATTCAGGAGCAGGCGAAGCTGGAAGATGCGGGCTGACTCCAATCACAACCGGACCACGCTTCGTCAACCGGAGTTCAATGTTCGTCGGCCCCCAGCCAAGGCCGGTGCCGCCAAACAATTCAGCAAAAGGCAATACTATCATGCTCGTCTTCAGTCAGCATAGCTGGATATATGCACTCGCGACAGATGCGGATCCAGTGGTCGGCAGAAGTAAATGGCGGCAATTCCAATTACCTCATTTCCCATAGTGTTAATGCTATAGTGTGGATCATCTTGTGTTAATTCTTCGACTAGTATCCGCGGCGAAGAACGCGCCATGTGATTTACGCTCAACAGACTGGCTGTATGTTTGGATATACTTGCCAAATCCGGCCCCGGTGCTTCCGCTGCCCTTGACGACTGCCGGCAGTCCGATGTCATTCGCAAAGCTTTCCACCTCCATCGCGTTCGCTGCCATGTGATACGCAGGTAGGTGCCTGCGGCCTTGCTCACGCTTTGGCCAAGTGAGCGTACTTGCTGCGAAACGTCGGAGTATGTATTCGCCGCAAGTTACCGGCTGGTAGCGCTGTGGGTTGCTGTCCTGACACATGACTTTAACGGCTCTATGATCGCATCGAAATCAGGGTCGATAAAGAAGGGGACTGAGTATCGCTCGCGCCCTGAGCTATTCACCACGCGATGCATGTTGGCCAGGTAGACATCGTTGGTGAGCCGCTGAATCAGGTCCCCGATGTTGATTATGAAAGTACCGTGGATCGGTGTGCCCTGTACCCAATCGCCATCTCGGTTCAGGACCTGAAGACCGCCCACGTCATCCTGTGCCAGGATGGTCAAATTGCCGTAGTCTGTGTGGGCGCCAATTCCGATCATGTCCTCGCTAACATGGCCGCTCTGCGGCGGGTAGTGGAGCAGGCGCTGAACGCTGATCGGGTTCCGCATGAAATTCTCGAAATAGCTTTCCGACAGGTCCAGGCTGAGCGCAATTCCCTGCAAAAGTTTTTTCGCGAGGTCCACCATCCTTTGATGGTATCCGTATGTCAGTTCCCGAAACTCGGGCCAATTTGAGGGCCACTGGTTAGGACCGAAAAACGGACCTTCGAACACCGAACCTTCAGGTCCGAAGTCAAAGCACTCCTTAAGGTCTTTCGTCTTTCCAGGATCGGTGTTCTCTCCAAACGGCTCAGTGTATCCGCGAAAAGCCAAATCGGAATTTTTAATGTGCAGTAAGGTCTTCTGCGATAATGGCAAATCAAAGAACTCCCGGCTGACATGGAAAACCGAATCTATCAAATCCTGCGGAATACCGTGATTCTTTACATACATGAAACCGGCGTTGGACAGTGCCCATCGTATTTCACTAGCCACCGCTTTTTTGTTCGTACCGTCGAGGAGCGGGCCTATATCAACCAATGGTATTTTATCAAAGCTTTCGCGTTTTGCTTGCAACGTGTCGTCTAGTCTGACTAAGAAATCCTTGGACATAAGTACACCTGTTTAACAATGGGGAGTCGGAGCATCGCTTCGGCGATGTGGTTCGTGGAGCGTCGAAACGCGAAAAGCGTCGGGAGACGTGACGCGGTCCTGGATAGGTCGAGGAACCCGTCTTATCCGGAGGCGCTCTCGTCTTCGTGTCGCGTTGCAATGGTTGCCAGTTTCGTCACCGATAGGAGGTAGCCTGATCACACCCCGTTCTTTTGTTGCTCTGATCTTTTTGGGCATCTGCGAGAACCGTACGCATCCGGTGAAGACCGCAGACGTGCGCATCCGGCAGCCAGGAGAACCTGAGCACCGGAGTGCTGGGGTCAAGCTTTCTTTGGGGAGACGCGATGATATTCTTCGAGGAGGAGTTTGACCTCCTCGATGCCTTCATCGGTGAAGGCCAAGATCCCGTCGTCATCGTTGGCGCCGTAGACCCAGATGACGCCGTCCTCGGGCTCGAGACCGAGGGTCAGGTCCTGGATGAGCGCTTCGCTGACGCCGAGGTCCCTGGCGACACGATCGACGGTGTAGACGTGATGCACCTTATTGCGCTGCATGATCAGGCCGCCGCTGGTTGGGTCCGCAATTTTGCGGATCTCCAATTCCACGGCAGCAAATCATCGATCCGATGGGCCGGATAGGCGGGCAGTCGGGCGAGGACGTCGGCGAGCCAGGCCTGCGGGTCGACATCGCTCATCTTGGCGCTGACGATCAGGCTGTAGAGAACGGCAGCGCGCTGTCCGCCGCGATCGGAACCGCAGAACAGCCAAGACTTTCTGCCGAGAGCCATCGCAGTGTCATTCTGCCCATGTCGGGCAGATGGTGGAGTTTCATTATCGCTGGCATCCATATTACGGCGNAAGCCATCGCAGTGTCATTCTGCCCATGTCGGGCAGATGGTGGAGTTTCATTATCGCTGGCATCCATATTACGGCGGTCGTTTTCAGCATGAAGGTCGCGAGGACCGGGCCAATGGCGCGATCATCCGGGTAGAGATCAGGCCGGGTGAGATCATCCAGGTGGCGGAGTGGATGCTGGATCGGGCGTTTTGCGCCGACATGGAGATGGGCGAACCGCGTGTTGCGGTGATTGGGCTTGTAGAGCTTCATAGACTGCTTACCGAGCGCGGTTTCAGGCAGACTTCGAGGGGTGGACTCACGGCCATCCAGGAGGCGCGCCATGAAGGCTTTACCACTACCGCCGACATTACCAGTGCTGACCCAGCAGCTGAGCATGCCGTTCGATACGCCGCAGATGCGAGGCCTGAGCGACGGGGAACGAAGCGTCGTTGTCGCCAGGCTGGCGACCCTCCTGATGGCCGCGGCCGGCGTCGCGACGAAGGAGACGAGCGATGACGGGCAATAATCTCCTTCCAGCCACGGTGCTGAAGCGCAAAGCTGTGGTCTACGTTCGACAGTCGACCTCGGGTCAGGTCCAGAACAACCTGGAGAGCCAGCGGCGACAATATGAACTTGTCGATGTCGCGCGACGCTGGGGTTTCCGTGATGTCGATGTGATCGACGATGACCTTGGTCGTACCGCCAGCGGTGCTGTAGACCGCCCTGGTTTCGAACGACTGGTGAGCGGCCTGTGCACGGGCAAGATTGGCGCAGTGCTCTGCCTCGACGCATCGCGTCTTTCTCGCAATGGCCGGGATTGGCACCATCTCCTGGAACTGTGCGGCCTGGTTGAAGCGCGCGTCATAGATCTCGACGGAGTGTACGATCCTTGTCGGCCTAACGATCGATTGTTGTTGGGCATGAAGGGCAGTANGTCATAGATCTCGACGGAGTGTACGATCCTTGTCGGCCTAACGATCGATTGTTGTTGGGCATGAAGGGCAGTATCAGCGAGTTTGAGCTCGGCATTTTGCGAACGCGCATGCTTGACGCGGCTCGCGCCAAAGCGCGGCGGGGGGAGCTGCGTCTCAGTGTCCCGATCGGTTATATCTGGCACCGCGACTATGGGCTGGGGCTTGATCCCGATTTGCGGGTACAAGAGGCGATCCGCCTCATCTTTTCGCGCTTCCGCGAGCTTGGCAGCGCCCGCCAGGTGCTGATTTCGCTGACGGCTGATAATTTCCATTTTCCTCGCCCTTCTGACGGGCGCAAAACGGTGTCCTTCGACTGGGTGCCGGTTCGCTATCGAAGCGTTATTTCGATCCTGAAGAACCCCTTCTACGCTGGGGTCTATGTCTATGGTAAAAGCGAGAAGCGAACCGAGATTGTCGATGGCAGGGCGCGTAAAAGCTACGGCCACGGCAAACCCTTTGGAACGTGGGACGTGCTGCTCCAGGATCATCACGAAGGCTATATCGATTGGAGTGAGTTTGAGAGGAACCAGAGCCACATCGCTGTCAATGCCTTCGGCCAGAAAGGCGGCATCAAGTCTGGTCGTGGCGGCCGCGCGTTGCTCGCGGGCTTGCTCACCTGCGGCCGATGCGGAAGGCGGTTGGGCGTTGTCTACTCGGGGCGGCCTCCCGGGCATCCTATTACCGCTGCGAACGTATCAATCAGATGCTGGCCAAGCCACGATGCATGACTTTTGGCGCATCTCGCATCGACCCTGCTATCGGCAAAGAGATATTGAGGGCCGTGACGCCGATGGCGATCGAGGCCGCAATGGAAGCTGATCGCGCGCATCGGGATAATCTGGAAGAACGACACCGCATGGTGGAGTTGGACTTGCAGCAAGCCCGATACGAGGCCTCTCTCGCTGAACGTCGCTATGCTGCTTGCGACCCTGACAACCGGCTGATCGCTGCCCAACTGGAGAAGAGCTGGGAGGCAGCGCTCAGGCGCGTGGAAGCCTGTGAAGCTGGTTTGGCCCAAGCGCGACAAATCGATCTTGTCACCCCAGTTCCCGAATTTGCTGGCATTGCCACCGATCTGGAGGCCGCCTGGCGCGCACCTAACGTCGATATGCGATGTCGTCAGCAACTCCTTCGTGCTCTCGTGACTGATATCATTGCTGACATCGATGAAGAGCAGCGTGACGTCATTTTGACGATCCACTGGAAAGGCGGCCAGCACTCCCAGCTGCGCATTCGCAAACCCAAAGCTGGCGAACATGGCCAGAGTACTCCGGAGGCCGCCCTTGCCGTCATGCGGTCTATGGCGACCCGGTGGTCCGACACAGACATTGCCGCCACTCTCAACCGGATGGGAATGCAGACCGGGCAAGGCAAAACCTGGACTGGGCGCCGTGTCGGGGCACTGCGCACGGTCCATAAAATCCACGGCTACCGATCCGCCGAAAAGAATGGCGAGTGGCTCACATTGACCGAAGCCGCCAAAAAGCTTGGGGTTACTGCCCATCGGGTCCGTCGATTGATCAAGGAGGGCGTGCTCCCTACCGAGCAGGTGGTACTCGATGCACCGCACCAAATACGAGCTGCGGACCTGGAAAAGGATCAAGTGACCCAGTTTCCGCGTCACAGAGGCCCGTGTCGCATCAAAATGGAAAACCAAAAGTCCCTGTTTCCGGACATTTGAAGAGGAGGTGCAGTATGAATCGGTCATTGCGATGCCGCGCAGGGCTCGCTCGGCTGCATTGTTGGATAGGCAAATCCGCCCATCGTCGAGCGCGCTCCGCTCTTGGCGCACGGCGTGGCGTTGGGCCGGCGACAGGCCGTTGATCGCGCGCTCGATATCGAACAGGGCATCGATGCGCTTCACGGCTTCGACCGCCAGCGGATAGACGAGGTTGGGCTTCTCGCCGTGCGCCTTCTTGCGCGCCGCCGCTTCGACATCGGCCAGCTCAAATACTTTGCGCCGGCTGTGGGCCCAGCAGCTGGCCTCCAGAACAGGCGCCGGCTGACGACCCGTCGCATAGAGATCGCCATAACCACCAAAGGCATCGGCCTGCAGAATGCCGCTCCAGCCGGCGAGATGCGTCGCGGGATGTTCGCCTCGGCGATCGCGGGAATAGTAGAACACTGCCGCCGGCGGATCGGCGCCGCCGAACGGTCGGTCATCGCGCACATAGGTCCATAATCGGCCGGTATCGGTCTTGCCCTTGGCCAGGACCGGCACCGTCGTGTCGTCGCCGTGCAGACGCGAAGCGGCCAGTACATGGGCTTCGAGCTGCTTCAACAGCGGCATCAGCGCCGCGGCGCCGGCGCCGACCTGGTCGGCGAGCGTCGACAGGCTGAGCGGCACGCCTTCGCGGGCATAGCGTTCGGCCTGGCGGTTAAGCGGCTGATGCTGGCCGAACTTCTCGAATAGGATCATCGCCAGCAGGCCGGGACCGGCCCAGCCGCGCGGGGTGGCGTGGAAGGGCGCCGGAGCCTGGCTGATCGTCTCGCAGTCGCGGCAGGTGAACTTCTCCCGCACGTGCTGGATCACCTTCCATTGCCGCGGCACCACCTCCAGCGTCTCGGTGATATCCTCACCCAGCTTGCGCAGCCGATGACCGCCGCAGCAATGGCAAGCGGCCGGCGCCGGCTCGACCACGCGTTCGCGCGGCAGATGCTCGGGAAATGGCTGGCGCGCCGGTCGCTTGCGCATGTAAGGCGCCACCTCGGTGGTCCGGGCCGCGGCCTGTTCGGCGGCGATCTCGTCTTCCGTCGCGGTGCTCTCGAGTTCCTCGAAGGTGAGTTCCATCTGGTCGTGCAGGCGGGCTGAGCGTTCAGAACTCTGACCATGCAGCGCCCGCTGCAGCTTCCGGATCGTCAGATGCTGATGCGCGATCAGCGCCGCATCATCCGATGCCTTGGCCCTGGCGACCGCCAGTTCGGCCTCGACCAGCGCAGCGCGCGCGGCCTCGTCTTCGGCTCTGGCCAGCGCCGCGGTCAGCGCGGCTCTCAGCGCGCCAATATCGTCCGGAACAGCATCCTGGGCGGTGGCAACCATGCCCTGGAGTGAATCATAAAACGCGTCCGCTGACTCGCGGAAAATGGCGCAAACTCAAAGAAAAACTCAGCCCGCGCGCTGCGGGCGGAACGTGTGAAGCGGGTTGCGCCAATCGATCCCGTCGAGCATGTAGGCGAGCTGCGCCGGTGATATGGAAACCGTGCCGTCCGCCGGCGACGGCCATAGAAACCGGCCCTTCTCGAGCCGTTTTGCATACAGCGACATGCCGAGCCCATCATGCCAGATAATCTTGATCAGATTGCCGCTGCGGCCGCGGAAGACATAAATATCGCCGGCATGCGGGTCCCGGCCCAGCGTCTCCTGAACCTGCAGAGCGAGGCCTTGCATCCCGCGACGCATATCGGTCCGGCCGACCGCCAACCAGATCCGCACCTGGCTCGGAACCGGGATCATGAAACGCCCAGCGCCTTCACCATCGCTGCCGCCAGTGTTGGCGGCGTGGTCAGCGGAATCCGCAGCCGCACCTTGCCGGCGACCTCCAGCTCGATCACCGCTGGGGATGCCGCCGGCCGCGAAACGGCGACAGGCTCATCGGGAGCCACGACAACTTCGGCAAAGCCCGTCTCGCGGGCTCTCACCGTGCGGCGCCACTTATAGATCAGGCTGGTCGCGACATCGTACTGACGCGCTACCGCCGCCACTGTGGCCCCGGGCGCGAATGCCGCGGCCAGTATCCGGCACTGATCCTCTTCACGCCAACGACGACGACGCTCAGGCCCGGTCAATAACGTCACATGGCTCATGCTGTGCTGCTAACTTCGCTCGTAAGGGCGACCTTAAGAGCGCAGCCTCGCTACCGTGCCGTCCTCTCGCAAGGCGGCCTTCGCCGGAGGGTATCCGAGAACCCAACAGTGCGCGTCCTCGTCAGCGGCGTATCCGCCGTTCCTTAGATACTGTGCCGGTATAAGGACGCCCTCATCCTGCAGAAGCCGCACGTGGTCTTCAAAGGATGTGGCCTCCGCATAGCTCTTGCGGTCGCTTGCGATTACGAACCCGTTCGACCGTGTGACGCGAGCCAGTTCGCGCAGCCCATCTGGTCCGACATGTCCGAGCGTGAAGGTCAGATCATAGCTTGCTCTGAAGTAATCGGAGGGTAGCCCAATAAGGTCGACATCGCCTCGAACATTGCGGTAGGCTCGGGTTTGCTGTGCCTTTTTGGCCATCTCCTCGGAGAGATCGAACCCGTCGATTAACCGGAACCGGAGGCTTTCCAGCTCCACGCCGACGGGGCCTGTTCCCCAGCCAGCATCCAGGATTGCCATGGCAGTTCGATGCCTGGCCAAATAGGCCGTCTGCACGGCGGCCGCCATTTCGGCCGCGATCATCGGCCCGCAGTACCCATCGGCCAGACCCAAATCGTAGGAACTGGCCCATCCGCGGTAGAAGTGGTCTAGGCGACCGGCGTCGCCGCCGAGGGCGTGGGAATCCTTGGTGTGCTTGCGTGCGGCTTGCTCCAGTGCCGTCTGCTGATCAAGGGTGTTCATGGCAGCTCCTGCGTTTTAGGAGGTCGTGATGAGCAGCGGCCCCTCCTACACTGCTGCTAACTGCCAGATGAGGGCATCAAACCTCGTGCCAATTGACCAAAGAGTCGTGAAAAAAACTTTACGGCTGGCAGGTCGGCGTCAGGTCAAAGAGAATCGTTCAGCACGGCAGGCCGAGTTCCGATCCGTAGCGGCATCGTACGGGCGGTATCATGATCTCTCCTGACTGCCGGGAGCTGAACAACGCGATGACCGTGCCGAGGCCGACGCCCCTCAATTTCGAGTCGGGACGGTCGGGCTCTTGCCGGGTTCGCAGGAATCGATCGGTATCAATCACGTTGTCACCGTCTGGCGGCCGCATCTTCAGCGGTTCAGTCGGTCCGGGCCCGACCCGCGTGGCGACCGAGCGGTCTTTGGGACTGGTCAAATTCCGACAACGCTCGAATTCGCACCAGGCGGTCGCTGTAGCGCCTGAGCACAGGGAACACAGAAAATATCGGCACAAAGCAGGAATCCCGGAGAGTTCACCGGCCGGCGCATGCCGGCACTCGGCCTGGGGTTTTTCGCCACGACATCATCCTCGATCTGACGATGGCTGTATTGGCGAGCTACAGCTGCACCGGCTTCGTCATGAAGAACTCCCGTGTCGTCAGCCCAGGAATTCAATCGCAAGGCGGGCGAGTGGGGCACAGGCCGCGCTCGGATGGAGCGGCCCCTTGCCATCGCAAATGGCGCGATCGCTGCCGCCTCCGGACCGGAACGGCAAGAAGCTCAAGCTAGACTTTGTTGCGTGAGCGGACGATGACGACGAGCCTGGCGGCAGCCAACGCCGTCATGATGTCCATCTGCTCGTCCCTCAGCCCGAATGCCTGTTCAGTCGTTCGTGGCCACGCTTTTCTGGCGGGGCGAAGCGAGTGATGCGTGTCCAAAACCGGACAGCGGCAGAAAACATGTCGGCTTCAATACAACCGGTCATCTTGGCATTTGGAGGCTTTTGAACGGGAAATCATGCGCTTGCTGCGCACCGAGCGCGCTGGCACGGCCTTTGCTAATTGACCTTTGCTGATTGTGATGGGCAACACTTAAGTGAAGGCTGACTGCATGCAGATGCGCGAGACGAGAGCTGCTCTCCTTTCCTTGAAACCCTTGTGCCGTTCTCTAAGCGGGAAACAAGCTCGCGCATAAAGTCGCGCAAGCTGTGGCAACAGCTTTGGAGAGCAGTATGGTATTGCAGATGAAGTCACCGGCTCCTTCGATCAAAGTGGACACCTGGCTGCGTGGCGAGCCCTCACGAACTTCCAGCCCGACAAAGTCTATATCGTCGAATTTTGGGCAACTTGGTGCGAACCATGTGCGACGGAGATGCTCGATCTGATGCGGCTCCAGGAAAAATACAAGGACGGCGGACTTGAGGTCGTCGGAGTCGCGGCTGATGAAGACGCTCCAACGGCCATCGAGGCCCGAACCAAGTTGGACGCGTGGCTGACCGAAAAGTGCTCGAATCTGAACTATCGGATCGCTTTCGACTACACAGGCGAAATGAACAAGCTTTGGATGAAACCCAGCTTTTCCGCCGGGCTTCCGACCTCGTTCGTGGTCGACCGAGACGGCCAGATCGCCTTTATCGGTCATCCAAGCCAACTCGATGAAATTTTGCCGGAAGTGCTCAACGGCAGCTGGCGCACCAGCGACAAAGCGAAAGCCGCCGATACCGAGCGGATCGCCAAAAGCGAACCCATGGCGCGCGAACAAGCGTTGAAGAAGCCGATCGATGACAGATTCTGGGCGGCGGTGAAGTTAGAAGATTGGAAGACGGCGCTCTGGACGATCGAAGAGGGCATCGCTTTGATGCCGGACGACATCAATTTCCGCCTGGCTCATGCGCATCTGTTGCTTCACAAAATTCAAGACATGTGGACCGGCTTGCCCGTGATGCGCCAATTGGTTCGCGACGCGATCGACAAAAACTCCGAGGACTGGATGGTTTCGGCGCTAGACCAACTTTTCCATCCAGCCAATGACCATTCGCGCCTTCCCCCTGCTGAGCGCTTCGCGATGGGCAAGGAGCTGTCCGAACACATCCTCGCGCTGAATCCCCCGCAAGGGGACAGCCCTAAGTTCCGGTCCTATCCCGCGGTCGCCCGATACTATCACGAGAACGGCAACAATGATCGCGCGATCGAGTTGGTCGAACTGGCACTGACGTCGCTGGACGGTCCGGAGCCTCTCCCGGCCGAATCGAAAGAGCAGCATCTGCCGGATTTGCTGCAGGCTCTCGCCAAGTACAGGGGGTGCCAAGGCTTGTTGCGGTGCTCTCTTTGCGGCTGCGCAAAACAATTTCCCGAAGGTGCCAAAGCGCGGTCGGCCGAGGAGGAAAGATAAAAAAGGGTAATTGGTCGAAATGGCTTACTGGCCAATTCGTCCATTTCCCTGGCGTGGCCGCAGCAAGGAGGGTCCATGCAGCGCTTGGTCGATTGTTTGCAGCAGGATCGAGGCTCGAATCTTCATGACCTGTGGCCGCATTGCGGCGGAAGTGATGTTCGACGCGAGTTCGCGTGGAAGATCTCGCAGTCGAGGAGGTGTTCAAGGTCGGCCACGAGGACATCAATTGCGTGGAATGGGCCGCCCCGAGCCGGGCGTCGGCTGCGCAAGGGTGCCCGCAGCAGGCTCCAGAAAACAGACATGGTGCTTCGAGGAAGAGGACTGAATGAGGAGAAGGCGAAATGTCTGACACCGCAATCAGCCCTGCCGTCAACGAGGACGAGGCGCTTGCCACACCGTTCGTCAGATGCCTCGCGCGGCTGATCCGTGCTCAAGACTCCTACGGCTCGTGGGACGGCAATCGGACGCCGAACTGCTGGCCAACTTCATCGTCACCAAGAAACAGCGCCGTGCGATGCCTGTCATCGGCGATCCCGAGCCGGACGTGCTGTGGAGGCTCGACATGTTCTACACCGCCGTTGGGCTCGCGATCGAGGAGCGCTCCGGCCTGATGACATCGCCAATGACAAAGATGAAACCCATGGGGGCTTCGGACGCCTGGTGTTCACGGCCGGGCGGTTGGTCGTTCTGTCGAGATATCCACCGGTTCGGCTTCGCGACGTTCAGGAAGCTCGCGGAGGGCGGTACGAAACTGGTCGACGATGCGACTGCAGCCATCGAAGCCTATCCCGACGTGGCACGGGCATGAAGAAACCGATTTCGAGGAAGGATCTATGTCAAAGCTAGATGAGATGGGGAAGAAAGTCCGAAAGCTTCAGCTGCGCGCGGCAGTTGCCAAGATGAAATTGCGCGACCTTGCAGAGGATCTCCCGGGAAAATGGACGGAGATAGAGGACGTTGCCGAGGAAACGTCGGCCGTTTTTGCCGAGTTGGATGGTGCCAAGAGAGAGCTCGCTGCAATGAAGAAGTTACGATGAGGAGCACATTCACCACCCGCGACGGCTCCGGATGGATGCCGGAATATCTCACCGCTATAGACGGCACGACCTGCATCGGCTGCGGCCGCTGTTTCAAAGTCTGCTCGCGCGAGGTCATGCATCTTTACGGCGTCGATGACACGGGTGAAATCCTCGGCGCCTGCGACGAGGATGACGATTTCGACGGCGAGCTCAATCGCATGATCATGGTCGTCGACCATGCCGGCCGCTGCATTGGCTGCGGAGCCTGCGGGCGCGTCTGCCCGAAGAACTGCCAGACCCATGTTGCGGCCGACCAGGTCGCAGCATGATCTGAGGAGCCAAAACCAGGAGAACGGCGTTGCCCTTAAAAATCTTTTGTCGCGTCCTGGGGCTGGTCCTCTGCAGCAACGCTCTGATTGTCTACTTCGCTTCTCATTCCATCCGCACAGTAGTCGTCATGACGCTGGCTTGTTCGTTGCTCCTTCAGTTGGCCTATTTCGCTAGCGTGCTCTTTCTGATCTGGCGGTCTGGCTGCGATAGCCGAGCCGGCCAAAGGGCTGAGCATTTCAGCAGTTGCAAGGAAGTTGGATCCGAGCCGCCAGACCTTGATGAGGTGATGAATGAATCCGCAGATTTGCTCCAGCGCGATCAAATGCTGGCCATATCGCTGCTGCTGCCTTGAGGCCCCATGACAAGGTCAGTGCTCAAGATAGCGCCACTTTGGACCAACCATCAACATTGAGCAGATATTAGAAGGAATACTGTGCTTGAGAAGTCCATGGTGACCGCAATCCGGTCATTCTGGTTAATCCAGGAGATGCAGTCTTGAATGCCATACGCATTGGTAGCCTCTCGCAGTGGCGTGCGGTTGCAACTCTCAATGACGAACGAGGCGCTGGAAATAGTAATGGGACTCTTCGGCGTCCGATAACGCAGACGACGTCAAATCAAAGACGCCTCTAGAATGACTCGTGCATGGTTAATTCAGCTCCATCACGTGTTGCCGGAGAGAAAATGCTAGCCTGAAAAATTCATGGGGGTTGGTGGATGTGGCGCAAGCCATTGAAATGACGTAGGATTTGGTTGCTTAAGCCGATCCGAACCATTTCCCGGAGACCACACCCACCATGAACGATCTTACGCTGCCGCTGAGCGGTTTGTCATCAGTCGGCGGCAAGTCCGTCGTCGCCCGTTTCGACGGTGGCATGCTGTCGTCCAACAGCGGCGTTCTGGCTTTGGCCGAGGTGGAAAAGCGGTTGCGGGTGGCCGAGCGTCTGGCGCGTTGCATCGACGATCCGCGCTGCCCGGACTAGGTCGTCCACAGCCTGGCGGACATGATCGGCTTTCGCATGAAGATGATCGCCGCCGGCTACGAGGACGGCAACGACGCCAACCGGCTGCGCTGCGATCCGGTCTTCAAGATGGCCCAGGATGCGCTGCCGTCGGGTCGGGATCTGGCGTCGCAATCGACGCTGTGCCGGCTGGAGAACCTANGATCCTGCGACCGGCCAAGCGGCCGAGTGGGGCTGAGATCCGCCCCCACCTGCGCCGTCTGGTGCGGGCGATCCGGATCAACTGGCCGAACATTCGAATCCTGCTCCGCGGCGATAGCCATTATTGCAGCCCGCAGGTCATCGACTGGTGCCGCGCCAACGACGTCGACTTCATCTTTGGCCTCGCGCCCACCACGACCCTGCGCAAGCATGTCGCGGATCTGGAGGCCAGCNCATCGACTGGTGCCGCGCCAACGACGTCGACTTCATCTTTGGCCTCGCGCCCACCACGACCCTGCGCAAGCATGTGGCGGATCTGGAGGCCAGCACGACAGCACGCTTCGAAGCGTCGGCCAAGAGAGGCAAGGTCCGCAGGTTCAAGAAGTTCGTTGACGGAGCCGCTAGTTGGAGCCGCGTCGAGCGCATCATCGCGCGGGTCGAGGTCGGCGCCCACGGTGGCGATATCCGCTTCGTCCCCCGCCTGCCATCACGCCGGAGCAATCCCGGCGCCTGACGAGGCGCGTGGAAAAGCACCGCAACGGCGACCACAGCGTCGCTTCAGGCCGTCAAAAGCTTATCGCCGTGCATNGAGGCGCGTGGAAAAGCACCGCAACGGCGACCACAGCGTCGCTTCAGGCCGTCAAAAGCTTATCGCCGTGCATCAAGGCGGCTAGATGGCAACGAGGCTTATGCCGCCCGAGCATCGCAGCTAAGTATGCATGAGGGGTCGTCCCTTCAAAATACTTGATACATTTGCGCTTGCGTAGCTCCTTGCATGCGCTCGATGCCAGGAGGAGACCTCTGTTCTAAACGCTCGCATCGATGCAACGCCGTTGACACCATCATCGCGGCGACCGCTTTGCCGCGGCCGCCGCAGCCCTTTTCGAGCATGACGATCATGCCGGCGCCATCGCAGTGATGCACTTGCAAATTCAGAGATGCACTCTGCCCAAATGCTAGGTGCCCAGCATATGTCCGGCATCCCGCAACGCCGCTACGAAGAGACGGGCATTGCCGTTGGCATCCATCTTGGCCTGCATCGACAGGGGCATCCTGTGCCAGCTCTCCAAGGCCGCAATGTAATGTGAGAACATACCGTTAACGATGCAATAGTGGGTAACTAGGCCGTGTCCGTCTAACGCCAGCACGCCGAATTGGCCGCCGTGGTATCGGATGGCTGCGACCCGCTGGACCTGCGCGTCACCGTCGATCCGCACGTTGAAAAGCAGGCTGCCGCGGCTCCTGGTGGCTATTTCGGCGGCTTTTTCAGCGAAGCTCAACGAGAGCGAGCGGACGCTTTCGACTGCCATCTGTAAAACCATCAAGTTCAGTTCATCCACTGCCATAAGGTACCTGTGCGCAAGACATGGGTGATTGCAATCGACCACACCGCTTGTTCACAGATGTCGGCTCACGACGGTTATTCAGGGTTCGCCGGTTATCCCTTAAGGGCGTGCTCATCAAAATGATCCTGACGTGGAATGCGCTGCATCTACGAAGCGCGAGGAGCAGGCCAGCCAAAGCTGTCGCGACAATTGATCTCATAATCCACCCCGATATCTGGATTTCGGCATCGCTGAACATCCCTGGTAAGTGAGCTGTTTGCGGCAAGCCCATCTCGGCTTTGTACTCCGAAACCGTTGCAATGGCGTCGCTCGGCGCTCGGGACCGACAGGCTCTGCTCGTCGAGAACTTTGTCCCCGAGAAGCGTTCGACTTTGAGCATTCCGCTGAAGGGTGACGTCTCGCCAGTCCGTGTCCTTGCAGCTCACCGCGAAGGCTTTTTGCGCATCGCACGCAAGCGCACGAATTGGTCTCCGTTCACTTCACAAAATGGTTTTCCTGAAGTACTGGAGCGCAGAGAAATCTCCGGTCGCAGCCTACCCGGTTAAAACAAGGACGACCCAACGATGAAGACTCTCGTCGTCTGCTCCGGCGGATTGGATTCCGTTACTCTTGCCCACAAGGTGGCAGCGGAGCACCAGCTGACCGGCCTGCTATCGTTCGATTACGGCCAACGGCATAGGAAGGAATTGGGCTTCGCCACCCTTTGCGCGGAGCGCCTGAGTGTCCCGCAGCGAATCATCGATATCCACGAGATCGGCGGCGACCTTTCCGGCTCCGCGCTGACCGACAATGTGGACGTGCCCGACGGGCACTATGCCGAAGACACGATGAAGATAACGGTGGTGCCCAACCGGAACGCCATCATGTTGGCCATTGCCTTCGGCCTCGCCGCAGCGCAAGACGCTGACGCAGTGGCGACGGCCGTGCATGGTGGGGATCACGTTGTCTATCCCGATTGCCGTCCGGCCTTCATCGACGCTTTCCAGATGATGCAGGACCACGCGCTCGACGGCTACGCGCAGATTCGCCTTTATGCACCCTATGTGAACCTGACGAAGGCGGACATTGTTACGGATGGAGCCACATACGGCACGCCGTTTGCGCAGACCTGGTCCTGTTACAAGGGCGCCGAGCGTCATTGCGGGAGGTGCGGGACCTGCGTCGAGCGGCGTGAGGCGTTTCACATCGCTGGGCACCCGGACCCAACCGAGTATGAGGACTCCGACTTCTGGCTCGGAGCGCTGCGAAGGACCACCGCGTAATGTTCCGCATCACCAAGGAATTCCACTTCTCAGCCTCGCATCAGCTCACCTCATTGCCACCCGATCACCAATGCGCGCGCCTGCACGGACATAACTACATCGTCGAAGTGGAGCTTTCAGCGGATGGACTGGACGATCACGGCTTCGTGCGCGACTACCACGACTTGGCGCCATTCAAACGCTACATCGACGAGAGCTTCGACCACCGGCATCTCAACGACGTGCTGGGACACGAGCAAGTCACGGCGGAATATCTGGCCAGACATTTCTACGACTGGTGCAAGGCACGCCTGAGCGAAACCGCGGCCGTGCGGGTGAGCGAAACGCCGAAAACCTGGGCGGAATACCGGCCATGACGAATACTCATCCCGCAATCCGCGTTAGCGAGATTTTCGGGCCGACGATCCAGGGCGAGGGCGTGCTCATAGGTTTGCCGACGATCTTCGTCAGAACCGGCGGGTGTGACTATCGCTGTTCCTGGTGCGACAGCCTCCATGCTGTGGACAATCAATTCCGCCATGAATGGGAGATGATGTCCGTTGGGGCGGTGTGGAAAAATGTGCTTGCCCTTTCCGGTGGCCGCCCGCTTATGGTGTCGCTATCAGGCGGCAATCCGGCCATCCAGCCGCTCGGCGCGCTCATCGACCGGGGCCATGGTGACGGTTACCGTTTTGCGCTGGAAACCCAAGGGTCGCTTGCCAGGGACTGGTTTGCGCAGCTTGACGTGCTGATCCTCAGCCCAAAGCCGCCGTCAAGCCGAATGACGACAGATTGGGCCGCTGTCGAGGCGTGCCTCCAGGCGGCACAAGGCAAGCCCCAAGTCGTGCTCAAGCTCATTGTTTTCGACGAAAGGGACTACACCTACGCGAAAGACGCCGCTGCGCAATTTCCGCAACTTCCGATCTATCTGCAGCCCGGCAATCACACGCCGCCACACCCCACAAATGATGACGCGCCTGTCGACCTTGACGGAATATTGAAGCGCATGGAGTGGCTGGTTGACAGCGTGACCCGCGACAGATGGTTCGAGGCCCGCGTGCTGCCGCAGCTGCACGTTGTGCTCTGGGGTAACAAGAGAGCCGTCTAGCCCAGGCCCTTTCCACTGGAACTGCGCCGGCAGAATTCGGGTGAACGGGTGGTTCAGGTCGAAGGGAGCTGTCGCCGACAACCATGATCCGACAGGCAGGGCTCGAGCGGACGATATCGTCGCTGCGCCAAGACGCGTCTGGTCCGCTCAGAATCTTGTCTCGATAGACGGTCGCCGATCAACAAACGTACCGCGGTCCATGATCGACTGAGAGGCATGACCGTTCCTCTGAGTGCTCAGACTGCCGCCGAGTGCCTGGCCGTTCCAGCTTCGAAATATTTGTCGAACCTGGCCGCGATGCTTCGGACGAAAGGGCGACTTTCAGCCGGCACAACGAATCTGTCGCCATCAAGTTCAAGCAATCGAACCGGATCGTGGAGGGCCATGGAACTTGACTGAAGGAGGAGCCTCTGGCCGGCCTCGCCGAAGCGTTCCACCAGATCGATGGCCGAGAAGGCGAAGTCGCACATCAAACGTTCGATGATCCAGCCGCGAACGCGGTCGTCGTTGGAAAGTGCGATACCCCGAACAGCGGCCAGCCCGCCGTCATCAACCATGCGTCTATATTCGCTGGTTGAAGGCATGTTCTGCGCATAGCCTTGCCGAAACTGGCTAATGGATGACGGGCCGAGGCCGATCAATGTCTCGCAGCGATCCTCGGTATAGCCCTGAAAGTTCCGGTGCAGAGTGNATGGATGACGGGCCGAGGCCGATCAATGTCTCGCAGCGATCCTCGGTATAGCCCTGAAAGTTCCGGTGCAGAGTGCCGGTTCGGGCCGCTACCGCCAACGCATCGTTAGACTTGGCGAAATGGTCGAGCCCAATTGCTTCGTATCCCTGGTCCACGATCGCCCGCGCTGCCAGCTGCGANGTTAGACTTGGCGAAATGGTCGAGCCCAATTGCTTCGTATCCCTGGTCCACGATCGCCCGCGCTGCCAGCTGCGACTGGGCAAAGCGCTCCGCGGGACCCGGCAACCAGGCCTCGTCGATCATCGTCTGATGTTTCTTGCACCACGGTACATGCGCGTAGCCAAACAGTGCGATCCGATCCGGTTCCAGGGTCAGTGCCTGCGTGACCGTAGAAGCGACGCTTTCCCTGGTCTGGTGCGGCAGACCGTAGAGCAGGTCCAGATTGACGGATTCGACGCCGCGCGAACGAACGCCGTCGACGACCGTCTTGGTCTGCAGGAAGCTCTGCTCGCGGTTGATCGCCTTTTGCACCTTCGGATCGAAATCCTGGACGCCGAGGCTCGCACGGGTCATGCCGATTTCGGCAAGCGCATCGAGGCGGGCATCGTCCATATCGTTGGGTTCGATTTCAACGCTGATCGTGGCGCCGGGAAGAAAGCCGAAGCTGTTGCGCAGGNCGGTTCCCAGCGCCACCATATCTTCGGGCTTGAGCATCGTCGGCGAACCACCGCCGAAATGGACGGCACGCACACGACCTTTGCCTCCAACAAGACTGGCGACGGTGGCGATCTCGGCATGCAGTGAGCGCAGATATGTGGTCACCGGTTCGTAATGGCGTGTCTGCTTGGTATGGCAGGCACAGAACCAGCAAAGCTTGTCGCAGTATGGGATGTGCAGATAGAGCGAGATTTCGTCGCCCTCGTCGAGCCCCTGTAGCCAGCCACGACAAACGGTAGCGTCAACGCTTGCATTGAAATGCGGCGCGGTCGGGTAGCTCGTGTATCGCGGGACGTTCTCGCCAAATCTGGCAACTAGCTTTTGTCGCATGTCGTGGTCCACCGTGTTTGCGTCGCCCGAACTGTGGATGCTTGGATGAGCCTAAGCCCTGATTTCGATCAACCTTCAGCACGGACAAACTGCCGCAAGGATTTTTCTACCGTGGATGCTATCCTGCCCGCACCGACCGGTAGAGCGATCGAATGACATTACGGCAGGATATTCACAGTTCCGGCATTCCCGTTCTTTGCCTGTCTTGCGAGGCACGGCGCCGCGGTGTCTGTGGCGCGCTAGAGCCAGACCATTTGGCTCAGCTCGCCAAGACGTCGTCGCGGCACAATATCGAGCCGGGGGTCGAACTGATCGGCGACGCCGAGACGGTCGACTGTTATTCGAACGTGCTTTCAGGCGTGGTGAAGCTCACGAAGAGCCTGTCAGATGGACGCCAACAGATTGTCGGCCTGCAGTTCGCCCCGGATTTTCTGGGTCGGCCCTTCAAGATGAAAAGTGCGATCAATGCGGAAGCGGCAACAGCTGTCTCGCTATGCTCGTTTCCCAGAGCGGCCATCGAACGGATGATGAAGCAGTCACCCGAATTTGTGCATCGCCTGCTCAAGCAGGCGCTGAACGAACTTGACGAGGCACGCGAATGGATGGTGACTCTGGGGCGCAAGACCGCACCAGAGAAGGTGGCGAGCTTTCTCCTCATGATTGCCCGGAACATCGACTCCAATGTTGACCCGACGGCTAGCTCGACGTGCTTCGAGCTGCCGATGACGCGTGCCGACATTTCTGATTTCCTTGGAATCACAAACGAGACCGTGAGCCGTCAGCTGACCAGCCTGAGAATGGACGGCGTGATTCGGATCGAGAACAACCGCCGCGTCACCGTGGACAGCATGAGCCGGCTGGAACGGCGCTGCGGCGGCCGAGGCGCTACAGCCGTTTGAATGACGCAGAAGCTGCATGGCCCCCGTCACTTACTTCATCCGGGGCAGGGCATGCTCGCGTTGGGCTCAGAAGAAGTCGCGTAGCGACAGCCCGTTCTCCATCCGATCGTATGCGCCAGTTGCCTTTCGGCTCGTCGGCGAAGCATCCACACTTGGCCGAAGTCAATACGCCTCATCCGCAGGGGAAAATCGCCGTCTCCCCAAGCCACGAATGTCACGACGGCAGCGTAACGCTGGCGCTGGCTGTTCCAAGGCATTGAACGCGGGGTTCGGTAAGGCGTCGACCTGCTTTCCAGCGTCGCAGAAGGTGCGCTCCCCCACACGCCCGCGGTCGCCTCCGCACCCGGGGCCCGACCGGGGACGCCAGGTCCCATCCATAAACCAGCGGCCGGTGGTGCGCTTCCACATTCGATTGTCGCAGTCTGATCGCACCGAACTCGATGCTGCTCGAGCAAAATGGTGCGGCTCTGACATGGATCAGGGCGAGCAGGCGACGGCTGCGCAATAAGACACCGCGGTTTGGCATCCGCCGGAATTGGAAATCGGGGCTTGCGATGAAATTCGGCAAAGAAATCGTGCTTCTAAGCCTGTTCGCATTCGCGGCTTTGGTGGCGGCTGGCGCTGGGGTGGATGAACCCTTTCGCCAGCATATGTGGGTCTTGTTCTTCGCCTTGGCTGGCTTCACTGCGATCCTACTGCGCAACACTGAGTTCAAGCCTGCCGCTCCGATCGACCCGTCCGCTTACATGGACGGGCCAATCCGCTACGGCGCCATCGCCACCATGTTCTGGGGTGTGGTTGGCATGGTGGTCGGGGTGGTCATCGCGCTGCAGCTTGCCTATCCCGATCTCAACATCCAGCCCTGGTTCAACTTCGGCCGCTTGCGGCCTCTGCACACCTCGGGCGTCGTCTTCGCCTTCGGCGGCAACGCGTTGCTTTGCACGTCTCTCTATGTCGTCCAACGCACATGCCGCGCCCGGCTGTTCGGTGGCGATCTCGCCTGGTTCGTGTTCTGGGGCTACCAGCTCTTCATCGTCATGGCCGCGACCGNGCGAATATGCGGAACCCGAATGGTATGTCGACATCTGGCTGACCATCGTCTGGGTCGCCTACCTGATCCTGTTTCTGGGCACCATCCTGAAGCGCAAGGAACCGCACATCTACGTCGCCAACTGGTTCTACCTTTCCTTCATCGTGACCATCGCGATGCTGCATGTGATCAACAACCTGTCGATGCCGGCCTCCTTTCTCGGCTCCAAGAGCTATTCTGCATTTTCCGGAGTCCAGGACGCCCTGACGCAATGGTGGTACGGCCACAACGCCGTCGGTTTCTTCCTAACCGCCGGCTTCCTCGGCATGATGTACTATTTCGTGCCCAAGCAGGCCAACCGGCCGGTCTATTCCTACCGTCTGTCGATCGTCCATTTCTGGGCAATCATCTTTCTCTACATCTGGGCTGGGCCCCATCACCTGCACTACACGGCCTTGCCCGACTGGGCGCAGACGCTCGGCATGGTGTTCTCGATCATGCTGTGGATGCCGTCATGGGGCGGCATGATCAACGGCCTGATGACGCTGTCGGGCGCCTGGGACAAGCTGCGCACCGATCCCATCATCNACTCTGGAACCGTGAACGCCTCTATTCGCTCAGGCTCGTCACCTGGCATTTCTGGCTGGCGACGCTCGGCATCGTCGTCTACGCCGCTGTCATGTGGGTGTCCGGCATCATGCAGGGCCTGATGTGGCGCGAATACGACGAGCAGGGCTTCCTGGTCTACTCCTTCGCCGAAACCGTGGCCGCTATGCACCCTTATTACATCATGCGCGCCATCGGTGGGGCCATGTACCTCTCCGGCACCCTGATCATGGCCTGGAACATCGCCATGACCATCCTCGGCTACCGGCGCGAGCAGGATCCGATGCCGCGCTCCACCCCCGCCCTCCAGCTTGCGCGATGATGAGACAGAAAATGAGGTTGATGAACAGACACGCGGTCATCGAGAAGAACGCTACACTTCTCCTCCTCGGGTCGCTGCTGGTCGTGACAATCGGCGGCATCGTCGAGATCGCGCCGCTCTTCTATCTCGATAATACGATCGAGAAGGTGGAAGGCATGCGGCCTTACTCGCCGCTCGAACTTGCCGGGCGAAACATCTATGTCCGCGAGGGCTGCTACCTCTGCCACAGCCAGATGATCAGGCCGTTCCGTGACGAGGTCGAGCGCTACGGCCACTACAGCCTGGCGGCCGAATCGATATACGACCACCCCTTCCAGTGGGGATCGAAGCGCACCGGACCGGATCTCGCCCGCGTTGGCGACCGGTATTCCAACCTGTGGCACGTGGATCACCTGACAGATCCACGGTCCGTGGTACCGGAATCGATCATGCCGAGCTATGCCTTCCTTAAGGACAAGCCGATCGCGGTGAAGGACTTCTCGACGCATCTGGTCGCCAACAGGCGCGTCGGCGTCCCTTACTCCGACGACATGATCGCCAACGCCAATGCCGATTTGATGGCGCAGGCTGATCCCAACGCCGACACATCCGGCNTACTCCGACGACATGATCGCCAACGCCAATGCCGATTTGATGGCGCAGGCTGATCCCAACGCCGACACATCCGGCCTCGAGGCCCGCTACCCCAAGGCCAAGATCGGCGACTTCGACGGCAACCCGCAGCAAGTCACCGAAATGGACGCGCTGGTTTCTTATCTCCAGATGCTGGGCACGCTGGTCGATTTCAAGAACTACGGTGAGACCGCCGGCTACCGCTGAGGACAATGGCCATGACGTACAATTTCATGCGGGAGTTTGCCGACAGCTGGGGCCTACTTGCCATGGCTCTTTTCTTCATCGGATCTGTTGCCTTTGCAGTTCGTCCCGGAAGCCGCAGGCAAGCCGGCGAAGCAGCTCAAATTCCTCTGAAGGAGGACTGATCATGAGCAGCGATCACATCGACGAGGTTTCCGGCATCTCAACCACCGGTCATGAGTGGGACGGCATTCGGGAGCTCAACAACCCGCTTCCGCGCTGGTGGGTCTGGACGTTCTACATCACCATAGTCTGGGCGATGGGGTACACGATCGCCTATCCGGCATGGCCTCTGCTGCACACGGCAACCAAGGGGGTGCTCGGCTACTCCAGCCGCAACGATGTCGGGAACGAGTTGTCCGCGGCTGAAGCGGCCAAGGGCAAATATGTCGCCGCGATAGAAGCGAAAAGTGTTTCGGAGATCGCGGCGGACGACACGCTGCNCCGCCGGCGGTGCCGCGTTCAAGCTCAATTGCGTGCAGTGCCATGGTTCCGGCGCCCAGGGCTCCAAGGGCTTCCCCAACCTTAACGACGACGACTGGCTGTGGGGCGGCAAGGCGGACCAGATTCAGCAGACGATCACCCATGGCATTCGCTTCGCCTCCGATCCGGATACGCGCCTGTCGGAAATGCCCGCCTTTGCCGACATCATCACCGCCGACCAGATCAAACAGGTCAGCGCCTACGTCGCCAGTCTGTCGGGGGCCGTCGTCAATCAAGCATTGGTCGCGCCGGGCGCAAAGGTCTTTGCCGAAAACTGCGTGGCCTGTCATGGCGACAATGCAAAAGGCAACAAGGAACTCGGCGCTCCAGATCTGACCGACGCCATCTGGCTCTACGGGTCAGGCGAAGCGGCCATCGCCGCCCAGGTCACCGCGCCGAAACAGGGCGTGATGCCGGCCTGGGGCGCGCGCCTCGGCGAGACCAAGGTCAAGGAACTGGCGGTCTACATCCATTCGCTTGGCGGCGGAGAATAGCAAAGCAGCCTATTCTCGTCCTCCCCCTCCCGCCAAGCGACGAGGCCCGGCGCAAGCCGGGCCTCGGCATCATCCAGAACCGATGAGTCGGCTTCCGGCGAAATCGTCGCTGGTGACTGGAGCTTCTCGTGCTCGATAACACGCAAATAGAACGGATCGAACCCACGACGTTCAACTCCGCCAAGGTGCGTCAGCCAATGTACGCCGCGCGCAAGAAGATCTTCCCGAAGCGGGCCTCGGGCAGCTTTCGCCAGTTCAAATGGCTGGTGATGGCGATCACGCTGGGCATCTACTATCTGACACCGTGGCTGCGCTGGGATCGGGGTCCGTTTGCCCCCGACCAGGCGGTGCTGCTTGATGTCGCCAACCGGCGCTTCTATTTCTTCTTCATCGAGATATGGCCCCAGGAATTCTACTATGTCGCCGGCCTTCTGGTCATGGCCGGCGTCGGTCTTTTCCTGATCACGTCGACTGTTGGCCGTGCCTGGTGTGGCTACACATGTCCACAGACCGTATGGGTCGATCTGTTCCTGGTCGTCGAGCGCGCGATCGAGGGCGACCGCAACGCACGCATCAAGCTCGATACCGGTCCTTGGACCACTCGTAAGCTTGTGCTGCGGGCATCGAAACACGTCATCTGGCTGGTCATAGCCGCAGCGACTGGTGGCGCATGGATCTTCTATTTCGCCGATGCGCCGACGCTGCTCGGCGAACTCTTCACCGGCACGGCAGCGCCTGTCGCCTACATCACCGTCGCGGTTCTGACGGCGACGACCTACACGTTTGGCGGGCTGATGCGCGAACAGGTCTGCACCTATATGTGCCCATGGCCGCGCATCCAGGCAGCCATGCTCGACGAGAGCTCGCTCACNTATGGCCCCAGGAATTCTACTATGTCGCCGGCCTTCTGGTCATGGCCGGCGTCGGTCTTTTCCTGATCACGTCAACCGTCGGCCGTGCATGGTGTGGCTACACATGCCCACAGACCGTATGGGTCGATCTGTTCCTGGTCGTCGAGCGCGCGATCGAGGGCGACCGCAACGCGCGCATGCGGCTCGATGCCGGTCCATGGACCACCCGCAAGCTCGTGCTGCGGGCATCGAAACACGTCATCTGGCTGGTCGTAGCCGCAGCGACTGGTGGCGCATGGATCTTCTATTTCGCCGATGCGCCGACGCTGGTCGGCGAACTCTTCACCGGCACGGCAGCGCCTGTCGCCTACATCACCGTCGCGGTCCTGACGGCGACGACCTACACGTTTGGCGGGCTGATGCGCGAACAGGTCTGCACCTATATGTGCCCATGGCCGCGCATCCAGGCAGCCATGCTCGACGAGAGCTCGCTCAC
>NZ_AYWC01000042.1:0-15313 GCF_000502615.1 Mesorhizobium sp. LNJC405B00 | reverse complement strand
AGGCAATCGAGAACATCCGAGTGAGGCAACGGCATTGTTCTTTGGGAACACTCTTGGGTGAGGCAATACGGGGGGGTCGGTTGATCGTCGCGCTCACCTATGCTTCTGCGATCGACGATCCAGGGCGATTTTGCTCGTCGAAGCAGGCGGGTGCGCATTCCGGCCTGACCCCGAAGAAGTATCAATCCGGCGAGACCGACTATAGCGCATCAGCAAGATCGGCGATGCCGCGGTGCGCACGGCGCTCTATGAGGCCGCCCACATCATGCTGACCAAGCCGCTCAAGCGCTGCACGGAGCTCAAAAGCTGGGCGATGCGGATACGCCGGCGGGCCGGGATGAAGAAGGCCAAGGTGGGCTGGCGCGCAAGCTTGGGTGATCCTGCACCGCATGCTCGCCGATGCAACTGTCTGCAACTTCGCGGCCAAGACGACGACGGCAGCCGCTTAAGTAAGGGAGAACCACAGTTTTCGGGGCGGGTCACGACACCAGGCCTTCCCGAAGCGAAGTCCCGTCGCCGGGACGATGGATCAGGTCAGACCACAACTTCGGACGTCGGCATTGCGACCACGCGGCTTGAGATTGGCTCGGCCTCATCCTCTTCAAACCCCATCAGGTGGCGGCCGTCGCGCCGACCCCGTACAGAAGCGACACCCGGGCGATTGGATGACGCAAAAGAGGGATTGACTTATCGAGGCCCGTTACAGAAGGCCGAAGTTGCGCAGCAAGCCGCGAAGTCGTTCTCAATCGCGATGCCTGTAAGAGGTTGCGGGCGGTCAGCAGCGCCCGGCGCTTCTGGATCGTCAGTGTCTTCACATGCACCGGGCGAAGCAGGTTGACCCGCATCATCTGCGCCATGCCGCGGGCATCATTGCGGTCGGTCTTGTTCACCCGCGCCTTGAGGAAGGCCTTGGTGTGACGGGTCTCGATACAGATCACCGGCAGGCCGGCCCTGGCCGGGCCCTCGAACAACGATTGCGACAGAGGCCCGGCTTCAAGCCCAACGCGCTCAAGCCGCCAGGCGGGTCCTTGAGCACCTGCGCCAGATCCTGCGGATGGCTCGCGACCTTCACCTCGCGGCAAATCCGGCCGGTTTCGTCGACGATGCACACTGCGGTCTCTTTCACCGCGAATCCAATGCGGCATAGTGCTTCATGCTGCGCTTCCTCCTTCTGATGCTTGTGGCTGCCTTACCCAGACCACGTTAATCATCAGCTCGAAGGGCAGCACCTTCAACACCTACACAATGCATCCTGGCCCGAAGATGAGGCTCCGAATACCCCATCTCGGATGGGCCGAGCTCACGTACGGAGGGCGAGCGATGGGAGATTATAGGGAAGCATTTGTCGGAATCGATGTCGCCAAGCTGAGGAACGCCATCGCGATTGCGGATGCCGGCCGGGAGGGAGAGGTTCGCTTCTTCGGCGAGGTCGACGCGTCGGATACGAGCATGCGCCGCGTTATCCAGCGGATCGCGGCCAAGTGATCGGGTCCATTTCTTGCTACGAGGCAGGACCAACCGGCTATGGTCCATCGGCTAATCCGTTCGTTTGGCCACGAATGCACCGTGGTCGCGCCGTCGCTGATTCCAACGAAGCCTGGCGATCGGGTGAAGACAAACCGCCGGGATGCTCTCTCCCTGTCCCGGCTGCTGCGCGCTGCGAACTGACGGCGGTACGGGTTCCTGATGAAGGTCATGAGGCCATGCGGATCTCGTTCGCGCCCGGACGGCCGCAGTCGAGACTCTCCGCGTGCATCGGCAGCAGGTGAGCGCCTTCATGCTTAAGCACGGTCGTCCTATCCCCGCAAGAAGTGCTGGACGATGCGCTATCTCCGCTGGTTGCAGGAGCAGCAGTTCGATCACCCTGCGCATCAGATCGCGCTCTAGGAAATGGTCGAATCTGTCCGCACATCTCAAAAGAGCGGGTTGAGTGGCTTGAGCTTGTGATCGAAGGGTTCGTTCCAGCCTGGTCGCTCGCCCCGCTCATACGGGCGCTGCAGACACTGCGTGGTGTGGACCTGATCGTTGCTGTGACGTTCGCCACCGAGATTGGCGACGTGCGCCGCTTTATCTTTCCCGACATTGACCAGGCGATTTTGGCATCGGGTCGGGCATTACGATCCCGGTCGGGACGGCGTTTGGCCACATGTCGATGCGTAACCGTCGCACAAGCCGTCGCTGTCGCTGGCGCGCGACATCGACCACTCTGCGGCTGTGATGTCGCCATCGCAAAGCGGTGACCCGGTCAGGAGAGTGGCAGGCGATCGGCCTGTGTAGTGAGCACATTATAGGGGACCAATTTTCCCGATTGACATGCGGTTCAGAAAAGATATGGATAGAACAGCGTTCTATATAGACAGGCATTCCAGTAAGTCAGCCGCAGACCGTCTAGCGGAGCCGTTTGGCTTTGGCAGGCCGTGGATGCGTGAGCGGAACCTAAGTTTGCTAGCGTCAGGGAGGTACATAATGAATAACCGGCTACTCAATCGTCGTACGATCCTCAAAGCGGGGCTGATGGGATCGGCAGCATCTTTGGTCATGTCCTCAAGTGCGTTTGCTTCCTCGTGCGGCGATCGGGTTGTGCGCATAGGCGGGATGGCGGCCCCTGACACGATGAACCCTTTTGCCACGTGGGGCGCGTTCTGGCCTATAGCCTTCACCTATGATTTTTTGGTTGGCGTGGACGCCCAGCGCCACACTGACCGGAAGGGATTCGCCAAGGAGTGGTCGGTTGCCGAAGACGACCTCACCTGGACCTTCAAGATCTGGCCCGGCATGAAGTGGTCGGACGGGAAGCCCGCCACGGCCAGAGACGCCGCATTTACCTACAATTACCTGCGCGACTCCATCGGGACGCCCGACGAGCTGAACGCCGGCTGGAACAACACTGGTGGATTGGAGCTTGTCGAGTCCATTGCGGCCCTTGACGAGACCACCCTGCAAATCGTTACCAAGAGTCCCACGCGTTGGCCAGTTGAGAACGTCACGATGATTGTCCCCGAGCATACCTGGAAGGATGTCAGCTATGCCGATGCGCGAGCCACATTCCGAAACGAGCCGCCGCTGGTGGGCACCGGCCCAATGATCGTTGCGGAATTTCAGCAAGGCCAATTTGCGCGCTTCACGCCTAACCCGTACTTCCGCACGGGACAACCAGCGACAGCCGGCATGATCTTCAATTTCTTCAACACCGCCGATCCAATCGCCCAGGGGCTGAAGAGCGGCAGTCTCGATTATGGCTTTTACCTAACGGCAGCCCAATGGACCGACCTCTCGAATGACTCCGACATCAAAGTCAATGAATCGCGCGTAGAACAGCGCAACTTTCTGGCCTTCAACACCGCTTCCGGGAAGGGATCAGGTAGCACGAAGGCCCTGCAGGATCCGGCGTTTCGCGATGCGATCGGTTACGCGATCGACCAAAAAACCATTGTCGAACGGGCCTTCCGCGGGCATGCCGACCTTGGCGGCGGGCTTATTCCGCCAGTGATGGCCGACTACTACTCGGATCTGGGTGACATCAGGCGCCACTTCGATCTTACCGAGGCAGGCCGTCGGCTCGACGACGCCGGCTATAGGGATGTAAACAGCGACGGTATCCGGGAGGACAAGGAGGGAAACGGGTTTCAGCTCGAGTTGATTACGGGAAATCCTTCGGGGAACATGGAAATCCCGGTTGCGGCGGTGCAGTTGATCGCTGGCTGGTTGGGACAAATCGGCATCCCCCTATCAGTCACCCAACTCGACTCCGGGGCGCTCAATGCCCGCACAGCGGCGCCGGCGAAGGGCGGTGGAGGCTGGGACTTGCTTATTGAGTCGAGCTGGATTTCCCCTACACCTCACGAGATGCTCACTATGGGCACCAGCCACCACGTCCGAAATCATTCGTATTGGACAAACGAAAAATTCGACAAGCTCCTGTCGGATGCCGACGTAACCGTTGACCTCAAGAAGAGCCAGGATCTGGTCGATAAGGCGGCTCGGCTCATTTACACCGAAGCGCCCTATATCATGCTTTGTTACCCCACCCTGCTCGAAGCCCGTCGCAAGGATTGCTTCGAGGGGTGGGGGACCCAGGACATAATGTCGATGTACAGCTACTATCCGTTCGACCGCTTGAGGCCGATAAACTGATCCTGACGGAAAGGGGGACCAGATGAGCCGTCGCATTGCGCATGTCATCTTCAGGGCGGGTGTAACGCTTTTTATGGTGGCGATTCTAAACTTCATCCTGTTCAGAGTCATTCCGGGCGATCCCGCCAACTTGTTGTTGGCGGGGGCGAAAACTTCTATAACTGCTGAGCAGATCGAGGCCCAGCGCGAGCGCTGGGCTCTCGACCGGCCTCTGATCCCGGACCAGGTTCTTGACTACCTATCGACAACACTCCAAGGCGATTTCGGCTACAGCTTCAAGTTCAGAGGCAGGCATGTCGCGGACCTGATTTTGGAACGCTTGCCGGCCACCATCGCCCTGGTCGGTGTAGCTCAGGTCCTCGCGATCATTTGCGGGGTCATGCTTGGCGTTTACGCGGGCTGGCGCCGGGGAGGAGCCGTCGACCACATCGCCACGGGAGTCTCTCTGGCGCTCTATTCTACGCCGGCTTTCTGGCTCGGCATGATCCTGGTGGTGATCTTCAGCACGGCATTGGGCTGGCTTCCGGGCTATGGCGTACATTCGCTCGGCGCAATTACGGGTTCGCTTGATTGGTTGATCGATTACCTGCGGCATCTCGCGCTTCCGGTCACCGCGGTGACCCTCGGACTAATCGGCCAATATGTCGTGGTCGCCCGGGCCGCCATGAGCGAGGTTGTCACGGAGGACTACATGGTGACCGCACGGGCCAAGGGACTCACCAATGGTCAGATGTTGATGGGTCATGCATTCCGCAATGCGATGCTGCCGGTCGTAACGTTGATTACCCTCAATCTTGGCTACGTGGTGGCAGGGGCCGTCACTGTCGAAGCCGTCTTCGCTTGGCCGGGAATTGGCGGGCTCACGGTCGAGGCGCTCAACGCGCGGGACTACCCAGTCCTTCAAGGCGTATTCTTGTTGCTTGGTGCGTCGATCGTTGTGGCAAACCTCGTAGCCGATCTCGCCTACGGCCTTCTTGATCCAAGAGTTCGGTAATGAGCGAAAGTATTGTTCAATATTCCCGACGAGGCCGAACGCGCGCGATGAAAAGCTTTTTGCGTCAATTTCTTGGCCACGGCGGTGCTCAGGTGGGCCTCGTATGCCTGGTCTTCTTTCTTGTGCTGGCTGCCGTACCAAATACCCTTGTGGGACCGCTCCAGACTGCAATCAACGCAACAGGCGATTTCCTCGCGCCACCATCAGTCCAGCATCTGCTGGGGACCGATGAGGTGGGGCGGGACGTGCTCAATCTGGTCGTCCATGGTGCCCGGATATCGCTCACGATCGCGCTTCTGGCGACCGTGATCAGCCTCGTCGTCGGCACTACGGTTGGTATGACCGCGGGCTACTACGGTGGGAGGGTTGACGTCTGGCTGATGCGATTGACGGATTTCTTTTTCGTCATGCCGTCCTTCGTGCTGGCCCTGGTTCTCACGCCCGTGATCCTTGAGGTGATGGGGCGGGGTGGAGACATCCTCGGCTTTCGTCCTTCTCTTTTCGTGATCCTTGTCGTTATCGGCATGACAAGCTGGGCGTTCGTCGCGCGTATCGTTCGCAGTCAGACACTGTCGCTTAAAGAGCGAACATTCATAGATCGCGCACGCGTTGTTGGCAGCAGCAATCTCAGCATCATGCTGCGGCACATCCTGCCCAATATCGTGCCGCAAATTGCAGCGAATGGTGCGCTGGTCGTCGCCGGCGCAATCTATGTCGAGACGTCGCTCTCGTTCCTCGGGCTTGGCGATCCGTTGCAGCCCTCATGGGGCACTTTGCTTTCGCTTGCGCAGCGCGCCGGCGCGGCCAGCGCGGGAGCCTGGTGGGATCTCGGCGCACCCGGCCTTTGCGTGCTCACGGTTTCGCTTAGCTTCGTCCTGATCGGCAATGCCCTCGACGACACGTTCAATCCACGCCGCAGGGTGGTTCCATGACAATACCCTCCGAGGATAGCAGGGTATCGCTTCTGGAAGTCGACGGTCTCGCTGTCGACTATGGGCTCAAGGGCCTTCCGTTGCGAGCGATCGACGGCGTAAGCTTCTCGCTCCGGGCCGGAGAGGCCGTTGGCCTCGTCGGAGAATCGGGCAGTGGCAAGACCACGACCGCAATGGCGATTGCAAGTCTGCTGTCACCCAACGCACGGGTCAGCAAGGGCGAGGTACGCTATCGCGGAGAGCGACTGCCGATCGATGACGATGCAGCTATGCGGCCTCATCGCTGGAGCGAAACGTCCGTTGTCTTCCAGGGCGCGATGAATGCGCTTAATCCTGTTCACCGCATCATCAAGCAGATCGCCGAGCCGTGTATGCTGAAGCTCGGCATGCCGCGTGGCAAGGCGACCGCGCGGGCAAGAGAACTGCTCGAGCTCGTCGGCATTCCGGCGGATCGTGGCACTGCCTATCCTCACGAGTTGTCGGGCGGGATGCGACAACGGGTGATGATTGCGATGGCGCTCGCATGTCGCCCCTCGATCATCATTGGTGACGAGCCGACCACGGCGCTCGACGTCATCACACAGGCTCAGATCCTGAAGCTGCTAGGGGAGTTGCGATCGCAGCTTAACCTGGCCCTCATTTTGATCACCCACGACCTGTCTGTGGTGGCTGAGGCTTGTGATCGCGTGATGATCATGTATTCCGGCCGAATCGTCGAGGATGGCACTGTCGCCGAGATCTTCGCCCAGCCCAAACATCCCTACACCCGCCTGCTGATCGAATCGATCCCGGACCCAGCGAGCGGCAAAAAGATGATCCGGCCAATACCCGGTGATCCCCCCAACTTGGTGAATCGACCCTCGGGCTGCGCTTTCCATCCGCGTTGCCCGTCGGCTATGGCGGTTTGCGCGACCGAAGTCCCTAGCCTCGATAAGTTCGGGCGGGGACGCGTCGCCTGTCACCTTTACCAGTCCTCGCAGGAAGACAAGGTCGCAGTCCATGCCTGATACCGCCGACTTCCTGCGTCTCGAGAGCCTGCAAGTTCATTTTCCTATCCAGGGCGGGCTGTTCGACCGTGTCCTGGGCCGACCTGCCGGCGCCGTGCGCGCGGTAGACGGGATCGACCTCACCGTCGGGCGCGGCGAGATCGTCGCCCTGGTCGGAGAATCCGGAAGCGGCAAGACGACTGTGGGCCGCGTCATCACCAAGCTTGCCCAGCCGACAGGCGGCAGGTTGCTGTTCGAAGGCCGCGATATGACGTCCGTTCAAGGCTTATCGGCTTTGCGCCCCTATCGGCATCGCGTGCAAATGATCTTTCAGGACGCCTATCAGGCGCTCAATCCGCGACACACCGTATTCGATATCGTGGCGGAGCCGCTGCGGTCCCTACGGCTGGTCGACAATGGCAAACAGCTTGCAGAGCGGGTGAGCAAAGCGCTCGAGGCGGCCGGGCTCAATCCTCCCAATGATTTCTTCGCCCGCTTCCCACATGAACTGTCTGGCGGGCAGCGCCAGCGGGTTGTGATTGCCGGACCGCTTGCCGTCAGGCCGGAGCTCATCGTCGCTGACGAGCCTGTCTCGATGCTCGATGTCTCGATACGCGCACAGATTCTTCAGGTCCTGGTTGACTTGCGCGACAAGCACAATATGGCGCTGCTGTTCATCACCCACGACCTGCCGCTCGCCTGGTTGATTGCCGACAGAATTGCCGTCTTGTATCTTGGAAAATTGGTCGAGATCGGTAGCGCCGACGAGATCACATTCAACCCCCGCCATCCATATACCGTCGCCTTGCGTAATGCCACCCCTCAGATTGGCGGCAACGCAGGTCGCGCCGAGCTGCCGGCCCTGCAGGGGGAGGTCCCAAGCGCCGCCCGCGTGCCGAAGGGATGTCGTTTCCATCCGCGTTGTACACTGGCCTTAGACCGCTGCAAAGCTGAGGAGCCTCCAGCAATCGAAGTAGGACCACAGCACACCGCAGCTTGTTGGCTAGCAAAGTGAAGGCAACAACCAACGGGTAGATTGCATGCGCACACGAGAAGGCCCGTCGCAAGCTCGGTAATGCACGTTCTTCAAGAGACCTCGTTGTAGGCAGGATCGATGGGGACCATCCGCGCCTATGAGGATTGGCCGCCCGACGTTCCACCTCGTGATGGGGATTCTTGGGATCCGGCTCGAGTCGATCCAAAACTGTGCGGTCAGCAGACAGGAACGCTAGGAGAAAGCAATGAGCAAAAACGTGAGTGCCGGAGTCCCCGGCCAGGACCAATTTAAGTTTGTTCCTCGGAGACAGGGTTTCGACGGGGTGAAGACGTTGTACTATGAGACTGTCTTCCAGGATCCCGCTCACCTAGAAGTATTTACATATACAGACCGAATGTCATACCAGCCCGGGGAGATGGTGCGATTCCACACCAGCACGACCGCAGAGCGTTTCGATATTAACATCGTTCGCGATGGTATCTGGCCGCAGGAAATTGCTCGCATAGAAGGCATAAGCGGCCAATCAGTGGGGCTTCGCGATCGCTTTTATGAGCGGGGTTGCGACTGGCCTGAGAGCCAGACCTGGCGAGTCCCTGATGATGCGCCAGCAGGATTTTATATTGCCACCAGTGGGGCAAGCAAGGGCGACGTGCATCGAGAACAGGAGCATGGTTTCTTTGTTTTGCCTCGCGAAGACCAGCGGAAAGAAATTCTTCTGGTCTCGGCTACAGGTACGTGGAGAGCGTACAACGATTGGGGTGGCTACAGTCATTATGTTGGTCATAATTTGACCGACGGTTGGCATTTTGCTCCCAAAGTTACTTTGCATCGCCCTTGGGCGAGGGGTTTCATTTGGCTGCCGCCTGGCGCTCCGCGAAAAGCCGCCAAACAACCGACGCCGGTGAGGTCGCCACCTCGTTATCTTCAGGACGAATTTGCGTGCTCACGAGGTTTTAGCAAGTTTTACGCCAGCGCCGGCTGGGCGTCCTATGAGCGACCATTCCTGTGCTGGGCAGAGGCTCAGGGGCTTGGCGTCGATGTCGTTTCTCAAGCCGATATGATCGCGGACTCGGATCTCTTATCTGCATACAAATGTGTCGTGTTCGTCGGTCACGATGAATATTGGACCTGGGAGATGCGACAGGCAATCGAGCGGTATATGGAGAGCGGAGGCAATGTAGCCCGTTTTGCCGGCGATTTCGGGTGGCAGATTCGCTTAGAAGACGACGGTATTACTCAGGTCTGTTACAAGGATAGAGCATTTGAGAAAGACCCGCTCGCTCGCACTAATGATGAACGCCGAGTAGCCACCAATTGGTCACATCAGCGGATTGGATGGCCGGGGGAACAAACCTTTGGTCTTAATACTAATTACGGCTCTTTCGCTGGCGTAGGGGGGATGGTTGCCCGTGGATCCGGCGGCTTCACCGTGTACGATCCTACCCACTGGGCATTTGAGGGACTCTACCTGGGGTACGGGGATGTCATCGGCTCGGAGGCGCAAATCTTTGGCTATGAAGTCGACGGATTAGATTACGAGATGATAGACGGCATTCCATGCCCGAGCGCCCGCATGAAGACACCTGAGGGTCTAAAGATTTTGGCGATGGGACTCGCCTCTAACTTAGAGCAGGCCTACGGCCGCAAGGGAGAGAACCTCTACTGGGGGGACCAATCGAGGGGAGTTGCGCTTACACGGTACGGTGTCAGAACTGAAGCCGCCTTATCTGCCGCCGCTCGGGGGTGTGGAATGATTGTCGCTTTCCAGAAGGGACGCGGCTCTGTATTTCATGCCGGCAGCTGCGAATGGGTAGCGGGACTTCAGCAACACGACCCGGCTACCTGTCATGTCACGCGCAATGTATTGGATCGCTTTACGCGATCCTAGGGGACGCCGATTGCACGTCATTACGAGGGACGACCATCTCGGCCGGAAGTTTGGCCGCGGCGCCAGATGCCTATTGACTCATCTACCTTGCAACGGGTGCAAAAAAGTCACCTGCCGTCACTTCACTTCGAGGGGCTGTCCGAAAGTGGATCGGTAGATCTGCGTGATACACCTATCAACTTTGAGAGGCTCATTAAGTTGAGCGTCTGGGAATTGCCAGTGCCTGAACTGTATATGAAAGAAGATAATGTCCACGACACCACGTTTGGCTGCGTACAAAAAACCTGTGCGACACCTACGTCCGGGGGCGAGTCTTTCCGGCTGCGAGTTCCACACGCGTTGCCCGTCGCACAGCCGCCTGTGCGAGCGCATGCCGCAGCCCGTGACCATCGGCTCCAGCCGGTGACCTGCCATTTCCCATTGAACGTCGAAGCTCCTGCGTAAGCGCGAGCACATAGAGGATGCATCATGAAAGATATCCGCGTCGTTACCGACTTCCCTCGCAAAGTGCGCGAGATCGAAAATGTCTGGATTCCGATGCCAGACGGCGTGAAGCTCGCTGCACGCATCTGGCTACCGGAGGACGCGGACGAAGACGTGGTACCTGCGATCCTCGAATACCTGCCCTACCGCAAGCGGGACGGGACAGTGGAACGCGACGCGCTCACCCATCCCTACTTCGCCGGTTACGGCTATGCCGGGGTACGCGTCGACATGCGCGGCTCAGGTGATAGCGAAGGTGTCTGCGAGGGCGAATACTTAAACCAGGAGCAGGACGACTGCGTGGCGGTGATCGAATGGCTGGCGCAGCAACGGTGGTGCTCAGGCAGCGTCGGTATGATCGGCATCTCCTGGGGCGGCTTCAACGGCCTGCAAGTTGCCGCCCGCCGCCCTCTGGCGCTCAAGGCGGTAATCTCACTCTGTTCCACCGACGATCGCTACACCGATGACTGCCACTATCTGGGCGGCGCGCAGATGTGCGACAATTTGAGGTGGGGTGCGACAGCCTGGGCGATTGCCATGACCCCACCCGACCCCGCGCTGGTCGGGGAACGCTGGCGCCAGATGTGGGAGCAGCGGCTCAACGGTAACGGTATCTGGCTGCACGATTGGTTCGAACACCAGCGCCGGGACGGTTTCTACAAGCACGGCTCCATCTGCGAGGACTATTCCGAAGTCGAGGTTCCTGTCTATGCTGTAGGCGGCTGGGCGGACTCGTATTCCAACGCGATATTCCGCATGCTCGAGAACCTGCCGGGGCCTCGCAAGGGCCTGATCGGTCCCTGGGGTCACATGTATCCGAATATCGCCGTGCCCGGACCGCGCATCGGGTTCCTGAAAGAATGCCTGCGCTGGTGGGATCAGCATCTGAAAGGCATCAACACCGGCATCGCCGACGAGCCGATGTTGCGCGCCTGGATTCAGGATCCCGCACATCCCGCTTCGATCCACGTCGAACGCCCGGGCCGCTGGGTAGCGGAGCCGTCCTGGCCCGGGGTGGGTGTGAGCGAACTGTCGTTCAATCTCGCACCGTACCGGCTCACGGAGAAGGAGGGCGGCAAGGAGGTACTCGACATCCGCTCTCCTGCCACGGTCGGTACCTATCGTGGGTTCGGAGTGACACCAATGTTGCCCGTCGATCAGGGCGTAGAAACGGACAACGCGCTAGTATTTGAAACCGAGCCGTTGACCGAAGCCGTCGAAATCCTGGGCCTTCCCGAATTCGAGGTGACGCTCGCCTCCGACAAGCCGGTGGCAATTCTTTCAGCCACACTTTCCCTCGTGCCGGAGGACGGCGGGGCAGCAGACGTCAGCTACGGCATCCTCAACCTATCGCACCGGTATGACGATCTCGATATCTCGCCAATGGTACCGGGCAAGCCGGAAATGGTGCGGCTGAAACTTCGCAGCTGTGGCCAGCGCTTCGATCCCGGTCAGCGCATCCGGTTGACCATTGCGACCAGTCATTGGCCGACCGTGTTCCCCGGACCAGAGAACGCCACCTTGTCGCTCCATTGCGAAGGCAGCCGTCTCATCCTGCCCGTGCGCAAGCCGCAGGCGCTCGACGGGACGCTGGCGTCCTTCGGCGCACCCGAAGGCGCGCAACCCATGGAAAAGGAAGTGCTGGAGCCCGGCGAGCCATCCCGCTGTGATGTGGTCACCGACCAGGTCACCGGCGAAACCACGTCCCGCGTCACTAGCGACACGGGAACCGTGCTGCACCCACATACCGGCATGATCGTTTCGGCCAAGCACACCGACACATTCACCGTGAATCCCAACCATCCAACCACGGCGCGCGGCACTTGCACTCGAGAAGTCTCCTATGCCCGCGGGGACTGGAAGGTTCGCGTCAAAGTCTCGGCCACCGTGCGCGCGCTGAGCGAGGTATGGCGCATCGAGACACGCATAGTCGCATATGACGGCGAGGAACTTGTCATGGAACGTGACGAGATTAAGGAGTCCTCTCGCGATCTCAATTGACCGGTACCGCGGTTTGTTTCCGCTCGGGTCGGCGCCGTCATCGCGTCGACACCGATTAGGAATTAGTTTCACGAAGGCGTCGAAGGCTTCGACCTCGCTTCCATCAGCACAGCGTCGGAGCCGGTTGCGGTGATGTCCTCGGCGTATACCGCCGGGGTCTGGTAGCCGAGCGAGGAATGAGGCCTCCGGGTGTTGAAGTCCTCCCGCCATTCGGCGATGGCGCTGCTCGAGGCCGAAGAACAGGCTCTCGTTCAAGAGCCCGTCGCGGATTCCACATAACCGTTATCCCTCATGTTGTTCTTGGTGCCAGCGTATGTTTGGTCGCTAGGTCGGCTAGGCTTGGCGCATCCGGGCCACGGGGCACCGGGAGCACGCAAGTGCGGGCAGGCCGTCGTATGCAGATGAACTGAGAGTTCGAGCAGGTTATCTGGCCGCCCCTATGACTCGCCCGGATGCGCTGCGAGCGCGGATATGTATTTGTCGTGTTGCCCGCTGGCTCCCTGTTCGTGACCAACCATGGAGGGAACCGTGCGTATATCGGCATGGACATACACCGCGTAGCCGCCGAGGTCGTGTCGTTGCTTGATGGCGAGATCGTCAAGCTCGGCCGCGTTCAAATGTTGCGCAATAGGCTTGAGGAGTTCGCCAGGAGGGAACTCACCCATGATGATCATGTGGTGATCGAGGCGACCGGCAATGCCGCGGCCGTCGCTGAAGTGCTGTCGCCCTACGTGGATCGGATCGTGATCGCCAATCCCAAGCAGGTGCACATAATCGCGCACGCGAAGGTGAAGACGACACGATCGATGCCACTGTCCTTGCGAAGCTCTTCGCCTCGGGCTTTCTGCCGGAGGTCTGGGTCGCAGACCCGGAGACGCTTGCGCTCCGAAGACAGGTCCCCAAGTGGACGCAGCTGGTTCGCCAGCGTTCGCGGCTGAAGAACCTGATCCAGTCGATACTCCACGCACATCTGATCCCGCCGTGTCCACATGGGAACCTCGTCGGGATCAGCGGGCGTAAATGGCTGACGAGGCAAATATTGCCTGCGGATGAGCGCGCCGCCATCAAACGCCACCTCGGCTTGATTAACCAGGTCAATGAGGCGTTGACGGTGGTCGAGGCGGATATCGCCGTGCATACCCTCCAGGATCCGATAATCCGCCGCCTGATGACGTTGCCCGGCCTCGACGTCACCGTGTCTGCGAGCGTTGCCGCGGCGATCGGCGACATTCGTCGCTTCAGCGATCCACAGAGGCTTGCCGCCTATCTTGGCCTCANGAGCGTTGCCGCGGCGATCGGCGACATTCGTCGCTTCAGCGATCCACAGAGGCTTGCCGCCTATCTTGGCCTCAATCCGAGCGTGCGGCAGTCCGGTGAGGGGCCAGCCTATCACGGGCGCATCACGAAGCAGGGCCGCGGCCATGCGCGGGGAATGCTGGTTGAGGCGGCATGGGCGGCTGTGCGATCGCCAGGACCTCTACGCGCCTTCTCCAAGCGAATCGCCTCGCGTCGGGGGAAGCACATCGCGGCCGTCGCCACTGCACGCAAGCTTGCAATGATCATCTGGCACATGCTGAGCAAGGATACCGACTACATCTGGGCCCGGCCGGCCTTGCTCGCCCGCAAGTTCAGATCGGTCGAGCTGCGTGCCGGCCTTCCGACCAGCCATGCCAGACGCGGCACCGCCTTCGACTACAACATCCCGGCCAAGCGCGCCGAAGAACGGTCCCGAGTCGAGAAGGCGGAAGCTGCCTATGCAGCAGCGACTTCCCGATGGCGAACGAGGCCGGAAAGAAAGGCTGTGGAAAAAGCCGCCGAATGAGAAGAAGGGGCTATTCTACAACATCCGTCTGCATCGGCTTGCCCGGCGCGATGTAATGCCATTCGACACGCCGATCCTCTTGCCAGGCGAGGATAGCGTTTGAGGTCAACTCGGTGCCGTTGTCCGACACGATCATGCAGGGATAGCCGCGATGCTCGGCGATGATGTCGAGTTCGCGGGCAACACGCTCGCCGGAGATCGAGTTGTCGACGATCGTGGCCAGATACTCCCGGCTGAAGTCGTCGATGACGCACAGGATCCGGAAGCGGCGGCCATCGGTCAGCGTGTCGGAGACGAAGTCCAAGCTCCAGCGCCGGTTGGCATCCTGCGGTATCGCCATCGGCGCCCTGGTGCCCAAGGCCCGCTTGCGGCCGCCGCGCTTGCGCACCGTCAGTCGCTCCTCGCGATAGAGGCGATAGAGCTTCTTCCAGTTCACTGCCACGCCTTCGCGCTTCAGGAGAAGGTGGAGCCGACGGTAACCGAAGCGCCGGCGTTCGGCGGCCAGTTCCCGCAGCCGCTTGCGCAAACCGACATCATCCAGTCGGGACGGACGGTAGCGGTAGACACGCGGCTCCATGTCGACGAGCCCGCAGGCGCGACGCTGCGAATAGCCCTTGTTCTTGATCGCCCAGGTCACAGCAGTTCTCCTTGACCCAGGCGTCAGAAGTTTTTTCCGAGCATCTCGCGCAAGGTCGAGACGTCGAGCATCGCATCGGCCAGCAGACGCTTCAGCTTGCCATTCTCCTCCTCAAGAGCCTTCAGCCGCTTCGCCTCCGACACATCCATGCCGCCATACTTTGAGCGCCACTTGTAGAAGGTCGCGTCGCTCACGCCGTATTTGCGGCAAAGCTCCATCGCCGAGAGCCCGGCCTGGTGCTCCTTCAAAATGCCGGTGATCTGTTCGTCAGAAAATCTCGATCGTTTCATTGCCTGTCTCCTCATCCGGGGAACAGGCTAACCTCAAAGCGAGGACAATTCAGGGGAGCAGGTCAGCTCTAGTCTAGCTAGTCTCTCATGTTCCCTGTCAAGGCTGAAGGCGAGAGGGAACAACTGCTTGGCGCGAGTGTGCAAAGCAG
>NZ_AYWC01000041.1:0-15556 GCF_000502615.1 Mesorhizobium sp. LNJC405B00 | reverse complement strand
GCCGGCACGCCGCCCGCTGCGCCGGCGGCCGCCGCTCCCGCGCCGACCGTTGCGGTCGGCCAGAAGGCGATCTTCTACGAGGAACGCACCTCGACCGCGCAAGGTTCGGCCGAACCCGGCAGCATCGTCTGGTCGCTGGTGCAGGAATCGCCCGGCGGCGACCTGCCGCCCGAGCCGGCGATCCGCGCCGAGGCGACCATTCCCGGCAAGGACATCCAGCTGCGCATGACCATCCGCCGCAATACCGACCAGACGCTGCCGGCCAGCCACATCATCGAGATGATCTTCCTGACGCCCGAGGGCTTTGACGGCGGTGGCGTCGACAACATCCTGCGCGTCGCCATGAAGAGTTCGGAACAGGATGCCGGCAGCCCGCTGATCGGCATTCCGGCCAAGATCGCCGACGGCTTCTTCCTGGTGGCGCTCAACGACACCAAGGCCGACGAGGACGCCAATATGACCTTGCTTCGAGGCCAGGACTGGATCGACGTGCCGGTGGTCTACAAGACCGGACGCCGGGCGCTGCTGACCATGGAAAAGGGCATTCCGGGCGAGAAGGTGTTCGACGAGGCGCTGAAGGCCTGGCAGGCCAAGACGGCAGGTTGACGGGCGGCAGTAGCGGCTGCCTTCGCTCAGAAGCCCTGGAACAGCATGTCGAGCGCGGCGACGATGTCGTCGTGATGTCTAGAAAGGTTTCCCTCTGGCATCCGCAATTCGGACGCGCTGAAGGCCGACACAAACTGTGTGACCATCACAAGATCTTTTCCGTTTATAGCGAAGGTCGGGTTCAGGCGGCGGCCAGGAAGCGGGGCAATCTCGGGCGGCATCAAAGGAACGACCACCCTCGTGCTCAGCCCTTCAAGCATATCTGACTGCACGTCGAGAAGATAACCGTCGCTCTCGGTACTCCGATAGAAATCGTAACGCGCCATCAGAACGGCCGGTGTTTAGCCAATGGCAGTCCGTTCTTTCGGACATATTCGTTGGAGCTTTCGATGGCTTCCCTGTTTTCTTCTTGCCATCGACGCGTTTTCTCCGCCGCAATCGCTTTCGCGATCCCTGCTTCGGCAGCGCGGGAGATGTTGATGCCCAACGCTTTGGCGTCCTTGATCAACTGAGAGTCAATGGACGTGTTGACAGAGGTCCGCTGAGTTTTTGGCGTCGATTGAAGCACGGAGATGCCTCCTTTCATGCGCACAATATACGCGCATAAAAGACCGCAGGCAATGCTACCCCTCCATCTCCTCACGCAGCATTTCCAGCTCCAGCCACTCTTCCTCGAGTGCGGCCAGCGTGGCGCGTTCCTTGTCGAGGGCGGCGATGGTCTTTTGGAACGAGGCGGGGTCGCGCTCGTAATAGGCGGGATCGGCAATGTTGTTTTCCAACCGCGAGATCGAGGCCATTATCGCCTCGATCTTCTTGGGCAAGGATTCCAGAGCGAATTTCTGCTTGAACGACAGTTTCTTAGACGGCCCTTTTGGCGCTGCCGGCTCGCTCTTGCCCGGCGCCGGCGCATCGCTGGCTTCGGCCTTGGCGCGCGCCTTGCGGTCGTCGAGCCGGGTGCCGCCGCGCTGCGCGAGCATGTCGGAATAGCCACCGGCATATTCGATCCAGCGGCCGCCTCCGTCCGGGGCGATGATGCTGGTGACGGTGCGGTCGAGGAAGTCGCGGTCGTGGCTGACCAGGATGACCGTGCCGGCAAAGCCGGCGACAAGTTCCTGCAACAGTTCCAGCGTCTCCATGTCGAGATCGTTGGTCGGCTCGTCGAGCACTAGAAGGTTGGCCGGCCGCGCCAGAACACGCGCCAGGAGCAGCCGCGCCCGTTCGCCGCCGGACAGCTCGCGCACCGGGGTGCGCGCCTGTTCCGGCTTGAACAGGAAATCCTTCATGTAGGACACGACATGGCGCTGCTCGCCATTGATGACGAGGTTTTCGCCGCGCCCGTCCGTGAGATACTGCGCCAGGGTCTCGGCCGGATCGACCGCCTCGCGCTTCTGGTCGAGCGTGGCGATTTCCAGATTGGTGCCGAGCCGCACCGAGCCGGCGTCGGGCTTCATCTCGCCGGTGAGCATCTTCAACAGCGTCGTCTTGCCGGCGCCGTTCGGCCCGACAAGGCCGATGCGATCGCCGCGCTGGATGCGGGTCGAGAAGCCTTTGACCACGGTGAGGTCGCCAAAGCTCTTTTCGATGTTCTTGGCCTCGATCACCAGCTTGCCGGATTCGGCGGCGTCGCTGGCCACCATGGTGGCCGAGCCCTCGGCGCCGCGATGGCCGCGAAAACGCTGGCGCATGGTCTGCAGTTCGCCCAGGCGGCGCATGTTGCGTTTGCGGCGAGCCGTCACGCCATAGCGCAGCCAATGCTCCTCGCGCACGATCTGGCGGCCGAGCTTGTGCTGTTCGCGCTCTTCCTCTTCCAGCACAAGGTCGCGCCATTCCTCGAAATGGCCAAAGCCCTTGTCGAGGCGGCGGGTCTGGCCACGGTCGAGCCAGACGGTGGCGCGCGAGACGCGTTCGAGGAAGCGACGGTCGTGCGAGATGACGATCAGCGCCGAAGACGTCCGGACAAGCTCTTCTTCCAGCCATTCGATGACCGACAAATCGAGATGGTTCGTCGGCTCATCAAGCAGCATAATATCGGGTTCGGGCGCCATGACGCGGGCAAGTGCTGCGCGGCGCGCCTCGCCACCGGAGAGATCGTTGGGGTTCTCCGTGCCGGCGAGGCCGAGATGCTCCATCAGATATGTGGCGCGGTAGGGATCGTCGGCAGGCCCAAGCCCGGCCTCGACATAGGCACGCACATTGGCAAAGCCGTCCATGTCGGGCATTTGCGGGAGATAGCGCACCGTTGCCGAAGGCTGGCGGAAGACCTCGCCGTCTTGCGGCTCGATCAGGCCCGCGGCAATCTTCAGGAGCGTCGACTTGCCGGAGCCGTTGCGGCCGACGAGCGCGATCTTGTCACCGGCGGACGCCGTCAGTTCGGCGCCATCGAGCAGCGGCGTGCCGCCAAAGGTCAGTCTTATGCCGTCGAGGTTGAGAAGGGGCGGGGCCATGTCAGCTTTCAGGCAAGGGATAGGGGTGGGCGAGCAGCAGCGCGCGGCCATGGCCGAGCGCGATTTCGAGGCCCCCGGTCTTGTTGGACTTGACCTCGTTCGAGATGGTCAGCGACGAGCCGAACACGACCTCGACATGGTCGAGCGGCCACTTCGCGCCGGACACGGTGAGGCCCGAAAGATCGGAAAAGCCGAGCACCGAAAACAGCGTTCCGTCGGCATAGTCGAAGCCGGCCTTGCCAGGCAGCAGAGGGGCGCCTTCCTGCGCTCCGCTGGTCAACAGCACTTTTGTGCCTGTCTCTGTCAGCCGCAGGCTGAGCGCCAGATGCAGGAAGGCGTGGTCGGCGCGCTTGCCGCCGAAAGCGCCGGCCAGCACCAGGCTGGTGGCGCCGCGTCCCAATGCCACCGCGATCGCCAGTTCGCCATCGGTCTTGTCCTTTTCGGGAGGAAACACCTCCCGCGGCACGGCGGCGAGATCGGCAGGCAGGTCCGCCGGCACGGAATCGAAATCGCCGACCCACAGCTCCGGCATCAGGCCGAGCAGGCGGGCATGATCGATGCCGGCGTCGGCGGCGATGACGCGCGTGCCCGCGACCTGGCGTTCGAGCCGCGGCGTGCGGACGAGATCGCCGCCAAGCAGGATGGTGAATGTGCTCATATCCGCTGGCCCTTACCAGCCCCGCCGACGAAACGGAAGGCCGAGCGGCACCGTCACTCTTTGTTGGAGCATGATCTTTTTCCGGAAACGGATTCCACTTTCCGGGATCATGCTCGGGCAAACTTCCACTTGCGTGGCACCTTGGCCGGGCCTATGTGTCGAAACGCTCTAACGGGGTGCCGGACGCGATCTTCGCGGACCGGCTGAGAGGCAGTCTCGCCAACCCGCTGAACCTGATCCGGTTTGTACCGGCGGAGGGATTAGACGCTTCGGACAGCCCGACGCCTCAATTCCTTTCAACACGAATGAAGGAGGCGCCGATGCGCATGTTTTTGTCCCGTCTTGTCCCAGCGCTGGGGCTTGCTGTTTCGCTACTGGCAAGCTCTGCGTCCGCGCAGGAAAAACTCACGATCTATACCTATGAGAGTTTCACTGCCGACTGGGGTCCGGGCCCCCAGGTGAAGAAGGAATTCGAGGCCGAGTGCGGCTGCAGCGTCGACTTCGTCTCGGTGGCCGACGGCGTCGCGCTGCTCAACCGCGTCAAGCTCGAAGGTGCCTCGACCAAGGCCGATATCGTGCTTGGTCTTGACACCAACCTCACCGCGGAAGCCAAGGCTTCCGGCCTGTTTGTCCCACATGGCGCGGTGGCTGAAAACAACGTGCCGGGCGGCTGGAGCGACGACACTTTCGTGCCCTATGATTATGGTTATTTCGCCGTCGTCTACGACACCGAAAAGCTGAAGAGCCCGCCGAAGAGCCTGAAGGAACTGGTCGAGGGCGATGCCGCCGACAAGATCGTCATCCAGGATCCGAGGACGTCGACGCCGGGCCTCGGCCTGCTGCTGTGGGTCAAGTCGGTCTATGGCGACAAGGCGCCGGAAGCCTGGGCGAAACTCAAGGGCAAAGTGCTGACGGTGACGCCGGGCTGGAGCGAGGCCTACGGCCTGTTCACCAAGGGCGAGGCGCCGATGGTGCTTTCCTATACGACGTCGCCGGCCTACCACATGGTGGCCGAGAACACCGGGCGCTACCAGGCGGCCTCGTTCGAGGAAGGCGAGTATCTGCAGATCGAAGTCGCCGGCATCACCACCACGGGCGCGAAGAATCCGCTGGCGGCGAAGTTCCTGGCCTTCATGACCGGGCCGAAATTCCAGGATGTCATTCCGGAGACCAACTGGATGTTCCCGGCCGGGAAAACCGACAAGCCGCTCAATCCGGCTTTTGATAGGCTGGTCAAGCCGGCGAAGACCTTGCTGTTCAGCCCGGAAGAGGTCGCGGCAAATCGCAAGGCCTGGGTGGATGAATGGCTGGCGGTGATGAGCAAGTAGGAATTCAGGATGGCGCTTGACCCCCCCCCTCTGGCCTGCCGGCCATCTCCCCCACGAGGGGGGAGATTGGCCTTTACGTTGACTTTCGCCAATCTCCGAAGCTGCAGGAATGAGCGGAGCGCTAAAACCGCCAATCTCCCCCCTCGTGGGGGAGATGTCCGGCAGGACAGAGGGGGGCGCGAAGGAACGCGACGCCCGGTAAAGAGTGCAACGCTCTGACCCCCGCATCACGGCCGGCATTGTCGCGCTTGCGGCAATCGCGCTGCTGATCGGTGGCGCCTTCGCCGGCCTTATCCGCGAAGGCGCGCGCGACCTTTCCGGCGCCGCGTCCGCCTTTGACCTCTATCTCCTGCGCGTTGTCCGCTTCACGCTCTGGCAGGCTGCGCTCTCGACTCTGCTTTCCGCCGTACCGGCGCTCTTCGTCGCCCGGGCGCTGTCGCGGCATCCGCGCTTCTTCGGACGCGGCTTCATCCTGCAGCTGTTCACTGTGCCCCTTGCCTTGCCGGCAATTGTCGGAGCGCTGGGCATACTGGCGCTCTATGGCCGCGCCGGTTATTTCGCCGCGATCGGTGGCCAGAGCTGGCCCGACATCTATGGGCTGTCGGGCATCCTCGTCGCCCACGTCTTCTTCAACCTGCCGCTGGCCACCCGGCTGTTCCTCGAAGCGCTGGGAACGGTGCCGGCCGATCAATGGCGGCTGGCGAGCCAGCTCGGCATGGGGGCGAGGCCAGCCTTCCGGCTGATCGAGTGGCCGGTGCTGCGCGCCGCGCTGCCGGGCGTCGCCGGGCTTGTCTTCATGCTTTGCATCACCTCCTTCACCATCGTCCTGATCCTCGGCGGCGGGCCGGCGGCGACGACGCTGGAAGTCGCCATCTATCAGGCGCTGCGTTTCGACTTCGATCCGGCGCGAGCGGTGACGCTGACCGTGCTGCAGATCGGGCTGACTTTTGCCGTCATGCTGGCGCTGACGCGGCTTGGCGCCAATATGACCGGCGACGCCAATTTGCCTGTCGCGCCGCGCCGCTATCACTTGGCCGGCAAAGCAGAAACAGCGTTCAACGCCGTCCTGATCGTGCTCGCCTTGCTGTTCGTCGCCGGACCGATGGCGGCCACCGTTGCCTCCGGCCTCGGCGCCGATCTCGGCCGGCTGGCGGGCGAGAGTGCCGTGCGTCAGGCGACGCTGACCAGCGCCGGTCTCGCCTTCTCGGCGGCGCTACTTTCGGTGGCGCTGGCACTGTCGCTGATCATGGCGCGGCGGGCACTGTCGCTGCGCCGCCGGTCCAGTGCCCGTTCATTGCTCGAATATGCCACCGACACCGGCGCCGGCTTCGTCCTCGTCGTGCCGCCCATCGTTATCGGCGCCGGCTGGTTTCTCCTGCTGCGCACGGTCAGCGATGTCTTTGCCATCGCGCCGGTCATGGTCGTCACCGTCAATGCGGTGATGGCGATGCCCTTTGCCATCCGCGCGATGCGCCCGGCCTATGATGCGGCGAGCGAGCGCCACGAAAAGCTGTGCGCGCAGCTCGGCATTGCGGGCTGGAACCGGCTGCTTCTGGTCGACTGGCCATCGCTCCGGCGGCCGCTGGCCACCGGCTTTGCCTTCGCCATGGCGCTGTCGCTAGGCGATCTCGGCGTCATCGCGCTGTTCGGCAGCGATTCGGTGCAGACCTTGCCCTATCTCCTGCTGGCGCGCATGGGCAGCTATCGCACGGCCGATGCTGCCGGGCTGGCTTTGCTGCTCGGGGCGGTCTGCCTTGCATTGGTGGTCGCGGCAGACTGGCTGGGACCGGGAGAGAGATCGTGACGTCCGCTGTGGAGAAAGGCACGACTGTCCGGCTGGACAAGGTCTCGTTCAGCTATGGCGAAACGTCATTCCTGTTCGATGTCGAATTCGATACATCTAAGATCACCGCCATAATGGGGGCAAGTGGTTCGGGCAAATCGACCTTGCTCGATCTGGTGGCTGGTTTCGAGACGCCGGAGTCCGGTCGTGTGCTGATCGGCGCCGCCGATGTCGGCGCCAAGCCGCCTTCGGCGCGGCCGGTGTCGATGGTATTCCAGGAAAACAATCTGTTTGCTCATCTCTCGGTGGAGAAGAATGTCGGGCTCGGCCGCTCGCCATCGCTCAACCTGACCGACGCCGATCGCGCCGCAATCGCCGAGGCGCTTGACCGCGTCGGCCTGGCCGGCAAGGAGATGCGCCTGCCGCGCGAACTCTCCGGCGGCGAAAGGCAGCGCGTAGCGCTCGCCCGCGTTCTGGTGCGCGATCGGCCAGTGCTGCTGCTCGACGAGCCGTTCGCTTCGCTCGGGCCAGCACTGCGCGACGACATGCTCGACCTGGTGGCCGGCGTTCATGCCGAGCGGGCGATGACGGTGCTGTTCGTCACGCATCAGCCGGAAGACGCTCGCCGTATCGGCGAGCAGATGGTTTTTCTGGACAATGGCAGGGTTGCCGCGACGGGACCTGCCGCCGATTTTTTCGACGGCACTGGCCCTGAAGCGTTTCGGCGCTATATCGGCGCAAGTTCGGGCGGATCACGCGATATTGCCCGGAAGCGGACATAATTTACGACCAAACCGGCTACAGGTGATGTGGCGCTTGCTTGCCATGGTCCAGCTGATGTGGCTAGGTCCGCTTAGTACTGGTCCGGCACGAGCCGTGATTTGCCCCCTACAGCGCCGCATCCGGCCGGATGCGTAAACGCTGTAGGTTTTTTGATGTGTGCAGGATTGCCAACGAAAACCGATTTTTCGCTGGCGCGGACCCCGGTCCAAATCATGCGCCGAGAGCTGAAGGAACGCCGTGCTGCCGACCGGCACTGACACTTTGAAACGCAGACCGCTGGTGCGCTTCCTCGCGCTGGCCGGCCTTGCCGTGGCGCTGGCCAGCTGCCAGATGTTCACGCCTCCCGAAGTGCAGGAATCCGGCTTCCAGCCTTCCGACAAGCCGATCACGGTCGACAATGTCGCCGCCAACAGCAAGCTTGCCGAACTGGCGAAGGCACAGCATCCGCGCATCCTTGCCACCTATGGCGGCGAATATTCCGATCCCAAGCTCGAGCGCATGGTGGCCAAGGTTGTCGGCAGCCTGACCGTGGTGTCGGCCAATCCGACCCAGACCTATCGCATCACCATCCTCAATTCGCCAAACGTCAACGCTTTCGCGCTGCCGGGCGGCTATCTCTACGTCACCCGCGGCCTGCTGGCGCTGGCCAATGATTCGGCCGAACTCGCCGCCGTCATCGCGCATGAGATGGGCCACGTCACCGCCAATCACGGTCTGCAGCGACAGCAGCTCGAGGCCGAGGAAGGCCTGGCGACCAAGGTGGTCTCCGATGTGCTGGGCGACAGCCCGACCGCCAAGCAGGCATTGATCCGCGGCAAGCTGAGGCTGGCGCAGTTCTCGCGCAACCAGGAGCTGGAGGCAGACGCGATCGGCATCAAATCGATCGGCGAGGCGGGTTACGATCCCTATGCCGCCGGGCGTTTCCTGCAGTCGATGTCGGCCTATACCGATTTCCGCTCGATCAGCGGCGCCACCGACGCCAGCCTCGACTTCCTGGCTACGCACCCCAACACGCCGCAGCGAATTGATCTGGCGCAGCGCCACGCCCGCCAGTTCGGCGCGCCGGGCATCGGCACGCGCGACCGCGATTCCTTCCTGGCCGGGATAGACGGCCTGCTCTATGGCGACACGCCGGAAGAGGGCTATGTGCGCGGCCAGACCTTCCTGCATCCGGGCCTCGGCGTATCGTTCACGGTGCCCGACGGCTTCATCATCGACAATTCGGCGGCGGCGGTGACGGCGACCGGTCCCGGCGACATGGCGATCCGCTTCGACGGTGTGTCGATCGACAAGGATCGTGCGCTGACCGACTACATCAGAAGCGGCTGGGTGGCCGGTCTCGACGAGACCAGTGTGCGCCAGGAGACGATCGACGGCAACCAGGCGGCGACCGCGCACGCCGGCGCCGATGGCTGGCAGTTCGACATTGCGGTGATCCGCGCCGGCGGCCAGGTCTACCGGCTTTTGACGGCGGCCCCCTCGGCCAGCACGACACTCGATCCGGTGGCACGCTCGGTCAGCGGTTCGTTCCGCGTGCTCAGCCCCGCCGAGAAAGCGGCACTGAAGCCGCTGCATATCCGCGTCGTCACGGTACAGGCCGGGCAGACGATGGGCACACTTTCGGCGCAGATGGTCGGTGTCGACCGCAAGCTCGATCTGTTCCGAGTACTCAACGCGATGTCGCCGGGCGCCTCGGTTTCGGCCGGCGACAAGGTCAAGATCGTCACGGACAGATAGCGCCGGTCTTCGTCAGAAACCCCAGCCTTCGTAGTGCTTTTTTCTGAAATAACTCAGGGCGGTACCCCTGTTCCTGGCAATCTCAGGCCGCCATGAACTCCGGATTCTGCTTCACCAGCGCGAGCTTGAGCTTTTCCATGGCGCGGGCCTCGATCTGCCGGACACGCTCCTTGGAAATGCCGAGCGTCTCGCCGAGCGCCTCAAGCGTCGCACCTTCGTCGGTCAGCCGACGCTCCTCGATGATCCTGAGTTCGCGGGCATTGAGCGCGCGGAGCGCCGTCTTCAGCCACATCAGGCGCCGTTCGACGTCGATGGTGTCGCCGGCGACCTCGTCAGGCAATGGATCGTCCGAAATCAGGAAGTCCATCCGCTCGGTGGTGCCGGCTTCGTCGGCGAGCGGTGCGTTGAGCGAAGAGTCAGGTGCTGAAAGCCTGGAATCCATCTTCGCGACATCGGCCTCGGAGACGCCGAGCGCTACCGAGACTTCGCGGTAGAGCGTGGCGTTGGAGATCGGCTCGGCGCCGTTGGCAAGACGGGCGCGCAGACGCCGCAGGTTGAAGAACAGCGCCTTTTGCGCCGAAGAGGTGCCGCCGCGAACGATCGACCAGTTGCGCAGGATGTAGTCCTGCATCGAAGCGCGGATCCACCATGTCGCATAGGTCGAGAAGCGCACCTCGCGCTCCGGCTCGAAACGCGCGGCTGCTTCCAGCAGCCCGACATGGCCCTCCTGGACCAGATCGCCGAGCGGCAGGCCGTAATGTCGGAATTTCGAAGCCATGGAGATGACCAGCCGCATATGGGCGACGGTGATCTGATGCAGCGCCTGCTGATCCTGGTCTTCCTTCCAGCGCAAGGCGAGAACATGTTCCTCATCGCGCTCGAGGTAGGGGGCTTTCATTGCCGTGCGGACCATGGTCCGTCCTGCCGTGTCTTCGATCATGCCGCGCTCCTGCTCCCGGACATTTTCGGACGGCCTGGCGGCCGTTATCTCTGTTTGACGCAATTCCGAAGGAAACCGCTTTCCCACTTTCCTGGAATTGCCTCGGCCTAGCGCAGCCAAGAGTTCTTGAAATGGAAACGCGGCGCCCTACAACAAGCCATGAACGTGCCACACCGGGGATTGGTTCCGCCGCCGATGGCGGTTGTTTTGCGCTGTCCGACCGGGCGCATCGACACCGCAGATCGGGACTATTGGCACCGATCCGTGCTGCTTTGAGAATCTGGTTTCTGGATCGCCGTTTATTTGAAATCTGGTTCCTTATTTTGCTGCGCTGTATCTGTCAATTTCCGGCTCTCACAAGCGCCGGACACCGGCCAAGGACGGGATCACATAGAAATGAAATGGCTCAATTCGCTCATCATCGCCGGAACGCTGCAGGTTCTGGCTGTTACATCAGGCCACGCCGGCGCCAATCTCGACCAGATCAAGCAGGCCGGCACACTCAAGGTCGGCACCGAAGGCACCTATGCGCCCTTCACCTATCATGATGCTTCCGGCGCGCTGGTCGGCTTCGACGTCGAGATCGCCAAGGCGATCGGCGACAAGCTCGGCGTCAAGGTCGAGTTCCTCGAAGGCAAATGGGACGGGCTGATCGCCGGCCTCGACGCCAACCGCTACGACGCCGTGATCAACGAGGTCGGCATCACCGACGCGCGCAAGGCCAAGTACGATTTCTCCGATCCTTACATCGCCTCCAAGGCCGTGCTGATCGTGCGCGGCGACAACACCGACATCAAGACCTTCGCCGACCTCAAGGGTAAGAAGTCGGCACAGTCGTTGACATCGAATTTTGGCAAGCTCGCCGAGACCAACGGCGCCGAACTCGTCGGCACCGACGGCTTCGACCAGTCGATCCAGCTGCTGCTCACCGGCCGCGCCGACGCCACCATCAATGACAGCCTGTCTTTCCTCGACTTCAAGAAGCACAAGCCGGACGCCAATGTGAAGATCGCCGCGCAGGAAGAGAACGCCGACTATTCCGGCGTCATCGTGCGCAAGGGTGATCCGGAGCTGGTCGCGGCGATCAACAAGGCGCTGGCCGACATCAAGGCCGACGGCACCTACAAGAGGATCGCCGATACCTATTTCGGCCAGGATGTCTCGCAGTAAAGACCATCTCCCGGCGGTTTGCCGGCAATGACCAATAGCGGCGGGCCGTCTTTGACGGCTCGCCGTTTTTCGCATGATATGAGAAGCACACAATCGCACTGCCGTCACCGCGGCGGTCTGTGAAGGAGGAGCCGTTCGTGCCGCACTGGCTACACCTGATGCTGGACTCGTTGCCGACACTGCTGTGGGCGGCGTTGATCTTCACCGTACCGCTGACATTGCTATCGTTCGCACTCGGCCTGTTCGTCGGCCTGGTTGTCGCCCTGGTGCGGCTGTTCGGTCCCAAGCCTCTGGTTGCCGTGGTCCGCTTCTATGTCTGGATCTTTCGCGGCACGCCGCTTCTGGTGCAGCTGTTCCTGATCTTTTACGGCCTGCCTTCGGTCGGCATATTGCTGGACGCTTTTCCGGCGGCGCTGATTGGCTTCACCCTCAACATAGGCGCCTACAGTTCGGAAATTATCCGCGCCGTGATCGGCTCGGTGCCGAAGGGCCAGTGGGAGGCGGCCTATTCGATCGGCATGACCTGGAGCCAGGCGATGCGGCGCACCATCCTGCCGCAAGCCGGCCGCGTCGCCGTGCCGCCGCTGTCCAACACCTTCATCTCGCTGGTCAAGGATACGTCGCTGGCCGCCGCCATCACTGTGCCGGAGATGTTCCAGGCGGCGCAGCGCATCGTCGCCACCACCTATGAGCCGCTGATCCTCTATGTCGAGGCGGCGATCCTTTATCTGGCGATGAGCTCGGTGCTTTCGGCCTTGCAGACGCGGCTGGAGGAGCGGCTCAACCGCTATGGCGGCTTCCTGGAGGCGCGCTCATGATCGGCCTCACCGACATCGAAAAGCGCTTCGGCGACAATCTGGTGCTGAAGGGGGTGACGGTCACCATTGCCGAAGGCAGCGTCACCGCGCTCGTCGGCCCCTCCGGCGGCGGCAAGAGCACACTGCTGCGCTGCATCAACCTGTTGGAGATCCCGACCTCGGGCATGGTGCGCATCGGCGACGAGACGCTGGAATTCCGTCCCGGCATCAAGATCCCCAGCCGCGACATCCAGCGCCTGCGGCTGCAGACCGGCATGGTGTTCCAGAACTTCCAGCTGTTCCCGCATCGCACCGCGATCGAGAACGTCATGGAAGGCCTGGTGACGGTGCTGAAATGGCCGACGGCAAAGGCGCGCGAGCGGGCACTGGCGCTGCTCGAGAAGGTCGGCATGGCGCACAAGGCGGACGATTGGCCGGCAACGCTGTCGGGCGGCCAGCAGCAGCGTGTGGCGATCGCCCGCGCCCTGGCGCCGTCGCCGAAAGTGCTGCTTTGCGACGAGCCGACCTCGGCGCTCGATCCGGAACTGGCGCAGGAAGTGGTCGACGTGCTGGGAAAACTCGCCAGCGAAGGCACGACCATGGTGATGGCCACGCACGACCTTCGCCTTGCCTCCAAGATCGCGCAGGAGGTGGTGTTCCTCGACGCCGGCGTCATCGTCGAGAAGGGGCCGTCCGCCGTGGTGTTCTCCAACCCGGAGCGTGAACGGACCAAGCGTTTTATTGCGACACTGAAGCAGGAGGCGGAGAAGGAAGCCTCGGCGGCTGAGCCTTCTACGTTCCCCTTGTGAAGAGGTCGGACGGAAGGTCCGGGTGCGGTCTGGTGTCGTCCCCATCCTCGCTGCTTCGCAGCCACCTGCCTGGGCGAGCCACGGGTCCCGCCCGTCCTTGGAACCCCACAAGGGGGTAAAAACAAAAACCCGGCACAAGGCCGGGTTTTTCATGAATTCGACGGTGAAAGCGATCAGGCAGCTTCTTCCTGCTCGGCTTCCTCATTGTCGGCCTTGGCGCCGCGCTTCGGGCCCTTGTTGAGGTTGACCTCGATCAGGCGCACGGCTTCGGTTTCCGACATGCGGTTGACTGCCGCGATCTCGCGCGCCATGCGGTCGAGTGCCGCCTCATAGAGCTGACGCTCGGAATAGGACTGTTCCGGCTGGTTGTCGGCACGGTAGAGGTCGCGCACGACTTCCGAGATCGAGATCAGGTCGCCCGAATTGATCTTGGCATCATATTCCTGCGCACGGCGAGACCACATGGTGCGCTTGACGCGGGCGCGGCCCTGCACGACCTTCAGCGCGCGCTCGACATAATCCTCTTCCGACAGCTTGCGCATGCCGATGGAGGTCGCCTTGGCGACCGGAACCTTCAGGCGCATCTTGTCCTTCTGGAAGTCGATGACGAACAGTTCCAGCTTGTGGCCCGCAACTTCCTGCTCGTCGATCGAGACGATCTGGCCGACGCCATGTGCCGGATAGACGATGTACTCGCCGGTCTTGAAACCGTGGCGTGCCGAGGTGGACTTCTTCTGCGGGGTGATCGTTGCCATTACGCCCTGAACTCCTTGTTGTGGCACCGGCGGCCTGCCGGTCCGAACGCATGCGACCGGGGACACCGATCGTTAGCCGCACAACAGATGAACCCATCGGAAAAAGCCGGGACCGGCAAACCGCATACATAGCGACTGCCTGGCCCAGATCGCTCTGGTCCGATTGGGGATTTCACCTTTCAGTGATTTGGGGCGCTTGCGCCATAAATCGACGTTGTGTCACCGGCATGTTTCAACTGGTGTAGCACAAAAAGTCGGAAGAATCAAGGTTTTGCTGCAAACGCGAAGGTCGAGCGCCATCGCCGCCTGTCAAGGCAGTTAATGTATGATGCGCGTTACGCAGCGTTATGACGATCCAATAGGCCGCACTTTTTTGCTTTGCGCATCACCCTTTCCGAAATCGATTCCGATTCCAGCGTCATGTGCTCAGTCGCCTTCGCCGGGCTCGGCGGAGAAATATTTCTCGAACTTGCCGGCTTCGCCGTCGAAGCTCTTGGCATCTGCCGGAGGCTCCTTCTTGGCGGTGATGTTGGGCCATTTCTCGGCGTATTCGGTGTTGACCTGCAGCCATTTGTCGAGGCCCGGCTCGGTGTCGGGCTTGATTGCATCGGCCGGGCATTCCGGTTCGCAGACGCCGCAGTCGATGCACTCGTCGGGATGTATGACAAGCATGTTCTCGCCCTCGTAGAAGCAGTCGACCGGACAGACCTCGATGCAGTCCATGTACTTGCATTTGATGCAGTTGTCGGTCACGACATAGGTCATTGGTCGGCTCCGGGACGTCCCGTTCTTGCTAGAGCGACGTGCGTCCAATTGGACGCACAAAGTACGCTCTGACACTTTGAATCTGCGCATCGTGCCTTCCGAAAAATCGATTTCCGATTTTCGGGCCGATGCGGCGGCTTTTTTGGTGAGGTAACGCCTTTGCCTGCCGCTTGCAAGGGCAGCCATTGCAGGCGGGGCCCGCGTGTCCGGAATGAAATTCCAGACCGCCGGCATGGCGCAGACGGCCAAGGCTTCAGTCTTCGCCGAACAGCCGGTCGGTTTGCCTGCGCTCTTTCTTGGTCGGCCGGCCGCTGCCGGCGTCGCGCAGCGCCGGAATGGCATCGGCAACAGCCTCGCCTTTCGGCGCCGGCGGCGGGGACATGTCCTCGTAGAGCGTGCGCGCTTCCTCGGCCGGACCGCGCCGCACGCCGGTGCCAAGCACCTTCCAAATGAAAATACGGCGCTCGTGCGTAATGGTCAAAACGTCGCCAGGCTTGACCAGATCGGAGGCCTGCGCTGCTTTGTCGCTGTTGATGCGGACGCGTCCGGCGACAACCAGCTTGGCCGCCAGCGAGCGCGATTTTATCGCGCGCGAAAAGAACAGCCACTTGTCGATGCGCTGACGACCTTCAGCAACCATCGCAGCGAACCTGGGGCTTATTTCTTCAGCTGGTCGCGCAAGGCGGCGAGCTTGGCGAAGGGCGAGTCCGGATCGAAGCGCGCCGGGCGTTCATCGCGTGGCTTGGCCTGGAAAGCCGGCTTGGCGCCTTGCGGTCCGCCTTTGCCTTCCGGCCTGCCGCCTTTCCAGTCAGGCCGGCCCTCGCGCGGACGCTCGCCTTGCGGCTTGCCGTCGCGGCGCTGTTCGCCCTCGGCCTGCGGCTTGGGCTTGAACTTCGAGCGGTCGAAGCGTGGCTTGGCGGCACCGTCGCGCTGGTCGCGCCGGCCCTGATAGGCCGGCCGTTCGCCCGGTGCCGGCTGCCC
>NZ_AYWC01000040.1:0-15768 GCF_000502615.1 Mesorhizobium sp. LNJC405B00 | reverse complement strand
TGATTCGGGAGCAAACTAGATGAGGCAACAAACCAATTTTAGGGAGCAGTTCAGGCGAGGCAATGCGCCCCCGGCGTCGACATCAACCGCCTGGCCCTGGCGTCCCGGCGCACCAGCACGCGAACCTGCTTCTCGAAAGCTTGGAACTCGCGCAGTAGCACGGCATGCACAGAAAGCAGCGCCGCGGCCACCATCTTCAGGTTCGGATGGCCGGCAAAGCCGCGCGGTGTGGTCTTGCCGACCTTCAGCCCGAAGCCGCGCAAGATGCCGCGCACACTGTTCTCGACATCCCTCAGCTTCGATTGAATGAGCTTGCGCGCCATCAGCACCGCCCGCACCTCTTGCGCGGCCAGCGACTTGGCAATGCACCGGTCGGAACCAGCCAAGCCGCATCAGCTGCGCGATCCTACGCGCTCATTGCGGTCCGACTTCACCGGCATCGCCTTGAAGGCGTCGCGCACATGCCGCGTCTCCAGCAGCTCCACCGCCAATCCCGCTTGCCGCATTGCCGCATAGAGCCATTGCGACAGCGGCCCGGCTTCCAGGCCGATCGGAACCAGAGGGAGGCCGAGCGAAGCAAACCATGCAATCAACGCCTCCGGCTAGCTTGCCACTTTGCTCTTGAAGATCACCCAGCCGCCGGCGCCGTTCCATGTCACGCCGCGCGGATTCATCGGTCCCCAACTGCTGGCGACAATCCTGTACGACAAGTTCGGCATGCATGCTCCACTCAACCGCCAGAGCGCGCGCTTCAAGGCGCTGGCCGATCAGGTCGGCCACGGAACCTTCGCCGTCATGCCGCTCTTCCAGCTGATCGAGCGCCATGTGCTCGCGGCCGAGCGCCTTCATGGCGACGACACCACCATTCGCATCCTGGCGAAGGGCAAGTGCGCGACCGGGCGCATATGGACCTATACGCGCGATTATGCGCACCCGATGATTTGCGCAGCTCACCGGGACATTTATCCAGTTTTCTTCGGCAGATCAGTGAGATGGTGGCCGGCATTCAAACTAGGCGCTGCGCATAATTTTTAAAGGCTCAACAGGAACTGCATGAGCTGGTCCTGCGGTCGATACCGGCTTTGACTGGCCGTCATGGGCTGCAGCCGGTTGAGCGTACGCTCCTTCATGGCGAGATCCGCCTGAAGGTACATGTGCGTCGTGGCGGGGCTCTCATGACCCAGCCATAGGGCAATGACGCTGATGTCGACGCCGGACTGCAGAAGATGCATTGCCGTGGTATGGCGGATGGTGTGAGCCGAAATCGAGCGACGCGCGAGTTGCGGGTAACGTTCCGCGGCGGCCGAGACCGCAAGTTCAAGGCGCTGGGTGACGTTCGAACGCGCCATGCATCCGCCGCCTCTGTTCGGAAACAGGAAGTTCTCCTCGCCCCCATAGTCCAACCGGCGCTTCCAGTTGCGGATCAGGTTGGCGGTCGTCCGCCAGAGCGGCACGCTGCGATCTTTGCGCCCCTTTCCATGCAGGTGCGCGACCGCCGAGCCATCGACGGCGACCTCGCCGACGCGCAGGCCGATGGCTTCAGACACGCGGGCGCCGGTGTTGTACATCAGACTGAACAGTGCGCGATCCCGCTCACCTGCCCATGTCCGCGCATCCGGCGCCTCAAGGATCGCCTGCATCTCCTCGCGTGACAAAAATCCCAGGACCGGCCGGTCGAACCATTTCATCGGAATGGCCAGCACCTGTTCGATGACGGGGAGCGCGGTCAGATCGTAGTGGGCGGCATACTTAAGGAAAGAGCGAAGTGCCGCCAGGCGGGCGTTGCGAGTACGGGCGCCGTTGCTCCGCTCCTTCTCCAAAGTCTCGAGGAAGCTCAGGATCAACTGCGCATCGAGGTCGGCCAGGGTCAGCCGGGTGGGCGCCTTTCCAATCGTCGCCTCGGCGAAGTCAAGCAACAATCGGAAGGTATCGCGGTAGGCGGCGATGGTGCGCGAACTGACGGCTCGCTGATTGCCCAGATGCTCGACGAAAAAGCGTTGCAGCAGGATGGGGAAGGACGATGCCAGCTTGGGGTCAGTCATGATGACCCCCTCCAACCGTAGAGGCGAACAGCTCGAACCGTTTGCCAGCGACCGCCATGAGTTCCGGGACGCCGGTCAAATACCAATAAGTATCGGAGATCTTGGCGTGGCCGACATAGGTCGAGAGCGCCGCCATGGCGTTGTCGATATCGGCGCCATGCTCGTGCCAGAGCTGGATACGGCGGCAAATGAAGGTGTGGCGCAGGTCGTGGATACGCACCTTGCCATGGCCGCCCCGCGCGGTCCAACCAAGGTTGGTGCGAAGCTTCTGGAAAACCTTATTGATCCTCCGCTCCGCGATGAATCCACCCGCCGGAGACAGGAACAGCGGTGAGTCCTCGGTGAGTGCACCAGGACGCGCCCGAACCGCCAGATAGCGCCGTAGCTTGGCTACGACGGTGGCGTGTATGGGCACATGCCTGGATTTGCGGAACTTCGTGTTCCGAACCGTAAGGAACGCTCCATCGAGATTGACATCGCTGCAGCGCAGGTGAAGTGCTTCTGACCGGCGCAGACCCGTAGCGGCGATCAGCCCAAAGATCGTCGCGTAGGTTGCCGGCCGCAACCCGCCCTTAGGGGCGAGGCGCGAAGCGGCGGTCACAAGGTCGCAGATCTCCTGCTCCGAATAGACGTGCGGTGCGAGGCGGCGATGTGAACGACCAAAGGTCGCGGTTTGTGGGAACTCGGTACCGGGATCGAGCCGGGCAAGATAAGCAGGAGTCCGTCCATAAATCGGCCGGATCAGCCGATTATCCTGAGAAATGCCGCGCGCAACGGCCAAGCAGCGCTCTCCGGCGCTCAAAAACGGCCGATGCCCCCCACCCGATATCTATACGCCTTCTCTGCAGAGGCCTCTGAACGGGATCACCCATTACGATGGGGAGGTCGATCACGCCTTGCCGCCAACCCGGAAAGAGGATGGGAGCCACTCTTCGAAATCCGGATCTACGTTCGGAAACCGGCCGGAATACTCGATCAGGCTGCCCTGAGGTTCCCGGCGGAAAGCAACGTATACGACCCGACGGCCAGTCACCTGGCATGACAGTTGCCATCTCTCGGCGTTGGCGTCTACGCGCCGACCGTCGTCGGGCTGACGCCGCCGCTTGAGCGTTCGGACGGTGAGAGACCCAGAGATGCCGAAGCTCGATGTGCCATCCGGCTATGCTGATAACCTCTTTCTGAAACCCTCGACCGTCGACGCGCCGCACTCAACCCAATCCAGCGCCTTAGTGCCCTGCCGGTGGGGAGGCACACCGGCAGGGCGCGCCGCGCACAGATCTCGGTCGCGTGACAACCGGACTGCGGCGGCGGTTCTGCTTGCTGGCAATCCTCTTTTCCCCCTCTGCGCCGGCAACCGTCTCTTCCATGACGGCATTGATGCGTGGATTCACCTCGTCGTAGGCTCCAGGGGTCAATTCGCCGGCTCACACGAGAGTGGCCAACCGGTGGCATTATAGTTGACGTATTCACTTAACCTCATCGCGGCTATGCTTCTCCTTTTGATGGTATCGGCGGCACGGTAAGGCTCGGCTTTCATGGGCAGGCGACCTATCAAATTGTCAAGCGCCCCCGAATCAGGTCGGCCGCCCTTTCAGCAACCACGATGGCCGTAGCATTCATACCGCCTGAAACTGGACTGGGAAGAACTGAATTATCAACGACCCTCAATCCAGACACACCACGTACGCGAAGCTGTGTGTCAGTCACATTCAAATCGCTCGAACCCATTCGACATGTTCCAGTATAATGGGCTGCAGTCGACCCAGCACGTCGAGCAAAGTCATAAAGTTCGTCGTCCGTGACGAACTCTTTACCTGGGGTGATTTCACGGACGCTCCATTTTTTTAGAGCATCCATCTGAAATACTTTCCGAGCGGCGCGCAGCCCCACGAGCAGGCGAGGCCAATCGGTCGGAGCGCTAAGATAGTTCGGATTTATCGCGGGCCTATCATTTGGGTCGGAGGAGCGGGCGAGAACGGTTCCAACGCTATCGGGGCAGGATAGCCACACGCCGATCGTCATTCCGCCCGAACGTTCAAGCTTGCCAGGCACCGCTGCCGAGAAACTGACTGGCGCGAACATCAGCTGCAAATCCGAAAACTTGGCTGCTGGCGAGCTTTTGCAATAGAGGGCGGCCATACTCGCGCCTAAGGTCAACAAGCCTCTATTCGCAATGGCATATTTCCAGCTCTCTAGGGCTATGCTAGCGAAATTGTTCATTTCGTTGATGGTGAGTATTCCCTGGGTACGGTGAGAAACCCTAACCATGTACTGGTCGCGAAGATTCCTGCCTACGTTTGGTGAAGCGTGCGTAACCGGAACTCCAATTTCCTTTAGGTGCGACGGGTCGCCAATGCCGCTGAGTTGAAGAAGGTGCGGTGACCGGATGGAGCCGCAAGATACGATCACCTCTCGCCTAACCTTTACGCGCGTCCGATTGCCATCCCGGACAAACTCAACGCCTTCAATTTGCTTCCCAGAAGACAATATTCGGGTGCAGTAGGCGTTAGTTTCGACCCTTAGATTGCGACTCTTTTTTTGAGCCGGCCGAAGATATGCAGACGCCGTGCTCGCTCTAAACCGGCCGTTCCGATTTTGCTGGAAAAAGCTCGCACCGTCTCGGACAGATGCGTTCATATCCTCCACCTCGTCGTATCCTGCTTGACACGCCGCCCGAACAAAGTCTCGCGCCAGCGGGTGTATGGTCCGAAAAGGAGAAACGGTTACCGGGCCTGAGCTGCCGCGGTTCTCTGACTTGTCGCCTACGAAGGTTTCAGCCTTCTTGAAATACGGAAGTAACGCAGCATAGTTCCAACCTTCGCAATCCAGCTCATTTGCCCACCGGTCATACTCAGCAGCTTGGCCCCTTACAAACAAAATACCGTTGATCGAACTGCTCCCTCCAAGCCCCCTGCCGGCGGCAAACGTTATATTGCGATTGAAGGTCCTAGCCTCCGGCTCAGCGCTGTACATCCAGTTGAAACGGGGGCTTCGCAGTAGGTAAAAGTAGCCCGCTGGAATATGAATGAACGGGTGCCAGTCTCGGGGTCCAGCTTCGAGCAGCAGCACCCTCGAGGCGATTTCTTCCGACAGGCGAGCAGCGATCACACAGCCGGCCGAACCCGCACCAACGACGCAGTAGTCAGTTTCGAAATCCCATGAAGCGTCTACCATGCTTATATTCACCTTGATGACGTGAGGCTGAAGCGGTAACACGATATGGAACAGCATTCCAGCCGGAATGACCTTCCCGATAGACTTTTTTGAACTTGCCGGCCCGGTGCGATTCAGCGAGATCACTGCCGTTTTGCGGCGCCTCGCCACTTGCGCAACCGCCGTCTTAAGCGAAGCGTCTGCGAGACGCTCTCTCTTACTGCATCGCGCGCTAAAAGCGGCTGCGGCGCGGCTCCCGGTAACGATCTGACCCGCTTGTATATTCAGGAAGATCTCCTCGCGGGCAGAATCGCCATTTCCGATGCTACGATGATTGGAATATTAGAATCGGCGCCCGCTTTGAGGCATGGACCATCGCTACCCCGACATTCAGTATGACGACAAATGGTCGATCTGCCGTATAGCAAAGGTCTGAAGCCCCGGGGCTGCTTCTCATTGGTGCTACAGACAGTGATGTTAAGACCAAGCTGCTCGATCCGGCCTTAACCCTGTCTGCGGATACGTCAACCAAGAGACGCCCCAAGACTCCGTGCGTACTGTCCGCGGCCACGCCAGCTCGGCATATACCGCGATCGTCGTGGCCACGATCACCAGTCTGGACTACCGATTCGAAGCTGTGGACCGCTTTTAGGCAACACGGTGCTTTTCGAACATCGGCCGGTCGAAAGTAGTGGATGCGCCCGGTGTATCGGGCACGTTGAAAACGCCGTTCCGGATGTCGGCCGGCTCCTGAAAGAGCTCCTGCAGCCACGGGATGCATTCGATCATTGGGCTCGCGGCGTGACCGGCGCCGAGATGTTGGTGGACGCGCATCATATCGGCATGGTGCGGCACCACCGGAACGTGGTGCGCCAGAGCAATCTCGGCCACCGCCAGCCATTCGGTTATCCCGGCCACACGGGTGCAATCGACCTGCGCGTAGCCGATGCCTGCGCGCCCGATGAACTCGCGGAACTGCGTGCGCGTGTAGACGTGCTCGCCAAGAGCGATCGGAATCCGCGTTGCCTTTGCAAGCAAGGCGTGACCCTCAACGTCGTCTGGATCGAGCGGTTCTTCCAGCCATCCAGGGGCAAATTCCTCGAACCGCGGCGCCCAGCCTAGCGCCGTCGTGCGGTCCCATTTCTGGTTGACGTCGATCATCAGATCAACGTTATCGCCCAACGCCTTGCGTACCGCACCGACGCGGGCGACATCGACCCGCGGATCCGGCCCCCCGATCTTCATTTTAACACCGACATAGCCTTGCTCGAGTAATGCCTGCATTTCGTCTACGAGCCGGGGCACTCCGAAATTCAGCCATCCGCCGTCAGTGTTGTACGACTTGATCGCCCCGGGTTTATGCCCTCCGATGAGCTTGTAAAGCGGCTGGCCCAAAAGTTTGCACTTCAGATCCCACAACGCGATGTCCACAGCGGCGATCGCCATGTGCGCGATGCCGGAGCGACCAACCCAATGCGAGTCCGACCAGTAGAGCTTTTCCCAGAGCCTCTGGGTGTCCATCGGATTCTCGCCGATCAAAAGCGGCGTGTAGATATCGTCGATAATCGATTTGATCGCCCTATCGCCGAAGCTGAGAGTCGAAGTATAGCCCCAGCCCTCGACTCCGTCCTTGGTGCGCACAATAACACCGGGCAGGCCCCAAGTCGTCGCCGTGTTGAAGCTGTCCGCGACAAAACGCGGAATCGGAGCGTGTACGATGAAGCTTTCTACGGACGCTATCTTCATTGGCATCATCCTTGGGTCTCTGGCTTCGGCCGGGTTTCTTCAGTGTAGGGCGGATTCATCGTGTAGCCGCGGCCGGCGTGATCGAAGCCGCCTAGCATAGCGTCGCCCGCCACTCCTTTAGGAGGACATGCGTAATAGGCGCGGATTTCCTTGATGCGACCCTGCTCGTCGAACTCGAACCATTCGTCGCCGCGGAGATAGGTGTCGTCGTTGGTCTTCCAGTGCGTCCATTCCAGTACCGCGCGTCGATGTGCCGGATCCAGGATCAGCGTCTCAATGGTCCATTGAGAGCCCATCTTAGCGACCGCTTCGATCCAGCCATCGGCGATAGCCTGCGCTCCGCGAAACGGCCCCTGCGGCGCCCCGGCGGGGAAATAATGCGTGGCTTCGGGAGCCATCGTGCTCTTCATCATGGCGCCGTCCGCGCGATTACAGCCGTCGTAGTAGCGGCGAATCGTGGCTTCCATGCTGGCTGCGGTCAAAGGAGTTGTCATGGCGTTACTGTCGGTTCTCCGGTGAAGTTCAGTGTGACGGTGCCCAGGTGCTCGATCTCGGCGCGAGCCGTTTTGCACCCGGCTATTCGATGCGAGCGCGTCGCGGTGCCGGGCAGGAGCACCTGGCCCGCATTTAGACCAACACCATGCCGACCGAGCGCATTCGCCAGCCAAGCAATTCCTTCGGCAGGATGGCCGAGAATAGCCGAGGTGCTGCCGGTCTCGACCGTTTGATCGTCAAGGATCAGCGCTGTTTCGAGGTCGGCCAAAGGTAACTCGGTAGGTCGCTTGCGAGCCTGCCCCAGCACCACGCGCGCGGACGAACCATTGTCGGCCACAGTATCCTGCAACCTGATATCCCAGTTGCGGATGCGGCTGTCGATCACCTCAAACGCGGGCACGATCCAATCGGTGGCCGCGATCACGTCGTCGCATGTCACGCCAGGGCCCCTCAATGGCCGGCCGAGCACGAAGGCCGGCTCTACCTCGATCTGCGGATCGATAAGGTACGATAAATCAAGTGTACCCCCTTCTTGAACAAACATCGTGTCGAACAGATGCCCGTAGTCGGGCTCGTCCACGTTGAACTTGATCTGCATGACGCGCGCTGTGAGACCAATCTTGTGGCCGTGAACCACCTCTCCCGCAGCTAGACGGGCCTCAGCATTAAGACGCTGGATTTCGTAGGCCTCGGTCACCGTCAGAGCCGGCACCTTCTCGGTCAAGCGCGTAATCGGCTGCCGGGCGGCCTCCGCATCGCGCAACTGTCGCGCCATATCAGCGATTTTGATCGGTGAGTTCATGCTGTCGTCTCCTTGCGCACATTGGTTCCGGAGACCACCGCAGAGGCACCGTAAGCAAGCATGCGCCCGTCAAAACTCACACATTGCAGGCTGAAGCCCAGATCGAACCATGCGGCGCTCGCCTCCGGTCTGTCGATATAGACGCCCCGGACCAAGCTTTCGGGCAGTGCGTCGGCGAGCCGGGCCGCATGGTCGAGCAGGGCAGAGTCCTCGACCCCAATTCCCAATGACCCTGAGAGGTCGTGGGTGCCGACAAATATGCCGTCTATGCCGGCGACGCCGACAATCTCGGCGATAGCATCCAGCCCCTTGCGCCCCTCGATTTGCACGATCACTAGGGTTCGCTCGCCGATCGCCGCCTTCGACTGTCCCAGCGCGTCATGGCGGGTGAGCGGGCTGAAGCTACGGGCGCCCAGCGGCGGAAAGCGTGTCTCGGTTACAACAGCGCGGACGCGCTCAGCATTCTCTACATGCGGAACGAGAAGGCCGTTGGCTCCCGCCTCCAGGGCCTTGCCGATAAGTCCAACATCCTCGCCCCAGACACGGACAAATGCCGCCATTCCGCACATTTGCGCTGCGAGCACCAGCGGTTCCAAGCGGTCGAAGCCGAGCGTGGAATGCTCCATGTCGATCACCACGAAGTCGAAGCCAGCAAGCGCGACCGCGCGAATGGCGGCGATGCTGGGAATCTCAATGATGAAGGTGCCGACCGCCAATCCGGTCCGACTGCGCTCGAGGAGCTGCGGCCCCAGATCAGCGGCCGCCTTCAGCGAAGCTATCGTGCTAGCAGTTGCCATGTCTGAAAATTCAACTGATGAACTATTAAATCATTGTATGAACTTTACATAATCCCCATCTGCTCTGTCAAGCCAAAACGCAAACGGGTGCCAACGATCTTTCCGCTGTTGCCGCCGTGCGGTCGAACGGAGTAGAGCTTGTTGATTCTGGAGTACACGACATGGGCGTTCCGTTAGTCAGAGCATTGTCGCGCGGGCTTTCCGTGATCGAGATGATGGCGCGCGCCTCGGTTCCGCTCGGGCCGAGCGTGATCGCCGAGGCCACCGGGCTCGATCGGGCAACGACGTCGCGTTTGCTGCAAACGCTGATTGACGACGGCTATGTGCGCAAGACGAGCCACGGGAGCTATTCACTCACCTCCAAACTACTTGAGCTGTCTTCATCCAGCGGTATCGCCCTGGGGCTGCGAGAAATTGCTCGGCCGTTCATGCGCGAGCTGCGCGACATGTATGAAGAGAGCGTTCACCTCGGAATCGTGGAGACCGATCGTGTTGTTTACATCGAAAAGCTGGAGCCGACCCACCAGCGCATCGCTCTAATCACGTCCGTCGGACAGACAATGCCGGTACATTCGACCTCACTAGGGAAAGCGATCCTGGCCCAGATGACGCCCGCCGGCAGAAATGCAGTTCTCGATCGAATCAGATTTGAGCCTAGGACCAAATCGACGATCGCGACACGCGATGCGTTCTTGGTAGAACTCGAAAAAACACGAGCGCGCGGTTACGCGGTGGATCACGGCGAGAATCTACCCGACGCGTCGTGCGTGGCTGCACCCATACACAATAAGTCCGGCGATGTTGTCGCAGCACTGAGTATCTCCTCGCCGACATTTAGGATAGCTGATAGTTTTGAAGAGATCGGTCCGGTGGTCCGTTCGGTCGCCGATAGAATCAGTTCCGCACTGGCCGCCATCTAGGGTCAGGACCCATCAATTTGTTGAGTTGATATCTGTTGGGTGATTCAAGGTGGCAGGAGGTGCCGCCTTGAGTGATTTGCTGATGTTGACGCCGGAGCAGATGCGCCGGATCGAGCCCTATTTTCCTTTGTCGCATGGTGTGCCGCGTGTAGATGACCGCCGGGTGCTGAGCGGCATCCTGTTCGTGATCCGCAATGGTCTTCGCTGGCGAGATGTCCCTTCCGACTACGGCCCGCACAAGACTATCTACAACCGCTTCATCCGCTGGAGTCGGCTGGGTGTGTTCAACCGCATCCTGGCGGAACTGGCCGCGCAGGGCGGCGAAACGGACAATCTGATGATCGATGCCACCCATCTCAAAGCGCATCGCACTGCCGCCAGCCTCCTTAAAAAGGGGCTCTATCCCGATGTATCGGACGCAGCCGAGGCGGACTGACCACCAAGCTGCAAGTGGTCTGTGACGGCAAGGGACGTCCGCGGCTGCTGCATCTGAGCGAAGGGCAGGCCAATGATCACAAGACTGCTGCGGCAGTGATCGAGGATTTGCCCGCCGCCAACGCCCTGCTCGCCGATCGGGCCTACAGTTCAGCGGCCTTCCGCCAGGCGCTCGTCGAGCGCGGTATCACGCCATGCATCCCACCCCATGCCAAGCATCGTGTTCAGCACAGCTACGATCCTGTCCTATACCGACAACGCCACAGGATCGAGAACATGTTCGCACGCCTCAAAGACTGGCGACGCGTCCACACCAGATACGACCGATGTGCTCACACCTTCCTGTCGGCGATCGCCTTCGCTGCAGCCTTCATCTTCTGGATCAATGAGTCCTGACCCTAGACGTCATGTTCCGAGGCCTGAGATCGGTGGCCCGCCCTTTCGTGCGATTAAGAGACGAGGGTTGCTCGGATAGGCCGAGCCGATCCTCACGCACGGAGGACGAGCCATGGGAGAGTATAGCGAAGCATTTGTCGCGTTTGATGTAGCCAAGAAGAAGCATGCGGTGGCGATCGCAGCGGGCGGCCGCACGGGCGAAGTCCGGTTTCTCGGTGAGGTCGAGAATAGGCCGGCTGCGATAGAGCGGACGATCAAGAAGCTGGGAAAAAGGTACGATCGACTGCACGTCTGCTTCGAGGCCGGACCGACTGGTTACGGACTTTGCCGTCAGGTCCGCGATCTTGGTCACGACTGCATGGTGGTTGCGCCCGCCCTGATTCCGAAGCGGTCGGGCGAGCGCATCAAGACGAACCGAAGGGACGCGGTCACTCTGGCGCGGCTGCATCGGGCGGGCGAACTGACCGGAGTGTGGGTACCGGACGTCGTCCACGAGGCTGTCCGCGATTTGGTGCGGGCTCGGGAATCCGGAGCCGACGACCTGCGCCGCAAACGCCAGCAGCTGCTCTCCTTCCTTCTGCGCCATGGTCGGATCTACGAGGGCGGCGGTCATTGGACATTGGCGCACCGGCGCTGGCTTGCCCGCCAGAGCTTCGAGCATCCGGCGCAGCAGATCGTGTTCCAAGAGAAGATCGACGCGATCGAGGACGCGGTTCAGCGGCTACGCCGCTTGGACGAGCAGCTGAGCGCCGTCGTGCCCACCTGGTCCATGGCGCGGGTCGTCGAGGCCTATCAGGCGATGCGCGGTGCCTCGTTCCTGGTCGCAGTAATCTTCGCGGCCGAGATCGGGGATGTGCGCCGCTTCGATACACCGCCGCAGTTGATGGCCTTCCTCGGCCTGGTTCCGGGGGAGCGTTCGACCGGCGACACGGTCCGCAGGTCGAGCCTTACACTCGCCGGCAATCGACGCGCCCGCCGCGCCTTGGTCGAAGCGGCCTGGACTTACCGCTATCCCGCCAGGGTCAGCGAGGCCCTGAGGCTCCGGCTCGAGGGGTTACCCAAAGCTGTCCGCGACATCGCCTGGAAGGCGCAGGTCCGGCTCTGCGCTCGCTATCGTCGCCTCAACGCCGCCGGCAAGAAGCCACCGGTGGTCGTGGCCGCGATCGCGCGCGAGATGGCCGCCTTCCTGTGGGCCATTGGGCAGGAGGTCGAACCGTCATAGACGAGTCTCGACCCAGCCCGCTGCACAGGGCCGGGGGTGGGGCCACGGTGGGGAACTCCCGTCGCTAGTTATGTGGCCGAGCCAATCCGCCCGACGCCCGCCCTCTAGACCGAGGACAGCCCCGAGACGAAGACACGGAAGGCGGTATCCAACCCGCGGATGAGAGTCTGATCAACCGTCGTCTCTGAGCTCCACCCCCGACCCTGTGCAGTTCCAGCCAATCCGACTGCTTTGCACACTCGCGCCAAGCAGTTGTTCCCTCTCGCCTTCAGCCTTGACAGGGAACATGAGAGACTAGCAGTACTTTGGCAGGTTTTCAGCGGCGGGCGAGTTTGGAATTCCAAGAGAGAGTTTGCGCGATGTCAATGGGCGCCGAAGTTTCCGCGAATGTGGGCATCCAATTTTCCCTAGCTGACAGGCGAATGGGCCCGGTGATCAGCCGGCATCTTGATCGTCGGATCTCGCTCCTGGCGGCCGGCCGCGTTTTTTCGGCGGCGGAGGCGGGTTGATGTGTGCTTTTGATCGAACGTGCTCGGGGACGAGATCGGCGTCCTGTCGAAGGCGGTAGCTTGGTCCCTCGATCTGGATAACGACGGGGTGGTGAAGCAGGCGATCAAGAAGTGCGGTTGCGACGACAGGGTCCCCGAAGACCTCGCGCCATTCTGCAAATCCGCGATTGGAGGTGAGGATCATGGCGCCCTTCTCGTAGCGGGCATTGACGAGCTGGAAGAAGAGGTTGCCGCCGCCAGCCACGACAGGGAGATAGCCGATCTCGTCGACGACGAGCAGCGAGGCGCGGCATAGATAGCGGATACGCTCGCGCAGCTGCCCCTCGCGCTCGGCCTTGGCGAGCGAGGCGATGATGTCGGCGAGCGTGGAGAAGTAGACGCTCTTTGCGGCCTTCACGGCCTCGACGGCGAGCGCGGTCGCCAAATGGCTTTTGCCGGTGCCGGGCGGGCCGAGAAGATGGACTACCTCCGCGCGCTCGATGAACTTCAGTTCGGCCAGCGCCATGATGCGGTTTTTGTCGAGCGATGGCTGGAAAGCGAAGTCGAAGCCGGCGAGTGTCTTGACGGTGGTGAGGCGCGCCATCATCAGAGCAGCCTTGATGCGCCGACTTTCGCGTAGAGTTAGTTCTTCGACCAGAAGTTCGTCGAAGGCCTGGATGCCGTCGATCTCGCCCTGCTCAATGCGCCGCAGGGTCGCGTCGAGTGCTTCGAGCGCCCGTGGCATGCGCAGCCCGACCAGGCTCTTCCTGATGCTGTCGATCGTGGATGCGTGCATGGTCATGGCCGGCTCCCTTCGATCGCCAGTCGTTCGGCGACGGCCTGATAGAAGTCGAGCGAGCGCCGGGCGACATGGTCGCCGAGACGGCCGACGATGATATCCGGGGCGCTCTTCCTCGCCGCATGGCGAGCTGCCCCCTGACGATGAGCCGGATCGATCCGATATTGGCGACGCCCCTCGAGCACAGGATGGCTGGCAACCAGCCTGCCTTCGTCCAGGATGCGGATGCAGTCGGCAAGCTGGTGAACCTCGACAAGGCGCCGGGTGCGATCGGGAACGCTATAGTAGTTGCCGCCGATCGAGACGAGACCATCATGGCTGACGCGACGCTCCAGCTTGAGAAGCGCGTCGAAGGGAACGGCCGGGAGAGATTGAAGTTCCGGCTGCTCCGCCGCGAAGGCTTCACTGACGATGCGTTGCGTGGTGCCATGCAGGCGAGCATTGGCGACGGTGTCGAGCCAATCTTGCAATTGCTCGTTCAGGTCGTCGAGATTGCGGAAGCTGCGGGCCAGGAAGAAGTCCTCGCGGATATAGCGGAATGGTCGCTCGACTTTGCCCTTGGTTTGGCGCGATACGGCCGGCAGGCTCTGGGCTGGAAGCCAAAGTGCTTGGCCAGCGCCAGCAGCGAACGATTGTAGATGATGTGGCCTTTCGTTATCTTCGCCGGTAACCGCCGTCTTCATCCTGTCGTAGAGGATCTCGATCGGCACTCCTCCAATGGCGTCGAAAGCCTGCATATGACAGCGCAGCAGCGTCTGCAGGTCCTGGTGCATGACGTAGCGGGCGAAGATGTAACGCGAGTGGCCAAGCACAGCGAGAACAGCCAGACGATGCGCATCACGCCCGGCGTGTCGGTGAACTCGGTGACGAAGCGCGCGAAGTCGACCTGTGCTTGAGATCCGGCCGGAGTCTCGAAGCGCACCTCGAAGGGACGCACCTGCTCCTGTGGCCGGACCGCGGCCACGAAGCGCTTCACGGCGGTGTAGGCGCCATCATAGCCGCGCTCACGAATCTCGCGCGTTAGGCGCACGGCGCTCAGATCGGGAAAGGTCGAGACCCGTTCGCGCAGATAGTCGACAAACGGCGCGATCTTGTCTGGCCGCCCCGCCTGCCGCGGGCCACAGGCGGGGAGTTCGAGCCCGCGCTCGATGTATTTGCGGACTGTCTTGGGATCGCGCCCCGTTCGCCGGGCGATCGCAGTCACGGACAGGCCCTGACGGTGTAGATCCAATATCATCAGAAGTTCTCCAAGTTGGACCACCAGCGCCGCTCCCGTCCCGCAAAGGTCGGGACGGACTATCGACACCGGGGCGAAAGCCGCCAGTTCCGGGACGCGTCCCGGAACTGGCGGCAGCAGCGCCAACTAGGGAATTTTCGATGCCCACAATCAGGGACTATTCATCGCCCGATGACAGCGCGATTCCTGGGAGGTCAGCTTGGGGAGGGCCGATCAATGCATGTGGACTGGCAAGGCGATCTCGAGCATAGGCTTCAACCGTTTTTGGCAGGTCTCTCGCATCCAGCTCGGCGCCGGATGTGTGTCCCCTGTACATTGCCGGCCTGATCGGGCCGGGCGACCGTAAGAGCGTACAACCATGGCCGCGCGAGCGGGCGATGTCGGCTACGATCAGCTTCACCATTTTGTCGCGGCAGGGGTTTGGGACAGCACTCCGCTCGCGGCCGCCCTGCTGAAGGAGGCAGATCGCCTAGTCGGCGATAAGGCGGGTTTTCTCATCATTGACGACACAGCGTTACCGAAGACGGGACCATTCGGTTGGTGTCGCGCCTCTATACGCTTCCTCGCTTGGCAAGACGTCCAATTGCCAGTCACTGGTGTCCGTGACTCCGGCCTCGCGCGAAGTGCCGGTGATGGTGGGCCTTTGGCTGTTCCTGCCCCACACTTGAACGAATGATCTCGAGCGGACAATGCGGGCCGAGTCCCGAAGGACCGGAAGGTCGCTCTGACAAAGCCGGAGATCGCCATCGAAGAGATCGATCGTGTCATCGCCTCCGGCGCGCGTTTCGGCTGCGTGCTTGCCGAGCGGGCTACGGGTCGAGCAGCTCTTTTCGTCAGGCTTTGAGTGAGCGCCGTCTGTGTGGGCTGTAGGACTATCGCGCCAAAACGTCTATCCGGTTGATGTCGATCTAGGTGTTTGATCCCGGGCTTTGATGGTGCAGTCTTCTCGCAGGAATGGAGGGATGCGCTATGGGCCAGGTTCTACACGAGAGCGCCACGACGACAGAGGCGATCCGTCGAGCGATACAAAATGGTCAAGAGAGCCTGAGGCCTCTGGCAAAGCGCTACGGGATCAACCAGAAGACCGTTGCCAAGTGGAAGAAGCGCAACTCGGTCGCCGACCTCGCGACCGGGCCGAAAGAACCGCATTCGTGGGTGCTCTCAACTTAAATGATGGCTGAAAGAAATTGATGAACAACCGCATCGAGGAATAAAGCTTGGCTAGCTCCCGTGTGG
>NZ_AYWC01000039.1:0-16365 GCF_000502615.1 Mesorhizobium sp. LNJC405B00 | reverse complement strand
TGCGATATCGCTGGCGCGAACCACCACGAAAGCGCAAGTTTCAGTCCATGCCAAAGCTATCTTAGCGCCTATGCCTTTGAGGGGGAGATGGCCGGCAGGCCAGAAGGGGTTCGACGGGATGCGACCTTCTTACGGAAATGGACGTTGGCGCTCCACGCGCAACGACCCCACAGTCGCCTTCGGCGACATCTCCCCCTCCAAGGGCCCTCAAGGGGGAGATCAGCTAGCCCAGCTCCCGCAACTTCGCCTTCACCTCGAGAAAATCCCGCCACGCCAGTTTCTTGTGCGCCGGCGTCCGCAAGAGATAGGCCGGGTGCAGCGTCGGCATGGCCGGAATGGCAGTGCCCGACACCGTCGTGTGCACCTGCCAATTGCCGCGCAGGCGCAGAATGCCCTCGGTCGTGTTGAGCAGGGTTTTGGCCGAAGGGCCGCCGAGATTGACCAGCACCTTCGGATTGACCAGCTCGATCTGCCGCTCGATGAAGGGGCGGCAGATTTCGGTCTCGTGCGGCGTCGGCGTGCGGTTGCCGGGCGGCCGCCAGGGAATGACGTTGGCGATATAGACCGAAGTCCGGTCAAGCCCGATCGCCCCCAGCATGCGGTCGAGCAGCCGGCCGGAGCGGCCGACGAAGGGCAGGCCCTCAATATCCTCGTCGCGGCCGGGCGCCTCGCCGACCAACATCACCAAACCTTCCGGATTGCCGTCGGCAAAGACCAGGTTCTTGGCGGTGAATTTGAGGTTGCAGCCATCGAACGACGCCATGTGCTGGCGCAGTTCGTCGAGCGTCGAGGCACTTGCCGCCATTTGCCGGGCCAGGGCCGCCTGTGCCTCGTCGGGCACCGTCGCCATGGCCGGAACGGAACGCGCCGGCGCGTCCGGCACCCGGCTTGCGTCCAGCCCGGGGCTGGCGGCGGCTTGTTCCGGAAACTTGTTTTCGCGAGGCGGCGCGGCAGGCGCCGTTGTGCGCTCGGGGCGCTCCGGTGCTGCCCCGGCAAACCGGTTCACCGGCGCGTCCTCCAACGCTTCGTCGACACCGGCAGAGGCGTAGAAGGCGAGCAACTCGGCCAGGTCGGATCGGTTGTTGGGGGAGGCGGCAGTCATGCCGGGCACATTCGTCCGCCGAGAGACGATTTGCAAGGTTGGGCGGTTAGTAATCTCCCCCTCAAGGAGGGAGATTACGCGCTCGTCGGCTTTCGCCAATCACGAAGGGCATTTCGTGGCGATTTTCACGGCGTCTGCCGCTTACCCCGTCGGTATCCGCGGATCCTGCACCAGATAGAACGTCCAGCGCGGCGTGTAGTCGGTGATCAGAAACTCGAAGCGTCCCCTCTTCAGCGGGTCGATCTGTCCACTCTTGAACAAGAGCCGGTCATAGGGTTCGAAATCGCGGTCGAAATCGGCGTACGCGCTCGACAGGATGTTGTCGGGCGTCTTGTTGCGCTGGTCGAAGGACAGGCCGTCGCCGAACACGCTCGGCTGGTTGAGTATCTCCTGCAGCTCGAACTGGAATTCGACCCAGGCCTGGCCGCTGTTGTTGAGCACCTCGATACGCATGTACAGGATGCCGTTGGCGAATTCGCCGTTGGTGCTGAACGGCTGGATCGGTTTGGTGGTGCGGATGGTGAGCGTCACCGGCGTCGACGAATTCAGCTCCTCGGAGATGACCAACGGATCTTCCTTGGTGCCGGTGCCCGAGGCGCCGGTGATGTGGAAACCGCCAAGCTCGTCGGAAAAGGAATAGGCGCCGGTCGCCCACACCTTCACCGGCTCGGCCTGAGCGCGAACCGGCGTAAGCATTGAAAGGGCGAGAAGGATCGCTCGGCAGGTCCGGCCGGGCGGAAGGGGGAAGCGCGTCAATGAATAGCCGGACGGCGTGCGCATGGAAATAAGTATGGCCGACAAGAGAGCCGTCGAACAATTAAAATATGGGACGCTGAGCGCGGGCGCGCGCAAAACGGTTGCGGCAGAGTTGTCATCCGCGACTTTTTGTCGAAATCGGCATTGTCACGTCAGCGCCGGTTTCCTGTCGCTGATTGATGCGCTATGCAGCGCAGGAGCCAGCAAAATGCCGGAAACGGTTGGCCAGAGCGGAGGGGTTGATGAGCGAGATCGAACGCGAGAGCATGGAATTCGACGTGGTCATCGTCGGGGCCGGCCCGGCGGGCCTTGCCGCAGCGATCCGTCTCAAGCAGGTCAATCCCGAGCTTTCCGTCGTGGTGTTGGAAAAGGGCGGCGAGGTTGGTGCCCACATTCTGTCAGGCGCCGTCGTCGATCCCATAGGCATCGACCGCCTGTTGCCGGGCTGGCGCGAGGAAGATGGCCACCCCTTCAAGACGCCGGTTACGGCCGACGATTTCCTGGTGCTCGGCCCCGCCGGCTCGTTCCGTCTGCCCAATATCCTGATGCCGCCGCTGATGAACAATCACGGCAACTACATCGTCTCGCTCGGCAATGTCTGCCGCTGGCTGGCAACCAAGGCTGAAGCGCTAGGCGTCGAAATCTATCCGGGCTTTGCTGCCGCCAGCCTCGTCTACAACGATGCCGGCGCGGTCACGGGCGTCGTCACCGGCGACATGGGCGTCGAAAAAGACGGCACACATGGCCCGGGCTTTGCGCCGGGCATGGCGCTGATGGGCAAATACGTGCTGATCGGCGAGGGCGCGCGCGGTTCGCTGTCCAAGCAGCTGATCGCAAAATACAAACTGTCCGACGGCCGTGAGCCCGGCAAATACGGCATCGGCCTCAAGGAGCTGTGGCAGGTCAAGCCCGAGAACCACCGGCCGGGCCTGGTGCAGCACTCCTTCGGCTGGCCGCTCGACCTGAAGACAGGCGGCGGCTCCTTCCTCTACCACCTCGAGGATAACCAGGTCGCGGTCGGCTTCGTCCTGCATCTCAACTACAAGAACCCCTGGCTGTCGCCCTTCGAGGAATTCCAACGCTTCAAGACGCATCCGGCGATATCGCGCACCTTCGAGGGCGCCAAGCGCATCGGCTACGGCGCGCGCGCCATTACCGAAGGCGGCTGGCAGTCGGTGCCGAAACTCTCCTTCCCCGGCGGCGTGCTGATGGGGTGTGCGGCGGGCTTCGTCAACGTGCCGCGCATCAAGGGTTCGCACAATGCGGTGCTGTCCGGCATGCTGGCGGCCGAGCATGTCGCGCAAGCGATCGGCTCCGGCCGCGCCAATGACGAACTGTCGTCTTATGAGGACGCCTGGCGCGCGACCGATATCGGCAAGGATTTGAAGAAGGTCCGCAACGTCAAGCCGCTCTGGTCGCGCTTCGGCACCATTATCGGCGTCGGCCTCGGTGGTCTCGACATGTGGCTGAACACGCTGTTCGGCTTCTCGCCCTTCGGCACGCTGAAACATGGCAAGGCCGATTATGCCACGCTTGAGCCCGCGGCCAAGCACAAGAAGATCGCCTATCCCAAAGCGGACGGCGTGCTGACCTTCGACCGCCTGTCCTCGGTGTTCCTGTCCAACACCAATCACGAGGAAAACGAGCCGGTGCATCTCATCGTCGGCGACATGGAGTTGCAGAAGCGTTCCGAGCATGATGTCTTTGCCGGGCCTTCGACCCGCTATTGCCCGGCCGGTGTTTACGAATGGGTCGACAAGGACGGCAACGCCGCCGCCGATCCGTCTGACAAGGATGTGCGTTTCGTCATCAACGCGCAGAACTGCGTGCACTGCAAGACCTGCGACATCAAGGATCCCAACCAGAACATCAACTGGGTGCCGCCACAAGGCGGCGAAGGCCCGGTCTATCAGGGCATGTGAGCCTCACCGACCGGGGCCGTCTCAACCAGCAAAAATGGCGGCGATGGCCGGGTTTACCAAGGCATGTAAGGCGCTCGGCGCCAAAGATTGTTGAAACCGTCGTCTGCTTGTGGTCTCATTGCCGCGTCCATGGGGAAAATGGCATGCGCGTGGTGGTCTTGTTTTGCGTCGCCGTCGTAAGCGCGGCCTGCGGCGTCGTCGGGATGGCGTCGGCGGGGGTGAAAACCGTCGTCAAGACGCGAACCTATGACATCACCGGCACGACAGGTGCCGGTCTGGTTATCGCCATGAACCGCAGGGGCCCCAAGCACGGTTTCATGACCCACGCCATCGCGCAGACAAGCTACACCGCCGACTGGAGCCTGGACGTGGGTCAGGTCAACGGCGTCTGCCGCCTGCGCCAGGCCAATGGAACGCTCAACATCGCCTACACCTACCCGCGCGTCGCCTCGGCCGTCACGCCGGCGCTGCGCAAACGCTGGAACCGGTTTTTCACAGGCGTTCTCGCTCATGAAGGAACCCATGGCCGTATCGCCGGGCAGATGATGCAGGCTGCCGAGCGGTCGGTTCGCGGCCTGAAATTTGCCAACGATCCGCAATGCAACAAAACGCGCGTCGAAGCCACGCGGCGCTTGCAAGCCACTTCCAAGCTCTATGAGGCAAAACAGATCGCGTTCGACGCGCGCGAGCACAGTGAAGGCGGCCATGTCGAGCGCATCATCGAGGCCTTGGTAGGCTTGTGAAACCGTAAGCCCCGTGGCGTACGATCTAGCCGCCCATGCTGGGCTGGATCAGCGACACAGTCGCGGTAGAATCCTCGTCGACCGGCTTGGTCTCGTCGCGCATCAATGAAAATTCCACCATCACCGGCAGATGGTCGGAGCCGGTCTCTTCCATCTGCGTCGACGACAGGATGGTCACCCCGCCCTTCGAAAACACCTGGTCGATCGGCAGGCCCACATAGCGCCGCAGGAAATCGGGCAGGGTCCGGTGGATCCAGGTCGGTCCGGCCGACGGCATCACGGTCAGTCCGCCGAGCGAGGCAACGCGCCGTACCGCGGCGCTCCACGGCACGGCATTGCAGTCGCCGGCCATGATCGCCGTCTCGCCGAGCGAGGTGAGCGTCTCGGTCAACTCGCCGATCTGCCAGTATTGTTCCTTCGGCCACGGCCAGCTCAAATGGATCGCCGCGACATCGACCGGAGTGCCGCCGAAATCGACGGTGGCGGCCGCCATCGCGCCGCGCGGTTCGCAATGCGGCTCGGTGCCGGCCGCAAAAGGTCGCCGGGACAAAAGCGCCACGCCCCACACGCCGTCGGGATGGGCGCACAGGATGCGATAGGGATAGGCGTTCTCGATATAGCCGAGTTCGGTCGCCCACATGGCCGATACTTCGTCGAGCGTGATCACGTCCGGGTTGGTCCTGGCGATCAGCGAAAGAACCTTCTTGGGTGTCGGATTGTTGAAACGCAGGTTCATCTGCAGCAGCCGGTAGACCGGTTCGTTGCCGGGCGCGGCGTCATTGGCGGCCTGCACCGGCCACAGGCGCGGCAAGGTGCTCAACGTGCTGGCGAAGGCGGCCACGGCCAGCAGCAGGCCCACGCCCGCCTGCAGGCGAAACGAGGTGGCGAGCAGCGGCAGCGCAATCAGCCCCATCAGCACGGCAAAATGGATGCGGAAATGGGCGAAGGAATCGAAGGCCGGATGCAGTGCGCCAAAGAACCCGGCTACAAGCGCGGCCGAGAGGCCGAGCATTGCCAGGAACGCCATTGAAGCCATCATCTTTCGCACGCGTGCCATCAGACCGGGTTTTGCCCATAGACCGGGTAATACATTGCCGAGGTATCAGGCCTTTATCGGCTGAAATGCGGCCCAATCAAGATGACGAAACGCCTCGCGGCAAACATTTACGGCAAGCCGGTCTACTGAAAGGCCGTCTCCGAAAAGCTTCTCAGCTTGCGCGAATGCAACCGTTCCATCGGCATTTCCGCCAGCTTCTCCATCGCCTTGATGCCGATGGTCAGATGCTGCGCCACTTGCCGCTTGTAGAATTCTGTCGCCATGCCGGGCAGCTTCAACTCGCCATGCAGCGGCTTGTCGGAGACGCAAAGCAGCGTGCCGTAGGGCACGCGGAAGCGGAAGCCATTGGCGGCGATCGTGGCCGATTCCATATCGAGCGCGATGGCGCGCGACTGCGACAGCCGCTGCACCGGTCCGCGCTGGTCGCGCAGTTCCCAGTTGCGGTTGTCGATGGTGGCGACGGTGCCGGTGCGCATGATGCGCTTGAGATCGTAGCCGGAAAGTCCGGTGACTTCGGCGACCGCCTCCTGCAGCGCCACCTGGATCTCGGCCAGCGGCGGTATCGGCACCCACACCGGCAGGTCATCGTCCAGCACATGGTCTTCCCGGACATAGGCATGCGCCAGCACATAGTCGCCCAGCGCCTGAGTGTTGCGCAGGCCGGCGCAATGGCCGAGCATCAGCCATGCATGTGGCCGCAGCACCGCGACATGGTCGGTGATCGTCTTGGCGTTGGACGGGCCGACGCCGATGTTGACCATGGTGATGCCGCCATGGTTCGGCTTCTTCAGATGATAGGCTGGCATCTGAGGCAGGCGCGGCGCCGCCACGCCTTCGCTGGGCGCGTTTTGCCCTGCCTTGGTGATGACATTGCCCGGTTCGACGAATTCGGTATAGCCGTGGCCGCCTTCAGCCATCTGGGCCCGCGCTCGGGCGACGAACTCGTCGATGTAGAACTGGTAGTTGGTGAACAGCACGAAGTTCTGGAAATGCTGCGGGCTGGTCGCCGTGTAGTGCGTCATGCGGTGCAGCGAATAGTCGATGCGCTGCGCCGTGAACGGCGCCAGCGGCCTTGGTTCGCCGAACGCGACCTCGAAGGTACCGTTGGCGATCTGGTCGTCGGTGCCGTCGAGATCCGGCACGTCGAACAGGTCGCGGATCGGCCGTTTGATGCGGTCGGCGGCGGCGCCATCGACATGGGTTCCTTCAAGGAACGCGAAATGCAGCGGGATCGGCGTGGTCGATTCCGAAACCGTTACCGGCACGCCGTGATTGCGCATGATCAGGCGAAGCTGCTCTACGAGATAGCGTTCGAACAGCACCGGCTGGGTGATGGTGGTCGAGAAATGCCCGGGGGTCGGCATGTGGCCGTAGGCCTGGCGCGAGTCGATCTGGGTGAACGAATTGGTGGTGACGCCGATCTCCGGGTAGAAGGCGCGGTAGCGCTTGCTTTCGTCGCCGCCGGCGGCAAGCGTGGCAAAGGAGTCGCGCAGAAACTTGGTGTTGCGGTCGTAGAGCACCTGCAAGGCGGCCACGGCCTTTTTGGCGTCGTCGAAGCTCTGCTTGCCGAAAGGCTCCGGCATGACGACCGATTCGATAGCTTGTGGGTAGATTCGCTTTTCCATGGCTCAATATAGAGACTTGAGGCCGCACTTGGGAGGGGAGGGTGGCCGCCAAGTGGTCGATTTATTCGTCCACGCCCAAGGTGTGCTGAGATTCAGGTAAGGCTGAGCCGGAGTCGAGGACGGGCGCGAAGCGACCAAACTGGTTGGCTTCGAGAACCGGAGCGGAGCGTACTCGAAGCATGTGAGCACCAAGGCCGCCACTTGCAGGCCGGCATCACCTTAATACCGGCACACCTTACCCGCGCTGCAGACTGACCAGCAAGACAAAGCCGACGCCATGCTTCTTCGTCGCCGGCGCGTCGATCGTCGTGTCGGCATTGGCCCGCATCATTGGCATGGCCAGGACCGGCGCCGACAGCACGACCAGGACGAGCGCCGCCCGCGGCAGGAGCCGAAGGGTCTGGAGGGCGTTGATGGCGATGCGGTTCATGGCTTTTGCTTTTCTGTTTGGATCTATGTCTTTGTCGTCTCAGGGGCGAAAATGGTTCATGCAATCGAATTGGCAGGAACTGGCTGCATCCCAGGAACGGGCCGGACGGCCGGATTCGGCCACGAGGATGGCGAAGAGCATCCCGAACAGGCTCATCAACAGGCAGACGATGGTGAAGCGGCGAGCGAGCATTTGCGGAGTGTCTCCTTGAACACGCCATCAAAATGCCCTGATGCGACTGAACCGGCGCTGATGCCGACGTTCATCTGCGGTTCAAAGTGATTGACGATGTTTTAGGGAGAGCATCGGTTCGGGTTTGCGCCGCCGCAAACGGCACGGTCGTCGCTATGGCGCGGACCGTCCTGCAAAAGAAAACGGGGCCTGTGAAGGCCCCGTTGGTCAACTCAAAGCAGCAAGATCAGAGCTTGTGCCAGGTCTGGCTCTTGCAGATCAGCCCGCCGAGCACGCAGCCGCTCATCTTGAGCGAGGTGCCCGACAGTGTTGCCTTGCCCGAATAGGTCTTGTCGTTTGCCGGATCGGTGATGTTGCCGGCATATTTGTTGCCCCCGGCCGCCTTGAGCGAACCGATGGTCTTCCCGGCATATTTGCCGGTCTTCAGCGTGATAGAGAATGAACCGCTGCCGCCGATTACTGCTGTGTCGCCGGCTTGTGTCTTCCAATTGCCTTCGATCGGATCGGCCCAAGCCGCACCAGCCATCATCACGGCGGCCGCCAGGGCCAAGCTCACTTTGCGAAACATATCTGTCCTCCCTGGTTTAGATGGGGCAGCCGCCTCTCTGCCGCTTACGCAAACGTAAGCTAATCCAGCTCCCGGCAAAACAAAAGCGTGCCGCGACGGAAGGTTTCGCAATTTTCATGCGGGGTCGGGAGAGCGCAGCCCGTGAAAATGAAACGATCGAGGCGTTGGCTTTGGTTTGCGTGGTTAGCAGAGTGTTGATCGGCGCCTTGCAAATTTTCGTCAAATCGATCGAAAAACGGCGGGATTGCTGACTTTGTATCCTTAACGAATTTCCGCGTTTACCTCTTGTTTTAGCTTTGTTTTCTCCAAATTAAGCACGCCATTTAACGACGGATTCAAGGCTCGGCCTCATTCTCGGAAGCATCGAAAGAGCGGCTCCCCAGGGAACACCGGGGGACAGAAGAGGCCCGCTCTCGGGAGCCAGACAGGGGACTAAAATGGCACGTTTTGAAATGCTTGAAGCCGGCTTCGGCGCCATGGGGGCAACTGCCCAGGCCGACATTCTTTTCGAACTGGGCATGATGTATGCGACCGGCCGCGATTGCGAGACCGATGTCGTTGCCGCCCACAAATGGTTCAACATCGCCGCCATCAAGGGCTCGGTCCGCGCCGCGGAACTGCGCTCGGAACTGTCGGCCGCAATGTCCAAGGTCGAGATCGCCAAGGCGCTGCGCGAAGCCCGCGAATGGATGACGATGCACTGAGATCGCGAGCAGATTATCGCAGGCAGATTATCGAAAACAGGGAAGCCCCGGGATCAAGACCGCAAAGACGGTCGGAACCGGTGAAACGACAAGGCCGCGACAAGACGGCCGACCATGAAAGAACAAGAACGCGGCAGGCCGGCACGGTCCAGTCGTGCACAATGGGGACGGCGGGCAGGTTTTCGTGGCGCGGGGGCGCATGGGGACTGCTACGAGCAAAAAGCCACGACCGGCCGGAACAGGCTGGCGTGGCTTTTTGCGTTGATGAGGCCCAATCGAGCGGCGCCGATGCGCCTAGACAGGCCCAATGAAGGATGAAATTGTCCCGCCTTCGGAAAGAAGCGCGGCCAGAGCGGCTGCGCGAGTGTGGGAGGAGTTCTATCACCATGAAAAAAACGGGTATTTTGAGCGCGGCCGTATTTGGCCTGATGATGAGCGCGCCGGTTGCCTTTGCCGATGACATCACCATTTCGGTGGTNGGTGGTCGGCCCGATGACCGGACAGCTCGCCACGATCGGCGACCAGTTCAAGCAGGGCGCAACGGCAGCCGCCGACGCGATCAACGCCGCCGGCGGTGTCAACGGCTCGATGATCAAGCTCGACATCGAGGACGACCAGTGCGATCCCAAGCAGGCGGTTTCGGTGGCCAACCGGATCGTTGCCAACAGCGTCAAGTTTATCGACGGCCATGCCTGTTCAGGTTCGAGCATCCCGGCTTCCGCCGTCTACGCCGAGGCCGGCGCGCTGATGATGAGCCCGGCCTCTTCCAATCCCGAGCTGACCGATGCCGCCGCCAAGGCCGGCTGGCCGACGATCATGCGTCTCTATACGCGTGACGACGCGCAGGGCGCCTTCATTGGCCCGTGGATCGCCAAGAAATATGCCGGCAAGAATGTCGTTATCCTGCATGACAAGAGCGCCTACGGTCAGGGCGTTGCCGATGCCGTGAAGGCGACGATGAATGCCGGTGGCCTCAAGGAGATCGACTATGAAGGCATCAATGCCGGCGAGAAGGATTATTCGGCTCTCGTCACCAAGCTGAAGGACCTCAAGGCCGACGTTGTCTATTTCGGCGGCTATCACCCGGAAGCCGGGCTTATCCTGCGTCAGTCGGCCGAGCAGAGCGTCAAGTTCCAGCTGATCATGCCGGACTCGATCGCCTCGCCGGAATTCTGGCAGGTCGCCGGCCCCGCCGGTGAAGGCACCCTGTTCGTCTTCCCGTCGGACCCGCAGGCCAAGCCGGAAGCCAAGGAGGCCATCGCCAAGATCAAGGCGGGCGGCTTCGTGCCGGAAGGCTTTACGCTGTTCTCCTACGCCGTCGTTCAGGCGTTTGCAGAGGGCGTCAAGCGCGCCGGAACGGACGATCCGGTCAAGGTAGCCGAAGCGCTGAAGAACGGCACGCCTTTCAGCACCGTGGTCGGCGACGTGACCTTTGATGAGAAGGGCGATCTGAAGAACGCCAGCTACGACATCAACCAGTGGCATGACGGCAAATACGCGCCAATCGCGCAGTAATCGTCCGCGTACTCAAGGAAATGGCCGGGCTTGTCCTGGCCATTTTTCGTTCAAGCCTCCAGCCGGCTATGCAGCCTCTTCAACGAAGCGCACCAGCACCGTTCCGTCGGTGACCTGCGCGCCCTCGGTGGCGATTTCCGCGATCACGCCGTCATGGCTGGCCGCGATCGTGTGCTCCATCTTCATCGCTTCCAGGATCAGTAGCGGCTGGCCCTTGATCACCCTTTCGCCCTTTGCCGCGCGCACCAGCTTGACCACGCCTGGCATCGGCGCGCGCAGGCTGCCGGAAGCGGCGGCCGCCTCGTCGGTGCGCGCCAGCGGATCCGGGACGAAGAAACTGTAGCCGACCGCGCCTTCGAAGACGGTGACGTGGCCTGGCCAGCGGGCAAGGCGAGGGGCGGCGCGAAGATCATGCGAATTGACGCTGTCATAGGGCGCGTCCAGCGCCACCTCGAAGCGCCCGTCCGGCCGCACTGAAACACGCGCCAGTATATCGTCCTCGCCATGGCGCAGGCGCGTGCGGCGCGCAATGCTGTGGAAATGCGCATAGCCGGCAAGCGACGACCACGGATCGTTCGACGGCGGCAAGGCACCGGCGCCCGCCGCGGCAAGGGCCGCCGCGGCAACGATCTCGCTGCGCGGCGGGGCGACCGCGGTCAGCGCTTCCTGATGCCTGCCGATCAGGCCGGTATCGACGTCGCCGGCCGAAAAATCGGTGTTCGCGGCAAGTGCCGCGAGAAAGGCGGTGTTGACGGTCGAGCCGGCAATCTCGGTCTGCGACAACGCAGTCCCGAGCGCATCGAGTGCCGCCTGCCTGTCCTTGGCGTGGACGACCAGCTTGGCGATCATCGGATCGTAGAAGGGCGAGATCGCATCGCCGGCCCGCACGCCGGTCTCGATGCGCATGCTGGCGCCTTCGGGCGCGTTGTCGGGAAACGCCAGGTGATGCAGCGTGCCGGTCGCCGGCAGAAACCCTTTCGCCGCTTCCTCGGCATAGATGCGCGCCTCGAAGGCGTGGCCGGAAAGCGTGATTTCGCTCTGCGTCTTCGGCAGCTTTTCGCCGGCGGCTACCCGCAACTGCCACTCGACCAGGTCGGTGCCGGTGACCATTTCGGTGACGGGATGCTCGACCTGCAGGCGGGTGTTCATTTCCATGAACCAGAAACGGTCGGCCTTCAGCCCCTGCGAGGCGTCGACGATGAATTCGATGGTGCCGGCGCCCGAATAGCTGATCGCCTTGGCGGCCTTGACCGCCGCTTCCGTCATCGCCTTGCGCAGCGCCGGCGTCATGCCGGGCGCCGGCGCTTCCTCGATCACCTTCTGGTGGCGGCGCTGCGCCGAGCAGTCGCGCTCATAGAGATGCACGGCATTGCCAAAATTGTCGCCGAACACCTGGACCTCGATGTGGCGCGGCTTGTCGACATATTTTTCGACCAGCACGCGATCGTCGCCGAACGCGGCCTTGGCCTCGCGCCGTGCGCCCGACAGCGCCTCGGAGAAATCGTCGGGATGTTCGACCCGGCGCATGCCCTTGCCGCCACCGCCGGCGCGCGCCTTGATCAGAACGGGATAGCCGATCTCACGCGCCTTGGACGCCAGCAGCACGATCTCCTGCGCCTCGCCATGATAGCCCGGCACCACCGGCACGCCGGCTTTCTCCATCAGCCGCTTGGCCGCGTCCTTCAGGCCCATGGCGCGGATCGAGGCGGCCGACGGCCCAATGAAGGTGAGCCCTGCCGCTGTCACCTGGTCGACGAAATCAGGGTTTTCCGAGAGGAAGCCATAGCCGGGGTGAATTGCTTCGGCGCCGGTCGCTAGCGCCGCCGCAACAATCTTGTCGCCGCGAAGATAGCTTTCGCCGACCGGCGAGGCGCCGATATGCACCGCCTCGTCGGCCATTTCGACATGCAGAGCCTTGGCGTCCGCGTCGGAATAGACAGCAACCGTGCGCACCCCCATCTTTCTGGCCGTGCGTATCACCCGGCAGGCGATCTCGCCGCGATTGGCGATCAGGATCTTGGCGAACATGGAGCCTCCAGAGTTTGTCTCGGGCGGCGCCGGTCTGGCAGGAATGAGCCTATTTCGAAGCCGCGATTTTGCAGCCGCCGCTCGCGGTCTGAACCTTCCACTTTTTCAGGCCAACCTGACAGCTTCGCAACGCCAACTCTTCCGCGGCCTTCTGAGATGGCGCGTTCAGCCGCGCACCGCAGATGATGTAAAGATCGTCGACGCGCGAGTAGAATGTGGTCGCGTAGGCCGAGTGGCCACTCGCCGCGACATAGGCGTTGTACGACTTCGTGCAGGGCTCCTTTGGATTCAGTGACAACGGAGGCCAGAATCGGGTGTCTCCCTTGCTGCCCGCCAGCGATCCAGCCGCCCCGATACCGGATGCCGTAAATACGAGCAGGCCGGCAAGCACCGATACAGTAATTCGTTTGATGCGTGTCGATTTCATATTGCTCCGCCCATTTGAAAAATGCCCAAGCCGATGCTTGTCGGCCTACTTCGATGCCGCAACTTCGCAGCCCGCACCTGTAATGACCTTGTAATGGCTGCGGGCGGACTCGCAGGATTTCATCGCCCGTTCTTCGGCAGCCTTCTGTGACGGTGCATTCAAGCCCGAGCCGCAGATGATGTACAACGAACGGATCCGGGCATAGGGCGTGGTCGCATAGGCCGAATGGCCGCCGGCGGCCACATAGGCGTTGTAAGCCATGGTGCACTGGTCTTTCGGGCTTTTCGGCAAATACGGATAGAAATGAATGTCGCCTTTGCTTCCCGCCAGCGATGCCGCGGCGCCAACGCCGGGTACCGCAAATATAAGCAAGACTGCAAGTACCGACGCAGTCGTTTTTCCCGAATATTTCGGCCTCATCTTTACCCCATCCCCGTTGCCCAATGCGGGATGAACAATAGCGTCTATTCTCCAGTACCGCCAGCCTGCTCACCGAAAATTGCTTTTGCGTAGGTGGATGAACCATCTTATCCATGCAGACTAGCATCCTCCAATGGCAGCAACGGCTTGTCGGTATAGTTGAGCTGTTGGCTCGTCGAAGCAGCAGAAAATAACTGTTTCGGGCGTTGAGTTCTGTCCGACGAAGGTACCTGCGATGCCAACGGCAATCTGCGTCGCCTCATTTTTCGGATAACGGTAGATGCCGGTGGAGATCGCCGGAAATGCCACAGTCCGGCAATCCCTGGCGGCGGCGATTTCGAGCGACCTGATATAGCAGGAGGCGAGCAGCCCGGCTTCGCCTTTTCCGCCGCCTTGCCAGACAGGTCCGACCGTGTGGATGATGTAACGTGCCGGCAGGTGATAGCCCTTGGTAAGCTTTGCTTCGCCGACCTTGCAGCCGTTCAGCATCCGGCATTCGAATTCGAGCTCCGGGCCTGCGGCGCGGTGAATGGCGCCGTCGACGCCGCCGCCGCCCAGCAGCGAGGAATTGGCGGCGTTGACGATGGCATCGACCGCAAGCCTGGTGATGTCGCCGGTGTGGACATGTATCCGTTCGCCGAACTTGCTCATCCTACATCCTGAACACGCCGAACTTCGTTTCTTCGATGTCGGCGTTGAGCGCGGCCGAAAGGCTGAGCGCGAGCACTTCGCGCGTTTTCGCCGGATCGATGATGCCGTCGTCCCACAGCCGCGCCGAGGAGTAGAGCGGGTGGCCCTCATGCTCGTATTTCATCAGGATCGGCTTCTTGAATTTCGCTTCCTCGTCCGCGCTCCACTCACCGCCCTTGCGCTCGATGCCCTCGCGCTTGACCACCGCCAGCACGGTCGCCGCCTGTTCGCCGCCCATCACCGAAATGCGCGCGTTCGGCCACATCCACAGGAAGCGCGGCGAGTAGGCGCGGCCGCACATGCCGTAATTGCCGGCGCCGAACGACCCGCCGATGATCATCGTCACCTTCGGCACCTTGGCGGTGGCGACCGCCATCACCAGCTTGGCGCCGTCCTTGGCGATGCCGCCGGCCTCGTATTTTCGCCCGACCATGAAGCCGGTGATGTTCTGCAGGAAGATCAGCGGGATCTTGCGCTGGCAGCACAGTTCGATGAAATGCGCGCCCTTCACAGCACTTTCGGAAAACAGCACGCCATTGTTGGCGATGATGCCGACCGGCATGCCCTGAAGATGGGCAAAGCCGGTGACCAGCGTGGTGCCGTAATTCTGCTTGAACTCGTCGAACTCGGAGCCGTCGACGACGCGCGCGATCACCTCGCGCACATCATAGGGCTGGCGCAGATCCGTCGGCACGATGCCGTAGAGTTCCTGCGCGTCATGAAGCGGCGGCATGGGTTTCTGTAAGGTCAGGCTTACAGTCTTGCGCCGGTTGAGATTTTTGACGATGCGCCGGCAGATGGCCAGGGCATGTTCGTCGTCCAGCGCATAGTGGTCGGCGACACCGGACAGCCTGGTGTGCACGTCGGCGCCGCCAAGCTCCTCGGCGCTGACATCCTCGCCCGTAGCCGCCTTCACCAGAGGCGGGCCGCCGAGAAAAATGGTCGCCTGGTTGCGCACCATGATCGTCTCGTCCGACATTGCCGGCACATAGGCGCCGCCCGCAGTACATGAGCCCATAACGCAGGCGATCTGCGGAATGCCGGCCGCCGACATGTTGGCCTGGTTGTAGAAGATGCGGCCGAAATGCTCGCGATCGGGAAACACCTCGTCCTGATTAGGCAGGTTGGCGCCGCCGCTGTCGACCAGATAGACGCAAGGCAGATTGTTTTGCAGCGCGATCTCCTGTGCGCGCAAATGCTTCTTCACCGTGAGCGGATAATAGGTGCCGCCCTTCACCGTGGCGTCGTTGACCACGACCATCACCTCGGTGCCTTCGACACGGCCGACGCCGGCGATGAGGCCGGCCGAGGAAATCTCCTCGCCATACATGGACCATGCCGCGAACTGGCCGATCTCGAGGAAGGGCGAGCCGGTGTCGAGCAACTGCGCCAGCCGCTCGCGCGGCAACAGCTTGCCGCGCGAAACATGACGCTCGCGCGCCTCCTCCGAGCCACCGCGCTCGACGGTTGCCGCCTTGTCCGCAATGTCGGCAACCAGTGCCCGCATGCGCTCGGCATTGGCGCGGAAGGTCTCGGAGGAGGGCGAGATCTGGGTCTGGAGTACGGCCATTTCGAGCTCTACATCTGGGCTAGGAGTTTGCCGTTGCGGCGTTCGAAAATTTTATCGGATAGCAGATTGAAGTCATCCTCGAACGTGACGTCGATCATCTGTCTGGCCGCGCTTTGGGCCTGCGGATTGCTCGCATCGAAGATGAACAATTGATCCCGGCGCGGCAGCGCAAATAAAACATCGCCGGGAAACTGTGCTTTGATCGACAGCCAGAACTCGTCGAGCAGCACAAGGCTCGTGGAGAGCATCGTATTGCCGTCGACGTAATAGAGATAAGATGTGCCAATCTGGCCGTCGGAGACAATTTTCGGCAGCCATTTCTTCACATTGCCTAGTGCCACATCGCGCAAATCCGAAAGCGCCCGGCCGGGGAAGTCCTTTGGAGCAACAGGTGAGACTGAATTGGGAAGGTCGGCCATGTATACGACCGCAATTTCACCAACCAGCGGTTCGCACAATAAATCTAAACCCATCGATTTGAGGTGCTCGACATACTGCTGGGTCCGTATCACCGCGATCAGACTTTCTTCACTCGCCCTAGGTGTTTAGTCCCAAGGTTTGATGGGTTGGATCGAGCCTGAATCGTTCGGGCTCTTTTGTCCAGATTTTGCAGATG
>NZ_AYWC01000038.1:0-18635 GCF_000502615.1 Mesorhizobium sp. LNJC405B00 | reverse complement strand
AAATCTGGACAAAAGAGCCCGAACGATTCAGGCTCGATCCAACCCATCAAACCTTGGGACTAAACATCTAGGCTACTGGTGAACGCGTCTCCAAGGCCAAGTCTCTACTTTGCAGAACGCCTCCCTACGCCCCCAGCGTCGGCTCGGTATTGACCTCCAGCGCTTCTTCCGCCTCGTCCTCCTCGCCCAGCACCTCGCCATGCACCCCCAGCGGCCGCCCGATCCAGATCGGATCGACCAGATGGTCGCGCTTGGGGTTGGTGGTGTTGGGGTGGATGAGGATGCTCAGGCCGCCATGGTTAAGCATCAGCCAGGGGACCAGCGTGGCGAAGATCTCGGTGGCGAAGGAGACCTGGTACATGGCCTGTTCGTGCGGGCCGACCGGCTCGTCGCGCCAGTTGCCCAGGCGCACGCGGAAGCGTTCGCCGATGCGCAGGCGCAGCCATTCGGCCTGCTGCCGTTCGGCTTGCCCGTCATAGTAGATGTGGGCGTGATAGCTGGCGATCTCGGCGAGCGGCCTGGGCGGGCTGGCGGTGTTCACCTTGATGGCTCCCTCGGTGATTGTGGTGCGGGCAGCGTATACGCAAGCGGGCGGGGTGGCCAAGGGGGGCACAGCGTGTGCTCGTCATCTCGATTTCTGGCCAATCGCATAGGGAGTTCCCCCACTCCGTCTCGGCTTCGCCCAGCCACCTCTACCCCCACATTCGTGGGGGAGAGGAAATGCTAATCGCCAAGATCGCTGCCTTGAAAAGCTTGGCATTTCCTCTCCCCCATGGACATGTGGGAGAGGTGGCCGCGCAGCGGCCGGAGTGGGGGCTGGCACCGCCGTATGCCTATTGCCTGCACTTCGTGGGGCGAGGAAACGCTAATCTCCGATATCTCAGGCTCCGATCAAACCCTGCCCATCAGCACCAGGATCAGCAGCACCACCAGCACAGCGCCGGCGATCCCCGACGGCCCATAGCCCCAGGAGCGCGAATGCGGCCAGGCCGGTACGGCGCCGATCAGGATCAGGATCAAGACAATGATGAGGATGGTGCTGACGGTCATTAAGAGTCCCTCGCCTTGCTGGTCGGATACGAGGGGACAATGCAAAAGGCCGCCCGGTTGTTCCGGACGGCCTTTTGTCTGACTGGTCGAATGCAGCTATTCCGCGGCTTTCGGGAAGGCGATTGCCGGTTCGTCGAGCGGACCCGGCCTCGGCCCCACAGGCGCATCCGGCTTCTTGTCGCGGCCGAAAATCCTGCGGAAAAACGCATAGAAGCGGCTGTTCTTGCTGCGCGTGAAGATCATCAGCATGGACGGCGTCACCACCAGCGTCAGCAAGGTGGCGAAGGACAGGCCGAAGACGATCGCCGAGGATAGCGAAATCCACCATTGCGTCGACGGCGCGTTGATCGTCGTCTCGTGATGGAAGATTTCAAGGCCGAGGCCAAAGGCGATCGGCAGCACGCCAAGGATGGCCGAGACCGCCGTCAGCACCACCGGACGGGCACGTTCGCGGCAGGTCTGCAGCACCGCCTCCATCTTGTCCCAGCCCTCTTCGCGCAGCCGGTCATAGGTGTCGATCAAGACGATGTTGTTGTTCACCACCACGCCGGCCAGCGCGATGACGCCGATGCCCGACATGACGATGCCGAAGGCTTCGCCGGTCAGCAGCAGCCCCAGGAACACACCGATCGTCGCCATGACCACGCAGGACAGCACCAGAAGCACGCTGGTGAACTTGTTGAACTGCATCAGCAGCACCAGGAAGATCAGGAAGATCGCCGCGCCGAAGGCCTTGCCGAGGAAGGCGCTGGCTTCGGCGCTGTCCTCGTTCGACCCCGCCAGCTTCCAGCGTATGCCGCTGTCGAGCTTCATGTCGGTGACCGCCTTGGTCACCTCCGCCTGCACCGCCGCAACCTGGTTACCGGCGGCGACGTTGGCCTGGACGACCACTGTGCGGGCGCCGTCGATGCGGTTGAGGATGCCGACGGTCGGCTCCGGCTTGCGCACGACGAAGTTCGAGATCGGCACCGAGCCTTGCGCGGTCTGCACCCGGAGCTCGTCGAGCGTCGATAGCGTGCGCCGGTCTTCGGGCAGGCGCAGGCGGATATCGACGGCATCGTCGGCGCCGGCCGGCCGGTACTCGGACAGCTTCAACCCATTGGTCACCAATTGCACCACGGTGCCGACGGCGGTCGGGCTGATGCCGTACTGCGCCGCCTTGGCGCGGTCGACCTCGAGCGCCCAGTCCACGCCGGGCGGCGGCAGGCCGTCGGAAACGTCGATGACACCGGGCACCTTGGCGATGCGCGCCGCGACCGCACGGGCCTGGTCGTCGAGCCCTTTGGGATCGATGGCCGAAAGCCGGAGCTGCACCGCCTTGCCCGTGGGAGGACCGGCCTCCGGCACGCGCACCTCGACATCGACGCCGGGAATGCCGGCCATGACGGTGCGCAGCTCATCCAGGATATGGTTCGCCGATTTGCGCTCGCGCCAGTCGATGAACTCATACTGGATGACGCCGACGACATCTTCCGGCACGTCCTGGCCGCCGCCTTGCGTCTTGCCGACGCGGGTGTAGACCGATTTGACGCCGGGCCAGCCGAGCAGCCGGTTTTCGGCGATCCTGGTCGCCGTATCCATTTCGGCCAGCGAGAGATTGCCGCGGGCATGCACATAGAGCAGGCCGTAATCGGGCTCGACGCTGGGGAAGAACTCGACGCCGGCGCCATACTTCGAATAGGCGAAGCCGACGCCGGTGAGCAGCACGGCTGTGAGCACCAGCACAGTGATGGGGAAGCGCACCGCCTGCTTGACCAGCGCCATGTACCAGCCGTCGCGATTGTGTTCCTCGTGATGCTCCGGCGCCTTGGCGAAAAGCGCGCCCAGCGTCGGCGCGAACACCAGCGCATAAAGCATCGAGGCCGACAGCGTGACGATCAGCGTGATCGGCATGTATTTCATGAAGTCGCCGATGATGCCGGGCCAGAACAGCAGCGGCGAAAACGCCGCGATGCGGGTCATGGTCGCGGCGATGACCGGACCGGCCATGCGCTTGGCGGCCAGCGTGAAGGCTTCCGCCTTCGGCATGCCTTCGCCCATGCGCCGTTCGGCGAACTCGGTGACGATGATGGCGTCGTCGACCAGCATGCCGACCGCCAGGATAAGGCTGAACAGCACGATCATGTTGATGGTGTAGCCCATCATCGCCAAGAGCAGGATGCCGATCAGGAACGATGACGGAATGGCAAGCCCGATCAGCAGCGAGGCGCGGCCCGACAGCGCATAGAGGATGACGATGAACACCAGGATGACGGCGATCATCACGTGGTTCTGCAGATCGCCCAGAAGCTGGTTGACGAAGACCGACTTGTCCTGCGTGTAGGTGATGTTCATGCCTTCCGGCATGGTCTTGACATAGGCGTCGGACACTTCCCGCACCTTGGCCAGCGTGTCGATCAGATTGGCGCCGATGCGCTTCTTGACTTCGATGGCGATGGCCGGCTTACCGTTGAGGCGGGTGATGGTCTCGGCGTCGGCGAAGGTCGAACGCACCGTGGCGATGTCCTTCGCCTGCACGACGGCATTGGGGCCGGCGACCACCGGCAAGGACGCGACATCCTCGGGTGTCTCGATCAGCGACGGCACCTTGACCGCGTATTTGCCTTCCGAACCCTCGATGTTGCCGGCGGCGACCAGGCTGTTGGAAGCGCCGACCGCGCCGATCAACTGGTCGAGCTGCAGGCCGTAGGAGGACAGCTTCATCGGGTCGATGACGACTTCGACAAGATCGTCGCGCGCGCCTTGTATGGTGCCCTCAAGAACGCCCGGTACTTCCTCGATGCGGTCGCGCAGTTCGCGCGCCGCCGCCGTAAGCACACGCTCGGGCACATCGCCGGACAGCGTGACGACCAGGACGGGAAACTCGGAAATGTTGACCTCGGTAACAACCGGTTCTTCTGCCGCTTGGGGCAGGTCAGCCTTCGCGTCCTGAACCTTCGAGCGTGTATCTGTCACCGCGGTGTCGACTTTTATAGACGGCAGAAACTCAAGGAAGACAAAGGCGCCGCCCTGATAGGCGGATGATTTCATCTCCTTTAACCCCTTAAGGCTCTTAAGCTTTGCCTCCAGCGGCCTAAGCAGAAGTCTTTCAGCGTCTTCGGGCGCGATGCCTTGATAGGCGACATTTATATAAACATAAGGGGTAGGAACGTCGGGTTCCGCTTCCTTCGGCGTCGACTGATAGGCGACCCAGCCCGCCAGCAGCAGGAAGACCAGCACCGCAATGGTCAGCCGGGCATTGTTGATCGCGAGTTTGACGANCGACCCAGCCCGCCAGCAGCAGGAAGACCAGCACCGCAATGGTCAGCCGGGCATTGTTGATCGCGAGTTTGACGATATCCATGGCCTGTTCTCAAAATTTCAGGAGCCGCATTGCGGCCGGTTGCCCCCGTCCGGGGCCACCCGGCGCTACTGCGTTGTCGCTTCGCCCAACAGTTTCTGGATGGTCGCCTGGTCGGCCTCGACCGGCTTGACTACGTCGCCTTCCTTCACGAGTTCCTGGCCGGCGACGATGACGCGGGCATCGGCGGGAATGCCGCCAAGCACGAGGCCCTTCGGCGAGTCGTCAACGAGGTCGATCGGGAAGAATACCACCTTGTTGTCCTTGTCGACGGCGCGGATGCCGAGGTCTCCCTTGTCGCCCAGCGTCACCACGGAGCGCGGCAACATGACGGCGTCGGTCGGCTGCGCGCTGAGCGCAATCTCTGCCGTCATGCCGGCCGGCACCGAGCCGTCGGCATTGGGGACGGCGATCTCGACGCGGAAGGTTCGGGTGGCCGACGAGGCGTCGCGGCTGATGTAGCGCACGGTGCCTTCGACGGTCTGGCCGCTGACCAGCCGGACAGTGGCCTTGTCGCCAAGCTTGAGATAGCCGAGGTCGCGTTCGCTGACTTCGCCGCGCGCAATCACCGGATCGAGCTTGAGGATGGTTGCCACCTCGCCGCCCTGCATGATGGAACTGCCGAGCTCCACCGGCACCCGGTCGATGACGCCGTCGAAGGGCGCCTTGACCAGATTGCGCTCGAGTTCGGCCTGCGCCGTTTCCAGCTGCGACTGCGCAGCGGTCAGATTCGAACGCGCCGTGTCGAGCTGCAGCTTGGGCAGATTGCCGGTCTTCATGAGCCGCAGCGATGCGTCGAGTTCAGCCTGGCGCTGCACGACGAGCTGCTTGGCATTGTCGACCATCGAGATCTTTTCTTCCGCCGCAAGCATCAGCACCAGATCGCCGGTCTTGACGTGATCGCCCTGCTTGACCGGCAGCTTTTCGATGACGCCGGCGACGCGCGTCGCCAGCACGGCGCGCTTGTCGGCCTCGGTCAGCCCGGAAATGCGGATGGCGCGGGCATAGGTCTTGCGCGGCGGCGTCACCACAGCGACGGTGCGCAGCGGCGCCTTCGGTTCGGCCTCGGCCGCCTTGGCTGCATCCGGCGCCTTGGCCTGATCGCCCGGCTTGGCCTGATCGCCTGCCTTGCCAGCACCTTCGACAGCGGCGCTGCCGACGGACGAGAACGCGCCTGTTCCCATCCAGGCCGCGAAGCCGATGAGCACAACAATAGCGGCAAGCTTGTGAAACCTGATCTTCGGCATCATTTTTTTCCACTGCGGGGTTCGGCCAAGTCGTTATCCAACAGGGTGTCCGTCGTCTAACAGCTACCGTGTCTTCCAACTCGGGCGCGTCGCCGATATGGGTGCGCGCCAGGCCGTGTTCAATTTGCCGTGAACGGCGAAGCCGCGCTTCTACATCAAAGTTGCATCGCAATACAGTCGAAAAGTTGCAGGAACATTGTGCCAGGCGATGTAGTGTGGCCAACGAAAACGGTTTTATCGGCGCCCCGTCAGGCGGCGGAACCACAGTCTCGGAACCATACGGATGTTGGAGGCGCTTTGTTTTCAAGGCGTTTTGAGCACTGACACCCCCCTGTGCCTTGACGCTCAAATGTGGGCGCGACCTGCGTAGCCACTCAGTGAATGGCAGCAGGCGTCAGTATGATTTTGTATACCGTCACACGCAACGGTTGTTCCGGGACGGAAAGTCATCGGCGCTACTCCGATTTGCCGAACACTTCGCTGATCGTCTTGATCGATCCGGGCGGACTCAGGCCCGCCGGCGTTCCGCGTCCGGCTTCTTGCGGGCGGCGAGAAATTCCTTCACCCGCCGTCCCGGTGCCGGCCCGCGCACCGGTTTGAAGCCGTCATCGAGTTCGCCGGAAAGATCGAGCGTCGGCCGCTTGCCGACGGCGTCGTAATTCTCCTCCAGCCAGTCGCTCGCCGCTATGCGGCCAAGGTCGCGCAAATAGGTCAAAAAAGCCCATTCGGCGTTGACCTTGGATGACGCCGACAGATCCTTGAACGCTTCGTCGGCATCGATGCGGTGCATGCGGATGTCGCGGTATTCGCCAGGCGGCAGCCGGCCGGCGGCGATCAGTTCCTTGACGAAGGCGATCGAGCGGAATTCGTTCAGCAGCCCGGCATTGAAGGTGATCTCGTCGATGCGGTTCTGGATTTCGTTGGCGCTTTTCGGCGTGCCTTCGCGCACCACCGGATTGATCTGCACCAAAAGCACATCCTCGGTCGCCGCCGTCTTGAAGAACGGGAACAGCGCCGGATTGCCGCCATAGCCGCCATCCCAATAGGGCACGCCCTTGATCTCGACGGCGCGGAACAATTGCGGCAGGCAGGCCGAGGCCATCACCGTGTCGAGGTCGATCTCGCCATCGGAAAAGATGCGCAGCTGGCCGGTCTCGACATTGGTCGCCGAAATGAACAGCTCCATTGACTTGCAGGCGTGAACATTTTTGAAATCGATCTCCTGCTCGACCACGTCGCGCAGCGGGTTCAAGCCCAGCGGATTGGCGACATAGGGCGAAAACACTCGGGACATGGTGTCGAAGAAGAAATAGCCGGGCGTGTTCTCGATCGACCAGTTGCCCCAGGCGACGTCCCACGGCATGCGCTGCACCGGGCTGAAGCGGCCCTTGGCCGCCACCGCGCGCCAGAAATCGTCGAGCTTTTGCCGTGCACCCTCGACGCCGCCGCGCACAAAACCATCGGCCAGCGCCACCGCATTCATCGCGCCGGCGCTGGTGCCGGACACGGCTGAAATGTCGAGCCTGCCATCCTCCAGCAGCCGGTCGAGTACGCCCCAGGAGAAAGCCCCGTGCGAGCCGCCTCCCTGCAGCGCAATGTTGATCTTTTTCGTTTCCTCCGCCTTGCCGTTTTTGGTCATGGCGTTCCTGTTCGGTTTGGTCGCTGCTGCCACAACCCGCCCGGGAATCGGGAGGGTTCGACTGCAGCGGACTTATGTTGCAGCGCAGCATATAAGGGATGACGAAGGCAAGAACACGAACACGGTCGCGTGATCACATGAAATTTCGGTCATGAAGAAAGCCCCGCTTTGAAGGGGCTGCTCCACCGAAACAGGCGGGCCTCAGGCCACGAGGTCCGGCACCGGCCCGACATAGCGCGACTGTGGACGGATCAGCCGCCCCGTCGTCTGCTGTTCGCGCGCATGCGCGATCCAGCCGGCGACACGTCCGGCGGCAAAGACATTGCTGAACGCCTGTGGCGGAAAGCCAGCCGCCTCAAGCACAAGCGCTGTGTAAAACTCGACATTGGTCTGCAGCGAGCGCTGCGGCTTGGCGATCCGCAGCACTTCGAGCGCCGTGTGCTCGACCTGTTCGGCGAAGGCCAGGCGGCGGCCGGCTTCACCCTCGCTGCCGAGCTGCCGCACGACGGCTTTCAGTACATCGGCGCGCGGATCGCGCACGCGGTAGATACGATGGCCGAAACCCATGATGCGCTCGCCATGCGCGACCTTCTCGCGCAGCCAACCGGCCGCGTCGCCATGCGCCTGGATTGCATCGAGCATCTCGATCACCGGGCCGGGCGCGCCGCCGTGCAGCGGCCCCTTGAGCGCGCCGAGCCCGGCCAGCACCGACGATGTCAGCCCTGCCAGCGTCGATGCGACGACGCGGGTGGCAAAGGTCGAGGCGTTGAGGCCGTGATCGCACACGGTCACCAGATAGGTGTCGAGTGCCCTTGCCAGCGCCGGCGACGGGACGGATCCCTCGAGCATCCTCAGCATGTCGGCGGCATGATCGGCCTTAGCGTCAGGTGCGGTCGGCTGCTCGCCGCGCGCCAGCCGCAGCAGAGCCGGCGTCAGCACGGCGGGCGCCGCGATCAGCCGCAAGGCGTCCGTCAGCGTCTCGCCATCCGGCAGCAGCGCCATGCCGGCGCGCATGGCGCTATAGATCTCAAGCGGTGCGAGCAGCGGCAGCGAGGGCGCAAGCCGCTCGAACACCTCGACGCGAGCCTTGCCCAGCCTCGCTGCCAGTTCGGCATCGCCGGGAAGGCCGTCGAAGAAGCCGTCGAGCAACAGGCGAACCACTTGCGCATAGCGCCAGCGTCCCGCCAATTCCGGCAGCGAATGACCGCGGATCGTCAGGCGGCCGCCAAGGCCATCGACATCGGAGAGCACGGTCTCCGCCGCCACCACATCATCGAGCCCGTTCGCCATATCTCATCTCCTTGCAGCTTTTCTGCATGGGAGATAAGGGTTGGGCTGCGCCTCGATCAATCTTGATCAATATAATCAATATGTGAGCTAAAAATGTCCGAATGGCTGTCGCGGGAAGAGGCGCTGGAAAGGCTCAAGGTCCGGCCGCAGACGCTCTACGCCTATGTCAGCCGTGGCCGCATCGGCATGCGGCCGGATGAGAGCGACCCGCGCCGCAGCCAGTACCGCGCCGATGACATCGCGGCATTGGCGACCCGCCGGGCGCGCGGCCGCAGTCCCTCGGCCATCGCCGAGAGTGCGATCGCCTGGGGCGAACCCTCGATTGTCACCGCGATTTCGACTGTGCTGCACGGCCGACTGACCTACCGAGGGCAAGACGCCGTTGCGCTTTCCAAAGCGGCGACGCTGGAGGAAACCGCTGCTGTGCTCTGGGCCTCGCCTGAACCGGTGATGTTCAAAGCTCCGTCATCTGAAGCGCCTCATCCAGTCGGCCGCGCCTCGGCCTTTGCGCAGCTTGCCATGCTTGCAGGCCACGGGCGGCCTTCGCTAGGACGCAGCGCCGCCTCGCTGTGCACCGAGGCCGCGCGCACAGTCGGAGCGCTGGCGCAGTCGCTGGGCGCTGAAGCCGGCACAGCGCCCGTCCATAAGCGCCTGGCGCAGGGCTGGTCGGTGGATGATGCCGGCGCGGAAGCGATCCGCTGCGCCCTCGTCCTGCTCGCCGATCATGAACTCAACGCATCGACCTTCGCCGCCCGCGNTCAGACGTGTGCTCTTCCGATCTGTGATGCAACTGGCTGAAGATGCAGCAGCCCACGGCGCGGATGCGGCGATCCGGCGCTGGCTCGGCCATGATCGGCCCTTGCCGGCGTTCGGCCATCCGCTCTATCCCGACGGCGATCCCCGTGCCACCGCACTTCTGGCAGTCATCCCTGTCGACGAGACACTGCAACAGTTGCAAAAAGCCGCCATGGCGGCGACCGGCGCGCACCCCAACATCGACTTTGCCTTGGCCGCTCTGACGCGCGGCCTTGGCTTGCCGCGCGATGCACCGTTCCAGCTATTCGCGCTTGGACGCAGCGTCGGCTGGGCCGCGCATATGGTCGAACAGATCATTAGCGGCAGCATCATCAGGCCGCGTGGCCGCTATGTCGGATCCATGACCTGACCGCGCATTGCCTTCTGGTGATATGCGTCAGGCCGACCTGGCCGTGCTCCCAAACCGCGCACGATAAGCGACAGGCGTCGTGGCGAATTGCCGGCGGAAGTGATGCCGCAGCGTGCCTGCCGCGCCAAAGCCGGCGGTCTCGGCAATCCGTTCGATCGGCATGGCGGTGTCTTCCAGCAGCGTGCGCGCCCGCGAAAGCCGTTCCGACAGCAGCCAGCGCGCCGGCGTGACACCGGTCGCGGCCGCGAACCGGCGCAGGAATGTCCGCTCGCTCATCCCGGCAAGCTCGGCCAAGATGGCGACGGGATAGTCGGCGGCAATATCGGCGCGCATCCTGTCGATCAACGGTCCAAGCCGGCTGCGCTCATGTGGCTCGGGAACGGAACTCTCGACATACTGCGCCTGGCCGCCGTCGCGATGCGGCGGCACCACCAGGCGACGCGCCACCATGTTTGCAGCCTTGGTGCCGAAGTCGCGCCGAACCAGATGCAGGCAGAGGTCGATGCCCGCGGCACTGCCTGCCGATGTCAGCACATTGCCCTCATCGATGTACAAAACGTCCGGAATCACGGTGATGTCGGGGTACATCTCCGTCAGCTTCTCGCTGTAGCGCCAATGCGTGGTCGCTCTTTTGCCCGCAAGCAGGCCGGCGGCGGCAAGCACGAACACGCCCGAACAGATCGAAAGAATGCGAGAGCCGCGCTCGTGTGCCTTTCGAAGCGCCTCGATCAGCGCCGGCGGCACCGGAGCCTCCGTTCCGCGCCATCCCGGTACGATCACCGTGCCGGCCTGGCCGATCAGATCGATCCCGCCGTCGGCAACAATACGCACGCCGCCCAGCGCGCGCATTTCACCGGTATCAATACCGGCAACTGCAAAACGGTACCAATCCTCACCCATTTCCGGCCGGGGCAAGGCGAAGATCTCAACCGCCACGCCAAACTCGAACGTGCACAGCCCGTCATAGGCAACGGCAACGACAAGAGGGTTGGCAGGGCGCGGATTGGCAGAGGATGGCATGATCTTGACGATATATGGCAAAGCTGCCAGCTGCAATCGCCCTGCTTCCTGTCTTATCTCTCCGTCGCATCAGCAATGGAGATACGAGGATGAGCCACGTGACAGACATTCCGGCGGCATCGCCGGATATCGCCCGCGACCATTTTCTGCGCCGGCTTTCCGTCGAGACCGACTGTTCCGACGTCGCCGCCGCACTGCGTGCCGGGGAGCCGGACTTTGTTCTCCTGCATGTGGTCGGTTCGCCGGAAGCCTATGGACGCCGCCATGTGCCGGGCGCGCTGCATCTGCCCCACCGCGAAATATCGGCCGGGCGGATGGTGCAATGGCCCGAAAGGACGCTGTTCGTCGTCTATTGCGCGGGACCGCATTGCAATGGCGCGGATCAGGCGGCCTTCAAGCTGGCCAGCCTCGGTCGTCCCGTTAAGATCATGATCGGCGGCATAGCCGGTTGGCAGGACGAGGACCTTCCTTTCGCTTCAGGCAAGGAGCCCGGTGGCTTGCACGCGTGAGGCCACGCGATATGGTCGGCCTTGAAGACTGGGCAAGCATGCAGAAGGCGATGGTTAGAATTCGTCCATTCGTGCGCCAGGATGTCGGTGCGGTGCTCGCCCTCATACGGGCGCTAGCCGTCTTCGAGGGTTATGACGACAAGCTTCGCGTCACCGAAGCGAACCTCATCGAGCACGGGCTGGGGCCATCGCCCCGGTTCGGCGTGTTGGTGGCGGAGCGAGAGGGCGTGATCGTCGGCATCGCCGTCCACTACCTCATCCCCTGGACCTACGACCTGAAGCCGGTTGTCTGGCTGAAGGAACTCTACGTCACTGAAGCGACGCGCGGCATGGGGGTCGGCCATGCGCTTGTTGAACAGCTTCGCCAACACGCTTTGAGCATTGGCGCCTCCGCCATCAAATGGACGGTGCTGAAATCCAACTCGCCGGCCAAAGCCTTCTACCGCTCGCTCGACGGCCAGCCCGACGATATCTGGGAACCGTGGCAGCTGAAAATCGACCCGTGACGGCCGCCTCGACCAACTGAGGGCGGTCGACCATGCGGCGGTCGCTTACGACATGGTGTCGAGCTTGCGCTGCATGGCGGCGATCTGTTGCTTCAGTTCCTGAAGGTCGTCGCCGCTCTTTTCCGCGACGTCCTTGCGGGCCGGCTCGGGTGCAGCCGCGGCCGCAGCATTTGTGGCGGCGGTCGGGAAGGGCGTGAACAGGCGCATCGCGTTCTGGAACATTTCCATGTTGCGGCGTGTCTGCTCTTCCAGCGCCTTGATCGGCGTGGCGATCTTCATCACATCCAGCGGCGACTTGCCGATCGCGCCCTTCATCTGCTCGCGGAACCGCTCCTGTTCCTTGGAGAAGGCCATCATCGACTGTTCGAGGAAGCTCGGCACGATCTGCTGCATCTGGTCGCCATAGAAAGCGATCAGCTGGCGCAGGAACGGGATCGGCAGCATGTTCTGCCCATCCTTGTTCTCCAGTTCGAAGATGATCTGCGTCAGCACCGGATGGGTAATGTCGTCACCGGTCTTGGCGTCCTGGACGGTGAACTCCTCGCCCTTCTTGACCATCTCGGCCAGATCCTCGAGCGTCACATAGGTGCTGGTGCCGGTATTGTAGAGCCGGCGATTGGCATATTTCTTGATAATGATAGGGTCGTCTTTCGCGGCCATCAGCATCCTCCCGGGACACCGGCGCGCCTGAGTAAGCCGCCGGTAACGATTGCGCCATTTTTAAGGATATGCGCAAAAGCTCTATAATTCCAAGCGCTTTGTGCAGTGCGGCATCATTTATTGCTGCATGGCGGGCTAATTATGCTGCGCAGCAAAGGATGGGCGGTCCCGCCGGCCGCCCGCGCCCTGCTTGCGGCGCCTGGCCGGCATGCCCATTTCCGGTTTGACTTGGGGTGTGGAACGGGCAAGAAAAGTCCCAACAAGCCCCAAGAACACGACACCTCGAAGTCTGGAGAGAAAAATGTCCGCTTCCAATTCAATCGTCGTTGCCAGCGCCGCACGCACGGCTGTCGGCTCTTTCAACGGCGCCTTCGCCGCCACCCCGGCGCATGAACTTGGCGCCGTCGTCATCAGGGAGCTTTTGGCGCGCGCCGGCGTCGAGCCGGGTGAAGTCGACGAGGTCATTCTCGGCCAGGTGCTGACCGCCGCGCAGGGCCAGAACCCCGCCCGCCAGGCGTCGATCAATGCCGGCCTGCCCAAGGAGACCACCGCCTGGGGGCTCAACCAGGTTTGCGGCTCTGGCCTGCGCGCCATCGCGCTCGGCATGCAGCAGATCGCCGCCGGCGACGCCACTGTGATCATCGCCGGCGGCCAGGAATCGATGTCGCTGTCGCCGCACGCCGAGCACCTGCGCGCCGGCGTCAAGATGGGCGACTACAAGATGATCGATACCATGATCAAGGACGGGTTGTGGGACGCCTTCAACGGCTACCACATGGGCAACACCGCCGAGAACGTCGCCCGCCAGTTCCAGATCACCCGCGACGACCAGGACCAGTTTGCGCTGGCCTCGCAAAACAAGGCCGAGGCCGCGCAGAAGGCCGGCAAGTTCAAGGACGAGATCGTCGCCTTCACGATCAAGGGCAGGAAGGGCGACACTGTCGTCGACCAGGACGAGTACATCCGCCACGGCGCCACCATCGACGCCATGTCCAAGCTGAAGCCGGCTTTCGACAAGGACGGCACCGTGACCGCCGCCAACGCGTCGGGCATCAATGACGGCGCCGCCGGCGCGCTGCTGATGAGCGAGGCTGAAGCCACAAGGCGCGGCATCACCCCGCTGGTGCGCATCGCCTCATGGGCGACGGCCGGCGTCGATCCGGCGATCATGGGCACCGGACCTATTCCCGCCTCGAAGCGGGCGCTCGAGAAGGCCGGCTGGTCGGTCAAGGACCTCGACCTTGTCGAGGCCAATGAAGCCTTCGCCGCGCAGGCCTGCGCCGTCAACAAGGGCATGGGCTGGGATACGTCGATCGTCAACGTCAATGGCGGCGCCATCGCCATCGGCCATCCGATCGGCGCGTCGGGCGCCCGCGTCTTCAACACGCTGGTTTTCGAGATGCGCCGCCGCGGCGCCAAGAAGGGCCTTGCCACGCTGTGCATCGGCGGCGGCATGGGCGTCGCTCTGTGCGTGGAAGCGCTGTGAAAGAGAAGTGAGTAGTGAATAGGGAGTAGTGAATGGGGAAGAAGGAGCAGCGCGGCGGGATATCGATCCCTACTCGCTACTCCCTACTCCCTATTCCCTTCTTCCGACCAAAGGGAGGAAGAACTTTCAATGACCAAAGTAGCGCTCGTCACCGGTGGATCGCGCGGCATCGGCGCCGCCATATCGATCGGCCTGAAGAATGCCGGTTACACCGTTGCAGCCAACTATGCCGGCAATGACGAGGCAGCGGGGAAGTTCAGCGCACAAACCGGCATCAAGGCCTACAAATGGTCGGTCGCCGACTACGACGCCTGTGCCGCCGGAATCAAACAGGTCGAGGCCGATCTCGGCCCGGTCTCGGTGCTGGTCAACAATGCCGGCATTACCCGCGACGCCATGTTCCACAAGCTGACGCGCGAGCAGTGGAAGGAAGTCATCGACACCAATCTGTCTGGGGTCTTCAACATGACGCATCCGCTGTGGGGCGGCATGCGCGACCGCAAATTCGGCCGCGTCATCACCATTTCCTCCATCAACGGCCAGAAAGGCCAGGCCGGCCAGGTCAACTATTCCGCCGCAAAGGCCGGCGACATCGGCTTCTCGAAGGCGCTGGCGCAGGAGGGCGCGCGCGCGGGCATCACCGTCAATGTTATCTGCCCCGGCTACATCGCCACCGAGATGGTCAAGGCGATCGACGAGAAGGTGCTGAATGAACGCATCATCCCGCAGATCCCGGTCGGCCGCCTCGGCGAACCGGAAGAGATCGCGCGTTGCGTCGTCTTCCTCGCTTCCGAAGACGCCGGCTTCATCACCGGTTCGACCATTACAGCCAATGGCGGCCAGTACTTCGTCTGAACGACAGCATTTCTCCCGGTAGAACGGGCCGGCTTATGGCCCGTTTTTTCATCGCCGGCCGGCGATGTTCCCGGGCTGCGCGCTAGACATTGACCCGTTCCGGCACGCAAAGATTAACGATTTTTAGGCGCCCTGTGCAAAACCCGGTTCGCAAGCTGTGAATTCTCGGTGGACAAGCTGTGGATAACACAACATGTTGGGGTGAACAAACCAGGAAAATCCCGCTATCGCTGATTCGTCACCCATTCGTTCCGGCTTTGAGCGGAACGTTAACGACCAAGGCCGAAAACCACCGGAAACTGGTTAAGGCCGATTAAGAAAATTCAACAATTTCATAATGTTGGCCGAGGCGTATCGGATCACGACGATGCCCCGCCGGCAAAGGTTAACGCCAATGGTCCCCTTGCAGGAATCGGGCCAGTTTCCGCGATTCAGCATATGGTGAGACTCAGGCTCGCAAAATCCACATGTAGCCGTGAACAAAAGCTGAATCTGCCGGAGTCACTGATTCGTCGCCGATTCGTTCCAGACTCGTTCCAACTGTTAATTGAGACCTCAACGACGAACCGTGGGACTGCCGGCCGGAACATTCCGCTTTCGCTTCGCGCCTGAAATCCCTATGTGTCGCCTGTCATACGCGCCACGCGAGGCGCGCTCCCGACAACACGATGCAGAAAGCCTCATCTCCAGGCCGATGAACATCCAGCCGAAACACACCGAGCCGCTGATCCTGTCGGGCCGCGACGTGACTGCCGTGCTGGGTCCGACCAACACCGGCAAGACCCATCTCGCCATCGAGCGCATGGTGGCACATGAGAGCGGCATTATCGGCCTGCCGCTCCGCCTTCTGGCGCGCGAGGTCTATGCCCGCGTCTGCGAAAAGGTCGGCGCCCACAAGGTGGCGCTCATCACCGGCGAGGAAAAAATCCAGCCGCCCGGCGCGAAATATTCGGTCTGCACCGTCGAAGCCATGCCGCGCGAGACCGACGTTGCCTTCGTCGCCATCGACGAGGTGCAACTCGCCGGCGACCTCGAGCGCGGCCACATCTTCACCGACCGTATCCTGCACCTGCGCGGCCGCCAGGAAACGCTGCTGCTCGGCGCGGCCACCATGCATGGCATCCTGCAAAAGCTGCTGAGAGGCGTCTCGGTGGTGACGCGCCCTCGCCTGTCGCACCTGGCCTATGCCGGCTCGAAGAAATTGACCCGCCTGCCGCGGCGTACGGCGATCGTCGCTTTCTCCGCCGACGAGGTCTATGCCATCGCTGAGCTGATCCGCCGCCAGCAAGGAGGAGCGGCGGTCGTGCTCGGCGCGCTGTCGCCCCGCACCCGCAATGCCCAGGTGGCAATGTTCCAGGCAGGCGACGTCGACTATCTCGTCGCCACCGACGCCATCGGCATGGGGCTCAACCTTGATCTCGATCATGTCGCCTTCGCCCAGAACCGCAAATTCGACGGCTATCAGTACCGCAATCTCACGGCGGCCGAGCTCGGCCAGATCGCCGGCCGCGCCGGCCGCCATCTGCGCGACGGCACCTTCGGCGTCACCGGCCAGGTCGATCCGCTGGACGAGGAGTTGGTCAAGCGCATCGAGGGGCACGAGTTCGATCCGGTGAAGGTGCTGCAATGGCGCACCGCGCATTTCGACTTCGCCAGCCTCGACGCGCTGAAGCGCTCGATCGAAACCAACGCGCCGGTCGAAGGCCTGACGCGGGCGCTGCCGGCGGTCGATGCCCAGGCGCTCGAACATCTCTCCCGCGACGAGGACATCCGCGCGCTGGCTACCAATGCCAAGCGCGTCGCGCTGCTGTGGGAAGCCTGCGCGTTGCCGGACTACCGCAAGATCGCGCCGGCCCAGCACTCCGACCTGATCGCTTCTATCTACACCGACCTCGCCAAACACGGCCATGTCGACGAGAACTACATGGCCGAGCAGGTGCGCCGCGCCGATACGACCGAGGGGGACATCGACACGCTGTCGCACCGCATTGCGCAGATCCGCACCTGGACATTCGTGTCCAACCGGCCGGGCTGGCTGGCCGATCAGGCACACTGGCGGGAAAAGACGCGCGAAATCGAAGACAGATTGTCGGATGCGCTGCATGAGCGGTTGACGAAACGGTTTGTAGACCGCAGGACTTCCGTCCTCATGCGGCGCCTTAGAGAAAATACAATGCCTGAAGCCGAAATCAGTCCTACCGGAACCGTCCTTGTCGAAGGCCATCATGTCGGCGAGTTGCAAGGGTTCCGCTTCACCGCCGACCAGAGCGCCGGCGGCGAAGACGCCAAGGCCGTGCGCACGGCAGCGCAAAAAGCGCTGGCCGCCGAGTTCGAGGCACGTGCCGAACGCTTCGGCGCCTGCGCCAATGGCGACCTTGCGCTCGGCTCCGACGGCACGCTGCGCTGGATCGGCGCGCCGATCGGCACGCTGGTTGCCGGCGAGGACGCGCTGAAGCCGCGCCTGGTGCTTTTGGCCGACGAGCAGTTGACCGGTCCCGCCCGCGACAAGGTCGCCGCGCGCGCCGAGCGCTTCGTCAATTTCCAGATCGAATCCTTGCTGAAGCCACTGGTCGACTTGAAGAATGCCGAGCAGATCGCCGGCATCGGCCGTGGCATCGCCTTCCAGCTCGTCGAGCATTTCGGCCTCATCAACCGCCGCGACATCGCCGAGGAAATGAAGTCGCTCGACCAGGAGGGTCGCGCCGCCTTGCGCCGGCTCGGTGTGCGCTTCGGCGCCTACCACGTCTTCGTGCCGGCGCTGATCAAGCCGGCGCCCGCCGGACTGATTACGCTGTTGTGGGCGCTGAAGAACGACGGCAAGGACAAGCCGGGCTTTGGCGACGTGGTGCACGCACTGGCTTCCGGCCGCACCTCGGTGGTCATCGATCCTGCTTTCGACAAGAGCTTCTACAAGCTTGCCGGCTACCGCAATCTCGGCCGCCGCGCCGTGCGCATCGACATTCTGGAACGGCTGGCCGACCTGATCCGGCCTGCGACCAACTGGAAGCCCGGTCTGGGACAGCGCCCGGACGGCGCCTATGACGGCCAGTCCTTCATGGTGACGCCGCCGATGATGTCCATCCTCGGCGCCACCGCCGACGACATGGAAGAGATCCTGAAAGGTCTCGGCTATCGCGCCGAGCCGAAGCCGCCGGCAGAGGTCAAGGCGCGGCTGGAAGCACAGGACAACGCGGCGCGGGAAGCGGCTGCCGCCAAGCTGGCTGCGGACGCGGCTGCAAAAGCTGAACAGGCCAAGGCGGCGGAAGCCGCTGCAAGTGAAGCCGTCGCTGAAGCGCCGGCCGTTGGATCGGAGCCGGATGCGGTTGCCGCCGCTGAGCCTGCGGCTGAGCAGCCCGTCGCCGAAGCCGCAGCGGAGGCTGTTGCTGCGGACGCTCAGCCGGGCGCACCTCCCGAGGGTTCGGAGCCAACTGCGGCCGTTGAAGCCACCGCCGAAGCTCCAGCCATCGCGGAAGCAACGGCAGAGCCCGTCGCGGAAGAACAGGTCGAAGCTCCCCAAGTCGAAGCCCCCATAGAAATCACGGAAGAAGCTCCGGCTGTTGCAGAAGCTGACGACACCGTCCCCGAAAGCACCGACGCCCTTACCTCTCCCTCGATGGCGGAGGTCGCGGCGCGAAGCGACGCGGGTGACAGCGTTGACGAAGCAGGTGCAGACACAGCAGACGCTTCAGGCGCAACCGCCGACGCCAGCGCTGCCCCCACCCCGGCGCTGCGCGCCGACCCTCCCCACGAGGGGGAGGGTGGAAGCGCTGAGCCTGCCCCCGAGGCCGAAGCCCCAAAGCCCATCTTGTTGTGGCGGCAGGGTCGTTTCGAGCAGCGCCCGCGCCAAGATCGGAAGAGCGTCGTGTAG
>NZ_AYWC01000037.1:0-18906 GCF_000502615.1 Mesorhizobium sp. LNJC405B00 | reverse complement strand
CCGGGCGGCAACGGCCAACGCGAAAGCCCCGCCTCGCTCGCGCGTGACAGATAGGTCGAAACCGTCGAGTTGTGTGCGTCAAGTTCTGCAAAATGGCGTGGCATCGCGGTGACGTCGGCGTGTCCGCCGCGCAGCCCCCGTGTTTAGCGGAGCGGCGGACACATGACGGTGCTCAGGCGGCCAAGGCCCTCAGGCTCTCCTTCTTGTGCTCGCGCTGATGATCCATGTTGAGGTAGCGGGTCGCCTCGAGCCAGTTCTCGTGGATCTCCACCGCCAATGCCCGAACCAGCCGCAGACAGCTCCGCGGGTTGGGGAAGATGCGAACGACCAGGGTGCGCCGCTTGATCTCCTGGTTCAGCCGCTCCAGCATGTTCGTCGACTTCATGTGCTTGTGGTGAGCTAGCGGCAGCCGATAGAAGCTCAGCGTCTCCTCAATGTTATCTTCCACCCAGTTGACCAGCTTCGGGTATTTGGCCTGCCATTTGGCGATCCACTGCGCCAGGTCGCGTTTGACCTCGGCAAGGTCGCGCCGGTCGTAGAACCATCTGAGCTCCATCAGGCAATCGTCGTCGACCTTGCGCGGCACGTAGTCGAGCGCGTTTCTGAGGAAGTGCACGTAGCAGCGCTGCCAGACCGCCTCGGGCAGCACTTCGCGGATTGCCGCCCTGAGCCCCGGATGGTCGTCGGAGACGACGAACTCGACGCCGGCGAGCCCGCGATTCTTGAGCCCCGTCACGAACTCGCGCCAGCTCGAATGGCTCTCCCGGTTGGCCAGCTCCACGCCCAGAACCTGGCGCCGGCCCTCCCAATCCACGCCGATCGCCACCAGCACCGCCTGGCTGGCGATCACGCCCGCCTCGCGAGCCCGCTCGTAGCGCGCGTCCAAGATGAGATACGGATAGCTTTCCTCGACCCGCTGCGTGAAGAACGCCTTGAGCGCCTCATCCAGCCGCATCGTCGCCTCGCTCACCGTCGAGGCCGAGAAAGAGTGGCCGCACAGTTCCTCCGTCACCGCCTTCACCTTGCGGGTCGAAACGCCCTGCACGTACATCTCGACCAGCGCCGACACCAATGCCTTCTCCGAACGCTGGTAGCGCTCAAACAACTCCGTCGAGAACCGGCCAGCCCGATCCTGCGGAACGCGAAGCTCCAGCACCCCGACCCGCGTCACCAGCTTGCGCTCGTAATAGCCGGACCGGTAACTCGTCCGCTCCGCCGTCCGCTCCCCTTTCTCGGCCCCGATCGCCTCCGTCATCTCGGCTTCAAGAACCTCCTGCACGACACTCTGCAATGCCTGGCGAAAGCCGTCCTCATCCGACAACAGCAACGCTTTCAACTCGCCTCTGCTCAGTCTAACGTCTCGATTGGTCATGGCACTTCCCCTTCCACGGGAATCGGTGATCGCAACGTCACCACCGTGCCATGGCCGCTCGCCCCTCAGAGCAAGCCCCGTTCTCTCTCCAAAACTTTTTGCAGAACCTTCAGCACACTATCAACCGTCGTCTTGCTGATCTTCAGCTGTTCCGACACCTCACGCACCGAAAGACCCTGCTCATGGGTCAGGCGCAAGATCGCTTGGATATCCCTCACGCTCGTTCGTCTCGCTTGCTTCCGTCTCGGCATGGCCCCTCTCGACAGCATCGTGAGAGGCCAAACTGCCAGAACGGCGCAGCCAAGAACCGACCGCTAAATCCGCTCCCGAAAACTGTCCGGGATTTAGCGGAATCGCTGTCCGCGAATTACTGAAATCACTGTCCGGATTTAGCGAAAAGGGTGTCCGGGAATAACCGAAACACGCACCCTCTCAGCCCCACCTGCGCTATCCGAAGATTATCGACCGCGTGGCGCCGCCGCTCCGTCCCGAACGCCACGTCGGCAATTCCATTCGCCACCATCCGGATTAGACTCGCCCGCGCCTTGGCGCGGCGGCTGCCACGATGTCCATGCTGCCAAAACAGTTTTATGACACAGTACGACTAGAACGCCGCGATAACCTTTCCGGGTGGGGTAGGGGCGGCTCGCCATTCACTGGTCATGGAAATGACTTCTCCGCTCGTGACGATTAGGTTCAACTCGATGGCCAGTTCCGATAGACAAGATGCGGAAAAACCTGCTCCGCGAAGCGGCCGTCCCGCTGGATTGTCGTTTCCTCCACCGCCTCCATGGCTCCTAGGCAGCCCGAATAAAGGCAGTCGTCAAAGACCCAGTAACCGCCATCGACCATATATTTTCGGGACACGTCGTAGCTATACTTCACCGCGCTGTAGATGTCGCAATCGACATGGTTGAGCCGGACCGAGCCGACATTTTTCATCGTTTCCTCCGCCGTGTCCTGGAAAAGCCCTCGGATCAGATGGAGATTGTCGATCTTCTCCTTCTCGATTACCTCGAGCAGCTCTTCGTAGCCGGCATCTTTGAAATCGCCCGCCCGGTGCCCGTCGCGCTGCGGGTCTGTAGCAGGCATCCCGTCGAAAGTATCGAAAGCGTAGACGTTCATGCCGGGATGGAGTTCCTGGCAGACGGCCGCCATGAAAAGCGCGTTGCCGCCGCGATAGGAACCGAACTCGACGATATGGCCGGGCGCTAGGCCATCGAAGCCGAACCGCAAGATCAGATAGAGATTCATCCGGTTCTGCTCGGCCACGACCGTCCGCTTTCGCGCCAGCTGCATTGCCCTGTTGTAAAGCTTGTCCCGGTGCAGTTGTTCGGCCAGATCGCCTTCCTGGAGGCCTACTGCGCGTTGGAAGCCAGCGCGAACGTTTCGGCCCCGTGATCTCTCGGGCGCCTCCTCGAACTCAGGCAGAATTATTGTCATCGAATTCCTCGTCAAAAGCATGCTTCCAAGACATCATGCTTGCCGGCCCGGTCTGCGACGTGCTCCACGGGCATTCCCACTCCGGCCCCCACCGGAAGGAGGCTGCGAATTGGCCTCACCGGGCCGGAGAGCCTTCGCCCTTTTCTGGTCGTTGTCCCGACTTAGGTGATGAGTATCTTCCGTGAGCGGATACATTCTTCGCCAAACGGTCGAATGCGAGCAACGTCTCAAGAAGTGGGGCTATCATCTGCAGAGGCACCATATTAGAGCCATCGCTCGGCGCCTTGTCGGGGTCCTGATGGGTCTCGATAAAGATGCCCGCAACGCCGACCGCGACGGCCGCCCGCGCCAGGATCTCGACGAACTCGCGTTGTCCACCTGAGGTTTTACCTTGGCCGCCAGGCTGTTGCACCGAGTGGGTTGCATCATACACCACAGGAAAACCGGTCTCAGCGAGGATCGGGAGCGCCCGCATGTCAGATACAAGCGTGTTATAGCCGAAGCTCGCTCCCCGCTCGCACAACAACACATCCCGGTTGCCCGATTGCACCAGCTTGTCGGCAACGTGCACCATATCCCAAGGGGCGAGGAACTGCCCCTTCTTGATATTCACCGGACGCTCGGTTTGGGCGGCTGCCACCAGCAGATCAGTCTGACGGCAGAGAAAGGCGGGGATCTGCAGGACATCCACGGCTTCCGCCGCGCTTCGGCACTGCTCCGGCGCGTGGACATCGGTGAGTACCGGACAGCCGACGGTCTCTCGAACATCCGCCAAGATGCCGAGACCCTCTCGCATCCCGATACCTCGCCCACCAAACAGGCTCGTTCGGTTTGCTTTGTCGAACGAACTCTTATAGATGAAACCTAACCCGAGACGGCCTGTGACTTCTGATATTGCGTGGCTGATCTCAAGCGCATGGTTGCGGCTTTCGATTGCGCACGGGCCGGCGATGAGTGTCAAGGGAAGATCGTTGCTTACGACCAGTGATCCGATTGTGATGCGATGCTGCTTCATTCGATGATTACTGCGGGTTCGAGCGAAAATGCGAGGACTAAAGCTATATTGGCATTGTTGGCGAGGATAGCCGCATATGCAAGTTACGGTTTAGCTAAAGTTTTGTGACTGCTTTGTGTTATGCCACCTCGCTCACTTGACGAGCTCGATTTGGGGATCCTCCTCAGCTTCGGCTGAATCCAGCTCAGTACGGCTATCTCGGCGGATGGATATCTTCTGTGAGGACTATGTGTCTCGACCCGCGTGCCCTTTGTGTCCAGGCGGACGGGCATTGGAGAAAGTCCTGCGCCTAGAGCAGAATCTGATCACTCAGGCTCGTATCCTGCGGCGCAGAAGTAGTTTGAGCACTCCTCGGCGGTGAAGCGTGGCAAGGCGTCGCGGATTGCGTCCCAAAGCTCGGGGATGTTGCGTGCGGCGGCTTTCCTGAGGATCGACTTCAGCTTGGAGAAGGCATTCTCGATCGGGTTAAAGTCGGGGCTGTAAGGCGGTAGGAAGAGCATTCGCGCGCCGGCCGCTTCGATCGCTTGGCGGGCGGCGGCGACTTTGTGAGCGGGCAGGTTGTCGAGGATGACGATGTCACCAACTCGAAGCGTAGGCGCCAATATATGCTCGGCATAAGCGGCGAACCATTCACCCGTCATCGGTCCGTCGAGGACCATCGGCGCAGTCATGCCCGTCAGGCGCAATGCGCCTGTAAAAGTAGTCGTTTTCCAGTGCCCGTGCGGGATCGGAGATCGGCACCGCATGCCCCGCTTTGCCCGTCCACGCAGGCGAGCCATCTTCGTCGATGCGCCGGTCTCGTCGATAAAGACCAACCGTTCGGGATCGAGATCAGGCTGGGCCTTGAACCAGGCGCGTCGCCGCGCGAGCACGTCGGGCCGATCCTGCTCGCTGGCGTGCGCTGTTTTTTTTGAAGGTCATCGAGTGACGGTCGAGAAAGCGCCAGATCGTGCTCGGCGCGAACACGACCGCATGCTCCGCCCTGAGAAATTCAGCCAACTCGACCAGTGTGATGTCGTCCTGACCTTCGATCACCGCTAGGATCGTATCCCGGTAGGCTTCGATCCGCTGGGAGCGCTTGTCTCCGCCTTGGGCTTTGCCCGCGTCGCGCCGCTCTCTCGCCATTCGCGGACCCAGCGGACCGCGCTTGCCGCGGCAACNCTCGCGAACGCAAATCCTCCGATATGGCTCTAACCATGCCTGCTGGCCTCCATACCCAGCCGACATGATGAATCAGATATTCTCCCCGATGGGAATCCCTCGCGATTCCATCAGGTCAGATTATGCTCTAGACATAAAATCAGCAGCGGTTCCGCAAGCGCCTAGATTCGGCACAAGCAGCGTGCTGAGGCCGGAAAACTCTAGCGGCGCATCGGGAGGGATCCAGCGTGAGCAGGGCTGGCTACCAGGGGACAAGACGCGAAGCAGGTCAAATCGGATATACTTTTCACGCGCATAAGTCACTTTTCGTTGTTGTATCGTTGCCTCAGCGGCCAGAGTTCTCCGAGTTGAGCTGCTGTTGACAACACCGACGACGCTACTTTCTCGTGCCGATCTGCGGTTAATCGCGAGCTTGGACCTGCGACGCTCACCGTGCCGACCGTCTTGCCCTCCTCCAAAGTGATCGGGGCAGCAATCGCAACAACACCAGGTTCAGCCACCTCGTTGGAAATCGCCCAGCCTCTTGTCCGAGTCAGCTTCAGTTCCTCCATAAGCTCTTCCACGGAGGCGATAGGTCGCCCATCTCTATCGCCGCCGTCATTAATAGCGATCCGAATCGCGTCAGTCGGGTCTAGCGTCGAAAGATAAGCCTTACCGTTGGCTGTGGTCCCTAAGGGAACTCTCGCCACCATTTCGGGCTGGTATTTCAAACCGTTCCGAGCGCCTTGAATTTGTGCAATCCAAGTGAGCGTCTCACCCTGCACAACCGCCATACGAACGAGCTCCGCGCTTTCGGCGGCCAACTCCTCTATCACGGGCTGGCAGACGTCAGTCAGGTGTGTGGCACTTAAAAAGCGTTGTCCAAGAATGGCAAGTCGAAGGGTGAGCTTGTAAAAGCCCGTGACTGGCTCCTGCTCCACCCAGCCCATTTCGCACAATGTATTGAGCATCCGGTGGGCAGCACTTTTTTGCAAATCGAGCTTTTCAGCAATTTCGCCGAGCCGCATCGCCGATGCCTCGGTTGCCAATAACTCAATTACGGCGAAACACCGCTCCACAAGAGAGTTTACAACCCGCACGACTCATCTCCCACGCCGTTTCAATGTTCCAGTAAGAATTGCATTCTATCTGGCCGTCGGGCCTAGGTCAAGCGCATGTCGCGCCGGGTGTGAGTCCCGGAATTTCTGATCTTGCTTACCATTGCTTCTCTAAGTGCATTCGCTTGAAGTATTAGTAACAATACCGGGAATAGGAAAGTATATAACTTTGGTCTGGCCTGAATTAACGATCTGCCGCCACTGGACCTATTCATTACCAATGGAAATACTTCCGATTTAGGCACACGAAACTGTCTGTTCGTCGCGCACTAAATTGGTCGCGATCAACTGTGAACGTTGTACTTGTCACGCCGCAGTCCAGAAATCGCGGTCGAGACTCAGCACATTATGTCTGCCGTGGCCTCGACCTGCCCCACCTAAGTCAATATCGATTCCAAAGCGTACGCGCAGCGAACAGATCGCCGCGCCTGATAGGTCTGAGCGCTACCGCCTCTTTCCTCAAGCCCATGCGCGACAATACCGAGACGCTCGCGTCGAGGCCGGGCGCACCATTATTCGCCGCCAAACCAAAAGGATTTCGGCACACCGCACGCCAACCGACTTGCTAGGCGAGCCGTCACACGTGCCGGTCGCGGCCGAGAGTCGGACTGCCGTCAACGCGAGCTATCCATGCCGCACGCAGCGGTGATAGAGCCGAGAGCCCCGTCTACGCGCTGTGCCGCCCCTCCGCTCACCAGCCATCCAAAAAAGGTGGCGCTACTGGACGCCTCGACCTCCAGACAAATGGCAATACACCGCGACGAAAGGTTGGCATCAATCAAGCAGAGTTTCAACCCCTGTGCTAGGATGGAGACCAGACCGGGCCATTGTGGCCCAGCCCGGAAAATGGCCGCATTATACTTGTCCATGTCGGCCATCCCAAGATCCTCACGGGACCACGGCTATGACCTCGACTTCGATGCGAGCGCCAGGATCAGGGAGAGCGGAAATCCCAATCAGAACTGACGCAGGCGGGGAGTCAGCGCTGAGATAGCGGCTACGGACCTTTCGAACAGTGTCGATCAGCGTCGCCTCAAGGTCGGTGATATAATACGTGACTCGCGCAACATGCTCGAAGCCAAGGCCGCCGGCGCTCAATGTACGACCGACACTCTCGAAGGCCGCGACGACCTGATCCTCGAAGGAGGACACGACCATTTTCCCCTTTTCATTGACGCCAACATGTCCGCTAGAGACGAACATGCCGCTGCCCTTGAGGATCATTCCGTGCGAGAAGCTAGGCCGAGCGGCCTCTGGAAGGTTAACAGGAACGAGCAAATTATTTTCTCCATGGTATGGCGTGATCTACCGCATGGCGACTTAAGCGTGTCCAAGCTACGTGGTGTGGACGATTTGGCCAAGATGAATCCGGCTAGTGTCGACGATGGTTGCGAAGTTTCGAGGCGACTATCTTCAAGCAACCAGTTGCAGAGAACGCTGCCGGCGGCCATGCTCCAACAACGCAGAAGTCGCCTTCACTATACTGGTCAGCTCCATATCATCCCACCCCACGGAGGGCAGCTGCTCGGCCTGCCAACCGCCCAGACGTAAACGCCCACCCTAAATGATGGCCGTGGCCTTCCAGGATGAGCCCGCCTTGGCCTGTTGCTCCGGCCGCATAAAGACCGGGGATGGCTTCTCCACTTTTCGACAGAACCTCCATAGCAGCCGAAATTCGCAGCCCCCCTTCTGTCAAGACCAAACTTCGAACCGGCCCAAGTGCAATAAATGGCGGCTGCAGCAAACCAGTCGTACCTGCACGAGGATTACTATTATACTCATCGACTGTTTTTTCGAAAGTAGTTGACGGAACACCAATCTTGCTGGCTAGCGCAACTAACGAGTTTGCCTGATTATAGATATCTTTACGATTGCGTTTGTAATCTGGTAAATATGCATATGCGACACCTGGCGCCGTCGAAATGTAGTTCGGCCAAGCGCTAAATTCCTTAGCAAGAAGGCCATCTAATATTATGAAAGCTTCCTTATTCAGTTGCTGCGGTACGGCGAATTGAGGTTTGTCGCACTCGTCAGCGAACCGCACCCCGTCTCTGTTTACCAGTATCGCGCCACTTTCATAGAGTTTGCGTTGCGGTTCTAGTATCGTTGTTAGAAACATCATGATGAAAGGTCGGATTAATGGTTGAGGCAATTTGTCCATGGACCATTTCATCAGCAACGCCAAAAATCGACTCGGCGGCAATATGGTCATGATGTTGATCTTAGGCGGCACGAATCGAAGCTGCGGGCCGCTGACGATGTCACCGTTCACAATTTCGGCACCAACATCCAATGCCAGCTGATGCGCATCACCTGTGCTTGTTTGAACCAACGCATCTACTCGCGCAATCGCTTCCCCTGCATAAAGTCTTTTCATCTCTCGATTGGCGCTGAAATCTCCACCAGCCAGAACAACGCCACCACGTGAGATGAAACGATGATGGGAGCCTTTTGCTTCGGCTTCAACTCCCACTACACTGCCGCGTTCGCATAGCAAACGACGGACACGATGACCAAGGCGAACATCGACTCCAAGCTGGCGAGCGCGTCGATGCAAGGCGTGTGCGTAGGCCCGTGCATTTGGCAGCACGTTGTGCATACGGGGAACGCGATGGGGAGGTTCTGGCATGGGGCCGAAAAATACGACCCCAATGTCGAGTAGTTTCTTCAGAGTATCAGGAACATTTTCCACAAAGGCTCTGCGGAGCTCAGGATTGTCACGGAGCAACAGTTCGCCGTGGAACAGGGCCATATCCTCAAAGTGCGCAGCCGGCGTATCCTGAATGCCAATAGCAGCCTGCATCGGCGAAGCACTCGACGAGAGGGAACCAATAGCCCAATTTGTCGTGCCTCCCGGTGCCGAATTCTTCTCTAGCACCAATACTCGCCGGCCTAATTCAGCCGCTTCGATGGCAGCGAATAGACCGGACCCTCCGGCTCCAACGACGATAACGTCTGTGGTATTCACATCGGCATCCGCCACGGATTTCCTCCCATCAATTAGCTTTCAGCGCCTGACATAATCGTGTGGACCATCGTCCATAACGTTTCCGGCTATTCGCTTCTCAAGTTCGCCCCCAGCAATTTTCTTGCGCGCCCGGTTGACCCCGGTCAAGAAAACGCATACGTCTACTGGAACGATATTCCAGATAGTATGACATGTCAGACAGAGCAAGCGAAATCTCGCGAGTCATTGCGCAAAAACTCATCGCGGCGCACCGAAGCGGCGAGCGCGTCCCCGCCAATGCATCAACGTTGGAAGCGCTGAGCCGCGCTCAAGCTTTGGGCATACAGCATGCAGTCGTAAGCGGATTGTCAGTTCCTGTCGCGGGCTGGAAGGTGGCGGCTTTGCCGGATGGCGACTTGATATCAGCGCCTATCGTCGAAAGCCGCCTCTTTCAGAGTGGGGTGTCGATTTCTCCTGCGATTTACGGGCTTGGCGGTGTTGAATGCGAAATCGCCTTCCGCTTTGCGAGAGAGCCGGCGCCGGGGAGAAACGGCTTCGCGAGAGAGCACATCATCGAGGCCATCGACGGAGCTTACGCAGCAGTTGAGGTGGTAAATAGCCGCTGGGCAAGTGCGTTGTCCACTCCTCGCAATGCAATGATAGCCGACTTGCTGTCGAACGGCGCGCTGATCATCGGATCAGTGAATAGGAACTGGCGCGATGTGGGTTTTGACACCCTTGGTGCTCGCCTCGGCATTAACGGAAGTACCGTCTGCCAAAATGCGGGCGGCCATCCCGACGGAGACCTCATTGGCCTCTTGATTATGTTGGCAAACCATCTGCGTCAGAGGGGGCTTGTGCTGAGGCCCGGCGAGATCGTTACGACAGGAAGTTACACAGGTTTTCACACGGCAAATCCTGGTGATGAGATTGTAGCCGAGTTTGACGGTTTCACGCCCGTTTCGGTGACCTTCGATGGTTTAGAGAATAGTGGAGAGATCTATGCTTTGCGGTAGCGGCGTAGTGGCCATCTGGAATGGTATATCCGAGGAGGGCCGTCTAGACTTCTATCAATGGCACATACACGAGCACATGCCGGAGAGAACCGGCATTCCTGGCTTTCTGAGGGGGCGACGCTATCGAGCTGTTGATAGGAAAACCCATCCCGAGTTCTTTACACTCTACGAAGTTGAGCAATTCGACGTCATTACAGGCGAGGAATATGCAAAGCGGCTCAGTGCTCCAACGCCTTGGACGCGCCGTGTAACATCGCATTTTCTCAATACCTCTCGCGGACTGGCGCACGTCCTTTCCTCCGAAGGCCCTGGGCCGGGGGGCGTCCTTGCCACTGTGCGCTTCCAGTCTGCGGCAACCGACCAGCAAGCGGCTGGTGAACTGTCGGCCCTCGTGTCCAGCATTGCGCAGTTCCCGCTCGTTACTGGGGCGCATCTCTGCAAGGCAGACGAAGAGGCCACCCAAGTGCGCACTGCGGAGAGTGAAGGGCGCACGGATTACGATGGGCCGCCCAACTGGTTCATTCTTATAGAGGGATGTACCGTGGAATCTCTGGATGTACCCGTCCAAACCGTGCTCCAGCATCGCCTCGTGCGAGAGCCGCAAGTCGGTCACTACCTACTCCAATACACGCGCCTGAAGACAGAGACGGCAGCCGGATGAGCCTAAGGAACGGAATATGAAACTTTTGCGATTTGGCGAGCCCGGCGCGGAACGACCGGGGCTGTTGGATGATACCGGGAGAATCCGCGATCTCAGTGGCATTGTTTCCGACATTCGGAGGAGCACCCTTTCCAAGGCGACCTTGGAGGAGTTACGGGCGGTGGCTCCTTCATCCTTGCCCCGGGTCGATGACGCTGTTCGTCTCGGTTCACCAGTAGCTGACGTGGGTCATTTTATCGCTGTTGGCCTAAACTACATCGATCACGCAATTGAGACGGATACCCCCATTCCGGATGAGCCGGTGGTCTTTTCTAAGGCCCCGTCCTGTATTGTTGGACCTAATGATGACATCCTGATGCCTCCTGCTTCGCGCATGCTGGACTGGGAGGCCGAAGTTGCCGTTGTTATCGGTGAGCATGCTTTCGAATTGTCAGAAGAGAAAGCGCTGTCGGTCGTGGCGGGCTACCTAATCTGCCACGATGTATCCGAGCGAGAGTATCAGATACATCGTGGCGGACAGTGGATAAAAGGCAAGTCTTCGCCGAGCTTTGGTCCGCTTGGACCTTGGCTAGTGACGCCGGATGAAGTCCCAGATCCTCAGAATCTGAACCTCTGGCTCACTGTAAATGGGATCACTCGGCAGTCAGGATCGACAGCGAAGATGATTTTCTCATTCAGGCATTTGATCTCGTACATCTCACGGTTTATGGCACTTGAGCCTGGGGACGTTGTCACGACCGGCACTCCACATGGTGTCGGCCTTGGTATGAAGCCACCGGTATTTCTGCAGCCGGGCGACGTGGTCGAATTGGGCGCCGACGGGCTAGGTCGGCAAAGGCAAACTGTCGTGCTCCGACGATAGGTTTTTGCCCGCGCCTGACAGCACCGAACGATAGCTGCCACAACTGGTTGCGGGTTACGTGCTAATGTCCCTACCATACTCAAACCGATCTTCATCGTGGGAGGTGGAATCCGGACGCTCGAGAGGTCGCATTCGCGGCTCCTTTCGGACTTGCGGACGGCCTTATCTGAGTATTCCGATGAAGCCGGCCATGGATTCCGATTTGAAGCCGGCCAGTCATTCCGATTTCATTCCGACCGATTTGAAGCCGGCCTTTTTCGGACTGATCCTGAGTCTCGTCGGTGATTTTTGGGTCGGGTTTCGTTTCAGGTCAAGCTTGCGCTGTTTCATTGGCGAGCGCTCTTATCGCATGCTTTCACCGGTGAGATCGATGCGATATGCGGTGCGATCAAGGCGGTCCAGGATGGCATCAGCCAGAGTTGGGTTGCCGATCACCTTATGCCATGCCGCTACGGGAGCTGACTGATGACGACTGGGAAGCGGCGGCCGTAGCGATACTCGAGGATTTGAGGAGGTCGTGGCGGGCCTGGTCGTGGACCGGCCCCCCATCGCTATCAAGGATGAACAACCGGACGCTGCCGAGCTTGCACTGCAGCCGTGTGTAGCGGTCCTCGCCGCGGCAAGCGCCAGATTATAGGCGAACAACCGCCTGCTCACCTTCGACGATAATAAGGCTCGCTTCCGCGGCAAGGACTGCCGGCAACGGCCAGCGCCTCGGAACAATGACCCTCAGCGCCGAAAAGTTCATCCGCCGGCCCGATCCGTGCGCGGCGTGCGAAACGTGTGAACCATCGCGCGATTTCCGCGATCGGTTTGTGATCGTCACCGGGAATCCCTGAAGCAATGCCCGCCTGTCACCGTGGGCACATGGTCCTCCTCAAAAGCATCCCGCCGCGACGCCACGTAAAAACGCGCCGCACTGTGCAATCCAATGTGCTGCTCCAAATCCTTTATTGCCGAGAATGTGATTTTGGAGATTGACAGAGGGTCAAAAACCGGCCATGGTGGAACGACGTTCCAAATGAGTAGATGTTCCACATGGTCATGGCTGAAAGTTCGAAACTTGTCCGGTGGAAGATACCAGATTGGCTGATTACATTCTTTTGGCTTTTGATGGTCGCTGCGGTTTGGTCAGCCGCAGTGCGGCTTCTGGAAATTCCGGACTACATCCTTCCAAGTCCTGAGAATGTCGTTGGTTGGATCAGTTCTAGGCCGGGCTATTTCCTGGACGCGACCGTTTCAACTCTTCAGGTCATAGCCGTCGGTTTTAGCGCGGGCGTCGCTGCTGCCGTTCCCATGGGCTTGGCACTCGCGAAGATGCCATGGCTGGAGCGCTCGCTCTATCCGTTTGTCGTGTTCTTGCAGACCATGCCTCTGATCGCGATAACGCCCGCATTGGTAATCTGGTTCGGATACGGGCTGGTTCCGTCGTCAATCCTGGTTGGCTTCAGCGTTTTTTTCCCCGTCTTGGTGAACGCTTTTGCCGGTATAAGAAGCATTCCCGCTCCACTCTACTTCGTCGCTCGGACAATGGGCGCAAACTTCCTTCAGACCTTTCGATACATCGATTGGCCCATGACGCTTCCCCATCTGATGAGCGCCTTTCGTATTTGCTTGGCCCTTGCCACTACGACCGCGGTTGTCAGTGAGTTCATCGCAGCAAATGAAGGGCTTGGATTTGCGGCACTGCGCGGCGTTCGAAACAGAGATCCCGTGCAGGTCATTGCGGTCGTACTGATTGCCGCCGTCGTCGGAGTTCTGCTCAACGGCCTTAGTCTACTGCTGGAACAAAGAATAATGCGCAAATACCGCGGCTAATTGGACAAACGTCAAGCACGTCATCTCATGAAAGGAGGAGAAGAAAATGCTAAGATGGATACGGGCCATTCGACTAGGTTGTGCAATTGCGGCTTTTGCAGCTTATCCGGCACTCGCAGCAGAAAACGTAAAGATTACCCTCAACTGGCTGCCTGGCGAGGCGAGCATCGGAATTATCTATGCGGATGCTCTTGGCTATTACGATGAGGCCGGAATTGACCTTGAAATAGAGCCGGGAAAAGGTTCAGGGGCCACCTCCCAAATCGTCGCAGCTGGCAATACCGACGTCGGACTTGCCAACGGTCCCTCGGCGGTTGCAATTGCAGTAAAGGGTGCGCCGATCAAAATCATCGCGCCCATTTACCAGGCGGCGGAGTGGGGGGTTATCTCTCTTAAGGATGCACCCATCTCAACTCCAAAGGATCTGGAGGGAAAAAGGATCGCGCTAGCGCCTGGCTCCGCAGATATCCCTCTGTTCGACACGATGCTGAGCGAAAATGGCGTCGACAAGTCAAAGATTGATATTGTTTCAGCGGATGCCGCAACTTTTATCAGTCTTTTGGCCGAAGGAAAGGTTGATGGAGTTTCGGAGACGCCGAGCGAAGTAATGGTTCCGCTCGCCGAGAGGGGTGTTGAAACGAAAATCTTGTCCTACAAGAGCAACGGGGCACCTCTCGTCAGCCTGAGCATTATCGCCCGCGATGACAAGCTCAAACAGAACCCTGATCTTTATAGGAGGTTCATCGATGCTACTCTCAGGGGGTATTCTGCAGTTGTGAAGGACCCGGAGGCCGCCGTCGATGCGGTTTTGGCGAGGTATCCGGATGCTGAGAAGAAAGAGCGACTTCTGCAAGGTCTGACTAAATACTCAATACCCGCCTACTGCGCGCCTGGTGCGTCAGGCTTGGGAAGGCCACCAGCCGAACTCTGGGCGGTTACGGAAAAGATTCTCACCCAAAACCTGGGGTCTCTGGGCGATGGTGGCATCAAGGCGATGTATACCGAGGGGTATCTTCCCTCAGAGGTTCCTCCTTGTCCGTAACAAGCTAACGGAGATGGTGGCGGCGCGTTACCGTGGCGCCACCATCCGCTAGCATTGCTTATGAAAAGATTCAGAAGATGACGGTCAACGAGTTAGCTGGGGCCAAAGGTGCTGTTCGAATGCATATGGCGAATGGGGTTGAACGAATTGTCGCTCCCGCTTTGGTATTAATTGTGTTTCTTGTCGCTTGGCAATCCAGTAGCGCCTGGTTTGGCATTCCAAATTATCTTCTTCCGGCGCCGACCGACTTCTTGAGCAGGTTCGTTACTGATCGGAATGCTATCGCATATCATTTTGCGGCCACGGGATATGTCGCGGTATTCGGTTTTGTTATCGCGACGTTGATTGCCGTCCCGCTGGGACTGGCGATCGCTTCATACTCCTCACTGAGGCGCAGTTTGTTGCCGTTGATCGTGTTCTTCGAAGTCATTCCCAAGACGATCACTGCTCCGCTTCTCATTGTCTGGTTTGGCTTCGGGTTCCCACCTCGTATTGCATTGACGGCGGTCTTGACGTTCTTTCCAATTTTGGTGAACAGCATTGCTGGGTTCTCAGCAATTAACCCGCGGCTGCATCTAATAACAAAATCCATGGGAGCCAACTCATGGCAGTCATTTCGCCTCCTGCGACTGCCAGCGGCGATGCCATTTATTTTTTCTGGTTTGAAGATCGGGATGGTATACGCCGTGATTGGCAGCATAGTTGCTGAATTCGTTGGCGCAAATGAGGGACTTGGATATCTAATACTGACAGCGTCAAGCTACATGGATATGGCACTAATGTTCGCTGGAATTATTGCGACGGCTGTGCTCGGAACGGTACTGACGGGTGTCTTACTTGGGCTTGAAAAGTGGATGATGCCTTGGAGGAGTAATCAGTGAGCAAAATTGCCGGATTTCACACGGCTCGACTGGAGGTAACTCCGTTTGAGGTAAAGGACACGCGAGCTCTCACAGTGGACAGAGAAAAGCGCGCATTAATTGTGGCATCAGATATCGCCAAATCTTACCGAGAGTTTATCGCCCTTGGGCCGGTTAGCGTTGAAATTGGGGAGGGCGAATTCGTAAGCATTCTCGGCCCCTCTGGATGTGGCAAGAGTACGCTTATGCTGATTACTGCCGGCTTGCTTCAGCCGACAAAAGGGTCCGTCAAGGTCAACGGTGAAATCCTGACAAATCCGATAACCGATGTAGGGATCGTTTTCCAGGATCACTTGCTGCTTGAGTTCCGGACTGCTATCGACAACGTCCTTCTTCAACAAGAAATTCGGCGGCTCGACCGCGCTGCGACTGAAAAGCGCGCGAAGGAGCTATTCGAAAAGCTTGGTCTATCCGGAGCTGAGGCACGCTATCCAAGGCAGCTATCAGGCGGAATGCAGCAGCGCGTCTCTATCGCTCGCGCGTTGGTTCATGATCCCACGGTTCTGCTGATGGATGAACCGTTCGGTGCACTTGACGCCATTTCACGGACGCAAATAAGGCACGACCTCGAGACGCTATGGATGGAGACAAGGAAGAGCGTCTTGTTCATCACTCATTCGATCGAAGAAGCAATTGGCTTGTCAGACCGAATTTTGGTCATGTCGAACTCTCCCGGGAGAATAGTTAAGGAGATTCGCATCGATCTGCCGAGGCCGAGGCCAGCCTATCTTGGGCAGTATCCGGAGTTCTCGGCATATGCCGACGAAATCTACAAAACGTTTGAGGCACTCGGTGTTTACCGGTTCGGCGGTCCGCTTCACACCTAGCGGCCGTCGGCGGCGGGTTGGCTTGTCGAATCCTGAGCTGTCGAAGCTGAGCGCGACGCGTTGAGTCACCTCGCTGACTGAACTCGGCGGCCCACCGATCAGTTAAGGCGTGAGCCGCTCTGACCTGCTCCCCGGTTTGTCCCCGTTTATGAGTTAGCCCTGTTCACGTTGTGATCCTTCACGGATCGGGTTGCATATTCAAGTGGGGTGAGCCCATCGAGGCTCGTGTGCGGGCGGTTTATATTGTAATCGATCCTCCATTCTTCGATGCTGTTGCGGGCGTGCCGGTAGCTGATGAAGAGCCTCTCGTTGAGGCACTCATCGCGCAGCTTGCCATTGAAGCTTTCCACGAAGCCGTTATCCGGCATGTTGTTCTCGGCGTCATCGTTTGTTCGTACGCCTCCGAGGAGGGCCGCCTTGCGGGCGAAGGGAGCATGTAGCTGACTGTCGGTATGGATATCGCTACTGAGAGTCGCCAAGTCACTCGTCTCGAGATTGTTGACACTGGCCGCCGGCGCCGCTGGTCGGAAGAGGCGAAGCTGCGGATTGTCGAGGAGAGCTATTCGGCTCCGCGGCAGGCATCCGCGACAGCGCGGCGTCACGGGATTTCCAACCCACTGCTGTTTGCTTGGCGCAAGGCGCATCGCGAGGGTCGGCTCGGCGAAGCTGGCGTCTGCGGTTTCGTGCCGGCGGTGATCGTACCGGAGCAGCCAAAGAAGGGTCGAGAACCGGCTGGCGGGCGCATGGAAGTAGTGAGCCCGAATGGCCGCAGGGTGATCGTCGAGCCCGACGTGGACGTGGAAGCGCTGCTTCGGATCATGCGCGGCCTGGAAACGCTGCGATGATCCCGATTCCAACGGGGGTGCGGGTGTGGCTGGCGACGGGACACACCGACATGCGCTGCGGCTTTCCCAGCCTTGCACTACGCGTGCAGGAGATATTGAAGAAGGATCCGCTGAGCGGCCATATTTTTTGCTTTCGCGGTAAAAGAGGCGATCTCCTGAAGGTCATTTGGCATGATGGGCAAGGATCATGCCTGTTCACCAGGCGTCTTGAGCGTGGCCGCTACATCTGGCCTTCTCTGGCAAACGGAAGCGTTACGATCTCGACGGCGCAGTTAAGCTATCTCCTGTCCGGGATCGATTGGCGCAACCCTCAGGAAACCTGGCGTCCGACGCGGGTCGGCTAGCATTTACATTTTGAAATTGCAGGCAAAATCTGATTCACTGGCCTCATGACGTTGAAGCCGGATGATCTTCCTTCGGACCTCGCGAGTGCCCTGGCGGCGCTGCGGGCTGAACGTGAAGCGCGGCGGCAAGCCGAGGCGGTGGCCGCCAGCGCGCAGGCGAAACTATCGGACACCGAGGCGCTGATCGCACATCTACAGCTTATGATCGAGAAGCTGAAGCGCGAGAAATACGGCCAGCGTTCCGAACGCACGGCGCGCCTGATCGAGCAGATGGAACTTCAGCTCGAAGACCCTCGTGACCGCGGCGAGCGAGGATGAGCTTGCCGCGGCCGCTGCGGCGGCGAAGACCCAGAGCGTGCGCGCCTTCGCGCGCAAGCGACCAGTGCGTAAGCCCTGGCCAGAGACTATCGAACGCGAGCGCGTCGTCATCGAGCCTCCCACCGCCTGCGCCTGCTGCGGCGGATTCCGGCTGTCCAAGCTGGGCGAGGACGTGACCGAGACGCTGGAGGAGATCCCGCGCCGCTTCAAGCTGATCGAAACGGTGCGCGAAAAGTTTACCTGCCGCGACTGCGAGAAGATCACCCAGCCGCCGGCGCCGTTCCATGTCACGCCGCGCGGCTTCATCGGTCCCCAACTGCTGGCGACAATCCTGTTCGACAAGTTCGGCATGCATGCTCCACTCAACCGCCAGAGCGCGCGCTTCAAGGCCGAGGGGATCGAGCTGCCGCTGTCGACGCTGGCCGATCAGGTCGGCCACGGAACCTTCGCCGTCATGCCGCTCTTCCAACTGATCGAGCGCCATGTGCTCGCGGCCGAGCGCCTTCATGGCGACGACACCACCATTCGCATCCTGGCGAAAGGCAAGTGCACGACCGGGCGCATCTGGACCTATACGCGCGACGACCGTCCCTTCGACCGGGCCTGCGCCGCCGGCGGCGATCTATTACGCCTCGAGCGACCGGCGCGGCGAGCGTCCTCAGAAGCATCTGGCCGGGTTCGCCGGCATCCTTCAGTGCGACTGCTACAGTGGCTTCGAGCCGCTGTTCGACCGCAGCGGAAGGAGCAGCCGATCACGCCGGCCTTTTGCTACGCCCATGCGCGGCGAGGATTCTTCGAATTGGCCGACATCGCGAAAAAGGCCCGGGATGGCAAGAAGGGCAAACCGATCTCCCCGATCGCGCTGGAGGCGGTCAGGCGCCTCGACGCACTGTTCGAGATCGAGCGCGCCATCAACGGCCGCAGCGCTGCCGAGCGGTATGCCGTGCGGCAGGAGAAGAGCAAGCCACTTCTCGCCGACATGCACGCCTGGTTGCTCCGCGAGCGAGATACCCTCTCGCGCTCTTCCGAGGTCCTCAAGCCAATCAACTACATGCTCAGGCGCTGGGCCGACTTCACCCGCTTCATCGACGACGGCAGAATCTGCCTCAGCAACAACGCGGCCGAAAGAGCGCTGCGTGGCATTGCAATGACCGATTCATACTGCACCTCCTCTTCAAATGTCCGGAAACAGGGACTTTTGGTTTTCCATTTTGATGC
>NZ_AYWC01000036.1:0-20128 GCF_000502615.1 Mesorhizobium sp. LNJC405B00 | reverse complement strand
GGCGCCGTACATCCAGGCGTAGGTGGCGCGTTCCTGATCTTTCTTAGGCATGGCCATTTGCATCATCCTCCCGGAATCCAGCAGCCTTGCGTGCCGCAGCTTCTCTTCGCCTTTTCCTAAGAAAGGAGAGGGTCTGTGGACAGCTGTGGCTCTATCCGGCTGTAAGTTGCCAGACCGCTACGCTGGCGAGGGCAAGGCCCGCTGCGCCTTCGATTGCTCGCGATATGGTATCGAACAGCCGTGGCCTGCTGTCGAAAAAATGCACCAGGCGCTCCCGAAACAAGATCGACAGTACCGCCACGCTGGACAGCGTTAGGGCCACGCCCACCATCATGGTGATTGCGAACAGAATTCCAGCTCCCGGCACCCCTCTGGAAATCGCGAAGGTCATGACAAAAAGGGTCAGCGGGCACGGAATCAAACCGGCCATGACTCCAACGGCCTCGCCCTCATGCTTGTGATGGTGGCCGTGGCTCACCGAACGCCAAAGCATCCAGACGCCGATCAGCCCGAGCAGACCGCGACTCACACCCTCAAGCAGTGGTGCGCGTCCAACGCTGCCCAATGCAATCGAGACGAGCGGCAGGGAGAATACGGCGATCAGCACCGCTGTCGCCACGTGAGTGAAGGACAGCGTAATCGACACCAGGAGGCCGCGCGAAACCTTCGCATCCGAACCTGCAAGGTAAGTCGCCAAGACAGCCTTACTGTGGCCGGGCGTCAGAGCATGTGCCGCACCGAACAGGAGGCCCATCGGCAGAAAGGCAAGGAACGCAAGCCAATCACCGCCAACTGACAGCAGCTTTATCTGATCTGCGAGCGCCAGGTATATGGAGCGCTGAAATTCGACAAGCGCCTGGAACATCAGCCGAGACCGGCAAAAGCGAGTGGTTTCCGGCAGTTGTCAGTGCTGGTGGCCGTGATGTTCGCCCTGATCATGAGAGTGCGGATGCTCGTGCTCACCTTGGTCGGTCGAAAACCGGATGTTGGCAGCTGCGAGCGCCGGCATGTGTTCGAACAGTTCGTTCTCCAGCGCCGCCGTGATCTTGTTTGCCTCTGAGAGAGGCAAGGTTCCGTCGGCTGCAATAGCGATGTCGGCATGCAACTTGTGGCCAATCCAGCGGGCCTTGGCGTCGACAACGCGAGCACCCTGCACATGCGCAGCGGCATGCTGAATTTCGGCCATCACGCCCGGCTCGACGCCGTCGAGCATGCGGGTGAGCACTGAGCGCGCCGATTGCCAGACGATACCGAATATAGCGACCGTGATGAGAAGCCCGATGATCGGGTCGGCCAGTGGAAATCCGAGCCAGACGCCCATGGCGCCGATGACCACTGCAAGGCTGGTAAGCCCGTCGGTGCGGGCATGGTAGCCGTCGGCGACGAGCGCCGCACTGTTGATTTCCCTGCCGATACGGATGCGAAACACCGCGACGGCCTCATTCCCGAGGAAGCCGACAATGCCCGCCGCGGTCAGCCAACCGAGATGAGTCACTGCCTGCGGACTGACCAGGCGCTCGATAGCCTGGTACCCGGCGACGATGGCGCTGAACAGAATGATCAGCACGATAATGATACCGGCCAGATCCTCTACCCTGCCAAGGCCGTAGCTGAAGGTCCGTGACGGCTTGCGTCGTGCCAGCATGAATGCGATCCAGAGCGGAATGGCGGTTGTGGTGTCGCCTATGTTGTGGATCGTATCGGCCAACAGCGCCACGCTGCGTGACACCAACACCACGGCCATCTGCAATGCCGCCGTCATGGCCAAGATGACGAACGACCATTTGACGGCCCAGATGCCGCGGTCAGTGGTTGCAATCGTTGCGTCGATGACCCCGTGCGTATGGCCGTGCGAGCCATCGTCATGAGCATGCGCGTCATGATCATGTGACCCGAAGCCGAACCAATCCAAGACGCGTGCGCCGATACTGGTCATAGGTATTTCGCCAGTTGCTTGAGCTCTGCCAGCGAGTTGCCTCCCGCTTCCGTGTCGATCAGACAATGTTCGATATGATCGTGGATCAGTTCTCGCTTTGCGCTGCTGATGGCGCTCTCCACTGCATGGAGTTGCTGCGCCAGGTCCAGGCAGGATCGCTGCGCCTCGAACATGCCAAGCACGGATGCAAGATGCCCCTGTGCGCGCTTTAAGCGCTTCACGATAGCCGGATGAGAACTATGGATGCCTTCGGACATGCCCACCGGTATCCCCCCAGGGAGGATGCGTCAAGTATGATGTGAGGGCAGATCGGCTCTTGATCAGCCACCCCGCAGAGCGTGTATCCATGGCGCTGAATGGTTCCGGAAATTGGAATCTGGGCTTGAAAGGGCTTGCCCCTGTGCAATACAGGAACCAGCCATTAAACCTACCAACTCAATGATCCGTCCAACTTCGATGGGGTCAGTTCACGACCGGGCCTTTCTTTGCGTGGTGAAACTGAAGAAGCCCGTCGGTCGGATCAGCGGGCTTTGTGATGGATGGCCCGCGCCGGCTTCCGAGGCTGCGCGGGCCGACCATGACGAGTGAGGGACGCATCTTGGTCACCGGCCGGACCGCTGAAGAACGAGCCGGGTGTGACCGAACTGCCTTGGAGCGGGAATGTTCCCGGCTGACGCAAAAAGCCCGCCAGCATGAGCCGGCGGGCAATCGATCTGGAGTAGCTGGACTCATCCAGCATAGTTCAACGACGGCGGAAGGTTCGGTAGCAACCCGCGCTCGTCGCTCCCCAAGGATCCAGGGAGCGGCGAGTTGGTGCCCTGCGAGCGCGACACAGAAACTTCGCCGCGCCATGAAAGGACGGCGTGGAGCGCGCAAGCTCTGCAACAAGCTGCCGGCGCTCTGGGAGGTCTGTCCGCTTTTCGGATTGCCAGTGCCAGTCCAGACCAGCACCCTGCCTGGTGAGCGTAATCCCGCAATTGCCTGCGCTTAAGGCGGCGTAGGGCCGCCCATTGGGCGAGACTGGACTTCTAGACTGGAAGCCACCAATTCCTGCACCGCTTCGGGAACGGCCAACGGCACCATCTGCGCCGGATAGGGGCCGTCGATCCAGCCGTTCGCGGAGCGCTCGCTATCAGTTTGGCCGTTCAGGCTAGCCATTCGCGCCACTTCGCAGAAAGCCTCCCGGTTGGGCCTTATGCGGCACGTCCCAACCGAAATAAACCATGGCCGGCTAGGACGACGTCTGGAGAAACTGTTGCTCTCTCGTCGGCGTCTTCGAAAACGCTGTGATTATCGCCTCGAGCGATACATTCAAGGCGTTGGAAAAGGTCCTTCCCCTCTGCCAAATCGCCACGTAGTGATAGAGCGCGGACGGTTCCACTGGCCTTACTCCCAGCTGAAACGCCGCGTACTCACGTGCGATGATCTCGTTTGTGATCGAAATGCCCAGGCCAGCCGAAACGTATCCGGCTTCGTGACCGTTGCAATCGAATTCCACCAGTATGTCCGGCTCAACGCCGGCGAAGCGCAAGGCATTGAAGTTCATCTGGTGGGCGGCAAACTGGGGATCGATATCGACGATCGTTTCGCCTGCCAGGTCTTGCGCCTCGATACAGGTCTGTTTTGAAAAGCGGTGGTCGGGATGAAAAATGCATACGTTTCGTGCCGACCCAAGCGGCGCCCATTCAAACAAGCCTGGATCCAGAGGCAGTCTCGAATTCCAAGATCGGCGCGGCCGGCCAGGATGTGTTCGCCGATCTGCTCGTAGCTTCCAGAAATCGACCGGACATTCGAAGCGGTCTTTGAGCGGATAATCGCCACGACCTTGGGCAAGGTCACGAAACCGAAAACAGAGGGCGCGGCAATCGCAATCCGCTGCTTTTCCTCGTTCTTCATAGCGAAGATCGACGCGTCCAGGCGATCCAGCGACGTCAGGGCCAGTTCTACGTTTCGCAGGAGTTCCCAGGCTTCCTGCAAGGGGACGATGCGGTTGGCTGATCTCTTGAAGAGTGTGATGCCGAGCGTGGTCTCAAGCTGCTTCACATGTTGACTGACGGCCGGCTGGCTTATCCCGAGCGCAGCCGCCGCCCGCCTAGTCGAACCGGCCCGCAACACTTCCCGGAAGACCTTCAGCTGACGGAGCTTGAGGTCGCTCTGCAACAACTCCATTCCCTGCGCGCCTTTCCCTGATAACCACCCGGCGGCAGACAACGCCAACCTGGGGAGCAACGAACTGCCTCAGTATATAACGACGCGTTATAGATAAAATAATAAAAGTTATAGATTGAGTGTGTAAATTTAAGCGTTAGAATTGGCCAGTATCTCAAATTAACTGCACATTAGAAATATAACAACTCGCAACCTTGGGTTATATGGCTTGGTCTCGGCAATAAAGACCGGCGTATCCTGCGGCAATTGCGAGCCGAGGAAAGCGCCCCATGGGTGGTTTTACTACTCAGTTTGTTGTCGCACTTACCGTGACCATAAGCCTGGCTCTTGTCAGCGGCTGCCTGGGTACGGCATTCGGGCTGTTTTTGGCGATTTCGAAGGGCACGGCAAAGCCGCGCCTCAACGCGGTCGTGGCCGCCTACACCACAGTCGTCCGTGGTGTACCAGAACTTCTCGTTATCCTGCTCATCTACTTCGGCGGAACCACGCTCGCCAGCAAGATCGCCGGCCGGTATGTCGAGGTGAACGCATTCACCGCAGGGGTTATCGCGCTCTCGGTCATTTTCAGCGGTTATGCGACCGAAGTGTTTCGCGGCGCGATTGCGGCAGTGCCAGCGGGCCAAACCGAAGCGGCAAAGTCGCTTGGGCTGAACGCCTGGCAGCGCTGGATGTTCGTCATCGGTCCGCAGATGCTGCGGCTGGCGCTGCCTGCCTATGGCAATCTCTGGATTTCGCTCTTCAAGGATACCGCACTGGTTTCGATCGTCGGCCTGACCGACATCATGCGCGTTGCGTATGTGGGGGCCGGATCCTTGCGCGCACCATTGACCTTCTACCTTGCGGCCTCCGCTCTCTATCTGTCGCTGACCACCGTCACGTTGCTGTCGATCCGGCTGACTGAGCGGCGCTATCCGGCTCTCGGCCGGTAGGAGGGAAGGCCCATGAACCTCGGCTTGATATTTGACGCACTGGTTGTCTTGCCCTCGGGCATCGGTCTTACATTGATCCTGACGGTGTTGTCGCTGACGGCCGGATTTCTTCTGTCCGTGCCGCTGGCCTTCATGCGCGCTTTCGGACGCCCCGGCCTCTCGCTCGCAGTGCTCTCATACACCTATGTGATCCGCGGAACGCCGATGCTTGTTCAGCTCTTCCTGCTCTATTACGGCCTCGCTCAGATCGAGGCGGTGCGGGCCAGCATCTTCTGGGTGATCCTGCGCGACCCCTTTTGGTGCGCCCTTCTGACATTTTCGCTGAACAGCGCGGCACACACCACCGAAATCCTGTGCCGTGGTCTCCAGTCCGTGCCTAAGGGTGTCACCGAGGCGGCCACGTCTCTGGGCTTGAAACGCTTCCAGATCGCTCGCCTGGTCACCTTCCCGATCGCTTTCAGGATATCGCTCCCGGCCTACGGCAACGAGATCGTCGGGATGATCAAGGGCTCGTCCCTGGCCAGCACCGTGACGCTTCTCGAGATCACCGGGATGGCGAGACAGATGGTGTCGACCACGTTCGCGCCGTACGAGATCTTCGTCGTCGCCGGAGCGATCTACCTATCGCTCACCTCGATCGCGGTGAAAGCGATCCAGTTGCTGGAGCGATGGCTCTCGGGCGACGGCCATCCGGTGCGTCGACGAAAGGCGCGATTGCGCCCCGCCCTACCTGATCCAGAGATCACGACGCCCCTGCCCTGACGCCGCAGGTTCTGGGCTCCCTCCATCACAAACCAAAGAAGAGGTGCATCATGCGCATACCCCTGGCTATTGCTGTTTCTGTCGCATCCCTGATGTCGGCATTCCCCGCCGGCGCCGAAAGCGCGCGCGTCATATCGATCGCCTCCGAAGGCGCCTCGCCTCCCTGGGACAGCACCGACGCGAACGGTCAACTCTATGGCTACGATATCGATGTCGGACTGGAACTGTGCCGTCGCATCGAGATCAAATGTACCTTCGTCCCGCAGGATTGGGACGGGATCATCCCGGCACTGCTTGTCGGCAAGTTCGACGTCATCATGTCCGGCATGGCGATCACGGAAAAACGCAAGCAGTCGATCGCGTTCTCGATCCCCTACGCCACCGGCTTCAACCAGTTCGTTGTGCGCAAGGACCTGGGCCTCGACGCCGGCGACATCAAGCAGAAGGTCAACCTTTCGACCATCGGCGACAAGGAAAAGGCGACCATCGAGCGCCTCAGATCGACACTCGCCGGCAGGGCGATCGGGGCCCTGCGCTCGTCGAATTCGGAAGCAGTGGTGAAGGAAATGCTGGGCGATGTCGTGACCATCCGCAGTTATGACAGCCAGGACAACATGAAGCTCGATCTTGCTGCAGGTCGCATCGACGGCGGTCTGGCCGACTATTTCACGTGGCGAGATTTTCTGGAGACGCCTTCCGGCTCGGATGTGGTGTTTTTCGGCCCTGAACTGAATGGCGGGCTCTGGGGGCCGGGCGTCGGCGCAGGTCTGCGCAAAGACGATACGGAGTTGCTCGCCAGGTTCAACGCGGCCATCGACGCGGCCACCAAGGATGGGACGATCAAGGCGCTGAGCCTGAAATGGTTCAAAAGCGATATCTCGCCTGCAGTCGCGCAATAGGCAGCAACCGACTTCGACATTGACGTGGCGCCGGCCGGAATGCCAGCGCCCTCCCCTCCTTCAAGGCGAGCCCCATGAAAGACCAGTTCTGCGCGGTCGTTACCGGCCAATCCCTGATCAAGCACGATATCCGTGACATCAAAGACGAACGCTTCATCGCGGTTACGGACTTCCTGCGACAAGGCGACGTCGTCTTCACCAACTTCGAGTCGACGATCCTGGGCAAGCACGGCGGGTGGCCGACCAAGGGCAAATACTTCGGATATTCCAGGGCTGAAGTGCTCGACGCATTGCAGGCGAACGGTTTCAACGCGCTTGCGCTCGCAAACAACCACGCCTTCGATCTCGGCGTTGGCGGCATCCTGTCGACGCTGGAGGAGGTGGAAGCGCGGGGCTTCCTCCATGCCGGCATCGGGGCCGACGAGACGGATGCGAGGAAACCGGGCCGCCGCCAGCTGGGCGCGCGCGAGGTCGCACTTCTTGCGATGGATGCAGGCCCTGGCCCGACCAACATGTATGCCGAAGACCGTACGGCCTTCCGGCCGGCTCGGCCGGGCGTCAATCGCCTGAGCACCGTTCGCAAGATGGGGGTGCCGGACGGACATTTCAGCAGACTGGCAAGGCTGGGCGCCCATTTGCAAAGCTCCCCGTTTGAACTGGCCAACTATGCGCAACCGGAGGACCCGGTAGAGGTGGCAGCCGGCAAGGAGATCAATTTCTACGGCACCGTGTTCACGCAAGCCGCCGATTTCGGCCGCCTCATCGAAGTCGACCAGCAGAGCGCAGCCATCCATCTGTCCGCCATCCGGCACGCCGCGGCACAAGGCGATTTCGTCATTGCCTATCTGCACCACCATCATTGGGAACCAGGTTGGCAGAACGTGCCGCGCTGGGTGCAGGCCTTTGCCAGGATGTGCATCGACGCCGGCGCCAACCTGTTCGTCAGCCACGGTGCTCCGGTGCTGCAGGCAGTGGAAATCTACAATGGCTCGCCGATCTTCTACGGCCTCGGAAATTTCCTTTTCCACGTCCACCCGAAGGAAACCGAATGGGATCCACCGGAAGTCTGGCAAAGCATCGTCGCGGCCTGCCGCTATGATGGGAGCGGAAACCTCGCAGGAATAGACCTCCTGCCCGTCGTGATCGGCGCGAAAGCTCAGTCTCTCGGATCAGCAACGGGCAGATTGGTACCCGTCGCCGTCGCTGGAAGCGCGGCGCGAGACATCCTCGAGGGATTCGCGACCCGATCGCGGGCGTTCGGCGTCGAAATCGAAGTGTCCCCGACTTGCGGCCGCATCGCCCTGCCCGCTGCACGAAAATTCGGCTGACGGCCCGACCGACCGCTCACACCGTCTTGCATTCCGCCGGCGGGGACTCGCCGCCCGTCTCGCTATCTGCCTTTGTGTCTAGCTGGGCCAGTTCTTCTCCTAACGCCGCGATCAGGGACGAGACGCGACCGCGCACACGCGGCGGAAGTTTCACTAGCCCTTCAATCAGTCGCCGACCCTCCGCGCTGGCAATGAAATCCAGGCGCTCATCGACCGGCAGGGGCCGCGCCTCGACGCGGGTTTCATCGTTTCCCGGCAGGCCTTCAAAGAAGCGGCCGACAGGAACGCCGAGCGAACTGGCGATCTCGTAGAGCATCGACGCGCTCACGCGATTGCGCGCGTTCTCGTATTTCTGCAGCTGCTGGAAACTGATGCCGATGGATCGGGCAAGCTGGGCTTGCGATACGTCCGATTGGACGCGAACCGTCGCAATCTGCCTGCCGACATGCTGATCGGCGGGATGCGGGTCGCTTTCGATCTTCGGCTTCGGCCCCGTCCGAAGGAGGACTGAGCGTTGCGGTTTCAACAAGGCCTTTCGATCCTCCATTAGTCAGCCGGACAGAGAGTCTGTCGCCACGCGCCGGGCTCTCCGCACCGATGTGATCTGCAGGTCGACTCGCCATTTTATATACCTTATGGGGTGCAAAATGACCCTATTGGTGGCAAAGAAAATCTGCCTGCCGATTGTGGCCTCATGGTCAGTCCACGACAGATTCGAGCCGCACGAGCTTTGCTTGGTTGGTCGCAGCAGGAGCTTGCGGACAAGGCAATCGTGTCGCTGAACGCTCTGACCCGGTTGGAAAACGGCAAGGTAGATTCCCGGATCAGCACTTTGCAGGCCATTGAGGCGGCCCTGATAAAGGCGGGTGTCGAATTCTTATCCGCTGGTCAAAAGGGTGAAGGTGTTCGGCTCTTAGATCCTCAGGCTTGAATGTCCCGTTGGCGGAAGGACAGGTTCTCGCAGCTGCAACCGCCACAACTACCCTCCGGCGGGTGACGAGAGGCAAAGTCGTGGTATTGTCGGAATCAGCCATGATCCGAGTTTCCTGAAGCTTGGTTGTGGTCAGGCTGGGATGACTCCCCGACGCACGTCCTCAGCCGAGTCCAAATGTGAGCCCCTGCTCCTATGAAACTTTGGAAGCAGAAAAACTATGTGAGCTATTTCATATCACATGAGCCATAAGTGATCAACTTGAAATTAGATGATATGAAAGAAATTATGGGCGCCCAGATCAGAGGAGCGCGAGGATTAATACGTTGGAGTGCCGAAGATTTGGCCGATGCGGCGAGCGTGGGAGTAGCCACAGTTAGGCGCGCAGAAGCTGCGGATGGCGTCCCTCCAATCACAATAGCAAATCGGAATGCGATCCGTGGTGCCCTGGAAAGGGCGGGCATCGAGTTCATTTCGGAAAACGGCGGTGGCGCTGGCGTGCGCTTGGCCAAACGGCAATAGCGAACAACGCGCAGCTTCGAGCGATCGTCTAAATCTCATCGCCGACGTCCCGCTTGCTTTTTGCACTAGGTGCGGCCATCCGCACAGGTGACATTGAACGACTGAAAAGGGGCCGAAAGGGGACTGTCAGCTTCTAAGCACGAATTTTCACAAGCGGACTTTCATGCCGCAATGGAATCGACCTGACAGGGCGCAATCCAAGCCCTAGCCAGGGAACAGGAATGCCGAGGCAGGATCGAAGAAAATGCGTTGACCCGGTGCGATGGCGCTGTCCGCTTCCTCTGCATCGGAGGTTGGCCTGACGTCGATATCTTCTCCGGCCGCCGTGCGCGCCACGATGCGCCGGCGGTCGCCGAAGAAGGCGGTATCGACGATCTCGACGCCGAGTGCTGCGCTCGCTGGCCCGGGCGTCAGGCGGAAGGCTTCGGGGCGTACCATCAGGCGCACCTTTTGACCTTGACCAAAGGATGTTGTCGTCTTTACGCCGGTCACGATCGAGCCGTCGGCCAGGCGGACCGTCGACGCGCCACCTGCGGTTAGCAGATGCTCGGCCGGCAGGAAATTCGAGTTGCCGATGAAGCCGGCGACAAACTCGCTCGCCGGCCGGAGGTAAAGATCCTCACCGGTGCCGATCTGTTCGATACGGCCTTCCCTGAACAGAGCGATGCGATCCGAAAGATGCAGCGCCTCCTCCTGGTCATGCGTGACATAGAGGATCGTGACGCCTGTCTCGCGGTGGATGCGGCGGATCTCGGCCTGGATCTCCTGGCGCAACTTCTTGTCGAGTGCCGACAGCGGTTCGTCCATCAAGAGGATCGGTGGGTCGTAGGCCAGCGCGCGTGCAAGCGCCACGCGCTGCTGCTGGCCGCCAGACAGCGCGCCCGGATGGCGGTCGGCGAAGTTTTCGAGGCGCACCAGCGCCAGCATGTCGGCAACCTTGCGCTTGACCTCACCGTCGGGCCGGCGGCGCACGCGCAGCGGAAAGGCGACGTTCTCGGCGACGCTCAGATGCGGAAAAAGGGTGTAGCGCTGGAACACCATGCCGATGTTGCGCTTGTGCGACGGCACCGAAAGCAGCGATCTGTCCTCCAGGAGCACATCGCCCGAGCTCGGATCCTGGAAACCGGCGATGGCGTACAGCGTGGTCGACTTGCCGGAGCCCGACGGGCCGAGGAACGTCAGGAACTCGCCCTTGGGCACATCGACGGTGACGTCGTGGACGGCGACGAAGGCACCGAACGTCTTTCTTACTGCGCGTATGGACAGGAAGGGAGGGATCATCTGGTCAATTTTCTGCGAAGGAGTGCGGTCACGATCATCAGGCACAAGGTCAAGCCGACAAGCAGGCTGGAGGCGGCGGCGACGACCGGGCTGAGGTCGGCGCGCAGGCTGCCCCAGATTTTCACCGGCAAGGTTTGCAAGCTCGGGCTCGCCATGAAGATCGCCACCACGACCTCGTCCCATGAGGCCAGGAAAGAGAAGATCGCCGCCGAGAAGATGCCGATCCTGATCGACGGCAAGGTGATCCTAAGCCTCGCCTGCAGCGGGCTGGCGCCGCAGACGATGGCCGCGTCCTCGATGGATTTGTCAAAACCCTCGAGCGCGGCCGTGATCGGAATGATGGCGAAAGGCAGCGCCAAGATGGTGTGGGCGATGACGAAGCCGACCGTGGTGCCGGCAAGGCCGATGCGCAGGAAGAAGGCGTAGATGGCGATGGCGAAAACGACCACCGGCAGCACCATCGGCGTCAACAGCAAGCCGCGCAGGACCTGGCGTCCGCGAAACTCACCCCTGACCAGGCTGAAGGAGGCGAACAGGCCGATGATGACGGCGAGGATAGCGGCCATGGCGGCAATTCGGGCACTGGTCAGAGCGGCATCGATCCAGGTCGGGTCGCCCAGTAATTGCTGATACCATTTCAGCGTCCAGCCGGGTGGCGGAAAGGCCAGCCAGCGCGACGAGCCGAATGACAGGAGCACGATGAAGACCACCGGCAGCAGCAGGAAAGCCGTGACGGCCGCCGTGAAGCCGCCAAGCACCATCCGCAGCCATCCGAGCCGTTCATAGTCGAGCAGCATGTCAGGTCCCTCCCCCGGCGCGCCTGGCCCCAACCAGGCGAAACTGGATCGCGTAGAGCGCCATGGTGACGGCAAGCAGGACAAAGGCGGCCGCACTGCCGAGCCCCCAGTTGAGCAGCGACTGCACCGTCTGGGCGATCATCTCGGCCAGCATCATGTTCGATGTGCCACCGAGCAGGGCCGGGGTGACGAAGTAGCCAAGCGACATGACGAACACCATCAGGCCGCCAGCAGCGACGCCGGGAAGCGACAGCGGCAAGAGGATGCGGCGGAAGGCCTCGAACGCGCTTGCGCCGCAAAGGGCTGCCGCGCGCAGCGTCATCGGGTCTATCGACCTCAGTGTGCCGACCAGCGGCAGGATCATGAAGGGCAGCATGATGTAGACCATGCCGATGGTGACGCCGGCCAGATTGTTGATGAGCGGCAGCGGTTCGTGAATGATGCCCAGGCCCATCAGTGCCCGGTTAATGACACCGGTGCGCTGCAGCAGCACCATCCACGCATAGGTGCGGGTAAGAAGGTTCGTCCACATAGACAGGATGATGATGCCGAAGACGATCGAGCCCAGGGCGGGCGGCATGATCGCCAGCATCCAGGCGACGGGGAACGCCACCAGGATGGTGACGGCGGTTACGACCGATGCAACCAGAAAGGTGTTGAGGAACACCCGCACATAGGTGCCGCTGCCGAACAGCGCCGCGTAGTTCTGTAAGCCCGGTTCGGGATCGGTGACGCTGCGCAGCAGCAGGGCGACCACCGGCACGATAAAGAACAGCCCGACCAGGAACAGGGCCGGCAAGGCGCTGCCACTGCCGGTCGGCAGGCCGACGATCGAGCCGCGTCTAGGAGAATTTCCTTGCATCGAGCGGTCCTGTCTCGAAACGGGGCGCGCAAGCCGCGCCCCGTCGGTCTGCAACGGTGTTACTTGGTCTGCCAGGCATACCAGCGCGTCGCGATCTCGTCGCGATGCTCGGCCCAGTAGTTCATGTCCAGGTTGATCTGGCCCTCGACATGGGCATCTGGCAGGGCCTTGACGGAATCGGCCGGCATCTCCGCCTTGGCCTTGGTGTTGATGGGCGCATAGCCGCTTGCTTCGGCGAATTTCGCTTGGCCGGTCGGGCTGGTGGCGGCGGCAAGGAACTTCATCGCGCTGGCCTTGTTCTTGGTACCCTTCGGCACGACGAGCACGTCGGCGGCGGTGAGGTTCTGGTTCCAGGAGACGCCGACATCGGTGCCGTCCTGCTGAAGGGCGAAGACGCGCCCGTTCCACAATTGCCCGAAGGCGGCCTCGCCGGAGGCGATCAACTGCTGCGACTCGGCGCCGCCGCCCCACCAGACGATGTCGGACTTGATGGTGTCGAGCTTCTTGAAGGCACGGGCGAGGTCGAGCGGATAGAGCTTGTCCGCCGGCACGCCGTCGGCCAGCAGAGCGATCTCGATCACGCCCGGCGCCGACCATTTGTAGAAGGTCCGCTTGCCGGGAAACTTCTTGGTGTCGAACATGTCGGCCCAGCCGGCCGGTTCGCTCGCGACCGCGCCCTTGTTCCAGGCGAGCACGAAGGAATAGTAGAAGCTGCCGACGGCATGCTCATTGCTGAAGCGCGGGTCGAGATCGGTCTTGGGCACGACCGCATAGTCGATCGGCTCGAGCAGTCCGTCCTTGGCGGCCTTGATGGCGAAATCCATCTCCACGTCGACGACATCCCAGGTGACGTTGCCGGCGTCGACCATGGCCTTGAGCTTGCCGTAGTCGGTCGGTCCATCCTGCAAAACCTTGATGCTGGAGCTGGCCTCGAAGGGGGCGGCCCAGGACTTGGTCTGCGCCTCCTGCGTGGTGCCGCCCCAGCTGGTGAACGCCATCTCATCGGCCTTGGCGGCTGTCGCCGCGAGCAGTCCGGCCAGCAGGCCGGTCAAAATCAATTTCATTGTCATTCTCCTCTGTTGGTCTGTTCTTGTTTTTCTCAGTGCACCTGCGTCCTGCGCAACTCAGCGCATGACGAAGGGATCGGGGATCGGCTCGTCCGAGGNCCTTCGCGGCCGAGGCCCGACAGACCGTAGCCGCCGAACGGAACGAGCGGCGATACGGCGCGATAGGTGTTGACCCAGACAACGCCGGCATGGATGTCGCGCGCCATGCGATGCGCCTTGCCGAGATTGCTGGTGAACACGCCGGAAGCCAGGCCGAACGGAGTGTCATTGGCGAGTGCCAGCGCCTGCGCTTCGCTGTCGAAGGCAAGCACGCTGAGCACCGGTCCGAACAATTCCTCCCGCACGCAGGGCAGGTCGCTGCCGCCGGCATCGATGATGGTCGGTGCGTAGTAGAAGCCGCTGCCGACTGGCCGTGTTCCACCGGTGACCAGCATGCCGCCCGCGGTGAGGCTTTCCGCGACAACCTTCTCGATCCAGTCGCGCTGCCGCAGCGTGGCGAGCGGACCCATTTCGGTCGCCGGATCCTGCGGATCGCCGATGCGAATCGCCTCGGCCTTGCGCTTCAGGCGAGCGAGGAATTCATCCTTCACCGAACGTTCAACCAGCAGCCGCGAGCCGGCGACGCAGCTCTGGCCGGTCGCCGCGAAAATGCCGGCGACCACCGCATTGGCGGCACTGTCGAGGTCGGCGTCGGCAAAGACGACGACCGGGCTTTTGCCACCGAGTTCGAGCGTGGTGTAGGCAAGGTTTTCCGCCGTGTTCCTGACGACGGCGCGCGCCGTCGACGGACCGCCGGTGAAGGCGACGCGCGAAACCAGCGGATGGCTGGTCAGGCGCCGGCCGCAATCATGGCCAAAGCCGGTGAGGATGTTGACGACACCGGCTGGAAAGCCGGCCTCATGAACCAATTCGGCAAAGGCAAGCAGCGGCGCCGGCCCATCTTCGGAGGCCTTGAGCACGATGGTGCAGCCGGCGGCGAGCGCCGGGCCGAGCTTGACGGCCGAGAGGAAGAGCTGCGAATTCCACGGCACCACCGCGGCAACGACGCCGATCGGTTCGCTGCGTATGGTGACGTCGAGATCCGCCTTGTCAACAGGCACATGCGTGCCTTCATGCTTGTCGGCAAGCCCGCCATAATAGCGGTAGTAGTCGCCGACATAGGCGATCTGGGCGCGGGTTTCGCGGATGATCTTGCCGGTGTCGCGCGTCTCGAGTTCTGCAAGGCGCCCGACATTGGCGGCGACGAGGTCGCCGAGCTTGACCAGCAGTTTTCCACGCGCTGTCGCAGTCATCCTTCGCCATAGGTCTGAGCGCAGTGCGCGGTGCGCCGCCCCGACGGCACGGTCGACATCGGCTTCGCTCGCCGCCGGCATCCTGGCCCAGGCCGTCCCGGCCGATGGGTCGACGCTGTCGAACGTGGCGGACGGCTCGTCGAAGCGGCCGTCGATGAAGTTCCTGAAAACAGCGTCGGTCATGGGCTCGCGATCAGAGGAAGGCCGGCATCACCCGGTCGATGAACAATTGCAGCGATTTCATCTTGCGCTGGTGCGAAAGGCCGCTGTCGATCCAGATCGAATACTGGTCGTAGCCGAGCGCCTCATAAGCCTTCAGCCGGGCGATGACCTCATCAGCCTCGCCAATTACCAGGTTCTGCCTGATCTTGTCCGGCGCGTATTGCGGCATGGCGGCGATCTCATCCGCCGTCAGCGGCTCCAATATGCCTTGATGCACCGGCTTCTTGTTCTGGAACCAGGCGCCGAACTGGCAGTAGAAAGTCGACAGGTCCTGGGTGAGGCGATCGGCATCGGTCGCGTCTTCGGCGACGAAGGTGTGCATCAAAAGCATGATTTCCGGTCTTTCGATCTCGGGATGCGCGGTGCAGGCGCCGTTAAAGCGCTGCATCAGGCTGGTCACCTCGTGATCGCCGGAAGCCAGCGGCGTCACCTGGACCTTGCAGCCATTGGCGACGGCGAAATCATGCGAATTCGGGTCGCGGGCCGCCACCCAGATCGGCGGGTAGGGTTTCTGCAGCGGCTTGGGCGAGGAGGTGGTGGCCGGGAATTGCCAGAACTCGCCGGAGAGTTCGAAGTCGCCGTCCCAGAGGCCGCGGATCGCCGGTATGATCTCGCGCATGCGCTGGCCGGCCCCCCAGGCGTCGAGGCCTGGAAAGATGCGCTGATATTCATAGCTGTAGGCGCCGCGCGCGATGCCGATGTCGAGCCGGCCGCCGCTGATTACGTCGGCCATCGCGGCTTCGCCGGCAAGCTTGATCGGGTGCCAGAAGGGCGCGATCACGGTTCCGGTACCGAGGCGGATGCGGCTGGTCTTGGCGGCGAGATAGGCGATGTTGATGAAGGGGTTCGGCGAGATGGTGAATTCCATGCCGTGATGCTCGCCGATCCAGGCGGTCTCGAACCCTGCCTGCTCGGCCAGCAGGACCAGTTCTTCTAGCTCGGTCACAAGCTCGGAATGCGGCTTGGCCAGGTCCGATCGTTCCATGTGCACGAAGAGCGAGAATTTCATCGCTGGTCACCTGTATTGACGGCGGAAGCGCCGGCGCTGGCGAGCGGCCGGACCTCGCCTTCGACATTGTTGCCGACATAGACACCGAATGCATCCACCGAGCATTCCCTGACATAGCGCGCGAGCATCGAGCGGATGGCCGGATCGGCGATCTTCAATCCTTCGATCGCGTCGATCTCGATCAGCCGGATGCCGCGATCGCTGGAAGCGGGCACGTCGAACGTGCCGCGATAGTAGACATGCGTGCGTGAAACAGTTCCGGCATCGTCCCAGACGGCGAAAAGGAAGCCGAGCTGAGCCTCAATGGCCTTTGCCACAAGCAACCCTCGGAGGCTATTGCCATCGCCCGCCGAGCCCAATCCCCGGCCACGCGGCAGTTCAAAACCGTCCGCGGTTTCCACGAACAGGATCCGGCCGCCATTTTCGAGGATGGCGCCAACATCGGTGCCGGGTTGGGTTGCGGCGAGCGCGTCCTGGCTGAGGCCGGGTGCGACATAGGCGCCGCGGCAATAGCCGAGCGGCTGCGAGGAATTGTGCTGGAAATCGCGGACGCGCCCAATGAGGATCGAATGATCGCCGGCCTCGACCAGTCGCTCCATGTCACAGTCGAAGGACGCGACGGAGCCGTCCAGCACAGGGCTGCCGGTCCGTCCCGGCCGCCAGGCAACGGCGGCGAACTTGTCGGCCACTTTCGAGGCGAAGATGCCGGACGCTGCCTTTTGACCCTCGTTGAGAACGTTGATGGCGAAGCTCTTCGATGTCGCGAAGACGGGATGGCCAAGCGCCTTGTGTGCGATGCAGACCAGCACCAGCGGCGGATCGAGCGAGACCGAGGTGAAGGAGTTGGCGGTGAAGCCGCGCGGCTCGCCTTCGGGGCCGATCGTGGTGACGATGGTGACGCCGGTGAGGAAGGAGCCAAGCGCACGGCGGAATTCGCCGCTGTCGAACCCGGTATTCGCTTGCGCAGGGCCGTCTTGTTCGGTCGCTTCGTCCTCGGTGAGGAAGTCAACGATGCAGCGCGTGGTGAGGTCCGGTGCCGCGACCGCCATCATGTGCTTCTCACCCGGCAGTACCGTGCAGCGGCCATGCGGCGCCAGGCGTGCCATCGCGGCTGACATTGCCGGTGAAGAGTTCCTGTCCTCGGAGCCGGTCATGAACAGGGCCGGCACGGCCAGCGTCGGCAGGCGATCAGCATGATCGCCGTCGGCACGAGTGAACAGGCGATAGGTGCGGGCATAGCCTTCCGGGTCGACCGCGCTCAGTGCGGATGCCGTCTTCTGCGCTGCCGCTTCCAACTCGACCGGCACCGGATCGCCGAACCAGCGGGCGATGGTCCGTGCCGTGCCGGCCGTATCGCTGCGGCCGTTGAGCGCCACCGCGCGCTGGCGAACGGCTTCGGCCAGTTCAGGTGTACGCCGGAACACGGCATTCAGTGAAACGATGCGGCGGACGCGCTCCGGTGCGCGCAGCGCGAGTTCCTGAGCAACGAGTGCACCCATCGAGTGGCCGACGACGGATACCTTGTCGAGGCCGAGATGGTCGAGGAGGCGAATGGCTTGGTCGGCATAATCGGCCAGTTCCGGATCTTGCGGTGGCAGCGGCGACTGACCATGGCCGAGCATGTCGATGGCGATCGCGTCGAAGCGGCCAGCCATGCGCTCGAGCTGCGGCTGCCAGATCGCAGCGTTCATGCCGACACCATGGATGAACAGCACTGGGGCACCGACACCGGCCCGGATGAAGCCGGTGCCGTCGGGCGCCGTGCCCTGTCGAGCCCATGCGGAAGCATCAGCCATGCACGTCCCCAAGCTCCTTGAGGTCCTGATAGCGGTCGCCGATGCGGTGATGCGGGCGACCGCCGATCGAAGCGCCAAGCGCGACCACCAGTTCGTCCGGCGCCGGCGCATCGCCGATCTGGAAATGCACGGTCAGGTAATGCGAGCGCCGTCCCTCGTCATTCTTATCCATTAGCGGGATCATGATCGGCGTGTTTGGCCCGCCGCGCAGATTGGTGAAGGCAAGATAGGTCTTGGCGCCGACGGCACGCCGATAATGATTGCCGAAATGGAGTGTGTGGATCAGCGCCGACGCATGCTCGATCTCGCCCGACGTACCGCAGATGGCGGCCTTGCCATAGCCCTCGATAGCCTCGCCGGAACCGGCGACGGCAACGATCTCGCGGGTCAGGATCTCCCCCAGCACCGGCGCACAGGCTCGGATTTGGGGCGACAGATCGTCGGTGAAGCCGCGACCGGCCCAGGGATTGGTCAGCACCGCGGCGACGCCGATAAGGCGCAGCGGCCGGGGGGTGGCCTTGCCGCCTTCGATCAGCGTGTTCTCGGTATAGGTCACGATCTTACGGATGGCGGTCTGCATTGGATTTCCTCGGGTAGGTGATGCCTCGGAACGTCCAATCCCGCTGTCATCTTATGGTATACCATGATATGGAGCGCCAAGTACCTTGTCAACCGGGCGTCGAATCTGTTTTGGTAGGGCGCAGGAGGCATACATGCCAGACGACAACCTTCGCATCGACCGCAGCGCCAAGACCTTGAGGACGCTGGCGCTGGAGCGCATGCGCGAAGCGATCATGGATTTCCATTTCCAGCCTGGCGAAAGGCTCGTCGAACGGCCGCTTTGCGACCAGCTCGGCGTCAGCCGTTCCGTCGTGCGTGAGGTTCTGCGGCAGCTGGAGGCAGAGGGGCTCGTGCAGATGATCCCTGGGCATGGGCCGGCCGTCGCCAGGCCGGACCTCGGCCGTACCGACGAGATCTACGAGCTTCGGGCTCTGCTTGAAGGCATCGCGGCCCGAGCCTGTGCCCTGTCGGCCACCGGCGAGCAGTTGGCAAGGCTCGAAGGGGCGCTGGCGGATTTGTTCGATGCGTGGGCGTCGGCGACGCCGCCTGCGGTGATGCGGGCGACGACCAAATTCTACGAGGCGCTGTTCGAGGCCGCCGACAAGCGTGTCGCCTGGGAAATCGTCTCCGGGCTGAATGTCCGCATCAACCAGCTTCGTTCGATGACCATCGTCTCGACCAACCGGCGCGAAGCGGCGATCACCGAGATGAATGAGATCATGGATGCGATAAGGGCGCGCAAGCCCGATGAAGCGGAAGCGGCGGCACGGCGACATGTCGAATCGGCGTGGCAGATCGCTCGAGATAAACTTCGCCTGGTCTAGGTCCGCGTGAGCCTAGCCTATCCAACCCTTCGAAGCGCCTTGCAGAAAATGTCTGCTTCCCGGCAACGAAAATGCAACTTTACGACTGAGATGACCCGCAAAGCGGTCCGGCAGCTTCGGAGCCGTATCCGGACGGTCTGCTTCTAGGAAGCGCTCGTCGGTAAGCTGCCGTTCGAGTTCACGGTCATCGAGCGAAGTTTGCCTTGTCAACTGACGAATACGCTGCTTTGACGACCAAGTTTAGCGGGCGCTCTTACCGGCCGGCNGCGAAGTTTGCCTTGTCAACTGACGAATACGCTGCTTTGACGACCAAGTTTAGCGGGCGCTCTTACCGGCCGGCACCTTGACGGCTGGAACAGGGCCGGTAGCGGATCGGCAGCTTGTGGAGCCACGCAGCCGAAGAGCGGTCATTCCATGACGTTGTTTACAGCTCCAGGAGGAGTGTCACTCCTCCTCGAATAACAACCTGCCATTCGTCAACGCCTCCTTCCAACCTAGGGAGAACCGCCGGAAATCAGGCTGTCAGATTGCACACCGTCGCGTGGAGTCATTCATCGCGCCAGTATGGGTGNGGGAGAACCGCCGGAAATCAGGCTGTCAGATTGCACACCGTCGCGTGGAGTCATTCATCGCGCCAGTATGGGTGGGAACAGCTGAATTGGCGCGAGCCAACCAGACGGCGTTTGGTCTCAGATATCGGTCCTCGGACGGGCAGATCATTCGCGGTCATGTTGGGTACGAAACTGTAACCCTGATCGACAAGCTGCAGTTTCAGCTCCGCCAGGTGGCGCCTGAATCCATTTTCGATGTAGCTGCGCGGATACCGCCATCCGTTCCTGCATGCTCGCACGAGAATGTCGGAATACAGTTCAGAGCTGGCAGCTTTCACCGCTTCTTCGGAAGTCAGTTTGCTGTTGGTTTGGGTACCTTCGGACAAGCAT
>NZ_AYWC01000035.1:0-22256 GCF_000502615.1 Mesorhizobium sp. LNJC405B00 | reverse complement strand
GCGAGAGGGACAGGAGCGCGAATACCGCTATTCCTGGAAGCGGCAGAACTGGTTCGACAACCAGCGCGAGGAACACCTGGCGGTCCGCAACAAGGTCGGCCTGTTCGACATGACCTCGTTCGGCAAGATCCGTGTCGAAGGCCGCGATGCCTGCGCGTTCCTGCAAAGGCTCTGCGCCAACGACATGGACGTGGCGCCGGGCAAGATCGTCTACACTCAGATGCTCAACCAGCGCGGCGGCATCGAGAGCGATCTTACCGTGTCGCGGCTGTCGGACACGGCCTATTTCCTCGTCGTACCGGGCGCGACGTTGCAACGCGATCTCGCCTGGCTGCGGCGGCATGTCGGCGAGGAATTCGTTGTCATCACCGATGTGACGGCGGCAGAAAGCGTGCTCTGCCTGATGGGTCCGGATGCGCGAAAGCTGATCCAGAAAGTCAGCCCTAACGATTTCTCCAACGAGAACAATCCGTTCGGCACCTTCCAGGAGATCGAGATCGGCATGGGCCTCGCCCGCGCCCACCGCGTCACCTATGTCGGCGAACTCGGCTGGGAGCTTTATGTCTCTACCGACCAGGCTGCCCATGTTTTCGAGGCGATCGATGAGGCGGGGGCGGATGTCGGCCCGAAACTTTGCGGCCTGCATACGCTCGATTCCTGTCGCATCGAAAAGGCGTTTCGGCATTTCGGCCACGACATCACCGACGAGGACAATGTGCTGGAGGCCGGCCTCGGCTTTGCGGTCAAAACCGCCAAGGGCGAGTTCATCNGACATCACCGACGAGGACAATGTGCTGGAGGCCGGCCTCGGCTTTGCGGTCAAAACCGCCAAGGGCGAGTTCATCGGCCGCGATGCGGTGCTGAAGAAAAAAGAAGCCGGCCTGTCGCGCCGGCTGGTGCAGTTCCGGCTGAAGGACCCGCAGCCTCTGCTCTTCCACAACGAGGCGATCCTGCGCGACGGCAAGATCGTCGGCCCGATCACATCGGGGAATTACGGCCACCATCTCGGCGGCGCGATCGGACTGGGCTATGTGCCCTGCCAGGGCGAGAGCGAGGCGGATGTGCTGGCCTCGTCCTACGAGATCGAGATCGCCGGGGAGCGTTTTGCGGCGGAAGCAGCGCTGAAACCTATGTACGATCCGAAGGCGGAACGGGTGAAGATGTAGTGGGCTCTTTGAAATGGAGAGATATGGTGAGAGCAGGGTAATTCGATGACCTACCCTGAGATCGTCGCGAAAGCGCTTTTGCAGACGTTGTATCGAACGAAGTCCGATAGAAGACTCAACTGGAAGCAAGTCGCTGATCTTTCGGCCGTTGAGGCGTCAACGCTGATTCTGCTCGCGCAGGGACATACTCTGGATATGGAGACCACCGCTCGCCTGCTGGATTGGGCAGGTTTGAGCGGCGACACATCGATCACCGCTCTAGAGCGCCCCCGTATTTTCACAGAGCCATTCAGCCAAATCGCGACGCTTGTCTATCCGGACTGCCACCTTGCCGACGACAACCGCAGGACAATGGCCGGAACCATTACCGCGATTGGTGTACGCCGAATAAACGCAATCAGCTACCTCGGGCGAGGCAATAGCGTTCCGGACCGAACTGATTGAGATGCTTTCATAGACGAGAGATCCCACCCTTGCGGTTATTAGGCCGCCAGTCGTCGTGGACGAGGAGTTGCCAATGCCGGAATTCGTGCACCGCCATTGCGCGAGATCTCGCGACATATTGTCGATGGGGATCGCCCGAGACTTCGTGCAATAGCGCGGATCGCAAGACCCGCCGCGATGCCGCGAGAGTCTCTTCGCGCTCCGCCAGCCCGAGCGCCAAGGCCGCTCTACGCCTAGCTGAGGGAGCAATGCCGCCGCGTAAGGATACGATCCGCTGAACGCCGGTCTTGTTCCGGCGGTCAAGTGCCCGCGAGATCGACGAAATGCTCTGACCTCGCTTCCATCGCTCCCAAAGCTCGACCTTCTGCGCTGACGTAAACCAGATCCGTGACGTCACCATGCAACACCTCTTCATCCTCTCAGATTAAAGCGTGTTGCGACGACCGGTTGAACCCACCGCCTAATGCGGGCCATTCCCACTGGTGCTTGCGAATTCCTGTAAGCGGTCAAAGGACGCCTGCCCGAACGGTCGTGTTCGAGTAGTTGAACGCGTTTCAACGGTGTAGGAGCTGCGGGTACTACAAGTGGCTGGTAACATTGGCGGCTAGTTCAAGAAGCTTTGGCGTCAGGGCCGGTAGCGTGTCGGCCCTGGAGCTTGGCACCAGTATGGCGACGCCAGCGTTGCAGCGTCCATCCGGCTCGATCAACGGAGCCGCCACACCATGAACGCCCATCTGGAGTTCATCATGCGAGATCGCGTAGCCGTCGCGCCGAATCTGCTCGATACGTGCTTGGGCAGCGTTCGGATCTTCTGTTTTCTTGACCACGCGGGCAATCGTCTTCTGATCTTGGAAGGCGAGCATCGCCCAACCGCTGGCGCCAAGGTGGAGCGGGTGACGCGAGCCCGGAACGTGTTGGACGCGAACGAGATGCCTGTTGCCCAGCGCTTGCTCGGTCACCACTGCCTCGTCCTTGTTGAGGAAATGCAGCACCACCGTTTCGCCAACGGCATTTGCCAATGTGCCCATCAGGGGCCGGGCTATGGCTGAAATGTCGCGGTCGAGCTGGCGGACCAACTCGTTGACCGCGCTGCCCAGCATGTAGCCGTCATGGCCGCGGCGGACGTAAGCCCGCTGCTCGAGCGTGACGAGTAGCCGATAGGCCACGGTCCGGTTGATGTCGCAGCCACGCGCGACATCGGCCGCGCTGACGGGACCCTTCTTCGCGACGGCTTCGAGGACTGTGAGCATCTGGTCGCCGGTCAGCGATATCTCAGCCAAGGGGGGTACTCCAATCGTCCGGGGCAAATCATGTGTCGGTCACGTCCATCGTCGCGCCACGGCGCCGAGCCGCGATCGCTTTCAACAGACTCATGGATTATCGGACTACGATCGTCCGATAATCGAGACTAGTCTGAACCTCGAAAGCCTTCAATATGCCACTCGTCGCGCTCACCCGCGGCGGTGGCGCGCCGCCTCATGAAATGACCGACACCGTTTTCTCGACCATATTGGCGAGAACGCCGGACCTGCCGAGCTCCGACCCAAGCCCGCTGGTCTTGACGCCAAGCCAAGGCAGGGCCGGGTGCGGCGGACCCCAGGCGTTGACCCAGACCGAGCCCGTTTTGAGCTGCCGCGCAAACCGGTTGGCGGTAGCAAGGTCTCGCGTCCAGACGACCGAGGTCAGGCCGTAATCCGTCTGATTGGCGAGCTGCAGGGCCTCTTCATTGTCGCGGAAGCGGATGATGGTCCCAACCGGCCCGAATATCTCCTCGCGCGCGATGGTCAGGTCGTTGTCGCCGGCAAACAGAGTGGGCGCGTAGAACGAGCCGGGACGGTCAATGCGGCTGCCGCCGGTCAGCAGGCGGGCGCCTTCGGCCTTGCCCTTCCTCACATACCCATCGACCCGTTCGAGTTGCCTTTCGCTGACAAGTGATCCCATCTGCGTGTCCGGCGCGAAAGGATCGCCGACGACGACGCTCTGCGCCGCCGCGACCAGTCGCTCGGTCACTTCGTCGGCGATCGCCTCGTGGACAAGCACACGGCTCCCAGATGCGCAGGTCTGCCCCTGATTGGCGAACATCGAGATCGACGCGCCCGGGATGACGCGATCGAGGTCCGCGTCACGGCACACGATCTGGGGCGACTTGCCGCCGAGTTCGAGCGTGACTTTTTTCAGGGCTTCCGAGGCGATTGCGGCGATCCGCCGGCCGACGCCGGGGCTGCCTGTGAAGGAGATCTTGTCTATGCCGGGATGCCGCACCAGCGCGTCGCCGGCGACCGCACCGCTACCGGTCACCAGATTGACGACACCAGCCGGGAAGCCCGCCTCTTCGATCAATTCGACCAGCCGGATGGTGCTCAGCGAAGCATCCTCGGCCGGCTTGATGACCACGGTGTTGCCGGCGGCGAGCGCCGGCCCCAGCTTCCACGACGCGATCATCGTCGGCGCATTCCAGGGCGTGATCGCGCCGACCACGCCGATCGGCTGGCGCAGCGTGTAGGAGTGGCGCTGCCGGCCATCGAAGTCCGGCAGGTCGAAGGTGCTGCCGCCGATCTTGTCGGCCCAGCCGGCGAAATGACGGAAGGTGTCGGCGGCGAGTGGGATCTCGAACATGAACGGCTCGAAATAGGGACGCCCGATGTCGATGGCTTCGAGATAGGCGAGGTGTTCGCGGTTGGCCTCGACAAGGTCGGCCAGCCGCCACAGCAATCTGCCGCGATCGGCTCCCGACAGCCGAGACCATTCGCCGGTCTCGAACTGCGCGCGCGCAGCAGTCACGGCCTCGGATACGTCGCCCGCCGTGGCCATGCTCAGGGCTCCGAGCGGCTGGCCGGTGCCGGGATTGATGATGGGGTGAACCGCGCCATCCGCCGCCGCCCGCCACCGTCCACCGATATGGAGTTCGGTACGCGGCAACCGCCTCGCCGTTTCACTTAGTCCGCTCATGCGATTCCTCCCGGCAACGGCGACGTCAATAATTGGTCTCGTTGACCAGCACGCCGGTGGCGCCGACGATGACCTGGCTGATGAGACGTTTGTCAGCATCCCAGCCGACCAGCCGGCCGGCCGATTTCGGTGCCGCGTTGAGGTCGATCACCAGGGCGCCGTTGAAAGGCGTGGCGCGGTCGGACCAGGTGAACAGATAGAGTTTTTCGGCGATCTTGCGCACGGAAGTCGGTTCCACCGCGCCCATTCCGGCCTCCGGCCCGATGATGCCGTGCCAGACATAGAGTTCCGGTTCGATATAGATATGCTCGAAGAAATGGGTCGGGCCGTAGGTCCAGTGGATGCGCTTGCCGACCAACTCCTTGGTCGGCTCGAAGCGCTCGCCGATCTCGCCGCCGATGCCGGCCTCGATGATGACGCTGCGTTCGGCGACCGTCGAGGTGCCGGCCATCATCACTGAATGGACGATCACCGCGCGTTTGCCGGCAAGATCGAAAACCACCATGTCGTTGGAGTTGCTCTGCGGATGGTTGATCGTCGCAGCCAGCAACCCTTGCCGCACTTCGATCGCTTCGTAGCTCGCCTCGCCGACCGGATAGGCGACGTTGGCGGCCGGCTCTGACGTCCAGCGCACGGTCTTCTCGTCGAAGCTCATCGAGAGCGGCGGCCGGTCGGCGAAATGCAGAACCTGCGTCGTTCCGACGAGCGACTGCGTCGCGTCGAGCCGCAGTGCATCATGGCCCGGAAACAGTTTGTCCGGTGTGACGGTGTCGAGGCGTTTGTAGTTCTCGGCGATCTGGCTCATGGCTTTTGACCTTTCGAAGGTGCGTTGGGGTGGGTTTCAGGGCTCTCCAGGACCTCCTGCGCGATGCGGAAGGATTCCACGCCGGCAGGAACGCCGGCGTAGATCGCGAGCTGGAACAGGGCGTCGCGGATCTCATCTGGGGTGACGCCGTTACGCAGAGCGCCACGCAGGTGCAGCGCAAGCTCGGCGTTGCGGCCGAGCATGCCGAGCATAACGATGTTGAGCAGGCTGCGGTCGCGCCGGCTGAGCGCCTCTCGCCCCCAGGATGCGCCCCAGCAATATTCGGTGACCAGTTCCTGGAACTCGCGGCCGAATTCGCCCGCTTTGTCGAAGGCGCGCTGCACATAGTCCGCGCCGACAACTTCCTTGCGGATCTTCAGCCCCTTGTCGAACAGCGCCGATTTGCTCATGCCGGGGTCCTTTCGTCGACGACCGGGTTGCTGAGCGTGCCGAGGCCCTCGATCTCGACGGAGATGACATCTCCATGGGTGAGAAAACGCGGCGGCTTGCGGGTGAACCCCACGCCGGCCGGCGTTCCCATCGGGATGACGTCGCCGGGCTCCAGGTCGATGAATTCGGAAAGGTGCTCGATGATCGCAGGGATATCGAACAGCATTTCACTGGTATTGCCCGACTGCACCACCTCGCCGTTGAGCGTCGTGGTGATCTGCAGCGCATGCGGGTCGGTGATCTCGTCGCGCAAGGCGAGATAGGGACCAAACGGTCCGCTATTGGCGAAGTTCTTGCCCGCCGTGTATTGCGAGATGCGGAACTGGTAGTCGCGCACGGTCACATCGTTGAAGATCGAATAGCCGGCGACGTGGTCGAGCGCGTGCTGCCGTGAAATATAGCGGCCGCCCTTGCCGATGATGACGGCGAGCTCGCCCTCCCAATCGAGTTGATGGGAGACACGCGGCACCACCACCTTGCCGCCGGGGGCAACGAGCGTCTTGGCGAAACGGGCGAAGATGATCGGGATTTCGGAGATGGGGCGCCCGGCCTCCTCGGCATGCTTGCCGTAGTTGCGGCCGACGCAGATGATCTTTGGCGGGAAGGGGATCGGCGGCAGTAGGCTGACGGAAGCCGCCTGAACCAGGATCGCGTTTCGGCGCGTATCCGTTTCGGCCAATCCCGATACGGTCTCGACGAGACGGCCCAGGGCCGTCAACGCCGCGTCGCCGGCCTCCAGAAAGCCGATGCTGTCCAGCGCCCAGCGCTCACCCGAAGGCACGTCCTCGGGAAAGGCGCTATTTGCTTGGGCGAGATCGATGATCAGGTCGCCATGGACCGCGCCGAGGCGTGGCCGGTCGCCTGATGTGTATGTGACGAGCTTTGTCATTGCGCTCCCTGTGGTTTGTCCCAATGACGAAAATATTCCGAATATCGGACATACATGGTTCGATATTCGGTATAATAGGGAGCTTTGTGGAAGCGGTCAAGGTGCGGCAAGCTTGGCCGTGAACACGCCTCACCCCTGCCGACAGCAGGCCGACAGATCTCTGAGGCATTGTTTTCCTCAGCTTTCAGGGCTTTTCCGCCTCTCCGGCCGTTCGGCGAGCAAGCCCTCTTGACGTCAGGCTCAAGCTAATCTAGTTTTCGAATAACGAACATAAATCGTCCGATTATCGGAACACATATCAGGCAGGAGAGGAAGCACAATGACTTTGCGCGTTGGTCGGCTCGGACATGTGGGGATCGCTGTCCGGGATATGGAGCGGTCGGTGAACTTCTATACGGAGGTTCTGGGAATGCAGCTGACCGAGCAGTTCAACTACGGAATGGATGAGGTCGGGCACGGCGTGGCGGTGCTGTCGGGATCGTTCGTCAGAAACGACTCCACGCATCACTGCCTTTCGATCTTCACGCTGAGGAATGCAGTCGAGCCACCCGCCCAGCATGCTTTCGGCCTGCACCACATTGCCTTTGAAATGAATAGCTCGGACGATCTGCTGGCGCTGTACCGCCGTTTCGAGGAACGCGGGATCGCCATCGTCAATGCGCGCAAGGGTGGCCCCGGCAATCAGCCGCGCTTCTATGGACGCGATCCCGATGGCAACCTGCTAGAATTCTACTGGAGCATCGACCAGATCGGCTGGGACGGGATTCCTCGTCCGTATCCGCCTATCGAGGAGATCGAACTGGAGAGCTTCGATTTCGAGGCTTTCGAGCGCGATCGCGAGCGTATGGCCGCAGCCGCCAAGGCCGCAAATAAAGCCTGAAAAAAGGACAGCGCGAGCCGGCCGAGAGGCGGCGCCGTGCATTGAGAATGGGGAAGACCGATGGTCACCAGTGCCGTTTCATCCGCCGCCGCCCATTGGCCGCAGATCGGAGACATCCTGCAGAACCATTCCGGCGGCAGGCCGGACCCGACATCAGATCTCGCCGGCAAATCGTTTGCGATTTCCCTCAATGATGGCGGTAGGCTCGACCTTGCTTTCAGCACGGCGGAATTCCTGTCCTGGAGCGCCGCGGGCGCTGGCGGGCATGAGCGGCAGCCCTATCAGGCCTTCCGTGTCCGCGACGGCATGTATTTCGTCGACTTCATCGATGCCAACGACGAGATGAGATCGATCAGCCTCTGGCTGGACCTGGCGCGCAATGCCGCCCTCCTGATCGAAGGCTCGGTATCCGATCGCACGGCCGAAGACATGAATCTTCTCACCCGCGTCGAGAAGACCGGCGCGCAGAGCGTGCCGACGCTGACCTATCGTTCAGGCGGAATAGGGCGGTCCGTTCCGGATTTCCCGCGCACCGAGAAGCTGTTCGGAAAGTTCTTTCGGTACGAGTACAGTGATACGCACGTCTACGACCACTACTACGTGAACCCAAAATACTATTTCTGGTACTGCTGGCATGGTCCGGATGCCGGTATCGGCGAATTCGACGAGGCCGATTACTTCGAGCTGGCCGACGATGTCTATCTGATCTGCTGGCGCGAGAAATTCCTGCCCTGCCTTGCCGTCACTATCGAGGACCTCAGCACGATGCGGTCCATCGGCAAGGTCTTCGGCGCCGATTCTCATACATGGCGGACCGGGAACAGCACCGTGGGCGCGACGATGAGCATCATCGCGGCCATCCCGCCCGGTGCGGCGGGGTCTCCTGCCTAGCACGCCGGCCGTGAGGCGCGCTGCAGGAGAGGCGGAGCGAGCAACGAGAAACGGCAAGGCCGTTTTCGCGTTTGAACCTTGGAAAGAATCGCCGGAGATGACTCAGTCCGATACGACAACAACAGGGCCGTCGCCGCCGCCGATCGTGCGCTTCAGCGGCGTCTCGAAACACTACGGCGCATTCCGGGCTCTGCATGACATCGACCTGGAGATCCAGCGCGGCGAGTTTTTGACCCTGCTTGGACCATCGGGTTCGGGTAAAACGACCTCGCTGATGCTGTTGGCCGGCTTCGACACCCCGACATCAGGCACGATCGCGATGGACGGCACGCGCATCGAAGGCTTGCCGGCGCACAGGCGCGACATTGGCGTGGTGTTCCAGAACTACGCGCTGTTCCCGCATCTCACAGTGGCCGAGAACCTGGCGTTTCCGCTCTCCGTGCGCCGCGTGCCGAAGGCGGAAATCGGCGAGCGGGTCGAGAAGGCGCTGAGCCTTGTCCATCTCGACGGCATGGGCGGGCGCAAGCCGTCGCAATTATCGGGCGGACAGCAGCAGCGCGTGGCGCTCGCCCGCGCCATCATTTTCAAGCCCCGCCTCATCCTGCTGGACGAGCCGCTCGGCGCCCTGGACAAGAACCTTCGCGAGCATATGCAGGCGGAGCTGAAGCACCTGCACCGGCAACTCGGCATCACCATGGTGTTCGTCACCCACGATCAATCCGAGGCCCTCAACCTTTCGGACCGGGTCGCGGTCTTCAACAAGGGCCGGCTCGAACAGATCGACGCTCCGGAGGTGCTGTACGAACGGCCGTGCACGCCCTTCGTCGCTTCCTTCATTGGCGAGAACAACCTGCTCGACGGGCGGATCGAGGCGCTTGCCGCCGGCCAGGCCGCGATTCGGCTGGATCGAGGGACCGTCCTCACCATGAAAGTCGCGGGACAGCCGGCCATCGGCGATCGCGTCAAGGTCGGCATCCGGCCCGAGCATGTGAAGGTCGGCGGCGGCGAAGGCGCATTCGCCGCGACGGTTGCCGAGATCTCCTACCTCGGCGACGCACGCCGCGTCGCCGTCGAATGCGACGGCATAGGGCGCATGGCGCTGAAACTTCCAACAGGGGCCGAAGCCGGCCAAATCGGCATCGGCGACGAAATCCGGGTCGTCATACCGGAGACGCTTTGCAGGGCACTGCCCGTTACAGGCGGCGAATGACGCTCGCGATGCATTTGAAAACCACCAACCAAGAAAGGGGACTGATCATGAAAACAAGAACCAAAATCCTTCATGCGGCACTTCTGGCATCATTCATTGCGCTGCCCGGCATCGCCGTAGCACGCGATCTTACCGTCGTGTCGGCGGGCGGCATCTTCCAGGATGCGCAACGCGAGGTGTATTTCGATCCCTTCCGCAAGGAGACCAGCATTCCGCTCGCGGAAGACAGCTGGGATGGCGGCATCGGCGTTCTGCGCACCAAGGTCGGCGCCGGCGAAGCCAACAACTGGGACGTGGTTGAGGTGGAAGCCGAGGAGGAAGCACTCGGCTGTGAGGAAGGCCTCTTCGAGACCATCGATCCGGCCACGGTCGGCGGCGTCGATCGCTACATCGCCGGAAGCGTCACCGAATGCGGCGTTCCCGCCAACGTCTTCAGTATCGTGCTCGCCTATGATGGCGCGGTGTTCAAGGATGGCCCTAAAACATGGGCCGACGTGTGGGACACCAAGAAGTATCCAGGCAAGCGCGCCTTCCGCAACGGACCGAAGTTCACCCTCGAGGCCGCGCTGATGGCCGATGGCGTCGCACCGACCGATGTTTACAAGACGCTGCGCACCAAGGAAGGCGTGGACAAGGCTTTCAAGAAGCTCGACGAACTCAAGCCCAATATCGTCTGGTGGTCGTCGGGCAACCAGCCGATGCAGTTGCTGGGTTCGGGCGAGGTGGCGATGACCACCTCGTACAATGGCCGCATCCGGGGCGCCAACGCCGAGAACAAGCGCGACTTCAAGATCATGTGGAGCGGCAACGTCCTCAACATGGATTCCTGGGTCATCCTCAAGGGCTCGCCCAACAAGGACAATGCCGTCAAGCTGCTGGAGTATCTCGGCCGCACCGACCGCCAGGTCGAATGGCCAGCCAAGCTCGGCTACGGCGTCGGGTCCGTCGCGGCGCAGGCCGCCCTGCCGGCCGATGTGGCGACGACGCTGCCGACATCGCCGGAGCACATTGCCGCCGGCCTCACCGTCGACGCCAATTTCTGGGTGCAGAACATCGACGCCCTGAATGAACGGTTCACCGCCTGGGCGGCTAAGTAACGGCAAGCATGGCGGCGGACTCCCTGTCCGCCGCCGGCCCCGCGGAGGCAAAGATCATGGCCATCGAGAAAACAAGGCGGCGACGGGCGCTCGGTGCGAATGCCGTGGGCATTGCCATGGTTGCCCCGCTGGCGCTGTTTCTCCTTGCCGCGTTCTTCATCCCGCTCGCCGGTATGCTGTTTCTGTCGGTTGACGACCGCGAACTTGCCGCGGTGATGCCCAGAACGGTCGCGGTATTGGCAGATTGGGACGGCGCCGACCTTCCGCAGGCGGCCGTGTTCGAGGCGGCGGGCAGGGATCTGGTCGATGCGCGCACCGCAAAGGTCGCCGGAACCGCCGCTCGCCGGCTCGGCTACGAGTCAGGCGAGTGGCGAACGATCGTCCAATTGACCGCGCGTGCCCTGCCGCGCGACAGCGCTGCCGTTTCCGATTGGAAATCCGCATTGACTACAGCCGATGCCGCATGGGGCAAGCCAGATATCTGGCATGCGCTTGCGCGGGCCAAGGGGCCGCTCACCGGTCTCTACCTCAAATCTGCCCTGGGCCTGCAGGGCGGGCCGGACAGCGCGATCTATGTCAATGTGCTGGCGCGGACCTTCGGGATCGCCCTGTCGGCAACGGCGATCTGCATCGTCCTCGCGCTGCCTGCCGCCTACCTCCTGGCCAGTGTCGGTCAGGTGACGGCCAATTTCCTGATGCTGGCGCTGCTGTTGCCATTGTGGACGTCGGTTCTGGTGCGCTCGACGTCCTGGCTGGTCATCCTGCAGAAGAACGGCATCTTCAACCAAGTGCTGATGGGGCTCGGGATCATCGATGCCCCGCTCGAGCTCGTCTACAACCGCGTCGGCGTGCTGATCGCGCTGACTCATATCCTGCTGCCTTACGCGGTGCTGCCGCTCTACGCCTCGATGAAGGCGCTGCCGCGCTCGCAGATGCAGGCGGCGCGATCTCTAGGGGCCGGTCCGCTCAACTCGTTCTTCCGGATCTACCTGCCGCAGATCCTCCCGGGCATATCAGCCGGCGGGCTGCTCGTCTTCATCCTGGCGCTGGGATACTACGTCACGCCGCTGCTGCTTGGCGGCCAGGGCGACCAGATGCTGCCCTTCTACATCGCCTACAACACGCTGCAGGCGCTCAACTGGGGCCTGGCGGCCGCACTCGCCAGCATTCTGCTGTTCGCGACGGTGATCCTGTATTCGCTCTACGTGCGGCTTGTCGGCGTGCAGCGGGTGGGGGTCTGACATGCTCGACAGTACGCGCATCTGGCTGTGGGGTGCCCGGCTCGCCGGCGTGCTGGTGCTGGGATTCCTGCTTTTGCCGATTTTCGCCATCGTGCCGCTCTCTTTCAATGGCGGCTCGATCCTGGCCTATCCGCTCCAGGGCCTATCGCTGAAATGGTACGCAGCCGTCATCTCGACGCCACGCTGGGTCCATGCGGTGGGTAATTCCCTGATCGTGGCGGTGTCGACGGTCGCCATCGCAACGCCGCTCGGCACCCTTGCCGCGCTTGGTCTCGACCGGATCAACCTGCCTGGCAAATCCCTGCTGATGGCGCTGTTGATCTCGCCGATGATCGTGCCGGTCATCATCACCGCCGTGGGGGTCTATTTCTTCTTCGCGCCGCTCGGACTTGCCAACAGCCTGACCGGCCTGGTGCTGGCCCATTCCGTCATCGCTGTCCCGCTTGTGCTGGTCACCGTCAACGCTTCGGTGAGCCAGTTGGACAAAGGCTTGCTGCGGGCCGCGCAAAGCCTTGGGGCGCCGCCCATGACGACCTTCCGTCGGATCACCATTCCGCTCATCCTGCCCGGCATCGTCTCGGGTACCATCTTTGCCTTTGCCGCCTCCTTCGACGAGGTGGTGATTGCCCTCATGATCACCGGGCCTGGCCAGAAGACCCTGCCGCGAGAGCTGCTGAGCGGCACGCGCGAAAACCTCGATCCGACCGTGCTCGCGGTCGCCACCATACTGATCGCCATATCGGCGGGGCTGCTTCTGCTGCTGAACTTCGTTCAACACCGGTCGGCCAAGCATCGAACCTGAGTTAAACCTGGAAGGAAGATTGCATGAACATGAACCGAAGAACGGCCCTGGGCCTGGCGGCGAGCGCCAGTCTGCTGGCCACCGCCGGCAACGCACTTGCCGCCGGCGTCTCTCCCGAGAGCCGCAGCCTGGATCAGCTCTACAAGGCAGCGCTTGCCGAGGGCGGACGCGTCATCGTCTATGCCGGAGGCGACACGCCCGGCCAGCAGGACGGCACCAAAAAGGCGTTTGAGCAGAAGTTCCCGGGTGTGACGCTCGACGTCATCGTGGACTATTCCAAGTTTCACGAAGCCCGCATCGACAACCAGATCGCCACCAAGACACTGATCCCCGACGTCGTTCAGATCCAGACGCTGCAGAACTTTCCGCGCTGGAAGAAAGAAGGCGTGCTCCAGCCCTACAAGCCGATCGGCTGGGACAAGGTCTACCGTGCCTTCAAGGACGCCGACGGCGCCTATACCGGCGTCTTCGTCGACGCGTTCTCCAACCTCGTCAACTCGAAGCTGCTCCCAGACGAGGTGACATGGCCGCGGGAGGCGAAGGACTATCTGCGTCCCGAATTCAAGGGCAAGATCGTGCTGACGTATCCGACCGACGACGACGCGGTGCTGTTCTGGTTCAAGCAGGTCGTCGACAAATACGGTTGGGACTACGTGGCGCAATTCGCCAAGCAGGAGCCGATCTATGTTCGCGGCACGCAGGCGCCGACCGACATGGTGGAAAGCGGCCAGGCCATGATAACCTTTTCGACCGATGGCGGACTTGTGCCGTTCCCGGGCACGGTCTCCCGCTTCGTGTTGCCGAAGGAGGATCCGTTCGTCGCCTGGCCGCAGCAGGCCGCCATTCTAAAGGGGGCGAAACACCCCGAGGCCGCCAAGCTCTATCTGAGCTGGTTGCTCGACAAGGAGACGCAGATGAACGTCTGGTACATGTGGTCGGTGCGCACCGACGTCGCGCCGCCAGACGGCTACAAACCGATCTGGGAGTACAAGAACGGCGATCCGACCGCCTTCGGAAAGTTCCTTGCCGATCGCTCGGCAGTCGAAAGCTTCCGCTCGCAGATAGGCCTCTATCTCAGCGAGACGAGAGGCGAGCCTTCGCCGGGTCACCTTGGCCTACATCTCGACAAGGCGCTGCCGCACTAGAGGCCGTCAGGGTATCGGGTGGACGGGCCGGTGGCGGACCTCCGCCCCGGCCCCACGTTTGCAACAGGTGAGCCATGAATATCGTCGTCATCTGCGGGAGCCTGCGTAAGGCCTCGTTCAATATAATGCTTGCGCGGAACCTCGCTGCACTGGCGCCAAGCGACATGCGGCTCACGCTGCTCGATGGCCTGGAACGCTTTCCGCCCTACTGCGCCGATATCGCGGAAACCCCCGAGATCGTCACGAGATGGGCTGACGCCATCGCTGCTGCTGATGGGGTCATCGTGGTGTCGCCCGAGTACAACCACTCCGTCCCAGGCACACTCAAGAATGCGCTCGACTGGCTTTCCCGAGATACCAACAACCCTTTCGCCAGGAAGCCCGTTGCCCTCCAATCGGCTTCAACGGGGATGCTCGGCGGCGCACGCATGCAGTATCACCTCCGTCAGATCATGGTCTTCTTCGATGCGCGCTTGATGAACAAACCTGAATGTTTCGTCAGCCACGCCGCCTCCAGGTTCGCCGCCGACGGAACCCTTCGCGACGAAAACACCTCTGGTGCGATAGCCGGGCACTTGGCCGCTTTTCGGCTGTTCGTGCGGGACCATCGACCTGAAAGACCGTGGGGCTCCAATGACGTTCAACAGGCGGGCGCCGGCTAACCGGACGTCTGCAAGGCTGGCGCACTGACTCATCGAAGCGTCTCCCGCAGATACACTGCATACGATGTTGCGAACAGGAGTACACGGTTCATGCAACTCAAGGACAAGTCGCTATTCAGGCAAGCAGCCCTGATCGGAGGATCGTGGGTTGAAGCCGATGCCGCAAATGCCATTGAAGTCAATGACCCTGCTTCAGGCGAGGTGATTGGCATCGTTCCCAAGCTTGGGGCCGCGGAGACGAAAGCCGCCATTGTGGTGGCCGAGAGGGCTCAGAAGGAATGGGCGGTGCGCACCGCGAAGGAGCGAGCCGGTGTCCTGCGTCGTTGGTTCGAACTGATGATGGAGAACCAGGATGATCTTGGACGTATCCTCACACATGAGCAAGGCAAGCCGCTGGATGAGGCGAAGGGGGAAATCGCGTACGGCGCCAGTTTTGTGGAATGGTTCGCAGAAGAAGCACGCAGGATCTACGGCGATATTGTTCCCGGGCATCAGCGAGACAAGCGTATCCTGGTGATGAAGCAGCCGATCGGCGTGGTGGCGGCGATCACACCTTGGAATTTTCCCAACGCCATGGTCACACGAAAAGCCGGCCCTGCGCTGGCCGCCGGCTGCGCCATGGTGCTTAAACCTGCTTCGCAAACCCCGTTCTCCGCAATTGCTCTTGGCGTCCTTGCGGAGCGGGCCGGCCTTCCAGCCGGGCTGCTTAGCGTCATTACCGGTTCGGCTCGCGAAATTGGCAGGGAGATGACCAACAACCCTATGGTGCGGAAACTCACCTTCACCGGTTCTACCGAGATCGGCGCTGAGCTGTATCGCCAATGTGCTCCGACCATCAAGAAACTCGGGCTGGAACTCGGCGGGAATGCCCCATTCATCGTCTTTGACGACGCCGATCTCGATGCGGCGGTGGAAGGAGCGCTGATAGCGAAATTCCGCAACAACGGTCAGACCTGCATCTGCGCCAATCGCTTCTACGTGCAGGATGCTGTCTATGATGCTTTCGCCAACAAACTTGCCGCCGCTGTCGGCAAACTGAAGATCGGGAACGGGTTCGAGGAAGGGGTTGCGCTCGGGCCGCTTATTGATGCACCCGCACTCGCCGCGGTCGAAGCACATGTCGCGGATGCCGTCGCAAAAGGAGCACGCATCGTCATGGGCGGGCGGCGCCATGCGCTGGGTGGCACGTTCTATCAGCCTACCGTCCTTGCGGACGTGACGCCGCGAATGTTGGTGGCCAAGGAGGAAACCTTCGGTCCGCTCGCCCCGCTTTTCCGGTTCACGGACGAGCCGGACGTAATCTCGCAAGCCAATGACACCGAATTTGGCCTCGCATCTTACTTCTATGCCAAAGATTTGTCGCGAGTGTTTCGTGTTGCTGAGGCACTTGAATACGGGATGGTCGGCGTTAACACCGGGCTGATCTCCACAGCCGAGGCACCTTTCGGCGGTATCAAGGCCTCGGGCCTCGGCAAGGAAGGTTCGCGTTACGGCATCGAGGAGTTCACCGAGATCAAATACGTCTGTCTCGGCGGCATCACCTAAGAAGGCGTGGCGAGTTCCGCGCGATTTGTTGCTGCAGCGGCTTCCGACCCCCTGAGGCAACAGCAAACGTTGGCCGCTATTCGTTTTGCGACCTCCGAAGCGGACAGTCCGCTTGCGGCCCCAAGGCTGCCGGACCGCAATGCGCCTCATCTCGGCCTAACAGGCAAAGTTCGTCATTGCCCTAAAGCGGACACCATCAAGCTGAGGGTCGTGATTGCGACTCTCCCCGATCCGGGAAACATTCCTTTATCCGACCTCCGTGGAAGGCACGAGACGCGACCATGAGTGGGAACGGCTCAGCCCATACCAAGATGCAATAATTTAGGTTACCTTTCTGGGACTGAGCTGTCGCGACCTATGGTCGGGTCGCATCACGTGGGAGACCTTCCTCCAATCTCAAAGGCGCATGCATGCGTCGATCGCTATTTCAGAAGTATTTCTTAGTCTTGTTCGCGGCGGCCATTTTTCCGATGGCCGCCGGTGGCATCAGCAACACTTGGTTCAGCTATGTCGACGAGCATGCGATCCTCAGTGCCCTGCTGCAGTCCGAGGCTACATCGGCGGCCGACGAAATTGAGAGCTTTCTTGGCAGCATGCAGCTTGCGCTCGGCTCGACGATCCCCCCGGAAGGGTCGAATATGGCCAGCGTGCAACAGCTCCGGCTTCTTGCTGTACGTGCGATGCACCAGGCCCCGGGAATCCTCAGCATCAGTATTGTCGACGGTACTGGCGCGGAGCGACTGCACATCTCCCGCACTGGCAAAAACAGGACAGAAAGCGGGGCGGATCGCTCAGGCGATCCCGCTGTCGTGGGCGTCAGGACGGCGAAGGTCTGGTACGGCCCAGTCATTTATCACCCGGGTTCCGAACCCTCCATAACCATGGCGATGGCCAGTTACGACAATTTAGTCGTTGCCAACTCGGTCATCGCCGAAATCAGTCTGAAGCCTATCTGGCTCATCGTTTCCGAAATCCGCGTGGGCCGCAGCGGCCAGGGATTTGTCATCGACCAGTTCGGCCGCCTCATCGCTCACCCCGCGATCAGCAAAGTGATGCAGGGCGCCGACGAGAAAGCAGCGTTGGCCCTGCGCGAATTGCAGGATGCTATCGCTGCCGCAGGCGGCACTGCGATTGCAAGCCGCAACGCCGAGAATGAACGCGTTGTGACCGCTGGCGCGCCGGTTACCGCGGCCGGCTGGACGGTAATTGTCGAGCAGTCGCAGGCAGAGGCTTTTGCACCTCTATACGCTTCATTGTGGCGGACCGGCGGGTTGTTGTTCCTCGCCACAGTCCTTGCGGCGGTGCTCGCATATTGGCTTGCCAGACGGATGAGCGGCCCTATCCTCCTGTTGGAGGAGGGCGCTCTCAAGATCGGTGCTGGACAGTTCGATCACCGGATCAACATCTCCACTGGAGACGAACTTGAGCGGTTGGCTGCTCGGTTCAACCAAATGGCGCAGGAACTTGCCACATCGCGCGACCGCGCGGAGCGACTGATGCGGTTGAAGCGCTTCCTTGCACCACAAGTTGCGGAACTCGTAGAAAAGGCCGGTGACGAGCGAATGCTCGCTGGACAGCGCGCAGAAGTAGTCGCTGTTTTTAGCGACTTGCGTGGCTTTACTGCATTTTCAGCGCACGCTGAGCCTGAGAACCTCATGCAGGTCCTGCGTGAGTACTATGAGGCGCTCGGCGCGATCATCACCAAGTATGAAGCAACGCTGACCAGTTTTTCGGCGGATGGATTGATGATTCTCATCAACGCCCCGGTTCCATGTAAAGAGCCGGCGCTTCAAGCCGTAAAAATGGCTATCGACATGCAGGATTCCACACAAGAGCTCATATCTGGGTGGCGGCAGCGTGGTTATGAGATTGGCTTCGGCATGGGGCTCGCTATGGGGTGGGCAACGGTGGGTCGAATTGGCTATGAGGCCCGCGCTGACTACACCGCACTTGGCAATGTCGTGAACTTGGCATCGAGGCTGTGTTCGTCCGCTGAAGATCGACAAATCCTTATCGATTATTCCGTGGCGCGCCATTTGCCTGGCAACACGCCGATCGTTGACCTCGGTACTCGCCAGTTCAAAGGCCTCGAAGGGCACGTTCGCGTCTACAATGTTGAGACGCAAAGGATTGAGCGGCCGAATTTAGATTCGGCTGAGAATGACGCCAGGGAAAAGGGCTAGCTGCTCTGCATCGACCTCCGCAATTGTTCTTCCCTGCACCACAAGCGGACCTACTGCTTCCGGCCCCAAGGCTGCCGGTCAGCAATGCGCCTCATGTCGGTCATTGAGCAAGCCATAGTTGCATCCGAAAGCGGACACTTCCGCCAACGGCCACCTTTGCGCTTACCGGCTATCCCAACGGAGCAACAGGCGGTTACGTTCGACGCCGCTCGGCGCCTCGGTAATCGACGCTCTTCAAAATTCAGCCTGGACCGGTGCCGTACTGACGAAGCCAGTAGCACTAACGCCTTCCCGCCCTGGGCCGCGTTCGCTATGTCTGGCCGCGCCGTCCGCCTTGGATCCACCTGATGTGCCCAGGACAGCTTGTATGACCACAAGCTAATATGCTACCTTGCACAATGCGCGGATTGCTGGCACTTGGAATGCTGGTTTTGGCGGCTACAACAGCAGCCGCAGGTGAGCAGTTGTTCGACTCCATCGCCGCCGGCGACAAGGGTGCCGTGGAGCAAGCCCTGGCAGGCGGTGCCGACGTCGACAGCCGGGCGCGCGACCAGGCAACGCTGCTCATCGCTGCAGCGCTCGATAACCAGCCGGAAATCGCCGACTTCTTGCTGGCCAAGGGTGCCGACATCATGGCGCGTAACTCGGGCGGCTTTACCCCGCTTCATGCGGCGGCCTTCTCGGGCAGCCTGCCGATCGCCAAGCTGCTGCTGGAAAAAGGCGCGGTGCTCGACGATGCCGCCAACAAGGCGGGTGCTACGCCGTTGCTGGTGGCCGGCGAGGAAAACCACATTGAACTGGCCGAGTTCCTCATTGCGAAAGGTGCCAATGTGAACCATGCCGAGGGGCATGGCTACATGCCGATAACGCGCGCATTCTGGAAGGGCAACACGGATATCATACGACTTTTCAAACGCCATGGTGCTACCTGCCAAGCCAAAATTCTTGGCGAGGCGAACGCGGCGAAGTGCGCCGAGATCCACGATTAACGGAGGATACAGATGAGCACGATGATCAAGCTACGACTGGTTCGGAGTTTGGGGACGGCTGCCCTGGTCGCGGTAGCTGTGGTCGCCGGCGCGGGATCGGCATGTGCCGACGATTCGGTAAACACCGGCTATTTTGGTGGTGTGGCGATCATGGGCTACGACACGGTCGCTTACTTCACTGACGGCAAGGCCGTGAAGGGCTCCGAAGAGTTCACTTATGAATGGCTGGGGACACCTTGGCATTTCGCCAGCAAGAAACACCAGGAAATGTTCATGAGCGAACCGGTCAAGTACGCTCCTCAATATGGCGGGTACTGCGCCGGCGAAGTCGTGGGCGGGGGGGTCACGGTCAATGTCGATCCTGAGGCATTCAAGATTATCGACGGCAAGCTCTACCTGATCTACGACGTCGACAATGCGGATGATTTCGCCGCGCATGCAGCTGAAAATATCCCGAAAGCCGATGCCAACTGGCCGAAGGTCGCGGCCAATTTGGAACTCGATCACTATCATTGAGACGCGCGTGTGCGTCTACCGAACCACGGTGAAGTGAAACACCTTGCTTGTATTGGCATAGGAGTAGCTTTTGCCGGCTGCGTCGTTGCGTCTGTAGACGGGACCACAGTCGGGGCGACCGAACAGGTTCTCGCTCTGCTCGCACAACAGATCGCCATCGACGTAGACGGTCTCGGTGACTAGCCGCGTCGTAGAGCGGAAGGCCGCCTTGCCGTCGCTTCCGATCTGAAGGAAGGCTGGTTGGAGACCGGGTTCGATCTGGCCTTGCAGTGTATGGCCAATGACGAGGGACGCGATCTCGGCACCCTGTAACTGGTCCTGTTCGGCCGGGGTAAAGCCGAAGCGCCATTGGGGGAGGCCCGCCTGGCGCAGTGCGGCGACGAGTATCGCCAGATCCTGCGGATTCCGAAAATGTGCATGAGTCATCTCCCACCCAGCCAAAGAGTCCACGTAGCTGGACCCTGCTACGAGGCGGAGCCCCTCGGCGATTGCGGCTTTCGCATTCGGTAGGCGGCCGCCGCGGACATACGCCGCAGCGAGCGTAAACCGAAAGTTGCCAACCGTGGACGCATCGTCGCGTGTGTGCTCGAGAGTCTCGATCGCTTTCTCGACATTGCCCTGGAGCAGAAAAACCAGCCCAGCAGTTTCCCGGTTGATCGCTGAGAGGTCGGGGTCGAGCCTGAGCGCCGTCTCGACCGCAGTGGCTGCCTCGGCATGATTGCCGGCGTATAACTGAACATATCCAAGGGCTGCTTGCGCCTCTGCATCGCCCGGACCGATTGAAACAGCCTTCTTGGCAGAGGCAATCGCATCTTCGTAGCGGCGATTCACGACCTGCATGATCCCAAGAATTGCATAGGGCGACGAAAGGTCAGGGTCGAGTTCCAAAGCTCGGCTCGCCTTCTCATATGCTCTCTTTCGTGCTGGCGCGCTCTGGATGACGTCGTTGAAGGCCTCCCGCCAGATATAGATTGTGGTGCGCGCGTCGGCCGCGAAGGCTTCGGCAAAGGCGGGGTCAAGCTCCTCCGCCTTGTCGTAGAGCGTGAGCGCCTCCCGCAGGCCGGCCTGCAGGACGCTGCGTGACGCCGTCTCGGCTTGTAGATAGTAATCATAGGCCTCGAGATTGCTCGTCGGCGGCCGCGCCATGCGCTCGCTTTCCGCTGCCGAAGGTTGCATGCCAAGCGCCTTGGCGATCTCGCCGCTCATCTCGTGCTGGACGGCAAACACGCCGGCCATGCCACGGTCGAACCGGTTGGCCCACAGATTGTCGCCCGTTGNTCATCTCGTGCTGGACGGCAAACACGCCGGCCATGCCACGGTCGAACCGGTTGGCCCACAGATTGTCGCCCGTTGTCGTATCGATGAGCTGGGCATTGAGGCGGATCTGCTCGCCGGTGCGGCGGACACTCCCCTCGACAACGAAGCGGACGCCAAGGTCGCGCGCGACGTCCGCCAGCGCTGCAGGCTTGTTCTTGTAGGCGAACACCGAGTTGCGCGCGATGACGTCCAGACCGGACAGCTTGGTGAGGTCGGTGATCAGATCCTCGGTGATGCCGTCAGCGAAATAGTCCTGGCCTGGATCGCCGCCGAGGTTTGCAAACGGCAGCACGGCAACCGATGGCCGCGATGGCACTGAGAACTTCTGCCATGCGAAAATGCCGGCAATCGCGGCGATCGCCAAGGCGGCGGCGCCTGCCAGGATGATGACGCGCGAGCTCGGCCGGTGTGGCGCGGCCGTGACCTTTCCCGATGCTGCGGGATCCAGCAGCAATCGATAGGCGCGAACCGGATCGGCGATGTTCTTGAGGCGCTGCTCGCCAAGACTGGCAAAGCCGACATCAACCTTGTGAACGGCATGATCAAATGCGGTTCCGGAGATACATACACCCCCCGGCTCGGCCATAGCCTCGAGGCGCGCGGCGATGTTGACGCCATCGCCGTAGATGTCATTTTCCTCTACGATGACATCACCGAGATTGACGCCGATGCGAAACCGGATGTGGCGGGGGTCGGAGGTGCCCGGGTCTCGGACAGCCATCCGGCGCTGAATCGCGGCAGCGCATTGGACGGCATCAACGACGCTGGCGAATTCGACCAGCGCCCCGTCTCCCATGAGCTTGATAATCCGACCGTGGAATTCCTTGATCGCGGGGTCGACCAGTTCTCGACGGCAACCCTTCAGTCGTTCGAGCGTGCCGACCTCATCCTCGCCCATGAGCGTGCTGTAGCCGACCACGTCGGCAGCAAGGATCGCGGTAAGCCTTCGCTCCATGTGCGGTTTGTCCTGCCTCCCCTAGCTCAAAGCTTCGCTGAGCCTTTCGACTGGCGTTTCGAATGCGAGCATGCTTGGCCTACTGGACAGCGATAATGCAACCACGTCGTTTTGAAGACA
>NZ_AYWC01000034.1:0-22357 GCF_000502615.1 Mesorhizobium sp. LNJC405B00 | reverse complement strand
TTTGTATCGCTCGACGGATCGCCTCTGTCGTCGTGGCGCTCCCATGAAGAACCTGGCCCATAGCGCATCCTTTGATTCGGACGAAAAGTATGCGCCATCAAAGCCTGGGATCAAACACCTATCCGACGAATGATCCGACGATATGGTCCGAGGATCGCTCGGAGATGAAGTTTGTCGTCGCGCGCAGCAACGCACCGGGCTGCGAGCCCAATTGTCCGGAGTGGATCTCCGCCGAAGGCGACATCGCAGCCGGCACGCCAGCCCTGCTCAAGCGCACCTTGAAGAAGCTTGGCAGCCGCAAACTGCCCATCATCGTCAATTCCTTCGGTGGCAATGTCGAAACCGCGCTCCAGCTTGGCCGGATAATCCGCAAAAACAAGCTCGATATCGCCATCGGCAAGACCGAGTTTCCCGATTGTTGGCCCGGGACAGAGGGTTGTGGCGCCGACTACGGCAAGGGCACGGCTTTTTTCGGCAGAGCGTCTGACGGTGCCAGCTGCAATTCCGCCTGTCCGCTAATGTTTGCCGGAGGCGTCCGGCGCGTCGCCGGCGGCTGGAACTATCTGGGTGTTCATCAGATCACGACCACCTGGTTCCCCTCCACAACGCACTACCGGACCACCTATCGCGTCAAACGGGGCAAAAAATATCGGGTCACCACGCAAACCGTCACTCCCGGTGAAAGCTACAAGACCTATGAGATGAGCAAGGGGTACGCGAGAAAGATCTCGGCCTATCTCCGAGAGATGGGTATCGGGCAGGGCGTGCTGGACTTGATGAAGGCGACGCCGGCCAGCGACATCAGGCAGATCGGCCTCCACGATATGCTGACGATGAAACTGGCCACCAGCACGGACACTCTGGACCTGTTTACCAGAGCAAGTTTGTGCATGTTCGACCCGCCGGCTCCGAACTGCCGGGAAATACCGGGAAACAAGCCAGCCGGCGGACAAACGCCCGTGGCCAAGCCGGCCGTGGTGGCTGCGATCAAGGCAAAGACCGGCCCCCCACTTTCTCAGGCGGCCAAGGCTCCAGCTCCCAAGCCGTTGCAGGCAGCGCCAGGGAATTCGACGCCAGATATGCGCTTCGTTGTCGTTCGCGGCAGAGACTCGCTCTGCAATCCCGATTGCCCGGAATGGATCTCGGCGGAAGGCGCGATGACGCCTCAGACCCCGCAAAAGTTGCGCCAGTTGCTCGACACCCTTGGCAACCGGCGGCTGCCGGTGGTGATCAGCTCACAGGGGGGCAGCCTGTTCAGCGCTCTGGCCGCGGGAAGGCTTATCCATGAACGGAAGCTCGACGTCGCCGTCGCTCGCACCACTATCGTCGGCTGCGACCCGCCCGAGGCAGGCTGCTTGGCCGATAACGGTGCCTATGTCGGGCTGATTAGCGATTTTGGAGTGGAGTGCGATTCGGCCTGCGCGCTCATGCTTGCCGCCGGCGCCAAAAGGCTGGTCGATCCCAAGGCGAGGCTCAGCATGTCCTCGAGGGGACAGACGCAGTTGGTTAAAGCCTACCTGGAGGAGATGGAGATGGACCCAGCTCTGTTCGCCGCGATAGGCTCGGTCGAGCGTCAGCTCGAGCCCGACATGATGCTCAAAGTCGGGCTGACAACCGGGCCGGAGTCGGTGGAGGCGCTAACTGGCCCCGCTATTTGCAAAACCTCACCCAAGCCCGACAACTGTTTGTTTCCGCCGACAGCCAAGGCCGAGTCGCCCGCCAAACTGTAGGCATCGCAGAAACTGGCCATCGAGCCAGGTTGAGCCATGCCCGATTTCTCCGCTATCGTCGTGGCAGGCGTCGCCCGGGGGAGGATCGAGAATGAGCCAGGATATCCCGACACTCTACGAATGGGCCGGCGGCATCGAAGCCCTCAACCGGCTGACGGAAACCTTTTACGACAAGGTGTCGCGCGACCCGGTGGTCGGCCCGGTGTTCAAACACATGTCGCCGGATCATCCCGCGCATGTCGCGGCCTTCATCGGCGAGGTTTTTGGCGGACCCAAGACCTACAGCGAACAGCATGGCGGCCATCGCGAGATGGTCATGCATCACTTGGGCAAGCATCTGACGGAGGAACAGCGCCGCCGCTGGATCAGCTTGCTTGCCGATGCCGCCGATGCGGTCGGGCTGCCGGACGATCCCGAATTCCGTTCCGCCTTCATGGGCTATGTCGAATGGGGGTCACGGCTGGCCAAGATGAATTCCACCCTCGGCGAGACCTGCGACCCGCAGACCGAACCGATGCCGGCCTGGGGCTGGGGCGTGCCGGGCGGGCCGTACAAGCCGCCGGCCGGGGATTGAGCGCCGGCATGCGGCTTCAGGCAGGCGAAAAATCGAGATCGGCAGGGACGGGCTGGTCATCACCTATTCGGATTTCCGGCAAAGGATCTGAAAGCGCGTCAGACAACTCTTTACAGCGCGCCCGGAAGCTTTTAGGAAGCGCCTGCGCTGAAACGCGCGTACGGGCATAGCTCAGTTGGTAGAGCGGCGGTCTCCAAAACCGCAGGTCGTAGGTTCGAGCCCTGCTGCCCGTGCCATTTTCCTCGTTGGAATCCGGCATTTTAGAAACGCCTTGTTTTGGCTCCTCGTTTGGTTGGGCTGAAGCCGCGTACTCGACGAGCGACGTTCCGAAGGCATGCGCAGAGCGAGAGCGCTGATGCGCAATGCCGAAGTCGGCGTATTTCCACGAACCAATTTCCTTGATTCAACTGCCATTGGCGAGCCAATTGCCATTTGCGTTCACAATTCAGAATAGGCCTATTTTGCTGCCGCCAGCTGCTTTTCAGCGGCTGCGAATTATTGGAAGCGGGATGCTGGCCTGGCTACTGGAATTTTTTTGAACAGGGCTCTTGAACCGGTTTTCAGCCCTTCCTAATTCGTTTCCCGCCGAGGCCGATTGGCTTGGCAAAAGGCGGCGCTGCTGGGCGGCGCCCTTGTACCCATGTTGCTTCAAGGAGGATGTGGCTATGAGAACCTTTGACTCTCTCTATCGCAGCACCGTCGGTTTTGACCGTCTTTTCGACATGCCCGACAATGGTACGCGGCCCGACTGGCCACCCTATAACATCGAGAAGGTCGACGAGAACGATTACCGTATCTCGATGGCCATCGCGGGCTTCAGCCAGGATGAGGTTGAGCTGACCCAGCATGGACCCGAACTGGTCGTGGCAGGCCAGAAGGCTGATGACCAGAGCGGACGCCAGCTGCTGCACCAGGGCATCGCCTACCGCAGTTTCAGGCAGACGTTCAAGCTTGCCGACCACATGAAGATCAAGGCAGCAAACCTTGAGAACGGTCTCCTGACCATCGACATCGTCCGTGAGATTCCCGAAGAGCTGAAGCCGCGCCGCATTAGCATCGGGGCCGGCGACGCCCAGGTGGGCAAGCAGATCGCCCAGGATACGGAACGCACCCGCAAAGCGGCCTGATCGTATCGATTCAGTTATCCCTGCGGTCCGCCTCCCGGCTTCGGCCGGGAGGCCCAGATTGCGGAGAATGGAGATGGACAACTTCTACGAGACACCGACACTTTCTGCGGCACGCTCGGGCAAAATTGAAACTTCTTTGTGCCTGCTCGACAATCCAGACAACGTCATCAACCATCCACGCCTCAGCAGTGGAGAAAAGCGGGCACTGCTTTCCTCGTGGGCGTCCGATGCCTGCGCGGTGGAAAACCAGCCTGCCTTGCGCCGCCTGGACAACGGCACGGTAATCCCTGTCGACCAGATTCTGAGTGCGTTGAAGGCTCTGGATGAGAAACCCACGCTGGGGAAAGAGACTTCAGGCCGGGTGCTGCCTTGGCGACCCTCCTCGCGCCGCAGCGTTCTCAAGGCTTGGCGGCGTCGGGGCCGTTCTTTCGGCCCCGACGATGACGACGACCCGCCCCCGTGCCCGGCAGTGATCGCGCCGCGCCCACGCCCACCATGCGGAATCGGCGCAGTGGCCGGGGTCGAACTCGCCTGTGCCTAACTAACCCTGGGTTGATCCAGCTGCCTCGGCATGGGCAGCTGGATTCCAATCTTGCGTGCGCTTCATTTGGTTTCCAAAACAGCAGGTCGCAGGTTCGTCCGCAACGCCATTTCCTCGAACTTGTAATCGCGTGCCTGATTTCCGGATCCACCTCCTGGAATTGGGGTCCGGCATTGAAAAAGGGCAGGTGGCTTGCCATATTGGGCGAACTGAGGCATAAGGCCTCGATAGCCGGGACGGGACGACTGGATGGTTCCGAGGCGGCGTTTGGTCATAAAGCGGACACTTGCCACTTGCGTGGATCAAGAATCGGTTTTATGTAGACACAACAGACACGCGACGCGTGGAGCTGGGAAGCCGGCTTTACGCGTCCGATTTGCATGGGCGAAATGGCGCTGATTCGGCGTCGACTTGAACCCAGGCGGCACGTCCCGGCCAGCGGGATCATCCAGGAGACCCGGCCAACGGGTCTTGAAGACAGAGCGGCATATGGCTTCGAAAACCACAAATCCTTTCGTCTTTCTCCAGCAGGTCCGCGCGGAAACTGCCAAGGTGACTTGGCCGTCGCGCCGGGAGACGATGATCTCGACGGTGATGGTGCTCGTATTCGCGGTCATCGCGATGATCTTTTTCTTCACCGCCGACGTGGCCATGGGCTACGCGATCGAGCGGTTACTGAGCCTCGGCCATTAAGTCCGGCGATTACGGAGAAGTCTTGAAATGACCGCGCGCTGGTACATCGTCCACGCCTATTCGAACTTCGAAAAGAAGGTCGCCGAGGACATTGAGAACAAGGCCAAGCAGAAGGGCCTGTCCGCCGATATCGAGCAGATCGTGGTGCCGACCGAGAAGGTCGTCGAAATCCGCCGCGGCCGCAAGGTCGATGCCGAGCGCAAGTTCTTTCCGGGCTATGTGCTGCTCAAGGCCAATCTGACCGATGCGGTGTTCTCGCTGGTCAAGAACACGCCGAAGGTCACCGGCTTCCTCGGTGACTCCAAGCCGGTGCCGATCACCGAAGCCGAGGCGCAGCGCATCCTGAACCAGGTTCAGGAAGGCGTCGAGCGGCCGAAGCCCTCGGTCACTTTCGAGATCGGCGAGGCGATCCGCGTTTCGGATGGTCCGTTCGCCTCGTTCAACGGTTTCGTCCAGGAAGTGGACGAGGAGCGGGCGCGGCTCAAGGTGGAAGTTTCGATCTTCGGGCGCGCCGTGCCGGTCGATCTGGAATTCGGACAGGTCGAAAAGGGCTGATCCGAAAACCCTGCGCCGGTTCGCCGGCAAGGGGAGGCGGCGCGGAAAGCGCGCGGCCATGAACGGGTGGGAGGCGAATGCGGCTTTAGCCGGCCGCGCGGACCGCACCACCAGACTGCAACCGCCGGTGTTCCCGATACTGGGGCCGGCATGAGATAAAGGCAGGAAAGAGATGGCTAAGAAAATTGCAGGCCAGCTCAAGCTCCAGGTCAAAGCGGGATCGGCTACGCCGTCTCCGCCGATCGGCCCGGCACTTGGTCAGCGCGGCATCAACATCATGGAATTCTGCAAGGCGTTCAACGCGCAGACCCAGGAAATGGAAAAGGGATCGCCGATCCCGGTCGTCATCACCTATTACCAGGACAAGTCCTTCACCTTCGTCATGAAGACGCCGCCGGTGAGCTACTTCCTGAAAAAGGCGGCGAACTTGACTTCGGGTTCGAAAGAGCCGGGCAAGATCAAGGCCGGCACGATCGGTCGCGACAAGGTGCGCGCCATCGCCGAACAGAAGATGAAGGATCTGAACGCAAACGACGTCGAGGCGGCCATGCGCATGGTCGAGGGCTCCGCCCGCTCGATGGGTCTGGAAGTGGTGGGCTGAGATCATGGCAAAGATTGCAAAGCGTGTATCGAAGTCCCGCGACGGCATCGACCCCAACAAGGCCTATGCCCTTGGTGAGGCGCTGAAGCTGCTCAAGGACCGTTCGACGGTGAAGTTCGACGAGACCATCGAAGTTGCGATGAACCTCGGCGTCGACCCGCGCCATGCCGACCAGATGGTCCGCGGCGTGGTCAACCTGCCGAACGGCACCGGCCGCTCTGTCCGCGTCGCCGTGTTCGCACGTGGCGGCAAGGCCGATGAGGCTCGCGCCGCCGGCGCCGACATCGTCGGTGCCGAGGATCTGGTCGACATCGTCCAGAAGGGCACGATCGACTTCGATCGCTGCATCGCCACGCCGGACATGATGCCGCTGGTCGGCCGTCTGGGCAAGGTGCTGGGCCCGCGCGGCATGATGCCGAACCCGAAGGTCGGCACCGTCACCACCGACGTCGCCGCCGCCGTCAAGGCATCGAAGGGCGGCGCTGTCGAGTTCCGCGTCGAGAAGGCCGGCATCGTTCATGCCGGCGTCGGCAAGGTCTCGTTCGACGTCAAGGCGCTGGAAGAAAACGTCCGCGCCTTCGCCGATGCCGTGACCAAGGCAAAGCCGGCTGGCGCCAAGGGCAACTACGTCAAGAAGGTGTCGGTCACCTCGACGATGGGCCCGGGCCTCAAGCTCGACGTCTCGACGCTCGCAGCGTCTTGATACGAACATCTGGATCGGCTGCCAAGGCGCTGATCCGCAAGTGAATTCCGGGCCTCCGACTTGTCGGCGGCCCGGTACCGGAAGTCGAGAGGCTTCCGGACATCCTGTCCGAGATTGCAGGCGGCCCAGAAGCCTTAATTGAACTAGGCCTGCATGAGACGGGTGAAAACCGGACAACGGAGCGACAAGCTCCAATGAAAGGTTCGAACCGTGTTTGCCTTTTGTCTGCGCATCTCCGGCTTGCCGTCGATGTGGCGAAAGGGGGCAGGATCCTCGAGCGTCGTTCGGGAGATCTGTAATGGATGGCCCGGCCGGCAAAAAGGCAACCCGACGCCTGTCCCACTAGCGGGGCAGGGGTCAACTGGAGATAGGCAGTGGACAGAGCGGAAAAACGCGAACTCGTCACGGGCCTGAATGGTGCCTTTGCAGGCGCTGGTTCAGTCGTCGTGGCCCACTACGCCGGTATCACCGTCGCGCAAATGAACGACCTTCGGTCGAAAATGCGCGCTGCCGGTGGCACCGTCAAAGTCGCGAAGAACCGTCTCGCCAAAATCGCTCTTCAGGGCACGGACTCCGCATCGATCATCGACCTGTTCAAGGGACAGACGCTGATCGCTTATTCGGAGGATCCGATTGCGGCGCCGAAGGTCGCGTCCGATTTCGCCAAGGGAAATGACAAGTTGGTCATTCTCGGCGGCGCAATGGGCACCACCTCGCTCAACGCCGACGGTGTGAAGGCACTCGCCACACTTCCGTCGCTCGATGAGTTGCGCGCCAGGCTGGTTGGCATGATCGCCACGCCGGCAACCCGGATCGCCCAGATCGTCAATGCGCCAGCGGCTTCGGTCGCGCGCGTCATCGGCGCTTACGCCCGGAAGGACGAGGCGGCATGAGGCCGTTCCTCGCTATCACAAACACACGTTCGAACCTGATGAAGGAATACAACAATGGCTGATCTGGCAAAGATCGTAGACGACCTTTCGAAGCTGACCGTCCTCGAGGCGGCCGAGTTGTCGAAGCTTCTGGAAGAAAAGTGGGGCGTTTCGGCTGCTGCTCCGGTGGCGGTTGCCGCTGCCGGCGGCGCTGCCGCTGCTGCTGCTCCGGCTGAGGAAAAGACGGAATTCGACGTCGTCCTCACCGAGGCAGGCGCTCAGAAGATCAACGTCATCAAGGAAGTCCGCGCCATCACCGGCCTGGGCCTCAAGGAAGCCAAGGATCTGGTCGAAGCAGCTCCGAAGCCGGTCAAGGAAGCCGTTTCCAAGGCTGACGCTGAGAAGTTCAAGGCCCAGCTGGAAGCAGCCGGCGCCAAGGTCGACCTGAAGTAAGCGTAAAAGCGGCGGGCGGCCTCGCGCCGTCCGCCACTCCCTTCACCAGAGGGGAGGATGCGTAGCGCGAGATGTACGAGAACCTCTTTCCTGAGGGCCGAAACCGGCCTTCAGGAAACGGGTTTTCTCCCGTTTTAGCCGTCGCCGCCAGGCGGCGGGAAACAGATCAGGGGCCGCCGCCGAGGTGGCCGCGCATGCAAGGTGAGCCGCGGCGAGGCTCGCCCCGAGTTTATAGCTAAGGAGCGACGATGGCCCAGACCCAGACTTTCAATGGCCGCAGACGCGTACGCAAGTTCTTCGGAAAGATTCCGGAAGTTGCGGAGATGCCGAACCTGATCGAGGTTCAAAAAGCATCCTATGACCAGTTCCTGATGGTGGCGGAGCCCAAGGGTGGGCGTCCGGACGAGGGACTGCAGGCCGTTTTCAAGTCGGTTTTCCCGATCTCCGATTTCTCCGGCTCCTCGATGCTGGAGTTCGTGAAGTACGAGTTCGAAGGACCGAAATTCGACGTTGACGAATGCCGTCAGCGCGACCTGACCTATGCCGCGCCACTCAAGGTGACGCTGCGCCTCATCGTGTTCGATATCGACGAGGATACCGGCGCAAAGTCGATCAAGGACATCAAGGAGCAGGACGTCTATATGGGCGACATGCCGCTCATGACGCTCAACGGCACCTTCATCGTCAATGGCACGGAGCGCGTCATCGTCTCGCAGATGCACCGTTCGCCGGGCGTCTTCTTCGACCATGACAAGGGCAAGTCGCACTCCTCGGGCAAGCTTTTGTTTGCGGCGCGCGTCATTCCCTATCGCGGTTCGTGGCTCGACATCGAGTTCGATTCCAAGGACGTCGTGCACGCCCGTATCGACCGCCGCCGCAAGATTCCGGTGACGTCGCTCTTGATGGCGCTCGGCATGGACGGCGAAGAGATCCTGTCGACCTTCTACAACAAGATCACCTACAAGCGCGCCGGCGACCACTGGCGCATCCCGTTCAACGTCGAGCGTTTCCGCGGCCTGAAGGCCGTTGGCGACCTCGTCGATGCCGACACCGGCGAAGTTGTCGTCGAGGCCGGCAAGAAGATCACCGCCCGCCAGGCAAGGGCGCTTGGCGAAAAGGGTCTGAAGGCGATCAAGGCGACCGACGAGGATCTGCTCGGCAACTACCTGGCCGAGGACATCGTCAACTACGGCACCGGCGAGATTTTCCTCGAAGCCGGCGACGAGATCGACGAAAAGACGCTGAAGGTGCTGCTCGGCACGGGCGAAAGCGAGATCAAGGTTCTCGACATCGACCACGTCAATGTCGGCGCCTACATCCGCAATACGCTCAACGTCGACAAGAACGAGAGCCGCCAGGACGCACTGTTCGACATCTACCGTGTCATGCGCCCGGGCGAGCCGCCGACGCTTGAAACCGCCGAAGCCATGTTCAACTCGCTGTTCTTCGACTCGGAGCGCTACGACCTGTCGGCCGTCGGCCGCGTCAAGATGAACATGCGCCTCGAGCTCAAGGCTGAGGATACCGTGCGTGTGCTGCGCAAGGACGACATCCTGGCCGTGGTCAAGACGCTGGTCGAGCTGCGCGACGGCAAGGGCGAGATCGACGACATCGACAATCTCGGCAACCGCCGCGTGCGTTCTGTCGGCGAGCTGATGGAGAACCAATACCGCGTCGGCCTGCTGCGCATGGAGCGCGCGATCAAGGAACGTATGTCCTCGATCGAGATCGATACGGTGATGCCGCAGGACCTGATCAACGCCAAGCCGGCGGCTGCCGCCGTGCGCGAGTTCTTCGGTTCCTCGCAGCTGTCGCAGTTCATGGATCAGACCAACCCGCTGTCGGAGATCACCCACAAGCGCCGCCTGTCGGCACTTGGCCCGGGCGGTCTGACCCGCGAGCGCGCCGGCTTCGAAGTGCGCGACGTGCACCCGACGCATTACGGCCGCATCTGCCCGATCGAGACGCCGGAAGGCCCGAACATCGGTCTGATCAACTCGCTGGCGACCTTCGCGCGCGTCAACAAGTACGGCTTCATCGAAAGCCCGTACCGCAAGATCGTCAACGGCAAGCTGACCAATGAGGTCGTCTATCTCTCCGCTATGGAAGAGTCCAAGCACCACGTCGCGCAGGCCAATGCCGAGCTCGACAAGAATGGTGGTTTCGTCGACGAATTCGTCATTTGCCGCAGCGCCGGCGAAGTGATGATGGCGCCGCGCGAAAACGTCGATCTGATGGACGTGTCGCCCAAGCAGATGGTGTCCGTGGCCGCGGCGCTGATCCCGTTCCTCGAGAACGACGACGCCAACCGCGCGCTGATGGGCTCCAACATGCAGCGTCAGGCCGTGCCGCTGGTGCGCGCCGAAGCGCCGTTCGTAGGCACCGGCATGGAGCCGATCGTTGCCCGTGACTCGGGCGCCGCCATCGGCGCCCGCCGCGGCGGCATCGTCGACCAGGTGGACGCGACGCGTATCGTCATCCGCGCCACGGAAGATCTCGATCCCGGCAAGTCGGGCGTCGACATCTACCGGCTGATGAAGTTCCAGCGTTCGAACCAGAACACCTGCATCAACCAGCGTCCGCTGGTGCGCATGGGCGACCGCGTCAACAAGGGCGACATCATCGCCGACGGTCCGTCGACCGAGCTCGGCGATCTGGCGCTCGGCCGCAACGTGCTGGTCGCGTTCATGCCGTGGAACGGCTACAACTACGAGGACTCGATCCTGCTCTCCGAGCGCATCGTGGCCGACGACGTCTTCACCTCGATCCACATCGAGGAATTCGAGGTCATGGCCCGCGACACCAAGCTTGGACCGGAGGAAATCACACGCGACATTCCGAACGTTTCGGAAGAAGCGCTGAAGAACCTCGACGAAGCCGGCATCGTCTATATCGGCGCGGAAGTGCAGCCGGGCGACATCCTGGTCGGCAAGATCACGCCGAAGGGCGAAAGCCCGATGACGCCGGAAGAAAAGCTCCTGCGCGCCATCTTCGGTGAAAAGGCGTCCGACGTTCGCGACACCTCGATGCGCATGCCTCCGGGCACCTTCGGCACCGTCGTCGAAGTGCGCGTCTTCAACCGCCACGGCGTCGAGAAGGACGAGCGCGCCATGGCGATCGAACGCGAGGAGATCGAACGCCTCGCCAAGGACCGCGACGACGAGCAGGCGATCCTCGACCGCAACGTCTATTCGCGCCTTTCCGACGTTCTCGTCGGCAAGGAAGCGATTGCCGGGCCGAAGGGCTTCAAGAAGGGCTCGAAACTGTCGAAGGACACGCTTGACGAGTATCCGCGTTCGCAGTGGTGGCAGTTTGCGGTGGAGAACGAAAAGCTCCAGAGCGAACTGGAAGCCCTGCGTGGCCAGTACGACGATTCCAAGAAGGCGCTCGAGCAGCGCTTCATGGACAAGGTCGAGAAGGTCCAGCGCGGCGACGAAATGCCTCCGGGCGTCATGAAGATGGTCAAGGTCTTCGTGGCCGTGAAGCGCAAGATGCAGCCGGGCGACAAGATGGCGGGACGTCACGGCAACAAGGGTGTCGTGTCGCGGATCGTTCCGGTCGAGGACATGCCTTTCCTCGAGGACGGCACGCATGCCGATATCGTGCTCAACCCGCTGGGTGTGCCGAGCCGCATGAATGTCGGCCAGATCCTGGAAACGCATCTGGGCTGGGCATGCGCGGGCATGGGCAAGAAGATCGGCGAGCTGATCGACGCGTACAAGACGGCTGGAGACATCAAGCCGTTGCGCAAGACGCTCGAGAGCTTCATCCCAGCCAACGACCGCAACGAGCCGGTCCGCGAATATGACGACGAGAGCATCGTTCGCCTCAGCGAGCAGATGCGCCGCGGCGTCTCTATCGCGACACCGGTGTTCGACGGCGCGCATGAAGTCGACATCAACATCATGCTGGAGCAGGCGGGCCTGCACACCAGCGGTCAGTCGCAGCTCTATGACGGACGCACCGGCGAGCCGTTCGATCGCAAGGTGACGATGGGCTATATCTATATGCTCAAGCTTCACCACCTGGTGGACGACAAGATCCACGCGCGTTCGATCGGTCCGTACTCGCTCGTTACCCAGCAGCCGCTGGGCGGCAAGGCGCAGTTCGGTGGCCAGCGCTTCGGCGAAATGGAGGTCTGGGCGCTGGAAGCCTATGGCGCCGCCTACACGCTGCAGGAAATGCTGACGGTGAAGTCGGACGATGTCGCCGGCCGCACCAAGGTCTACGAGGCGATCGTGCGCGGCGACGACACGTTCGAGGCCGGCATTCCCGAGAGCTTCAACGTGCTCGTCAAGGAAATGCGGTCTCTCGGCCTCAATGTCGAGCTGGAGAACACCAAGCTCGACGACAACCCTGTCCGGCTGCCAGATGCTGCCGAATAGGGGCGCGGCCGAGTAAGCAAGACATCCGGTCGCGGAACGCCGCGACCGGATGCGACAAATTCTACGGCCAGTGGGCCGACCACTCAGCGGGCATTTGGCCCGCGTTAGATGCAAGGGGTTTTCGAGGACCCCGAAAAGGAGAACGGCATGAACCAAGAGGTCATGAATCTCTTCAATCCGCAGGCGCCGGCGCAGGTGTTCGATTCCATCCGGATATCGCTCGCCAGCCCTGAGAAGATTCTGTCCTGGTCGTTCGGCGAGATCAAGAAGCCGGAGACCATCAACTACCGCACCTTCAAGCCGGAGCGTGACGGTCTGTTCTGCGCGCGCATTTTTGGCCCGATCAAGGACTATGAATGCCTATGCGGCAAGTACAAGCGCATGAAGTACAAGGGCGTCATCTGCGAAAAGTGCGGCGTCGAAGTCACGCTGTCGCGCGTTCGCCGCGAGCGCATGGGCCACATCGAGCTGGCGGCACCTGTCGCTCACATCTGGTTCCTGAAGTCGCTGCCGTCGCGCATCGGCACGCTGCTCGACATGACCCTGAAGGACATCGAGCGCGTCCTCTACTTCGAGAACTACATCGTCACCGAGCCTGGCCTCACCGCGCTGAAGGAGCACCAGCTGCTCAGCGAGGAAGAGTACATGATCGCCGTCGACGAGTATGGCGAGGATTCGTTCACCGCCATGATCGGCGCCGAGGCCATTCATGACCTTCTGGCCGGCATGGACCTGGAGAAGATCGCCGGCGACCTGCGTTCGGAACTGGCTTCGACCACGTCCGAGCTGAAGCAGAAGAAGTATCTGAAGCGGCTCAAGGTCGTCGAGAACTTCATGGAGTCCGGCAACCGTCCGGAATGGATGATCATGAAGGTGGTTCCGGTGATCCCGCCGGACCTGCGCCCGCTGGTTCCTCTGGATGGTGGACGTTTCGCGACGTCCGACCTGAACGATCTCTATCGCCGCGTCATCAACCGCAACAACCGTCTGAAGCGGCTGATCGAGCTGCGCGCCCCCGGCATCATCGTGCGCAATGAAAAGCGCATGCTGCAGGAAGCCGTCGATGCGCTGTTCGACAACGGCCGTCGCGGCCGCGTCATCACCGGCGCCAACAAGCGTCCGCTGAAGTCGCTGTCGGACATGTTGAAGGGCAAGCAGGGCCGGTTCCGCCAGAACCTGCTCGGCAAGCGCGTCGACTATTCGGGCCGTTCGGTCATCGTCACCGGTCCGGAGCTCAAGCTGCACCAGTGCGGCCTGCCGAAGAAGATGGCGCTCGAACTGTTCAAGCCGTTCATCTACGCCCGCCTCGACGCCAAGGGGTTCTCCTCGACCGTCAAGCAGGCCAAGAAGCTGGTCGAGAAGGAGCGTCCGGAAGTCTGGGATATCCTCGACGAGGTCATCCGCGAGCATCCGGTGCTCTTGAACCGTGCGCCGACGCTGCACCGCCTCGGCATCCAGGCGTTCGAGCCGATCCTGATCGAAGGCAAGGCGATCCAGCTGCATCCGCTGGTCTGCACGGCCTTCAACGCCGACTTCGACGGCGACCAGATGGCCGTTCACGTGCCGCTCTCGTTGGAAGCGCAGCTTGAAGCCCGCGTGCTGATGATGTCGACCAACAACATCCTGCACCCGGCTTCCGGCGCGCCGATCATCGTGCCTTCGCAGGACATGGTCCTGGGTCTCTACTATCTCTCGATCGTCAATCAGAACGAGCCGGGCGAAGGCATGGTGTTTGCCGACATGGGCGAACTCCAGCACGCGCTCGAGACCAAGGCGGTGACGCTGCACTCCAAGATCAAGGGTCGTTTCCGCACGGTCGACGCCGAAGGCAAGGTCGTGTCGAAAATCTACGACACCACGCCTGGCCGCATGATCATCGGCGAGCTGCTGCCGAAGAACGTCAATGTGCCTTACGAGACGGCCAACCAGGAGATGACCAAAAAGAACATCTCCAAGATGATCGACACCGTCTACCGCCACTGCGGTCAGAAGGAGACGGTCATTTTCTGCGACCGCATCATGGCCCTCGGCTTCAGCCACGCCTGCCGCGCCGGCATTTCGTTCGGCAAGGACGACATGCTGATCCCGGACGCCAAGATCAAGCTGGTTTCCGACACCGAAGCTTTGGCCAAGGAATACGAGCAGCAGTACAATGACGGCCTGATCACTCAGGGCGAGAAGTACAACAAGGTCGTCGACGCCTGGGCCAAGTGCTCGGAAAAGGTCGCCGACGAGATGATGGCCCGCATCAAGGCCGTCGAGTTCGAGGACAGTGGCCGTCAAAAGCCGATGAACTCGATCTACATGATGTCGCATTCGGGTGCGCGTGGTTCGCCCACCCAGATGCGTCAGCTCGCCGGCATGCGCGGCCTGATGGCAAAGCCCTCGGGTGAAATCATCGAGACGCCGATCATCTCGAACTTCAAGGAAGGCCTGACCGTGCTCGAGTACTTCAACTCGACCCACGGCGCCCGCAAGGGTCTGGCCGACACCGCCTTGAAGACGGCGAACTCGGGTTACCTCACCCGTCGTCTGGTCGACGTGGCGCAGGACTGCATCGTCAACTCCGTGGATTGCGGCACCGACAAGGGCCTCACCATGCAGCCGATCGTCGATGCCGGTCAGGTCGTCGCTTCGGTCGGCCAGCGCGTGCTGGGCCGCACCTCGCTCGACGACATCACGCATCCGCTTTCGGGTGAGGTTCTGGTCAAGGCCGGAACGCTGATGGACGAACGTGACGTGGAAAAGATCGAAAAGGCCGGCGTGCAGTCGGTCCGCATTCGCTCGGCACTGACCTGCGAGGTCAGGATCGGCGTCTGTGCGGTCTGCTACGGACGCGATCTTGCCCGCGGCACCCCGGTCAACCAGGGCGAAGCCGTCGGCGTCATCGCGGCGCAGTCGATCGGCGAGCCGGGCACCCAGCTCACCATGCGTACCTTCCACATGGGCGGTACGGCGCAGGTGGTGGACAGCTCGTTCCTTGAAGCCTCGTATGAGGGCAAGGTCGAGATCCGCAACCGCAACGTGGTGCGCAACTCGGACGGCCAGCAGATGGTCATGGGCCGCAACATGGCGGTGCTGATCCTCGACGAAGCCGGCAAGGAGCGTGCCTCGCATCGCCTTACCTATGGTTCGCGCATCTTCGTGGACGATGGCGACAAGGTGAAGCGCGGCCAGCGTATCGCCGAATGGGATCCCTATACCCGCCCCGTCCTCACCGAAATCGAGGGCAAGGTGTCGTACGAGGATCTGGTCGACGGCATTTCCGTTCAGGAAACGGCCGACGAATCGACCGGCATCACCAAGCGCGAGGTTATCGACTGGCGCTCGACGCCACGCGGCAACGACCTCAAGCCGGCGATCGCCATCCTTGACCCGAAGGGCAAGGTCGGCAAGCTGTCGAAGGGCGGCGACGCCCGCTTCCTGCTCTCGGTCGAGGCCATTCTTTCGGTCGAGCCGGGTTCGCAGGTTCGTCCCGGCGACGTTTTGGCGCGTATCCCGATGGAAAGCGCCAAGACCAAGGACATCACCGGCGGTCTGCCGCGTGTTGCCGAACTGTTCGAGGCACGTCGTCCGAAGGATCACGCCATCATCGCCGAGATCGATGGCACGATCCGCTTCGGCCGCGACTACAAGAACAAGCGCCGCATCATCATCGAGCCGCATGACTCGACGCTTGAGCCGGTCGAATACCTGATCCCGAAGGGCAAGCCGTTCCATCTCCAGGACGGCGACGTCATCGAGAAGGGCGACTACATCCTCGACGGCAATCCGGCGCCGCACGACATCCTGGCGATCAAGGGCGTGGAAGCACTTGCTTCCTACCTCGTGAACGAAATCCAGGAAGTCTACCGTCTGCAGGGCGTGTCGATCAATGACAAGCACATCGAGGTGATCGTTCGCCAGATGCTGCAGAAGGTCGAGATCACGGTGCAGGGCGACTCGACCTACATTCCGGGCGACCACGTCGACGTGATCGAACTGGAAGAGGTCAACGAGCGCCTGGTCGAGGACGGCAAGAAGCCGGCCGAAGGCCAGCCGGTGCTGCTGGGCATCACCAAGGCCTCGCTGCAGACGCCGTCCTTCATCTCGGCCGCCTCCTTCCAGGAGACGACCAGGGTGCTGACCGAAGCTGCGGTTGCCGGCAAGACCGACATGCTGCAGGGCCTGAAGGAAAACGTCATCGTCGGCCGGCTGATCCCGGCCGGTACCGGCGGCACGATGAGCCAGATCCGGCGCATCGCCACCTCGCGCGACGAACTGATCATCGACGAGCGCCGCAAGGCCTCCGGTGTCGAGGTCGCTGAGCCGATGCTGACCGACATGGTCAACGCCGCGCAGTAAGCGCGGTAGGACGAGAAGAAGGAAGGGGGCCCCAGTGGCCCCTTTTCGCGTTTTGACCCCCAATCGAATCGAGGAAAACATGAGCAAGAAGGTTTGGACTGACGTCGACGACTACATCGTTTCCTCTCTCTTCGAGGCAGATCCCATCCTCGAAGCGGTGCTTGCGGCCAACCGCGACCAGGGCCTGCCGGCCATCGACGTATCGCCGGCGCAGGGCAAGCTGCTGTCGCTGCTGGTCCGCATCAGCGGCGCCAGGAAGGTGCTGGAGATCGGCACGCTTGGCGGCTACTCGACCATCTGGATGGCAAGGGGATTGCCCGTCGGCGGCAAGATCGTGACGCTCGAACTCGAGCCGCATCATGCAAAAGTCGCGCACTCGAATCTCGAGCGGGCAGGGGTGTCGGACAAGGTCGAGCTCAGGATCGGCCCCGCGCTTCAGTCGCTTGAGACGCTGGTTGCCGAAAATGCCGCTCCGTTCGATCTGATCTTCATCGACGCCGACAAGCCGAACAATCCGAATTATCTGTCATGGGCCATGCGCCTGTCGCGGCCGGGGACGGTCATCATCTGCGACAACGTCATCCGCGACGGCACCGTGCTCAACGACGATGGCCGTGACGCGTATGTCGAAGGCGCACGCGGTGCGTTTTCCTTCATCGGCGGCGACAATGGCCTGGACGGCACCGCCATCCAGACCGTCGGCGCCAAAGGCTATGACGGGTTTGCGATTGCGATCGTCGAGTAAGGCTGCATGGTGAGTGTCCGGACTGCGGTCCGGCAGAACTCATCGCTCAATCGAAGAACGCTTCCACCACATTGCGCTTGCCGAGCATGAACGCGTCGGCGACGTGCTGCAGGGGTGCCAAATCGACATCGGAGACGCCGTCGCGTACGACTTCGGCGAAGCGCCGGTAAAGCTGGGGGTATTCGGCCTCCGGCTCGTCGTGAACCAACTTGCCGTCGATGGCAAGCTTGGTGCCGCCGCCGGACAGCACCATCTTGCCCTTGTCGGTGTCCGCCCGGATGTCCCAGCTCTGTGGTCCCGTCTGCAGCCAGTCGAGCTCCATGGTCACCGGCAACCCATCCGAGGTGCGGAAGGTCACGTGGGCCGCCACAGGCGAGGCGCGGTTTTCCGGGAAGTCGAGGACGGCCGAGGTGATGAACATCGCCGGCAGGATGTGGGTTGCGATCGACAGTGCGTTGATGCCGGGATCGAAGACGCCGAAACCTCCCGGCGCCCAGATCCAATCCTGGTTCGGGTGCCAGCGGCGGACATCTTCCTTCCAGACGATGGCGGCCGAGTTGACCTTGGCGGACGCCAGGAAGGCGCGCGCGGCCTCCACTGCCGGCGCGTAGCGCGAATGCCAGCTGGCGAACAGTGAAACGCCATTGGCTGCCGCCAGCCGCTTCAGGTCCTCGACCTCACTGACAGTGGCGCCCGGCGGCTTCTCCAGGAAAACATGCTTCTTCGCAATCAGCGCCGTGCGTGCCGCGTCGTAGCGGAACTGCGGCGGCATGCACAGCGACACGGCCTCGAGTTCCGGCACCGCGTCGAGCATCGCCTCAATGGTCGGAAAATTCGGGATGCCGTCCACCTTGCCGTGCCGGCTGGCGGCGGCGATGAGGCGGTAGTCCGCATCCTTCGCCACTGCCGGCAGATGCTGGTCGCGCACGATCTTGCCGACGCCGACGATGCCGAGCTTGATGGGACCATTGTTCGAGGGCATGGGAACTCCGCGGATTCGAATTTGGCTGGTTAAGTCGCCCGGTTCTTAGCAGAGAACCGGTGCCGGGCAAGCCGGCGCGGTGACAGGCGCAAGCAGCCGGCGACGCTCAGAGCGGAACCTCGAACGTAACGATCGACACTTCGCCTTCGAGCGCGCCCTGGAAGGCCGACAGATGCGGCTCCTCGTCGGGTACGCCCTCCATATCGCCGATCTGGTCGAGCTCAGCTTCGGCATAGCCTTCGGCGGCGAGCGATTCGAGCGCCCGGCGCACGGCCGAATCGTCGTCGGGCGCGACCAGCATCACATGCACGCCTTCCGGCTTGCCGCCCTTCTTTTTCCAGACGCGGCCGGTGATGATGGTGACCGGGCGCTCCTCATTGTCGTTCACGGGCTGATTCCTTTTGAGACGGGTGCGGGCGAGGGGATTTGCGCTGTCCATGGCGCCTTTTGCCATGAAGAACCCGCGCATGACAGCCAAAAGCCGGTCAGCGCGGGTCACTTTCTTCCTCTGCCTTGCAAAATGAAGAAAGAAAATTACATGCGTCTTTCACATGGCTGCCAAGCCGTCGTCAGCGCGCAATATTTGGCGTGCCGGGGTTGACGGTTCACGGTCTTGCGAGTAGAAGCCGCCCAGTCAGAACCGATGTGAGGCTCTCCCTTCCGAAGCGACACGCTTTGGAGTTTGCCTCAAACAGGGTTCGTTTTACGAGCGAAAAGACATTTCCGGCGCGCATGAAGCGGTTCCCGCTTCCTCTGCATTTTGTTCGGGCAGGACCGCGAGGCGCGGTTTATGGCCCGAATTTGCGTATGGAATTGGCGCTTTGAGCGGCCCTGACCGGGCGAGACACGGAATTGAGAGACAAGAGGGTTTAATGCCTACCGTCAACCAGCTGATCCGCAAGCCGCGCATTGCGCCGGTGAAGCGCAACAAGGTCCCGGCCATGCAGCAGAACCCGCAGAAGCGGGGCGTCTGCACGCGCGTCTATACAACGACGCCGAAGAAGCCGAACTCGGCACTGCGCAAGGTGGCCAAGATCCGCCTGACCAACGGCTTTGAAGTGATCGGCTACATCCCCGGCGAAGGCCACAACCTTCAGGAACACTCCGTGGTCATGATCCGCGGCGGCCGCGTCAAGGATCTTCCGGGCGTGCGCTACCACATCATCCGCGGCGTGCTCGACACGCAGGGCGTGAAGAACCGCAAGCAGCGCCGTTCGAAGTACGGCGCCAAGCGTCCGAAGTAAGGGGCGTCCGAAGTAAGATTTTCCGGCCCTGGCGCTGCTTGAATGCGTCGGGCTACGAGATTGAGAGACAAAAGCCATGTCGCGTCGTCACAGTGCAGAAAAGCGTGAGATCAATCCGGACCCGAAGTTCGGCGATCTGATCGTCACCAAGTTCATGAACGCCGTTATGTATGACGGCAAGAAGTCGGTTGCCGAGACCATCGTCTACGGTGCGCTCGACCAGGTTCAGTCGAAGACCAAGCAGGAGCCGGTCACCGTCTTCCATCAGGCTCTCGACAATGTCGCGCCGCATGTGGAAGTCCGGTCGCGCCGCGTCGGCGGCGCTACCTACCAGGTTCCGGTCGATGTGCGCCCCGAGCGCCGCCAGGCCCTGGCGATCCGCTGGCTGATCGCCGCGGCCCGCAACCGCAACGAGACCACCATGGTCGACCGCCTCTCCGGCGAGCTGATGGACGCAGCCAACAACCGCGGCACCGCCGTGAAGAAGCGTGAAGACACCCACAAGATGGCTGAAGCCAACCGCGCTTTCGCACACTACCGCTGGTAAAGCGCGAACGAGACTGAGAAGGCATCCAAGATGGCCCGCGAATACAAAATCGAAGACTACCGCAATTTCGGTATCATGGCGCATATTGACGCCGGCAAGACGACGACCACCGAGCGCGTCCTCTATTACACGGGCAAGTCGCACAAGATCGGCGAAGTCCACGACGGCGCTGCCACCATGGATTGGATGGAGCAGGAGCAGGAGCGCGGCATCACCATCACGTCCGCCGCCACCACGACCTTCTGGAAGGGTCGCAGCGGCAAGATGTACCGCTTCAACATCATCGACACTCCCGGACACGTCGACTTCACCATCGAAGTCGAGCGTTCGCTGCGCGTGCTCGACGGCGCCATTGCGCTGCTCGATGCCAATGCCGGTGTCGAGCCGCAGACCGAGACTGTCTGGCGCCAGGCCGACAAGTACAAAGTTCCGCGCATGATCTTCTGCAACAAGATGGACAAGATCGGCGCCGACTTCTACCGCTCGGTCGAGATGATCGGCTCGCGTCTTGGTGCGCATGCCGTCGTCATGCAGCTGCCGATCGGCGCTGAGACTGAATTCAAGGGCGTTGTCGATCTCGTCGAGATGAACGCGCTGGTCTGGCGCGACGAGACGCTGGGCGCAGCCTGGGACGTCGTCGAGATCCCGACCGATCTCCAGGCCCGTGCCGAAGAATACCGCGAGAAGATGATCGAAGCCGCTGTCGAAATGGACGAGACGGCACTCGAGAATTACCTCGAAGGCAAGATGCCGTCGAATGACGAGATCCGCGCGCTGATCCGCAAGGGCACCATCGCCGTCAAGTTCTACCCGATGTTCTGTGGCTCGGCCTTCAAGAACAAGGGCGTGCAGCCGCTGCTCGACGCCGTCGTCGAATACCTGCCGTCGCCGGCCGATGTTCCCGCCATCAAGGGCGTCGACGCCAAGACCGACGCCGAGATCGAGCGTCATGCCGACGACAACGAGCCGCTGTCGATGCTGGCCTTCAAGATCATGAACGACCCGTTCGTCGGTTCGCTGACCTTTGCCCGCATCTATTCGGGCAAGCTGACCAAGGGCATCTCGGTCGATAACACCGTCAAGGGCAAGAAAGAGCGCATCGGCCGCATGCTGCAGATGCATGCGAATTCGCGCGCCGACGTCGAAGAAGCCTTTGCCGGCGACATCGTTGCTCTGGCTGGCCTCAAGGACACGACCACCGGCGACACGCTCAGCGATCCGCTGCACCCGGTCATCCTCGAGCGCATGGAATTCCCCGATCCGGTCATCCAGATCGCCATCGAGCCGAAGACCAAGAACGACCAGGAAAAGATGGGCCTCGCCCTTCACCGCCTGGCTGCCGAGGATCCGTCCTTCCGTGTCAAGACGGACGAGGAAAGCGGCCAGACCATCATTTCGGGCATGGGCGAACTTCACCTCGACATCATCGTCGACCGCATGCGTCGCGAGTTCAAGGTCGAGGCCAATGTCGGCGCGCCGCAGGTGGCTTACCGCGAGACCATCACCCGCAGGCACGAGCAGGACTACACCCACAAGAAGCAGACCGGCGGTACCGGTCAGTTCGCCCGCGTCAAGATCGTGTTCGAACCGAACCCGGAAAGCTCGGAGTTCGAGTTCGAGACCAAGATCGTCGGCGGTGCGGTTCCCAAGGAATACATCCCGGGTGTCGAAAAGGGCATCAACAGCGTCATGTCGTCGGGTCCGTTCGCGGGCTTCCCGATGATCGGCGTCAAGGCGACGCTTATCGACGGCGCTTACCACGATGTGGACTCCAGCGTTCTGGCCTTCGAAATCGCCGGCCGCGCCTGCTTCCGTGAAGCCGCACCCAAGCTTGGCGTGCAGCTGCTCGAGCCGATCATGAAGGTCGAAGTCGTGACCCCGGAAGACTATGTCGGCAGCGTCATCGGCGACCTGAACGGCCGTCGCGGCCAGATCCAGGGCCAGGAAGCGCGTGGCGTGGCTGTCGTCATCAACGCGATGGTGCCGCTGGCCAACATGTTCAAGTACGTCGACAACCTGCGCTCGATGAGCCAGGGCCGCGCGGCCTACACGATGCAGTTCGATCACTATGAGCCTGTGCCGACCGCGGTCGCCCAGGAAGTCCAGAAGAAATACGCGTAACCTGAACGGGTTGCATCGGTAACTTAATTCAAGGCCCGTACGGGCGAGCAGATTGGAGACATCACATGGCAAAAGGTAAATTCGAGCGTAACAAGCCTCATGTGAACATTGGCACGATTGGCCACGTCGATCATGGCAAG
>NZ_AYWC01000033.1:0-24414 GCF_000502615.1 Mesorhizobium sp. LNJC405B00 | reverse complement strand
GACATTAGCGAAACCAATGTCCGGGAATTAGCGTAACCCCTGTCCGGCTTTTGCGAAATGCGCAGAGAGGGGAATCAGACTCCGTTCGGAGACCAGGAATCCGTAGGCGGCGATCGCGAGCGTGGCGTGATGATGGAAGCCGCGCCAACCTCGGCCTCCAGGCGTCCCTCGCTGCCGCATGCATTCACATCGCCGACAGACCACCGCAGCGTCGGCCCATTACGGCATCTAGGCGCGATGAGATTACTCCGGTCATACCCTGAGTTTGCGAAACAATTTAAGCATTCGTGTAGCGTGAACACGATTGAGAGTTTGGCTGATTGCGTCGCGGACGGCTTCGACGGTTCGCTTTGCCGCTTTTTGCAACCAGTGCTTGAGCTTGGCGGTCGATTGGTCAATTGGTCAAGTTGGGGGATCACCGGGAATGGGCCGGGTCATTTTTTTGCCGTTCGCCCGGGTCGGGGACCGAGTCGATCAGCAGTCTGGTGTACGGGTGTTTACCACGAAAGAGTGCGTCGGATTGTCTACATCACCAACGCTATCGAGGCACTGAATTCGAAGCTGCGCCACGCCGTTCGCACCAGGGGCCACTTCCCCAATGAAGACGCGGCGAGGAAGCTGCTATCTCTGGTTTTGAACCATGCGGCCAAGGAATGGAAACGACCGCCGCGCGAATGGTTTGAGGCCAGGACCCACTTCACTGTCGCTTTAGGCCAGACGTTCGTCAGCAACATGACGAAACCGGTCTGCGCACAGAATGCCTGACAGTCCCGCCAGTCGAAACGATGGTCAATAGCAAGTCGCGACGCTCAATGACCAGTTAGGTACCGGTTGATCTCATTTACGGCGCCTCACTACATAAATCTGACACACTGTCCCGATCTGGTGCAATATTCCAAGCGCGGACCCAGCAGTTTCCGTTCCGTACCTCAAGAATGCAGACATGACCTGTGGCGACCTTGCCACCCCGAGCTTCCATTTTGGCCTTGAGCGTATTGCTGGCAAGCCGCAGGAAGTAGCGCAGCACGCCGTTGCTGGTCACGGCGAGAACCGCACTAACCTCTCCCTCCATCCGGGCGAGGTGCTTCACAAATGCCGTGACACCATGTGCGAACGTGGCCTCGGAAGGGCTCCAATCAAGCGAGGCGGGCCACGTGCTGCTGCATTCCCAGGCTTCTAACTCCTCCCTCCCGAATTGCGCTATGATCTCCTGACTGCTCAAACCCTCCCATGCACCGTAGTCGATCTCGGCTAAGCGCGAATCGACAATCGGCAGGGGCGTGCCACCGATCCGCTGCGCGATGATCTCGGCATACTGACGTGTGCGCTGCAGCGGTCCGCAATAGAGTCCACCGAGCATAACACCCGACTGGCGCAGAGCGTTGCCAAGATGCAGAGCCTGGCGGCGGCCCTGTGCTGTGAGCGGTAGGTCGGTTCTGCGGCCAACCCACACCACCTTATCGCCGGGCTCAAACGTGTTGCCGTGACGGCTGAGGATAAGCTTCATGGATGATGGTCGCTCAGTATTGTGTTGCAGATCACATCGCCAATCTGCCTCAAGCCTCAACGAGATCGCCTTCTTCGGCGATGATCGCCTCAACGCGCTTCAAGTCATCCGAGCTGTCGACGGCCCAGTGCGTCCGGCCACCGTAGTCGACCTCGGCTACCCGGACAGGAATCCCATGCTCGAGCGCACGCAATTGTTCAAGCTTCTCAGAATGCTCGAGGGGACCAGGTTCGAAACTGACATATCGGCACAGGGTTTCGTAGCGGTACGCGTAAAGCCCGATATGACGAAAAACAGGCAACGGAAGCGCATCATTATCGTGTCCATCATTACGCACGAACGGGATGATGGATTTCGAGAAATAGAGGGCGTTGCCGCGCCGGTCGAAGGTCACTGTTGTACCTCCAACCTCGCCGTGCTCTTTGGCCGTGCGCAAGGCTTCATAGCTGCGCTTGTCCATCCGCACCGCGGCAGTAGCAATTTCCACTGTCGGGTCGCGGCGCATCTCGTCGGTCAGAGCGGCAATTACCCAAGGCGGCGTGAGGACAGCGTCACCTTGGAGATTTACCACGACGGCAGGCGCTGTGGCGAGCATCTCGGCTGCTCTCAGCACCCGCTCGGTGCCGTTCGTGCATTCCTTCGGGGTTATCACCACGTAACCACCGAAGCTTCGGACATGGTCGGCAATGCGCTCATCGTCTGTGGCGACGCAGACCTCATCTACGCCAGATACGGCACGGGCCAAAGACCAGACACGATTGATCATCGTGCGGCCAGTGATCATCGCAAGCGGCTTGCCAAGGAAGCGGCTCGAGCCGTAGCGGGCCGGAATGATGATGGCGACCGGACTCGAAGTTCTGAGCATGTTTCCTCCACTCTCAAAATGCGAAAGATCAATAGACGAGATTGCGGAAATCCTTGACATGATGGAACGTAATCAAGTTCGAATATTGTGGATCCCTTCCCTCATCATCCCCTGACCGGCACAACACGAGAAGATCATCGCCGTCGACCGCCATGCTCGCGTAGTTCCGCGCGTGACGCTCCGTCTGACCCGCGGCGACAAGTCCGGCAAAGCACCAGTCGATGCAGTTTCTGGAGAAGTGAAGTTGCAGCCTATGGCGCTCATTGTTCGGCAAATTGTAACGCACCTGCGACATGTGCGTAAGGCGCACCATCGAGTCGGTTGCTTGTGAACTCAGCAACCAGTAAAGCTGAGTTTTGTCATCATACAACATAAAGAATTTCAGATGACCTCCCGGAAATGGGATGAAGAAGGCCCTTTTTCCGGACGGCATGGTTTCCAATGCCGTGGTCAGACGACCATCATCCTGCTCAATAACTTTGACCAGAGCAGCATAGCCCGTTCCGCCCGTATTCGTACGCAAGAAGAGGTGCAATGTGCGCCCGGCGAAATCGTGCCACAGATGTGCGGGATCATGGAACCGGACGATATTCGGTTCAAGCCAGCCCATCGGTGCGCAGAGGCGTCCCGATGCGAGCTCGGCCGGAGCTCGGACTGGCGTGCTATAGAACGGGACGCCAAAAAAATCGAAATCGCTGGACGATACTATCTCGTTGAACGCAAGGGACTCCGAGATAGTCCAGCTCTTGGGGTCAAGGAGATTGTGGTCAATTCTCGCGCGCAACACCCGCGGTGCCAAACCGGCTGTATTCCATCCCTCGATTGCGTGATCGCGTCGCTCGTCCAAGGCGAGGTAAACGTATCGATCGGCGTAGTGCACGTTGCAGGACGACCCGTGCCATTTCATGTTCGAGGTTAGCGCGACCGGCGCGCTCCATGTCTCCCCTTCATCGTCGGAGGCTATGATCATGAGGTCGCCAGCGTGACCAAGGATGTAGAGCCGCCCGCCAGCTATAAACGGCCGGGCATGCCAGAATGGAAACGTGCATCGCTCAGTCCAGGAACGGCCCCCATCGCCGGACACATAGACCTTGCCCATTCCGAAGCGCGTACCGCCGGCGCGAGATCCCTTCGGCCCGAGCAGATCCCTGACCCCGTCACCGCCGAGATCAAAGGTCGCTATCACTCTGCGGCTCACCGTCACGACAATGCCCGGCGTGTAGCAGTAGACATCTTGAGGCCGCTCGGACCGGTAGACAATCTCGAAGTCATCCGCCAACGCGCGCATCATCGAAGTCCTGCTGTGAACCAGATTGCCTCCAAGAGAAACGACGCCAGACCGTCCCTCGAATGATCGCCACTTGCACAAGATTTCATCACTCAAGATGGGTTCAGCACGTCGTGACGAGATATTAGGCCGACGAACCTGTCCTGATCATCGTGCACGGGCATCAGCTCGATTTCGTGCCGACGGAAGAGCTGCGCGGCTTGATCGAGAAGTGCGTGCCCGGAGATTGTGGTAAACAGCTGCTGCATGTACCGTTCCACCGGGTCATTGAGGTCGGGAATTGCGCCACGCTCGACTAATCGACCGATGGACTCTCCAATCAAGATCCCGACGACCTTACATCCCTCGCCGACGACTGCGGCGACACCTAACTTTCGCGAGGCGCGGCACATCGACAAGAGCGCCAGCGACAGTGGTGTATCCGGCCGGAACACAGGAATCAATTCAAGCGGCCACATCAGGTCGCGTACTCGCATCAGCTCCCGTCCGAGACTTCCACCCGGGTGAAGACGTGCGAAATCCTGGCGCGTGAACCCACGCCGCTCTTGCAGGACAAGCGCCAGGGCATCTCCCATTGCCGCCATAGCCGTCGCCGAGGTGGTCGGAGCAAGACCAAATGCGCACGCTTCCTGCATCGGCCCGATGTCGAGCACCACGTCGGCAGCCAGCGCCAGCGACGAGGTGGCGCGTCCCGTGATCGCGGCAACAATGACAGGAAGCTGCCGGACAGCGCGGATGAGTTGCAGAAGTTCAGCAGTCTCGCCAGAATTGGAGAGGGCGAGAATGATATCCTGGGCACACACGCGCCCGAGATCTCCATGCAAGGCATCGACCGGATCCAGTGTGATCGATCGCGTGCCAGTCGATGCGAGTATCGCGGAGATCCTTTCTCCAACTAGTCGCGACTTGCCGATACCGCACACTACGACAGCGCCAGTTGAACAAAGGATGTAGTCCGCGAGCACGCAGATATGCTCGTCGATCCTGTTTGAAAGGGTTTCCAACGCAGCAGCCTCGCGGCGGATGATGGTCCTGGCCCGCTCAAGCATGACCATTCTGCTGTTGCTATGGTCCCAGCCACAGTCGGTATATCGCTGAGCGGGCTCTCCGCAGGCGCGCACAGATGTACGCCCGTGGCTAACAATTGCCATGACAGCAGCCTCCATTCTTGCGCGGCGATCTCGCGGTGACGTCGAATGGGCGGGAGTATGGGCAATCAATCAGAAAATGGGGTTATCTTTTGTTAATTTCGTGCTGCGGTTTCGTAACTGGGCGGTTGCTGTCGTTTTGCCGGCCGGATCATGCTAGATCGCCATATGAGCGCACCGGTTGACCTGACACTCGTCGCATCAGGTCGAAGTTCGAACAGCCGTGAATCCATGCGTCTCACAGCTCGACGCGGATAAATGACACCTGCAGGCCAAGGGCTCTGAGCTTGTCGGCATACGGTTAACATGCTGCGTCGCCAAGCCACAAGGTTTAATACCAGCGCGCAATCGATCAGAACTCATGGGCTCAATGCCGGCTACGCAGGCCGATTGGGCGCCTTCCCGCTCGAAATCGTCAAACGGCCTGACGGCAAAAGTTGCGCCGCGATCACGTGCTTCGGTTCCTAGCTGAGCAGCCGGCTTGCACGGTGGAGATGGAGGCGTGTGCCGGCAGCCATTATTGGGCGCGGGAGATCGCGAAACTGGGTCATGGCGTCCGGCTGATCGCTCCGGGCTACGTCAAGCCTTTCGTCAAGCGGCAAAAGAATGATGCAGCCGACGCGGAAGCGATCTGCGAAGCGGCCCAGAGGCCGACCATGCGTTTCGTGGCGGTGAAGAGCGAAGAGCAACAGGCCGCGGCCATTGTGTTCCGCGTCCGCGATCTTGTGGTTCGCCAGCGGACCCAGACGATCAATGCAATACGCGGCCATCTTGCGGAATTTGGACTTGTGGCTGCGCAAGGCCTCTTCCACCTCACTAAACTTGTTACGGCGATCGAGCAGATGGACCCCACTGTCCCCGAAGCCGCCCGCCCGATCCTGTCTTTACTCGTTGAGCAGTTGCGGTCGCTGGATGCGAGAGTGGCCGAGCTCGACCGAGAGATTGGCCGGCGCGCCAGAGAGGATGCGAAAGCCAAGCGCTTGATGACGATTCCCGGTATAGGACCGATCACCGCGACGGCGCTTGCCGCGTTGGCCCCGTCCGCTCAGACCTTCAAGAGAGGCCGGGACTTCGCGGCATGGCTCGGACTAAGGCCGCTGCAACGTTCTTCGGGCGGCAAGCAAAAGCTCGGCGAGAAGCGAACCCTGCGACGGCTGCTGATCATTGGGGCCAGCGCCGCTGTGCGCTGGGCGATGCGGAAGGGGTCGACCGGGGATCCGTGGCTTTCGCGGATGCTTGAGCGCAAGCCACCCATGCTGGTCATCGTCGCCTTGGCCAACAAGACGGCGCGCATCGTGTGGGCATTAATGGCCAAAGGCGGAACCTATCGAACGCCGGCCATAGCAGGATAGTCCGCTCCTCGAGCGGGCTGCCATGGTGTGAGAAGGTCGAACGGAGAGTATGGCGCAACGGTCAACGAGACGGGATCGGGAAAACCAGATCATGGATACGCGCCTTGAGCGCGCCAGGTTGAATTGGACCCGATCCGCGAACTCCCATACGGGCCCGCGGCATGTGACAGCCGCAACAGAGGCCGGACACATGTCAGCACCCGACCACGCTCCGCGCTCTTCGAAAAATTCTTCTTGCACCAACGGGGCGTCCACACATGTCCATGACGACTACGTCGCCCTCCGACAATGTAGGGACCAGCACCTGCTCGACATAGGCCAGGAACACGTTACCGTTCATGGCGCCGTCGTAGACGAAGGGCGCAGTCATGCCCGTCAGCCGCAGCGCTCCGGTGAAGGTCGTGGTCTTCCAGTGATGGGGTTGTTGTCTAATCGCGGTGGGGACGTCAAGCATCTTCGCGCTTGGAGATGCGTTGGCCGGGTACACGGTTGTCTTCGCGGTCAACATCGGTCGCCGCATGATGGAGCTTCGCGGGACGAGCCTTCAATGTGGACGACGCACTTTGCTGAGTCAGCGGTGCAACCCCATCAGCGGAATGGCTCGGCTCACGTCCCGGCAGGGACGCCTCAGGCGTTCAGATTCTGAACGCTATCCGGATTTACTTTGTGGCTCCTGCATTCGGATTAAAGAGCTCGCCGGTTTAAGCATCGTATGCATTATTACCGCCAGTTTGCGCGCCACAGCCACGGCGGCTCGTTTGAAGCCGATCCTCTCCCGGAGCTGGAGACCCCATGTCCGCAGGGCGCTCTCGGTTGAGCTACGCGTCAGAATAACCGACGCCGCTTCGTAGAGAAGCCCTCGCAAATGGCGGTCGCCGCGTCGGGATATATGGCCGATAATCGACTTCTCCGGATTGGTAGCGGCGCGTCGTTAGGCCTATCCAGGCGCCAACAGATCGGGACGTCTTGAAGTTGCCCGGATCTTCAATGGCAGTGGCGAATGAGGTTGCGGCGATGGCGCCGATGCCAGGGATCGACATGAGCATGCGGCATGCCTGGCTCTGACGTGCATCTGCGACGAGCTGGCGCCCAAGCTCGGCGGCACGGATGCGAATGCCGCGCCAGGCCTCCAACATCGGCAGCACGATGAGAGCAAGTTCCTCGTGATCGATAAGAAGGCGCCGAACGTTCTTCTCGAACGTGGTTCCCTTACCTGCAGGAACGAGCAGCCCGAACGTTTTCATGATTCCACGAATCTGGTTGGAAAGTTCGGTGGTGATCCGGACCAGCCGGGTGCGTGCCGCCACAAGCGTGCGGGTCAGCATGCTGTCAAATCCTTTCACCCGCACCTCACGGAAGAATCCCACCTCTGCAAGATGCGCCAAACCGTCGGCGTCGTTCGCGTCGGTCTTATTCGCCGCCATATCGAGCGCAGCTTTGGCATGGCGAGCATCGATGCAGATCGCTGGCACCCTTTCCGTGCGTAGCGCGTGATAGAACCAGACGGAAAGGGGTCCAGTCTCGAACACCACGCGTTTGGCGGCTGGCGCCGCTTGCGGATAAGCTCGGCAATGATCTTTGGATCAGAGGCGCACTTCCCGCGCCAGACGCGCTTGCCTTCACGTCGGATCGACACCGCTGTCTCTTTCATCGACACGTCGAGACCGATATATTCTTCCATGGCTGTTCTCCATCAGATGCTTGGGCCCGGCGTCAGGTCGTGAGCCCGTATTTCCATCTTATCGGGGAACAGCCACCTTCCAAGAATATGATTGGTTTCAGGGCGACTTCGCTCCCGCGATTACCCCATGTGGACGCCCCCGACGGCATCGATGTGCCAGAGTGGAGGTGTTCTCAGCCACTTAAAGGAGGCGCCCCATGACGGAAGTTAGCACCATCGGCCTGGATCTGGCCAAGAATGTCTTTCAAGCACACGGAGCGAGCTCTGCCGGAGCGGTCATCTTCCGCAGGAAGCTGCGGCGCGACCAGGTGCTGGCTTTCTTTGCCGCCCAACCACCGTGTTTGGTGGCAAGGGAGGCATGCCCGGGTGCCCACCACTGGGGTCGGGAGATCGGGAAGCTCGGCCACACCGTGCGGCTGATTGCACCCGCCTATGTGAAGCCTTTCGTCAAGCGGCAGAAGAACGACATGTCCGATGCGGAGGCGATCTGCGAGGCGGCGCAGCGCCCGACCATGCGCTTCGTGGCTGTGAAGAGCGAAGCCAAACAGGCCTCCGCCGTGATCTTCCGGACCCGTGATATCCTGGTCGGCCAGCGCACTCAACTCATCAACGCGATCCGCGGCCATCTTTCCGAATACGGCCTGATCGCGCCGCAAGGACCTTTCCATATCGGACGCCTCATCGCTCAAATCGAGGATCCCACATCGAGTGTGCCGGAAGCTTCTCGCTCCTGCCTTGCCCTCCTCGCCGAGGGGTTGCGCCATCTGCAGAACCAAATCGCCGCGCTGGATACGGAGATCTCTGCCCGCGCCAAAGCCGACGACGCGACTCGGCGTCTGATGAGCGTGCCTGGGATCGGCCCCCTGATCGCCACCGCCATAGAGGCGCTCGCGCCGCCAGCGGAGACGTTCCGATCGGGCCGTGACTTCGCTGCCTGGGTCGGATTAACGCCGGTTCAGCGCTCTACGGGCGGCAAGGAACGACTGGGCCGAACATCTCGGATGGGAGAGCGCACACTGAGGCGGCTCCCTATTAATTATCGCAATTAATTATCGCAGCGAGCTGCGGCGCGGCGATCAGGATGAGATTCGTATTGCCTCACCCAAGAGTGTTCCCAAAGAACAATGCCGTTGCCTCACTCGGATGTTCTCGATTGCCTCACTGATTGTTCCCGAGATTTAGCCTCTGCCGATCCTGTGTTGCTCGGGGATGATCTCACTGCGCGACCTCTACAATTTCCGTCCGCGCGGCATCGGCGAATGGCCCGAACACCAACGCATTGGCTTGCGTACTGCGCCAGATCTTCATTCGACGCTGCACGGTTCGAATGAGGCCGTCGGGATACACGCCGGGATATTTGACCTGCAAGCGTTCAAGCAACTCTCGTGACGTTCGCCAAGGCTCTGCCTCGAACCATTCCTCAAGCTCGGCCGTGACAGCAAGGAGAGGATCGGGTCTGCGCCGCTCTCGCTTGACCGCCGGCTTGGGGCGGGCGGTCGGGTTCACTTCCCCACCACGCCACGCAATCCGCAACCCGGACAGAAAGTCTTCGAGCGGCAATGCCTCGCCGTCGGCGGCAGCCGAGCCGTCCGGCTTGTCGGCGATGTCGACCAACCTCTCTTGTGCCAGGCGTATGTCGCGCAGCAGCCGAACCGGATCGAGCGTCAGGTACATCGCCTTGAGGCGAAGGCGCGTATCCTCCGGCGTGCGTGCATCGTCAAGCAGCCGCTGATAGGGCGTGGCGGGACGATGATACCGCTTGACCACCCTGGCTCCGTCACGATGCTTTTCTTTCAACTTAAATGATGGCTGAAAGAAATTGATGAACAACCGCATCGAGGAATAAAGCTTGGCTAGCTCCCGTGTGGCTTGCAGTCCCTCGAAGCGTCGATATCCAACGATCTTACGCACGACCGCGCCATTCTTCTGCTCGACAAATGCCAGGCGAGGCAATGCGAGGTCTCTCCTAGATCGCCGCTCTATACATAGGCGCCCTCGGCCTGCTCCACCCAGCGGCGCTCTTCTTCCCGGTGGCTCTTTATGTTGTAGGCGTGCGCGGCTCCCCTTTGGCCGCGCACGGCCTTGCTCCCGGCCTTGAGTTCCACATCGCGCAGCTTCTTGGCATGCAGGGAGGGTCGAGCCCACGCGTAACTCTCGCCCTTCATCAACAGATGCCAGATGACAGAGAGTTTGCGTGCGATTGCCACGGCCGCGACATGCTGTCCGCGCCGGGCTCGCACGCGCAGGAAGAAGGCTCGCAACGGTCCGGGAGTACGAGCGGCCGCCCAGGCCGCCTCGACGAGCATGCCGCGCGCATGACCACGGCCCTGCTTGGTGATCCGCCCATGGTAGGCCGGACCTGGCCCGGACTGTCGGACGCTTGGGTTCAACCCGAGATAGCTCACGAGCTTCTACGGATCGTCGAAGCGCGACACGTCGCCGATCGCCGCCTTCATCGCCAGCGCGACGGTCATGTCGACGCCGGGAATGGTCATCAGCCGCTTCACGCCTTCATCCGCGAGAGCCGAGCGGGCAAGATCGCGTTCGATGACCTGGAGGTCTTCGCCCAATCGGTCGAACTCGCGCAGATGCCGATCGATCGCGAGGCGCTCGTCCTGTGGTACGAACTGCTCGCTCAACCATGACCGGCCCTTAGTGCCGCACAGGTCGGCATGCGGGGAGGACGGGATCAGGTGGCTATGAAGGATCGACTGGATGACGTTCTTCAATCGAGATCTCTGTCGGACAATCTGATTGCGCCGTGTCACCTGTCGACGCAGAGCCTGCGTCGGCTCATCCGGAATCCAGACTTCCGGTAGGAAGCCGCTGGCATAGAGCTGCGCCAGAACGCTGGCATCGATCGTGTCCGTCTTGATCTTGGCGTAGGCGATGGTGCGCACCTGCTTGGGGTTTGCGATCACCACCTTCTTCACATGCGGCGCGACAACTGCGGCGGCCGAGGACGCGTTGCCCATCGCTCGATCACCACGACATCATCCAATGACAGCTTTGCGGCGAAGGCATCCAGCAGATCGCGCCGCATGTCGACACGACCCAGCCGCCTGAGCCTGCCGTCCTCCCAAGCTACCGCCTCGGCGAAGGCACGATGGATATCCAGTCCAATGATGCGCATGCCCGTTCCTCCTTCTTGGCTCGGTCAAAGACGGGAGCTGGCGGGCAACACGACATCTACTGATCCGCGCTTGCAGCGCATCCGGGAAAGTCGCGAGGGGCGGCCATGTAACGAGCTCGGGCTCTCAGCCCACGGTCTATTGACGGCCTGCCTGCACCTTCGTGCTCCCGGTGCCCCACGTCCCGGATGGGCTCACCATAAGGCCGTTCCAAAACAAGAACAGCAGGACGAAAAGGCACCACAGATCACATACCGGATAACGGACAGGTGGAACGGATGAACCGAACCATCAAGGACGCGACCGTCAAGCGCTTCCACTACGACAGCCATGAACAACTGCAGCGCCACCTTCAGGACTTCATCGACGCCTACAATTTCGGCCGCAGGCTAAAGACGCTGAAGGGCCTCACACCGTACGAGTTCATCTGCAAGCGATGGACTTCAGACCCGGATCGATTCATCATTGATCCAATCCATCAAATGCCGGGACTGAACAGGTAGTCTTCCCGGTCGCGACTACCTGCAGGCGCCAATATGAAATCCGGACCAGCCGCCGGTCTCTGCCGAGGTGATGCTGTCTGGTGAGTGATGGCACAAGATACGCTGGCGGCGCAGCACTAAAGGTCGGCTGACATGCTTGTTTGCTCGATCCGCTCCAGCAAATGCCGGGACTAAACATTTAGCACTACTTTGGCAGTTTTTTAGTTCTGGGAGCGTTTTGAGGATTGAACGAAGCCGCTGACGCGTCATTTTGTGCGTGGGTTTGCGGATGACGCTTCTGTTTTGAAGGATTGCGGCTGTTGAAGCGCAATCTTGAGAACAGGAGTTTGAGATGGCCGAGTTGAGCCCTCTTCGCCGACGCATGATCGAGGACATGACGATCCGCAATCTGTCGCCGGCCACCCAGCGATCCTACGTGCACGCGGTGGCCAAGTTTTCGCGCTATTTCGACCGCTCGCCGGACCGGCTCGGCCTTGAGGACGTCCGCGCCTTCCAGGTCCATCTGGTTTCGGCGGGAGTCTCGTGGCCGGCGCTGAACCAGACGGTGTGCGCGCTGCGGTTTTTCTACGGCGTGACGCTGGGCCATGCCGAGATCCCGGAGCGGATCGTCTACGCCCGCTCGCCACGCACGCTGCCAGTGGTGCTGAGCGCCGACGAGGTCGTCCGGTTCCTGGAGGCGGTGCCGAGCCTGAAGACCCGAACGGCATTGACCACGGCCTACGCCGCGGGACTTCGCGCCTCGGAGACCGTCGGGCTGAAGGTCGGCGACATCGACAGCGAACGCGGCGTGATCCTCGTCCATCACGGCAAGGGCGGCAAGGACCGCACCGTGATGCTGTCGGCGCAGCTTGTGCGCATCCTGCGGGTCTACTGGCGGCTGGCGAAGCCGCAGGGCTGGCTGTTTCCCGGGCGCGGCGTCGACCGCCCCATCGATGTGCAGGTTCTCTATTCGGCGTGCCGCTCGGCGCGTGCGGCTGCCGGCATCGACAAGCGCGTGACGGTGCATACGCTCAGGCACAGCTTCGCCACGCATTTGCTGGAGAACGGTACGGACATCCGCATCGTCCAGGTGCTGCTCGGCCACAACAACCTGTCGAGCACGGCGCGCTACACGAAGGTCTCGAACGGTCTCATTCGGCGGACGGAAAGCCCGCTCGATCGGCTGACCATTGAGGTTGTGCCGCCGGGCTGACCGGTTCCGCCAATGTCGACGAGACTGGAGGTGGCGGACATCTTCCGCCGCCACGGCGAGGCGTATCGGCAGGCCCATGACGGCCATCTCGGGCGCGTCGAGCGGCGCGTGATGAGCGCGATCGAGCTATGCCGGACCGCCGAACTGGGCGGCCATGTCGAGGGCTGCCGGTCCTGCGGGGCGATCCGCGTCGCCTACAATTCCTGCCTTATGGGCAGATCCAGTAATGGGGAGTCGGCGTGGCGTCGCTGACATTTTCTGTGAATCTCGGCGCTTCTTGTCTCCATAACTGGGTGTGCTCGCGGCCCCATCGACTTGGCCACTGATGGGGGTCACAAACGGGGACGAACATGTTGGAGACCTACTTCTCGGCATCGAAGATTCTGGGGCATCTGCGGAGCGGGCCAAGCGGGCCATACCTCGACGGCTTCGCAGCATCACTCGAACGGCAAGGCTACAGCCCAGACACGGCCGTGCGCTATTTGCGGGCGGCAGCCCATGCCGGCCACATCATGATCGAGCGCGGCGTGAGCCTGGGAGACATCGATCTGGCGGCCTTCAGCGAGCACCTGCGCAGCTGCAGGTGTCCGCGCGTCAGAGGCGGCCGGCGGAACCACCACACCATCTACGGTGCCCGGCTCTTTCGACGGCACCTTATCGAGGTCGGCGTCTGCCGATCCGCGGCCGTGGTAACGGCGCCCGCCGAGCCCAAGTTGGTCACCGACTTCAAGGCCTGGCTGCGCAAGCATCGCGGGGCATCTGATGCCACCATCAGGCTCTACGCTCGCGACGCTGCCGGCATAGTGATAGCGCTCGGATCCGCCCCGACTGGCTGGAGTCCGGCCGATGTTCGCGGCTACTTCATGGAACACGCGAGCAAGTGCGGCAGCGGCACGATCGAGAAGATGACGACGAGCCTACGGCCATTCCTGCGATACCTTGCAGTCGAAGGCTGCTGTCAGGCGGGTCTCGACAACGCCGTTCCAGCTTACGCCCATTGGCAGCTTGCCGACATGCCGCGATATTTGTCGGCCGAGCAGGTCAATCAGTTGATCGCCGCCTGTGATGGTGACACCAGTGCGCGTCGACGTGATCTCGCGATCTTGCTGTTGTTGGCCCGCCTCGGACTGCGGGCCGGCGACGTGGCGCAACTCCGTCTCACCGACATCGAGTGGCAGGCGGGCTCGCTCCGGGTCACAGGCAAGGCGCGCTACGAGGTCCGCCTGCCGCTCCCGCAAGACGTCGGGGATGCGATCGCCGCCTATCTCGAATGCCGTCCGTCCGCCTGTCGTAGCGATCGCGTGTTCCTGCGCACGATCGCGCCTTGCCGACCGTTCCGGAACGGCGATGGAATCTCGTCGGTGATGAAGCGCGTCATGAAGCGCGCCGGCATCGTGACGTCGGTAAAGGGGGCGCACGTCCTGCTGCACACCGCGGCGACCGAGATGCTGCGCTGCGGCGTTCCGCTCGAGAAGATCGGTCTGGTCCTCCGCCACCGAGGCATCGACACGACGGCCTACTACGCCAAGGCCGATGTCGCGCTCTTGAAGCAGGTCGCTCAGCCCTGGCCGGAGGCGCTGTGATGCTGGACGCGATCGAGACCTATCTCGCCCTGCGCCGCGCCACGGGCTTCGCGATGTCGAATGCGGAGTACCTGCTGAAGAGCTTTGCCGCCTTCGCGGCCGAGCGCGCGCAAACGCACGTTGAGACGCAAGCGGCGATCGAATGGGCCGCGCTCGGGCCATCCGTGGCGCAACGCGATGCACGACTCAGAGCCATCTGCCGCTTCGTGCGCCACACCCAAGTCGAGGACGCCGGGCATGAGCTGCCGCCCGCCAATCACTTCGGTGCTCGCAAGAGGCGCCGCACACCGCACATCTACTCGGCAGACGAGATCAATCGCCTGATCGAGGCTGCGCTGCGGCTTCGGCCCAAGGGCAGCTTGCGCCCGCTCACCTTTGCAGCCTTGATCGCGCTGCTCTCGGCCACCGGGTTGCGGATCTCAGAAGCTCTGAGGCTCACGGTTGCCGACGTGACCGGCGACGGCCTGCTGATCCGCGAGACCAAGTTCCGCAAGACGCGCCTGGTGCCACTGCACGACACGGCAGCAGCAGGCCTGGAACGCTATCTGGCGCATCGACGGCCGCGCTCGCACGATGATCCGGTGTTCATCGACAAGCGTGGTCGGGCACTCCGCTACATCGCGGTTAAAGAGCTCTTCGACAGGCTGGTGGACATAGCTGGCATCCGATCGAGGACGACGCGCCGTCCTCGGCTGCACGATCTGCGGCATACGTTCGCCGTGCGTGCGCTGCAGGGCAGCCCGGCCGGCCGAAGCCGATGCGGGGCGCATATGGCGGCGCTGGCCACCTACATGGGCCACGTCAACATCTATGCGATCTACTGGTATCTCGAAGCTACCGCTGAGCTCATGCGCGACGTCGCTGCGGCCGGCGAAGAGTTCCTGTCGGAGGGACGGCAGTCGCCGATCGCTCCTCTCATTGAAGCGTTCCTGCGCGAGACGCTCTCCCGCCAGCGAGGCGTCAGTCGGCACACGCAGGACTCCTACGCCCTGAGCTTCCAGTTGCTGTTCGTGTTCGCCGCCGAAAAGCTCAAGGTCAAACCCTCCCTGCTCACGTTGGAGCAGATCGACGCTGGCTTGGTGAGCGCCTTCCTCGAGCATCTCGAGGACAACCGAAAGAACGCGGCTGTGACGCGCAACGTGCGACTGGCGGCGATCAAGTCGTTCTTCCGCTTCCTCGAGTACCGGCAACCGGCAGCACTGGATCAGATCCGCCGCGTCCTGGCGATCCCGTTCAAGAAGACGGATGCGCGCTTGGTTCCCTATCTACTGCGGGAGGAGTTACAAGCCGTGCTCGACGCGCCCGATCCCACGACGTGGGAGGGCATCCGCGACCGCGCCATGCTGCACCTGGCTGTCTGTGCGGGGCTGCGCGTATCCGAGCTGACCGGCCTGAAGATCGAGGACATCGACTTGCCGTCGATGAGCATCCGCGTTCTCGGCAAGGGGCGGAGGGAACGAACACTGCCGTTATGGAAGAGCACAGCCACAGCACTGCGCGCATGGCTTGCCATTCGCGGCCAGCCCGCCGTGCCCGAGGTGTTCGTCAACGCCCGGGGAGAGCCGCTGAGCCGATGGGGCTTCGCTTATCTGCTTAAGCAGCACGCCGCGACCGCGGCTCGCAAGCAGCCCGGTCTCGCCAAGAAGCGCGTTTCGCCTCACGTCCTCAGGCACACCTGCGCAATGATCGTTCTGCAGGCGACGCATGACATCCGGAAAGTGTCGCTATGGCTGGGCCATGCCACGCTGACGACGACCGAGGTCTACACGCGTGGCGACCCGACTGAAAAGCTCGATGCGATGGAGGCGATCATTCCGCCGCATCTGCGACGGGGAGCCTTCCAGCCGTCCGACAGGCTGATAGCACTCCTCAAGCGCACCTCGTAATGGTGAGCCGGGCTGGCGGCGACTGTCGCAAGAGCGTGATCAAGTCGTCGCCGACTCCCCATTACTGGATCTGCCCATAAGGCAGCTAATGGGCATCGCCCATTAGCTGCCGCAATCGGCACTGCCCGAAGTGCCAGGGACAGGCCTGCCGGGAATGGCTTGCCGCGCGGCAGGGCGAACTCCTGCCGGTTCCCTATTTCCACGTCGTCTTCACGCTGCCGGCGCAAATCGCGGCGATCGCCTTCCAGAACAAGGCGGCGGTCTACACGATCTTGTTCAAGGCGGCCGCCGACACGCTACGCACCATCGCCGCCGATTCCAAACATCTGGGAGCCGAGATCGGCCTTGTCGGCGTCCTGCACAGTTGGGGTCAGAACCTCCATTATCATCCCCATATCCATTGCATCGTGCCAGGTGGTGGGCTGTCGCCCGATGGAACGCGCTGGATCTCTTGCAAGCCCGGCTTCTTCCTGCCGGTGCGGGTGCTGTCGCGCCTGTTCCGCCGACTCTTTCTGGAGGAACTGCGGACAGCGTATGAAGCGGGCAAGTTGAGCTTCTTCGGCGATCTCGCCGAACTGGCGCTGCCCGTCGTGTTCAGACGCCGGCTGGGCGAGGCCCGCCGCCTCGAATGGGTCGTCTACGCCAAGCCGCCGTTCGGCGGGCCAGAGCAGGTGCTGGCTTATCTCGGTCGCTATACCCACCGTGTCGCCATCGCAAACTCCCGGCTCGTCAGCATGGCCGACGGCAAGCTTGTGTTCCGCTGGAGAGATTATCAGCATGGCGGCAAGGCAAAGCTCATGACGCTGAATGTGCACGAGTTCATCAGGCGCTTCCTGCTGCACACCCTGCCGGACGGCTTCCACCGCATCCGCCATTATGGATTCCTCGCCAACGGCCATCGCGCCGCAAAGCTCGACCTGTGTCGCAGGCTGCTGGCCAACCCGCTGCAGGACAACATCGAACCGCGCGTCGAAAGCACGCCCGCGCCCCTCGCATCAGCGCATCGCTGCCCATGCTGTGGAGGATCGATGATCACGCTGGCCTTCTGGCGCTGCGGACAAGCGCCGCCAGGTCCCTTGTGGGACGACACCTCATGATCGTACGCAGCAGGTCCACATCACCAGCTTTGGTATCCGTCGCCATCCGCGCCGGCATGCCGACCTTTGACTTTCCGCACAAGACCGCGAGCACTCTTGCCCGCGACAGAAGGCGTCCCCACCCAATCCGCGGTGATCGCCATCAAGAGTCGACCTTCCACCGTGCCATCATCCCTTGGGGTCGCATCGCGGTTGCCCTTCATTCACCCGACGAAGACAATCCCGACCGCCCCTCCAGGCTACAATCCCCATAGCGCCAGATTAGCCCGCGGCTTCGTTCAATCCGGCTTGCAATGAGGTCCGACGTCGAGCCCGCATGCCCCGCCTGTGCCCCGGACCTCACAGAACCCTCCAGATTCCCAAGAGCGGTTTTGCGTGATTCATGAGAGGTCGGCTGTTGGAGGGGCCGGCCATGAACAGGGATTGGCAACTCGATCTGGAGCGGTGGCTTGAGCCGTTCGTCTCGGCGTTGAGGCACAAGACGCGTGCGCGGATGTGTCCGGCCTATATTGCTGGCCTGATTGGCCTTGGGGATCGCAAGAGCGTCCAACCGATGGCGGCGCGCCATGCAGGCGTCAACTATGACCAGCTGCACCACTTCATCGCGAGCGGCGTGTGGGATGCTGCGCCGCTGGAGAAGGTGCTGCTCGCGGAGGCCGACAGACAAGTTGGCGGGAACGATGCGTGGCTGATCGTGGACGACACCGCGCTCCCCAAGAAGGGGCGCCACTCGGTCGGCGTCGCGCCGCAATATGCCTCGGCGGTTGGCAAGAACGCCAACTGCCAGACGCTGGTGTCGCTGACGCTGGCCTCTGGCGAAGTGCCGGTCATGGTGGGGCTGCGGCTGTTTCTGCCCGAGAGCTGGACTTCCGATCCCGCCCGGCTCGACCGTGCCGGTGTGCCCGAGGACCATCGTGCCTACAGGACCAAGCCCGAAATCGCGCTGGCCGAGATCGACCGGGCTCGCGCAGCCGGCTTACGCTTTGGCTGCGTGCTCGCCGATGCCGGATATGGTTTGAGCGCCCCCTTCCGGCAGGCGCTCACCGAGCGCGGCCTTACCTGGGCCGTCGGTATCCCGTTCAAGCAGAAGGTCTATGCCGCCGACGTGGCGATGATCTTCCCGGTTGCCGGACACGGCCGCCCGCGCCGCCGGCATATCCCCGATGTGAAGTCGATGGCCGCGCAGGCGATGCTGGAAAAGGCCCAATGGCGGACGGTCAGTTGGCGGCGTGGCACCAAAGGCCGCCTCTCGGCGCGCTTCGCCGCTGTCCGTGTCCGGGTTGCAGATGGCCCACCCCAGCGCATCCGCGACATGGGCGCTCAGCATCTGCCTGGCGAGGAGGTCTGGGTGATCGGCGAGCACCGCTCGACCGGCGAGCGCAAATACTACCTCTCCAACTTGCCCGCCGACACCCCGCTCAAGCAGATCGCAGGCGCCATCAAGGCGCGCTGGGTCTGCGAACAGGCGCATCAGCAGCTCAAGGAGGAACTTGGCCTCGACCACTTCGAGGGGCGCTCATGGACGGGCCTGCACCGGCACGCGCTGATGACGATGATCGCCTACGCCTTCCTGCAATCTCGCCGCCTCAAACAAGCGGGAGGGGGAAAAAAGAATCCTCGGCCCGCCGCCCCAACCGAGCCTACCCGCCGTCAGGCAAGCCATCCTCACCGCGCTCGCGCAGCCGCCCCCAATCCGTTGTCCCCACTGCCGCAGAACCCTCTCCGCTAAAAATCTGCCAAAGTAGTGTTAGGCTCAGGACTCATTGATTGATCCGCGCACAGCGGTCATAGCGAGTGTGGATGCGCCGCCGGCGAAGAGGTTCTCAACCTTGTGCCGCTGGCGATATAGGGTCTCGTCGTTGGCAGATGGGTCGCATCGATCATGATGCGCTCGGGCTTGGGACCTTCGCCGGGCAGCGCGGCGAAGATCCTGTCGAACACGCCAAGCCGGCTCCCGCGGATGAAACGGTTGTAGAGCGTCTTGTACGGACCGTAGCCCGATGGTGCATCCTTCCACTGCAGCCCACTGCGGATCACATAGACGATCCCGTTGACCACCCGCCGATCATCGACGCGCGGAACCCCGTGCGACAGCGGAAAATGCGGCGATATCCGAGCCATCTGACGCTCGCTCAGCAGAACAAATCAACTATCACAGCCTCGTTCAACGGAGACGTGAATCACATCTCACAAATTAATAGGGTCCTGAGCCTCGCGCTCCTTCAAAAAAAATCGCAATCTTCAAATTTCGTTGCTCCCTGCCACACCGCCAAGTCATCAATACGGTTGCTACAGACACTTCATATAACTTCACAGAACCTTTGCGACCGGAGATCACTGACAATGGTACTACTCCGCAAAGTCTGATGCCCGGCACGGCCAGGAAACAGGCCAAGAAAGCTGTGCCGATCTACGCAGAGACCGCAGCACAGCGCGCAAGGTGGGAGTGAACAGCCAATGGCAAGAAGAGTGCTCATCCTGATTGAAGGCGCAAGTAATACGCTGCTATCTGTCCAAGCGGCCCAGCGTCTTGGCCTTCATCCAATTGCCCTGGCGGCTGATCCAACTCAGTACGACTATTTTGCGGCAGAAGGAGTTGAGGCAATCCGTGTCGATACAGACAATCTCGACGAACTGATCCGAGAATGTTCGCGGCTACGTGTGACCTATGATATCGCTGGCATTGTAGGCTTTCCGAACCCTAGTGAGTCGGTCAATGCGACAGTCGGCAAGCTCTGCCGATATTTTGATCTACCGGGACCGAACCCCACATCCATCCAACGATGCTGCGACAAATTCACTCAACGTCAACTCCTCGCGGAGGCTGGCGTTCCACTACCTGCTTATCGCGTGGCAGCAAATGCAACGGAGGTAGAAAGCTCTGCCGCTGAGATCGGCCTTCCGGTGATTGTTAAACCAGCCGTCGGCAGCGGCAGCAGCGGTGTCCGATTGTGCCGCAACGTCAACGAGCTAGCCGAACATACGACCCATCTGTTGGGCGGGAAGCACATATGGCGATCTTCACCGAGGATACTCGTCGAAGAATTCGCACAAGGTCCGCATTATAGCATTGACATAATGGGAAATGAAGTCGTTGGGATTGGCGCCCTTGACTTCTGCCGCCCACCCCATTTCGTCTATCGTGAGTTCACCTATCCGGCTGTGCTGGCTGATGACAAGCATAATCGTATCGCCGATGTTTCGCTGAGCTGTTTGCGAGCTCTCGGCCTCGGCTGGGGGCCGACGAACGTTGAACTCCGGTGGACGAAGCGTGGCCCAGTTGTCATTGAAGTTAATCCGCGTCTTCCGGGTTCACCCGCTCCTCAATTGGTTCAGCTGGCTTACGGTGTCGATCTCGTCACCGAGCACATCAAGCTTGTCATCGGCGACGAATGGAATTTACGCGGAAGCAATTCGCAGACTGCAGTCGCACGTTGGCTAGTTGCTGATCGCGATGGCACGCTCGATTGGATCGGTGGCGACAGTCGGGCGGCTGCTGTATCGGGTGTCGCCGAGGTCAAATTTTATGTTGGACCCAAGACGCCGATCGTAAGGAAAGGCGATTGCCGAGACTGTATCGGCCATGTCATCGCCGCTTCCCCCAGCCCGGCGCGGACCAAGGCGATCCTTCAGCGTGCCGTCGACTTGATCGACTGGTCGATAATACCATTTCCAGCCGAAAAGGAACAATCGGCGTCCCCACATCTCCACACCAGCGCTCAGGTAAAGAGCGACGATCGTCAAACATGATGCGAAGATGTGCTGGAGATGCGCGGATACTTAGAGCCCGTCTCGAAAAGGTCGCAGCGGTGGCTTTGCGGCCAGAGCGTCAGTATAGCGGGACGGACGTCTCTGACGCCAAGCGGCTGAAGGCTCTGGAAGACGAGAACGCCAAGCTGAAGAAGTTGCTCGCCGTCCAATGCTCGAAGCCTCGGCCTTGCGCGAGCTTCTGTCAAAAGACCTATGGTCCGCCCTGTTCGTGCAAGGGGTCGCGCATCTGCAGGCCGTCATGGGTCTGTCGGAACGGCGGGCCTGTTCCATCGTCGGCGCCGATCGGAAGATGGTGCGCTACCGGTCCTGCTGGCCGCCGGAGACAGAGCTGCGCGGCAGGCTTCGCGAGCTCGCCAACGAACGCCGCCGCTTTGGCTATCGGCGGCTGTTCATTCCGCTCCGGCGGGAGGGCGAGGCATCAGGGGTCAACCGTATCTACCCGCTCTATCGCGAGGAGGGTCTGACGGCGGGCAAGACGACGAGCAGTCGGCACGCGGGCGCCGATCCTGATCGAGGCAAAGCCGAATGCGCGCCGGTCGCTGGATTTCGTCCATGACCAGTTCACCTGCGGCCGGCGCTTCCGTGTGCTGAATATCGTCGACGACGTCACGCGCGAATGTCTGGCCGCGATTCCGGACACCTCGATCTCCGGCCGTTACGCGAAGCTGCTCAAGAACCTGGCCAAAACGGACTTGCTTATTTTAGACGATTGGGGGCCGGAGAAGCTCAACGACGAACAACGCCGCGATCTCCTGCAAATCGTCGAGGATCGCTACGAGAAGCGCTCCACCATCGTCACAAGTCAAATTCCCGTGGATCACTGGTATAACATGATCGGCAATCCGACCATCGCCGATGCCGTTCTCGACTGCCTGGTTCATGACGCCTATCGCATCGAACTTTCCGGCGAAAGCATGCGCAAACACAAGGTCCTGCCAGTCACAGACGCAACTCCCGCTTGACCGAAAACGAGTTCGTCGACAATTATCGAAAAAGACCCGGAGGCGCTAAAAGCCGTCCGGTTTCGTCTCGGAGTCGCGTCCGGTATTCTGTCGGAATAGGCGTCCGATTCGTCTCGGAATCACCTTCCGGAATTATTGGAATACGCAGCCGGGATGTTGTAGTCGAAGGCGGTGCCGCGCTTGGCATGGCTCGTAGGGAGGCCGGCACGCAGCTCGACCGATCTGAATTTGCGGGCGAGCAAGGCCGGTCGGGCCCAGATGTAGTCGGCACCCTCTCTGCGCATTTCGCAAAAGCCGGACAGGGGTTACGCTAATTCCCGGACATTGGTTTCGCTAATGTCGGGACAGTTTGGAGGCGTTGGTCCTCGGGTGCCTTGTTGCGTTCATGGATGATTGATTTCGCCGTTTTCGGTGCCGGTCAAGAGGGGCGCTGCTTTTTGCTTTCGCATGCTATCGCCCTGGAGCGCGATGGGGTGGGCGTTGTGAACGATCCTGTCGAGAATGGCGTCGGCGACGGAAGGGTCTGCGATCAGGTCATGCCATCTGGCCACTGGGACCTGGGCGGTGATCAGGGTGGATTTGCGGCGATAGCGTTCCTCGACGATTTCGAACAGATGGAAGCGCTGTTGATCGGTGAGGGAGTGGGTTCCGAAGTCATCGAGGATGAGCAGTTGTGCGCGGGTGAGTTTGTCGATGAGGCGTGGAAAGCGGCCATCGAGACGGGCGAGCGCCAAATCCTGGAACAGGCGCGGCACGCGCACATAGAGCACGGAATGATCGAGCCGTGCCGCTTGCCGGCCGAAGGCGCAGGCCAGCCACGACTTGCCGGTTCCGGTCTGGCCGGTGACGATCAGGTTCTCATGCGCCTTCAGCCATTCACCCTGCGCGAGCGCCATGGTGCTGCGCCGGTCGAGCCCGCGCGGCGCGGCAAAGTCGATGTCCTCGATGCAGGCTTCGGGAAAGCGCAGCCTGGCTGAGGCGAGCCGGTTCCGGACGCGCTTGTCGGCCCGTGTGGCGACCTCGCGGTCGAGCATCAGGCCGAGCCACTCGTCACGGCTGAGCTCGTTGGCGTTGTTCCGTTCGGCCAGTTCGCGCCAGGCGGCAGCCATGCCGGCCAGACCGAGGGCCTGCATCTGGTCGAGGGTGGGGTTTGTCAGCATTCTTTCTTCCTTTCCTTCACTGGTAATAGGTGGAGCCGCGGATGTTGGCGTGCTGGGGTGTCGGCTTTGCCGGTTCTGCGGAGCTGGCTCGGTCGAGGCACCGGCTTTGAGGATGGCGGTGACGGAGGAGTAGGCGATCGCGTTGATCAGCAGCGTCCGCTCGCAGGCGGCATCGAGACGCTCCGGCCCATAGCGCGGCGCCAGCGACAGAATGCCCATGGCCGAGCGGTATCCCTGCTCCGGATGTGGCCGGTCGCGCATCATGCGCTCGACCAGAATGGCGACATTGGGGCCGATCCTTGCCGCCCGGCTGATCAGGCTGGCCGGTGTGGTGTTGGCGTAGCGCTGGTGCGCCTTGGGCATGTGTTCATTGACGGTGACATGGCCGGAACGCTGCGAGCGACGCACATGGCTGGCGACACGCTGGTGATCGTGGAAGATCTCGACCACTCGGTGCGTGAGCCGCACCTCGACGGTGCGCCCGATCAGCCGGTGCGGCACCGAGTAGAAGGTCTTGTCGACCTCGACATGGTAGTCAGGATGGACCTTCGCCGACTTCCACTCGGCGTATTCGAACGGTGCCGCCGGCAGCGGCTTCAAGGCAGCCCGCTCGATCTCCTCGAACAGTTCGCGGCGGCTTTGGCCGACATGGCGCATCGGCCCGTTGTTCAGCTCCTCGAGCAGTTCGGCGATCGCCGCGTTGAGCTCGGCGAGCGAGAAGAAGGACCGGTTCCTCAGCCGTGCCAGGATCCAGCGCTCGATGATCAGCACCGCGCCCTCGACCTTGCCTTTGTCGCGCGGCTTGCGGCTGCGGGTCGGCAGGATGGTGGGTCGTAATGCTCGGCCATCGCGGCAAAGGTCGCGTTCAGCGTCGGCTCGAACCACAGCGCCTTGACGACACCGGCCTTCAGGTTGTCGCACACGATCGCTCTGGTGACGCCGCCGAAGAAGGCGAGCGCTCGCACCTGGCCCTCGATCCAGTCCGGCAGCTTTTGGCTGGAACTGGCAAAGGCGAAGGTCAGATTGGAGGCGCCCAGCACCGCGACAAAAATCTGCGCCGGGTAAATGGCGCCGGTCGCCGGATCGATCACCGGCACCGTCTGCCCGGCATAGTCCGTCTGCATCACCGCGCCCGTTGCGGAATGTCGCGCTCGTCCGGCGCTCGAAAGCGGCGAAGTGCTCGCAGAACCAGGTGTAGCCGTAGCCGTCGGGATGGGCGGCGCGATACTCCTGCCACAACAGCGTCAGCGTCACCCCCTTGCGCTAGATCGGAAGAGCACACGTCTGA
>NZ_AYWC01000032.1:0-33978 GCF_000502615.1 Mesorhizobium sp. LNJC405B00 | reverse complement strand
TGTTAGCTACGGAGGCACGTTGGCCGCGTGACAGTGAGCTATGCTGGAGATTGGGGTGACGAGGCTGATCAAGCCTTCCAACAGTACCAGCCTGATCAATTACGGCGAGAGCTACCGGTCCGGAGATCGCATCAGCGCCTCTGTCGTCAAGAGAGCTGTTCTGCTTGACCCCAGCCATGGAGCTCAACGCCCCGCGTCGGAGCGCTCCCTGCTTCTGAAGGAAGCCATTAGGTCCGCTCGGGCTTGATCGGAGGCTTGGCTGATGGACGTCGTGGTTGCTTCGCTCAGTTGCCGCCCCATGGCGCGGCTTTGCGGATTATCAGTCCTCTGCCTCTTCGCCGGTCTCAACAGCGCTGTGTAATGTTCATTGTTTATGATGACGCCCCCGCTGTTCACGAGGTTGCTCCTGTCAAGTGTACTCGTCAGTCCGTCCTGGGCCTCACGCTTCTTGCCCAAGTGCCGTTCAAACGGCGCTGGCGCGACTTGTTGAGCTCGAGAGATGGGTCCCTGCTCTCCTGCGTGGCCATGAGCTTGTGCCGCGGTCTGCGCAGCGGCGTCCCCAATGGCACGAGCCTCCATGCCGACTGCGTCTTCCGGACGAGCAGCAAGGGCAATTTCGCGCCCGAGTGCGAACTTCCGGACATGAGTTAGTGCACTGATTTCAGCGGTTTTCATATAGCGCTTGGCATCTTCATCCAGCGACCGCTCGTGAAGCCGATCCGCAATCCCCGGCTTTTTGTTTTCAACCAGGCATTGACTGAAACGTCTAAGAGCAGACCCATAGACCTCAACGGTACGGGGTTTCGGCCCGGTCGGCGCTGCCTCGTACGCTTTGATGAGAGCCGCTGTGTACTCTCTGATGAGCACGGCGTCGGCAGGGTGGGGATTCAGGGCAGGGCGGCCCACCACTGGCGCTCCGCCCGCCCACGTCTTGAGACGACCCAGTGACCCAGCCACGGCCGAGGGGCCGCCACCCCAGATCTCGTACTCCTTGCGATCCCGATCCAGCGACGAATCGTGAAGCCGATCCGCAATCCCCGGCTTGTTATTTTCAACGAGCCAATGACCAAAGCCGAAAAGAATATCTACATGGCGCTTGACCGTGATCTCCCCGACCTTACCGGCATAGAGTGCTGACCTCAGCCCTTCGACAAGGGTCGCATCGTTGGAATAAAGAGGACCCTTGTCGGGACCGGAGACCACTTTTGGGCGATCTGGCTGCACCGCCGCCGGCACAGAACGAGCATGGTCACGCAACTCGGACGGTGCGGGGGGATTCAGATCAACCACTGACGAATCNGCGCGCCGTTGAGTGACCCGGCTGCAGCACCGAGGCACCCAGCATCGACCCACTGCCTCCGGCGTACGGCGCCGCGGCGTGTTCTTGTCCGCTCCCTTGCATCATGGGCTGCGCCTCCCATGGCAATGCACCCACTTGATGGGTGGGGGCCTGCATCAGCACGCGAGCGCCTGAATTGCCGATCTCGCTCAGCTGCGGCTCAGTGACAACGTCCTGCAGACGACTGTTCGGGGTCCTTTGCCTCTTCGCTGGTCTCAACTCCGCTGTATCATGCTCACGGTTGATGAGGACCTCCTCGCTTGGTAGCTGGTTGCTCCTGTCCTGTGCAGCGATCCGCTCGTCCGGCGCGCGCTGGTCGCCGTCGCGCCAGCTCAGGGGACGAAAGGACCCTGCGGGATCCGAGGCTTGGTGATGGGGCCCAGTTGGCACGAAAGACGATGCCAGAACAGCGTCGTCTTCATTAGCTTTCCCAGGGGGGAGATACTCTGGCCAACTGTATTCCTCCTGCGGCCCGCTGCGCTGCGCAGCGGCGTCCCCCTTGCTCTCAAGACTTTGAAATTTAAATGGGTCCCCGGGAGCAACGTCTGGCGCTGACTGGCCGAGCCGCTTGATCTGCTGGTAAAACGTCCCAACGGGGCTTTCCTTAACCGCGTCTCGGGCCTGTCGGTCCATGAGTTCAAAGTTCGTAAGATTATTTGCCGTTCCGAATGTATTGTCACCCCTGAGGCGGGTTTGTAGTGCCTGCCGATTGACGACGAGGTTGTTGAGGTTCAGGTTATCTGGCTGCGATTGCAATCGCCCAACCAGCGCCCGCGTGCCGTCCACCACGTAGACTCCGCAATCCACCACGTTGCTCTGCTGGGCGATGCGGGATACGCCCACGCGGGTCTCCAGGCTGGCGCCCAGATTTTCTGCGAGCTCTTTTGCAAGCGTGTCATTGCATCCGTTGTAGGAGTCATAATGATAGGCAACCGGCCGTTCCCGGTCGCTGCGATCAACGAACAGCAGCGACCAATGGGTGCCGCGCTCCGCAAGAGTCTTACCGCCATCGCTCACTGGCACGAACAGGAAGTCGGCTGTGTCGTTACCGTTCTGATGGACGATGCGCTGGAATGCGCTTAGCATGACGCTCTCGGAGCCCAAGCGCAGATGATAATTGGCTACGAGGGGATCCACGAACCGCGTCCGGGCGGCGAGATCTGGATTGTTCCCCTGCAACTCCTGCTCCAGGAGTTGGTAATCCCTCTGGATATGTTCGTCGCCTAGCCATTCCAATGCGCCGAGCACCCGCCCGTCTTTAGCTTTCCCAGGGGGCCTCTCTGGCCGACTCAATGCCTCCTGCGTCCCGCTGCGCTGCGCAGCGGCGTCCCCAATGGCACGAGCCTCCATGCCGACTGCGTCTTCCGGACGAGCAGCAAGGGCAATTTCGCGCCCGNCGGTCTGCGCAGCGGCGTCCCCAATGGCACGAGCCTCCATGCCGACTGCGTCTTCCGGACGAGCAGCAAGGGCAATTTCGCGCCCGGGTGCGAACTTCCGGAGATGAGCTAGTGCACTGATCCTCCGGTTACCACCGGAGTTCACATAGCGCTTGGCATCTTCATCCAGCGACCCCTCGTGAAGCCGATCCGCAATCCCCGGCTTTTTGTTTTCATGCAGGTATTCACTGAAACGTATAAGAGTAGATCCATAGACCTGAATGGTACCGCGATTCGGCCCGGTCGCAGGCGCTTCTTTGTACTCTTTGATGAGAGCCGCTGTGTAATCTCTGATGAGCGCGGCGTCGGCAGGGTAGGGATTCCGGACAGGGCGGTCGACCACTGGCGCTCCGCCCGCCAACGTCTTGAGACGACCCAGTGCTCTAGCCACGATCGAGGGGCCACCCCTGCTCTCGTACTCCGAGGGGCCACCCCTGCTCTCGTACTCCTTGCGATCCTGATCCAGCGACGATTCGTCAAGCCGAGCAGCAAATCCCGGCCTGTTATTGTCAAAGAGCCAACGACCAAAGCCGAGAAGAGAATTTACATGGCGCTTGACCGTGCTCTCCTTGACCTTACCCGCGTAAGCTGACCTCAGCCTTTCGACAACGGTCGCATCGTTGGAATAAAGGGGACCCTTGTCGCGACCGGAGACCCCTATTGGAGGATCTGGCTGCACCGCCGCCGGCACTGAACGAGCATGGTCACGCAACTCGGACGGTGCGGGGGGATTCAGATCAACCACTGACGAATCCGGCGCATGATGATGGCGCGCCGTTGAGTGACCCGGCTGCAGCACCGAGGCACCNGAGGCTTGGTGATGGGGCCCAGTTGGCACGAAAGACGATGCCAGAACAGCGTCGTCTTCATTAGCTTTCCCAGGGAGCTCGCGCCCGAGTTCGGACTTCCGGAGATGAGCTAGTGCACTGATCCCACCGGAGTTGTTATAGCGCTTGGCATCTTCATCCAGCGACCCCTCGTGAAGCCGAGCCGCAATCCCCGGCTTTTTGTTTTCAACCAGGTATTCACTGAAACGTCTAGGAGCAGATCCATAGGTCTGAATGGTAGCGGGATTCGGCCCGGTCGGCGCTGCCTTGTACTCTTTGATGGGAGGCGCTGTGTAATCTCTGATGAGCGCGGCGTCGGCAGGGTCGGGATTATTCAGGACAGCGGCGCGGTCCAGCACTGGCGCTCCGCCCGCCCACGTCTTGAGATGACCCACTGCTCTAGCCACGTCCGAGGAGCCACTCTTGCTCTCGTACTCCTTGAGATCCGGATCCAGCGACTCCTCGTGAAGCCGAGCAGCAAATCCCGGCCTGTTATTATCAAAGAGCCAACGACCAAAGCCGAGAAGAGAATTTACATGGCGCTTGACCGTGCTCTCCAATGCTGACCTCAGCCCTTCGACAATGGTCGCATCGTTGGAATAGAGAGGACCCTTGTCGCGACCGTAGACCCCTATTGGAGGATCTGGCTGCACCGCCGGCGGCACAGAACGAGCATGGTCACGCAACTCGGACGGTGCGGGGGGATTCAGATCAACCACTGACGAATCCGGCGCATNCCGTAGACCCCTATTGGAGGATCTGGCTGCACCGCCGGCGGCACAGAACGAGCATGGTCACGCAACTCGAACGGTGCGGGGGGATTCAGATCAACCACTGACGAATCGCGCGCCGTTGAGTGACCCGGCTGCAGCACCGAGGCACCCAGCATGGACCCACTGCCTCCGGCGTAGGGCGCCGCGGCGTGTTCTTGTCCGCTCCCTTGCGTCATGAGTTGCGCCTCCCATGGCGATCGTAGAAGGTCCGCGTGCGGAATCGAGTCGAAATATCCCGACAAATCAGCGTCGACCATCTGCTTTTGCGACCGAGCCAGCGTTTCGGCCACCGCGGCCTCGCCAACCGCGGAGGGCGTCTCCTCAGCCCTGGCGAACGCTGGCCCGGCAGGCGCCGCCGGCACAGAACGAGCATGGTCACGCAACTCGAACGGTGCGGGGGGATTCAGATCAACCACTGACGAATCGCGCGCCGTTGAGTGACCCGGCTGCAGCACCGAGGCACCTAGCATCGACCCACTGTCTCCGGCGTAGGGCGCCGCGGCGTGTTCTTGTCCGCTCCCTTGCACCATGAGTTGCGCCTCCCATGGCGATGTATCCACTTGAGGGCCGGGATCATGCACTGGTTCGTCCATTTGCTTTTGCAACCGAGCCCACCTTTCGGCCACCGCGGCCTCGCCAACCGCGGAGGGCGTCTCCTCAGCCCTGGCGAACGCTGGCCGGGCAGGCGCCGCCGGCACAGAACGAGCATGGTCACGCAACTCGAACGGTGCGGGGGGATTCAGATCAACCACTGACGAATCCGGCGCATNATATCCCGACAAATCAGCGTCGACCATCTGCTTTTGCAACCGAGCCCACCTTTCGGCCACCGCGGCCTCGCCAACCGCGGAGGGCGTCTCCTCAGCCCTGGCGAACGCTGGCCCGGCAGGCGCCGCCGGCACAGAACGAGCATGGTCACGCAACTCGAACGGTGCGAGGGGATTCAGATCAACCACTGACGAATCCGGCGCATCATGATGGCGCGCCCTTGAGTGACCCGGCTGCAGCACCGAGGCACCCAGCATCGACCCACTGCCTCCGGTATGCGGTGCCAGGTGCTCGTCCCCCAGCATCATGGGCTGCGCCTCCCATGGCAATGCACCCACTTGATGGGTGGGGGCCTGCATCAGCACGCGAGCGCCTGAATTGCCGATCTCGCTCAGCTGCTTAGCTTTCCCAGGGAGCTTCTCTGGCCGACCCAATGCCTTCTGCGGCCCGCTGTGCTGCGCAGCGGCGTCCCCAATGGCACGAGCCTCCATGCCGACTGCGTCTTCCGGACGAGCAGCAAGGGCAATTTCGCGCCCGAGTGCGGCGTACGGCGGGAACTTCCGGAGATGAGCTAGTGCACTGATCCACCGGTTACCACTGGAGTCCAAATAACGCCTGGCATCTTCATCCAGCGACCCCTCGTAAAGCCGAGCCGCAATCCCCGGCCTGTTGTTTTCATGCAGGTATTGACTGAAACGTCTAAGAGTAGCCGCATAGTCCTGAGTGGTTTTGGGATTCGGCCCGGTCGCAGGCTCTGCCTCGTACTTTTTGATGAGAGCCGCTTTGTAATCTCTGATGAGCTCGGCGTCGACAGGGTCGGGATTCAGGGCAGCGCGGCCCACCATTGGCGCTCCGCCCGCCGACTCTTTGAGACGACCCAGTGCTCTAGCCACGTTCGAGGAGCCACTCTCGCGCTGGTACTCCTTGAGATCCTGATCCAGCAACGGATCGTCCAGCCGAGCAGCAAATCCCGGCTTGTTATTATCAAAGAGCCAACGACCAAAGCCGAGAAGAGAATTTACATGGTCCGTGACCGTGCGCTCCCCGACCTTACCGGCATAGAGTGCTGACCGCAGCCCTTCGACAACGGTCGCATCGTTGGAATAAAGAGGACGCTTGTCGCGACCGGAGACCACTACTGGAGGATCTGGCTGCACCGCCGCCGGCATAGAACGAGCGTGGTCACGCAACTCGAACGGTGCGGGGGGATTCAGATCAACCACTGACGAATCCGGCGCATGATGATGGCGTGTTTCCCCGGGAACAACGTCCCGTACGAACACCGAGTCTGGGTTGCCTTGGTCCGGCGCGACTGGAGCCAGGGCTCTGTCGTGCAACGCTCGCGCTGACTGGCCGAGCCGCTTGATCCGCTGGTGAAACGTCCCAACGGGGCTTTCCTTAACCGCGTCTCGCGCCTGTCGGTCCATGAGTTCAAAGTTCGTGAGATAATTTGCCGTTCCAGATGTATCGTCACCCATGAGTCGGGTTTGTAGTGCCTGCCGATTGACGACGAGGTTGTTGAGGTTCAGGTCTGGCAGGTCTGGCAGGTCTGGCTGCCATCTTTGCAATCGCCCAACCAGCGCCCGCGTGCCGTCCACCACGTAGACTCCGCAATCCCACTCGTTGCTCTGCTGGGCGATGCGGGGTAAGTCCACGCGGGTCTCCAGGCTGGCGCCCAGCCTTTCTGCGAGGTGTTTTGCAAGCTTGTCATGCCATCCGCTGACGGAGTCATAATGATAGGCAACCGGCCGTTCCCGGTCGCTGCGATCAACGAACAGCAGCGACCAATGTTTGCCGCGCTCCGCAAGAGTCTTACCGCCATCGCTCACTGGCACGAACAGGAAATCGGCTGTGTCGTTACCGTTCTGATTATGGACGATGCGCTGGAATGCGCTTAGCTTGTCGCTCTCGGAGCCCAAGCGCAGATGATAATTGGCTACGAGGGGATCCACGAACCGCGTCCGGGCGGCGAGTTCTGGATTGTTCCCCTGCAACTCCTGCTCCAGGAGCTGGTAATCCCTGTGGATATGTTCGTCGCCTAGCAATTGCAATGCGCCGAGCACCCGCCCGCTGGGGTCGCCGAAAACACCAAAAAACCCTTCGACCGCGGGGGACATCCCCTCAGGAAAGAGCTCTGGCGAGGCGGAATTCCCCGCCCGCAAGCTGGGCGGAGCGAATTCCGGTGGCCTCAGTGGCACCTCCTCGCTTGGTAGCAGGTTGCTCCTGTCCTGTGCAGCGATCCGCTCGTCCGGCGCGCGCTGGTCGCCGTCGCGCCAGATCAGGGGACGAAAGGACTCTGCGGGATCCGAGGCTTGGTGATGGTGCCCAGTTGGTACGAAAGACGATGGCAGAACAGCGGCGTCTTCATTAGCTTCCCCATGGAGCTTCTCTGGCCGACCCAATGCCTTCTGCGGCCCGCTGTGCTGCGCAGCGGCGTCCCCAATGGCACGAGCCTCCATGCCGACTGCGTCTTCCGGACGAGCAGCAAGGGCAATTTCGCGCCCGAGTGCGGCGGACGGCAGGAACTTCCGGAGTTGAGCTAGTGCAATGATCCTCCGGTCACCACTGGAGTCCTTATAGCGCTTGGCATCTTCATCCAGCGACTCCTCGTGAAGCCGAGCCGCAATCCCCCGCTTGTTGTTTTCAACCAGGTATTCACTGAATCGTCTAAGAGTAGCTCCATAGTCGTGAATGGTTTGGCGATTCGGCCCGGTCGCAGGCGCTCCCTTGTACTCTTTGATGAGAGCCGCTTTGTACTCTTTGATGAGCACGGCGTCGGCAGGGTCGGGATTCAGGACAGCGCGGCCCACCATTGGCACTCCGCCCGCCGACTCTCTGAGACGACGCAGTGCCACAGCCACAGTCGAGGAGCCACCACTGCTCTCGTACTCCTTGAGATCCTCATCCAGCGACTCCTCGTGAAGCCGAGCAGCAAATCCCGGCTTGTTATTTTTAAAGAGCCAACGACCAAAGCCGTAAAGAGAATTTACATGGCGCTTGACCGTGTCCTCCTTGGCCTTACCCGCGTAGAGTGACCTCAGCCCTTCGACAACGGTCGCATCGTTGGAATAAAGAGGACGCTTGCAGCCGCGACCGTCGGAGACCACTATTGGAGGATCTTGCTGCACCGCCGCCGGCACAGAACGAGCATGGTCACGCAACTCGGACGGTGCGGGGGGATTCAGATCAACCACTGACGAATCNTCGACCCACTGCCTCCGGCGTACGGCGCCGCGGCGTGTTCTTGTCCGCTCCCTTGCATCATGGGCTGCGCTTCCCATGGGGCCGCGCCTTCGATGAGGCTCAGGTCTCCCTGAGACGGATGAGGATGGAACGGGTCTGGCAGAGCCGGAACGCCGGGGGCGGGAATTTGGGCAGCGGCTTGGCGCGCCTCGCCCGAGCGCTGCTCAAAGCCCTCTTGCCCGGCCTGTGCCGCTTGCTCTTGAGATGCCGGGGGCTGCACCTGCCGCCAACCTGTTACATTGGATAGGTCAAATTTGTGCCGGTTCACGCTAGCCTCACGTCCACAGATCAGCTGAGCAACCTACTCGGGCATACTTACGAGAAGCTGACGAGGTCCGCGGTCCCGGAGCGGGTAGGCCTAATTTTCTGCGCGCCGATTGCGCTGGCGCGACGTAGCCCGGCCTTTTGCCAGCTCGGCAGCTACGGCTCGCAAAGAGCGTCGTAAGGCTTGCGGAGCCGCCCCTCAGCTCCCGTCGAGGAGCAATCCACAATTCACATATTTGGAGATGGCTCGCTGGTTTACCGGTCTGCGAGCCCTGCAAGCCCATGCTTCAGATGCCGCCCGTGCAGAGGTATTTCATTTCGAGGTAGTCCTCGAGGCAATGGCGGGAACCCTGCGTCAGCGGGAGCGTCAGCTACATAGTCGATAACACGCGCTTTTTACCTCGGTCTCGGCTCGCAACGATGGATTGCTAACGGCGAACTCATGCTGGTCGGCAAGGCGATACTGGCTGGAGCATCAACTCGGCCGACGAGAGTGGCCACACCATCCTAGACAGGATCGGCCGATATGCCCGCCATCGCCGCTCTGCAAAAAGCACAGCGGGCATCCAGACGTTGCCGGGTTGACTATGGGTGTCCGAACCGCGAAAAGGGGCCGCTCTTTATGAGTGGCGTGCGCTGGCAGTCTAACCCCAAGCCCCCCGCCCGGGCTGCCGGCGCGCTTCTAGGAACATCGAGGTAGATGACGAGACTCCGAACTACATTTCCAAAGCTATCGGTGGATTCACATTTCAAGCCCGATCGATTTCCTACAGCCAGGCGCGAACGTTCGATTGGAACATTCAGAATTCACATCAAGGTGCACCGCTATTGCGTCCCGAACAGGTTCGGCTGCTCGATGACGACTACGAGATNCATTCAGAATTCACATCAAGGTGCACCGCTATTGCGTCCCGAACAGGTTCGGCTGCTCGATGACGACTACGAGATTGTTCTCATCAAAGGTCTGCCACCATTAAAATTGAGGAAGGTGCGATATTTTTCGGATCGCATTCTGAAACGCATCTTTGAAAGCCAGACAGGCGCCCTCCCGGAGCCGGCGCCCTTGACGGGAGCAGAGGAGGCGCTCTCCGCAGAATCTCAACTCGATGACCCGCTGTGTGAATCGGCGCAGGACTTTGACGATACAGTTTGATGTGAGGCTAGTATGAACCCGCGAAATAGTAATCCATCCCGTGTAACAGCTTTGTCGCAGGTGCAGGACGCCGGCTTGGAAGACGGGCAAGCGGTCCAGGCCCGGCGAGTGGGCTTTGAGCAGCACGTGTCCGAGGCGCTCCGGCCGCTGTTCGATGGTCGAGCTGACGAGCCGCCTACCGGTCCAGAGGAGCTTCTGCGACTGGAAAAGGGGTTTCGCGAGGTGCTTCAGCGAGGGCAGGATCATCAAGCCGCCTCGTCTTTTTTCAGCGATCCAAGGATGCCCGCTGGACGGGATGACCCCAAGGGAAGCGTGTCGGACGCTTTCGCAGCAGCCGGCTCTAGGCACGCCGGAGTTGAGGCCGCCGCCCCGCCAGTATTAGCTGCCAGCCAACAGCAGATCCGGCCCTCGCCAGTTGCGTTTGACCGACCGGTATCATCCTCGGCTGCTGCGGGCGTGCGCTTGTATGCCCCTTCGATGATCTCTCGGAAGACCAGTTCCGAAAACTGCGATCAGTTGCCCGCCTTGTGCTGCCGCCTCGCCGTCGAGGTCGAAACGCCCGCGAATCAATGGAAGGTCAGCGGGCCATGGGGGCAGAGTGCAACGGCGTCTACACCGCCTATTTGAGGGGAGAGGTACACTTGGCTTTCCTGTTCCAGCAGCATCCGGCCGCACACCGACTCGATGGGGAGCTAGAATTCAAATCGGACCTTCGCAAGGCACGCACCGCGGATCAAACGCCGTTCGTTTGGGAAAAATGGCTCAGTACCGACAAAGCTTCTGTAATGGCCCTAGTGGCCTCGGTCGCGCTCTTGGTCGCGATACAGTGGCAAGACCCCCAGATCAACGAGGCGGTCCTAAGCGAACTGCGGACGATTCAGATCAACTACGCATTGCTCCAGCGAGACGTCGCCCGCGCAGACATGGTATTGGACTTCCGTTCCGTTGCTTCTACCGGGCAAGCATTAAAAAGCAACCTTCAAAACTACCAACGCCTTGTTGAGATCTCGCCCAATGAGAGCTCCGGGGTGCACTCCAGGTTGGTTGCACAGCTCAAAAATTCCCTCGAAAACACAGAAGCTGCCATCTCGGCCTCGGCCGCGCAAAATGAGCTTCTGCAAAGCTCTCTGGTACGCTTTGCTCGCTCGGCTAATCGCCTTCGGGGGGGAGTGTCGAACAGGCCTGAATTTTCCAATCTGATCCTTCAATTTTCGGCCAGACCGGGATTCAGCCTCGCATTACAAATCGATCATTCTCTCCGCCGACTTCCTCCTAGCCAGGACCAAGTCACGGAGGATGTTGCCCGCGAGGGCCGCGCTATCCTGTCCTCAATGTTGAGGTTGGACCGCGCTGTCAATCGGATCCCATCCTTCGACACGTTCGCCAAGGCTGCCGAATTGGAGCGAGAACATCTGAAAGCCTACAGCTTCGCCAGCGCGCAAGCGCAGCGTACACGACTTTTCTTTGGCTTGGTGTCCATATGCCTCTGCTTGTTTGCGACCATTCGAGCCTCCACGCTGCATGTGCGGACGAACCGGTTGGAAAGGCGGTTAGAGCTTGAAGCGGCGATGAGTGAGATCGAAGCTTGTTTCATCGACAGTCAAGCAACGAAGGCTTCGCGGCGCTTCTCCACCGAAGCAGCGCTTAGACTCATTCAATGCGTTTTCGATGCGGATCAATGCGCGCTTGCTCTGGTGGATCCGAGTATCAGCAGGAATACCGAGTACTTTGTCGCGAACAAGCGCATGCGCGTCTGGAACGCCACGCTAATCCATGAAGTCGTCTCACTTGTACACCCGGAACAGCCAGTGTTTCGCGTCGTTCCGGCGTCGGAAGTGGTTCGGACTGCCGTAGGCACTACCGGTGTTTGTCAAATTGTTGGTTGCCGGGCCTCCGATCAGCAGGCTGCGGTTTGTATCCTTGTTTTTGAAGGAGATCGCTCACCACCCTCCACAGACGACCTCCTGGTTCTGGCGAGCGCTACTGTGCGTTTAGGCAACCATCTTGAAATGCAACGTGTACACACGGAACGTAACCTTTTTGAGAGTCGATGGGAGCATGCGGAAAGGCTGACGGCTGTCGGCACAATCGCAAGCGGCGTTACACATGAATTCAATAATGTTCTAGGAGCAATAGTCGGCTACGCGGAGATGGCTAAAGGTCTTGTGCGTCGCCCCTCGAGAATTCGGGGCCACATCGGCCAAATTATCTTGGCCAGCAACCGAGCCAAACTGATTATTGATCAAATTTTGTCACTAAGCCGAAATCGGAAGCGCGTGACGATGCCTTTCGACGTCTCGGAGAGTGTAATGGATCTCGCGCCATTGCTGCGGGTTACACTTCGTGCGGATGTTCAGTTGAACTTCAAGATCAACGAGTGGCAAACGGTGATCGAGGGCAGCCCGACCGAGATACAGCAGATCCTTATGAATCTATGCAAGAACGCGTCGGAGGCTCTCTTGAATGAGGGCCGTGTCGAGATTAGCGTTTCTCGCGCTCACGTCTGTCAAACGAAGCCCGTGGCTAAGGGCACCTTGAAACCGGGAGATTACGTTCTCCTCTCCATCAGCGACGATGGCCAAGGAATCGCAAGTTCGGTGCTTCCGCATATCTTTGAGCCCTTTTTTACCACGCGCTCTCGCGTCGGCGGGACCGGACTGGGTCTTGCTGCAGTGGACCGCCATGTGAGCGCGCTCGCAGGATGCCTTGACGTCACCTCGGCTGTTGGCCGAGGTACACGCTTCGATCTCTACTTACCGGCCTGCCCTGAGGAGCAGGTCAGAGCTGATAGCGCTTTCGGCCCATGCGATGGATCACTTGGCAACGGAGAAATCATTGCAGTCGTTGACCCCGATCCAGCAGCGTTGGAGATCTACAAGGATAAGATCGCCGCGCTGGGTTATAAGCCGGTCGGCTTCGCGACCTTCGAGAGTCTTTGCGACTGGATCGAGAGCGGGAAGGCAGCCGACCTCCTAATTTTCGATAAAGCGACTTTCCTCGGGCCACGACAGCCCGAAGCCGTACGTACCACCCTGATGACGGTGCCCATCATCGTCGTTGGTGGAAGCGACCCCATGCCGATCACATCTGGTAATCAGACCTTCGTCCTTTGGCTAGCCAAACCGGTCTCGTCCAGGACGATGGAGCATGCAATTCGTAGGATGATAATGGCATGATGCCGCCGACGCGCTCAGGATACCGAGCTATCGAGGCAGTCGGAGGCGGAGCCGGCTGGGATCCAGCAAATACAAGAGCGTCGGACGATCTCTGCGCACCCGGCTCATGGCGAGTTCCCCTCGAACACTGTCGTCGGCTTCCGCTCAAGGAAGGCTCCCCGACCACGGCAAACCTGCCGCCGTGCTCGTGACCGTCAAGGACAAGTCGCCGCGCGATGGGGTCTGCGGGCCTCCATCCTTGACAAGTCACTGCGCGCTGGCGGCGACAGGCGACGGGTAATATAAGGTCGGGACGAGGAGATGGTCGCCAATCGGTCACGCAAGATGGTTGACGAGATGACTCGAGAGCAAAGCTTGACAATCATCGCCCCATTCACGCCAGACTTCTCCTGTGCGTTCATCATCGGCCACGGCTCCTCGCTGCCCCGACAAGGCTATCGCCGCCCGGCCGGGCAAGCGATATCCCAGGTTCCGACGTGTTCCTTTCATGCTTGATGGACCTAGGCCCCGGCAGGCATGTGGCTGGGTTCTCGGTCGCGGATCTGTGAGGCAAGCACGGGGTGAGCGACGGCTCGACCCACCATTGGGAAGGCCGGCTTCGGCACGGAGGTGCGGCCTCGGCGTTGAGAGGCATCGGATCGGGTGTAGCAGGACTTTCGAACTAACTGCCGACAACACACTGGATAGGCCGTTCTCGTCGTTCGGTCCAGTTCACCAACGCCTATGTCGACATTTTACGGCGCTTCACTACTAACCGGGCACCGCACGATGGCAGCTCGTTCTCTCCGGCAAAAGGTACTCCCTGTGTTAGCTTCCGTGTTGTGTGCTTGCCCTCAACTGCGGGATACGTAAGGCCATCCCTAAAAGCATCGAATGCGGCAGCAACAGCGCGAATCCCAAGCGATGCTCCGCCGTACGCGGACAAGACCGTTTTCGAAGTCCACTAGTCCGTCCTTGGCCAGCATCGCCAAACGCTCATCTGAACCGCGAAGACGGATCGGATCAGATCCGTGGGCGACACAGATTGCCGGGACGTCAGCCTCGAAATCGCACATTAATCGCTCGATGATTGCGGCTCGCACGCGGTCGTCGTCTGTGAGGCGATGGCCCTTCGATGTCGCCAGTCGGCCAACTGCGATGTGCTGGATGTAGATATCCCGTGTAACTTCGTTTTGAACGTACCCCTGGACGATGCGGCCGATAGCCGACGCGCCGAAACCGATCAGGGTTCTGCAGGTATCGGCAGAGTAGCCCAACGAGTTACGTCGCAGGCGACCGGTTTCCTGTGCCAGCGCGAGCTCGTCGTGCGGCAAGGCGAAATGGTCGAGCCCGATCTCCCGGTAGCCGGCGGCAACCAGCGTCACGGCGACAGCCGCATGCTGTTCAGCGCGGGCAGCGCTGGCAAGCCGGTCGGGGCGCATGGCGACCGCTGCCCTCGCCGTCTCGACCCACGACACCACCGTTTGACGCGGCAGGCGTCCCACGGTGTCAATGACCACGGAATCGGGACCCTGTTTTTTCGCGCAAAAGGGACCCCGGCTTTCGGTGCTGAGAGGCACGCCGGTAAGCGCCCGATCAGGCGAAGCTGGTCGGGGTTGCACAGCCTGACCGGGCGCGACTGATTGGCTTTCGGACTTCAGCTTTGAGAGCGGCTCTTGAAGCGCCAGGATTCGTTGCCAGTCTCGGCGATCTCGCAGTGATGGGTGAGGCGGTCGAGCAGCGCGGTTGTCATCTTGGCGTCGCCGAAGACGCTCGGCCATTCCCCGAAGGCGAGATTGGTGGTGATGATGACACTGGTGCGTTCGTAAAGCTTCGAGACCAGATGGAAGAGCAATTGCCCGCCGGCCAGAGCGAAGGGCAGATAGCCGAGCTCATCGAGTACGACGAAGTCGAGCCGGGTCAGGTGATCGGCAATGCGGCCCTGGCGGCCGGAGCGGGTTTCGGTCTCGAGCCTGTTGACGAGGTCGACGACATTGAAGAAGCGCCCGCGTGCGCCGTTGCGGATGAGAGAACGGGCAATGGCGATCGCCAGATGCGACTTGCCGGTGCCTGTCCCGCCGACCAGGACGACATTGCGCTGATCGGCGACGAAAGCGCCGGCGGCGAGGTCGCGGATCAGGCTCTCGTTGACCGGCGTGCCGGCAAAATCGAAGTCCTCGATATCCTTGGCCAGCGGAAGCTTGGCGACGGTGAGCTGGTACTTGATGGAGCGGGCCAGCTTCTCCGATATCTCGGCCTGCAACAGATCGCCGACGATCTTCGGCGGTTCGTGCTGCCGCTTGATGGCGACGCCCATGATCTCGTCAGAGGCCGCGCGCATCCCGAAGAGTTTCAGCGCCCCCATCAGTTCCAGTACTTCGGTGCGTTCCATGGCTGTTCGTCCTCCTGAGGCTGTCATAGCGGGCGCAGTCGGCGATCGGCTCGTGAGCCAGCTTCAGCGCCTGGGGAATGGAAAGGATCGTGCCCGGCGCCGGATCGCGGCTGCGGGCCAGGATGTTGAGGATCACCGCCGACGACGAGACGCCGTGCTCGATGGCTTCCTGGCAGGCGGCCTCGACCGCGCTCAATCCGTCGGTCAGCACGCAGGTGAGGATCGACACCATCTGCCGATCCCCGTCATCAACCGCCTTGAGCTTGCGGCGCACCTTCTCCATTGCCGACGGCAGGACCCAGCCAAGGAACGGCGCGCCGTTGCGCAATCCGCCCGGCTTGCGGGCCAGCACCGGCACGTAGTGCCAGGGATCGTAGATGACCTCGTTGCGGCCGAAGCAGCGGGCATGCTCGCCCACGACCACGCCGTCCTGGCGGATAATGATCCGGTCGGCATAAGCATGGATCTCGACCGGCCGGCCGACGGCACTCGACAGCACCGAGTATTTGTTGTTGTCGAAGCGCACCGTGCAGGTCTTCGACACCGACGCGGGAATGCAGTGGAAGCCGTCGAAGCGACCGGCATAGGGAATGAAGCTGGCGCGTTCTTCCTCGAACACCTCCCAGACCGTGCGCTCGCCCTGCTCGGGATGCCGATGCGCCTTGGCATAGGCAACGCATTTGTCGGCCAGCCAGCCGTTGAGATCCTCCAGCGTCTTGAAGCGCAGCCTCGGCGTGAAGAAGCGCTCGCGCACCAGCCCGACCTGGTTCTCGACTTGCCCCTTCTCCCAGCCGGCCGCCGGCGTGCAGGCCTCCGGCTCGACAAGATAATGCCCGCACATCTGCGCAAAGCGGCGGTTGTAGCGGCGGTCCCTGCCGATGAAGATCGCGTCCACAGCCGTCTTCATGTTGTCGTAGATGCCGCGCGTGCAGGCGCCGCGGAAGAAGCTGAACGCCCGGTCATGGGCGTCGAACACCATCTCCTGCGTTTCGCGCGGATAGGCCCGCACGAAGAACATACGGCTGTGGCAAAGCCGCATGTGCGCCACCTTCACCGTTACCGTCACGCCGTCGAGCAGAACGATCTCGTGGCTCCAGTCGAACTGGTAGGCCTCGCCCGGCGCAAAGCTCAACGGAATGTAGGCTTCGGCCGCGGCGCTGCCGCGATCCGCCTCCCAACTCTGAGCATGCCGCCACACCGAACTGTAGCTGCCGTCATAGCCGAGGCCGCGAAGCTCCTCGAAGATGCGGATCAGTGTCAGCCGCTCCCGCTGAGACTTGGCCGCATTCGCCGACAGCAGCCGATCCAACTCGTCACGCCAGGCGCCCATCCGGGGATAAGGCTGATGCTTGCGCTCGTAACGGAACTCTGTCTCCTCGGAACGCAAAACCTTGCGCACCACCTTCCGGGAGATCTTCAGCTCCCGCCAGATCGCCTTGATCGACTTTCCCTGCACCAGCGACAGCCGGCGTATCTTTGCAATCGTCTCCACAACCAACATCCAAAACACAAATGCCTCCGACCAAACCGGAGGCATCTTGATGACCCCTTCGTTAAGGGGTCCCGTTTGGACGAAAATCACCTCTCAAACAGGGTCCTCATTCCATGAAAAATCACACTCTGGCGGTTATTTCGTGCTGCCGACTGCTGGAGCGGCCTAACGAGCACGGGTTTTGATCTTAGCCTCAATGGATATTCCGTCCTTGCTCGATGCCTGACCAGTCTGGGCTGCTTCTCCAGACTCCGCGTCCGAACCGGCATGGGGCTTCGCTGCAACAAACAGCACTCATCCCGCACCCTCGTAACCAGAAGCGCATCGAAATCAAACCAAGGCGCAACATTTTCCGTTGACGCGCAACAAATTGCCGTCTACATGCATCATAGGTCATCAATCTCGCATCAGATCGTAGGTTTAGCGCATGGAGCACTTTTCAATCATTCAGGCGCTCTGCCGAACGGCGATGGGCGCACCAACGCCGGCGCTGCGCAAGCAGATCGAGCGGCTAAGGGATGCTCTCGTCAAAGATGGTGAGGAAAAGCAAGCAGCGTCGCTCGCGGGGATTCTTGCCACGGCGGATCGCCTAACAGAGGCGGCCCCGAGCCGAATCGAGCGCTCGCGAGCGAACCTTTCCGGCGAGACACTCGGTCGCAACACGCCGGTTCCTGTCGATCGTGAATCGGCTGCCGCCTTGGCGGAGATCATCTTTCCGTCGGAAGTCGAGGAGGCGGCCCCGCTTTTCAATTCGACTGTGACGCAGGCAGTTGAGACGATCGTCGATGAATGGGCCGACTTCGAGGCGCTCGCGACCGTCGATATCGTGCCGTCAAAGACATGTTTGATCTACGGAGCGCCTGGCACAGGGAAAACTCGACTGGCCCTCTGGATTGCTCGCAAGCTGGACTTGCCCGTTGTTCTCGTAAAACTGGATGGCCTTGTTTCGTCGTTTCTCGGAACGACGGCGCGCAATATTGGAAATCTCTTCGCATTCGCCAATCGCTATCGCTGCGTGCTTCTACTTGATGAATTCGACGCGATTGCAAAAGTCCGCGACGACCCCCAAGAGGTCGGCGAGATCAAGCGTGTTGTTAATGCCCTTCTCCAAAATCTGGATGTTAGACAAAACATAGGATTGACGATCGGCATTACCAATCACTCGAAGCTGCTTGATCCGGCGGTCTGGCGCCGTTTTGAGGTCCAGCTTGAAATCCCTAAGCCCGATTTTGAGGTGCGGAAGGCGATCGCCGCCATGTTTATGCCGCCTGTATCGGCTCCCGACATCCATCTACGTCTTATTGCGTGGTTCACTGAAGGTTCAACCGGAGCGGAGATCGAGGCGCTGGTGCGGACATACAAAAAGGCCACCACGGTTCGCGAGCACGATCGCCGAGGATTACTGGATACGCTCCGTCAATTTGCGACTCTCAACGCGGCTCGCATTCAGAGTGAGCGTCGAACGCTGTTGTTTGACGATCCCGCCACTTTGTTCCGGGCCATGCGTGACGACCCCATTCTCGCATTTTCAATGGCCGACATCGGCGAAATCGCAGGGCGGGATAAATCGACCGTAAGCCGTCAACTCGGGCGACAAGCCAGTAAAGCCGATGGGGGTGTAAATCATGGCTAGCCCGATCCAGATCGTCCTCAATCCGGACAATTATGAGGAAGCCCGAGAGGCAGGCGGCGGAGGCGGACGCAAGGACTTCTTTGCTCACCGCGATCGGGAATTTGGCGCCCATAAGGCAGCTCTGATCGAGCAAATCGACGCCATTTCCGGGATTCTTTCGGCGCAAGCGCAGGGACCAATCGGCTACGTCAAGGTCATCCTTAAACGAGATGCCTGGGCAAAGAGCCATCGGCCGGTTGGGGCGCTTTTCCGCAGCGACCGGGCGCCTCTAGTCGGGGGTGGAGATCTCGGTGTGATGCTTGTCGAAGGCCGCCCGTCGGCATTGGCGCAGGTGAAAGCTGAAATTGCCAAAGCCGAAACGCAGACCAGGATGCGCTATGACGAGAAAAAGGGGAAAGAGGTAGCCAACCCCTCAGCGCAAAAGAGCGAGGCCGGAGCGATCGACCGGATCGAACTCTATGGCGCGTCCGACAAGCGCAGCTTTTCGGTCGAAGAAGCTGTTGCATGGCTGGCCAATCCGATGACGGGAAGCGGGTATCAGGTCGAATTATTCGACGTATTGCCACCGCGTGCCGAATGGGATCGGCTCGACCCCGCGCAGAGGCGCCTGGTCGAGTCCTTCGTTGCTGGCTTCAACGCCCTTGAACAAAGTCTATCAGTGGAGCGTCTGCCTAACTGGCGACAGCGGCTCCCGATGCTTTCCGTGCGTCTGGACCGAGCCGGAGACGGCGCCGTCCTACGGCTGACGAGCGTATCATCAAAGGAGCGCCGTGAGCTTGCGCCGTTCGACCCGAATGTTCAGCATCACAGCCGTTTGCTGGCCTTCTTAGACACGCATCCCTTAGTCCGGCGGATCGAGTTGCCCGGCATCGTGGTGCGTTCTGCTCGCCCGGCAACGCCGAGCCGCGCTCGACCAGATCACGCGATTATGCCAGTTCGCGATAGCCGCAGGACCCATCCGCGGCTGGGTATCATCGATGGCGGCATAAGCTCGGCTTTGTCCGATTGGGTCATCGATCGATGGGACGTGCTTGCTGACGAAGACATGGATCTTTCCCACGGCACGTTCATTGGCGGCCTTGCCGTCGCTGGAGCCGGTATGAATGGTGCGGGGACTTGCCCCGAACCCGACGGAGCGGAGCTGGTTGACGTAGCTGTATTCCCAAATGAGCAGAAGGCCGGTGCCTTCGCATCTTACTATTCGGGCGGCCTCCCTCAGTTTTTCGATGAAATGGATGCGGCCGTCGCAGATGCGCGCGCACGGCATGGCGTGCGTGTCTTCAATATGAGTCTGAACATCCTTCAGCCTGCCGCACCCGATCGCTACAGCCCCCATGCGGTCCGGCTTGATCAGATTGCCGAAGAAAACAATGCCGTCGTGTTCATTTCCGCCGGTAACATTCAGCCGCAAGACCTTCGACCGGAGTGGCCGGCCGATGCGGCAACAGCCCTTTCTAATCTCGCGCTTGCCCGAAACGACGGGCTCCTGACGCCCGCAGAGAGCGCAAGAAATGTTGCAGTCGCGGCATTGAATCCATCAGGACACAGCGGCTGTTTGCCGTTCGCTCCAGCCCGTTTCAGCCGTCGGGGGCCTGGGCTTCGGTCCGGCGGGAAACCCGACCTCGCTCACATCGGAGGCGCGGGAACGCAGCACGCGACGCTGGGGCATGGCCTTTTCTCCATCCTTCCGGATGGAACGGTAATCGACGGTTGCGGCACCAGCTACGCCTCGCCTTTGGTCGCCAAGACGGCGGCGGTCCTCGACCACGCCATCGAGGGCGAGGTCTCTCGTGAAACCCTCATCGGGTTGCTGGTCCACCACGCCGAGATTCCAGAGCCCTTGCGCCCGAAAATGTTGGCACCGGTGGCACGGCACCTTGTCGGCTTTGGGATGCCGCCATCTGCTGAACGTATTCTGGAGACGGGCGATCATTCAATCACCCTCGTCTTCGCCTCACGTATCCAGCATGGCCAGCAGATCAATTTCCGGTTCCCGTGGCCGGCATCCCTGGTCGGGCCTGGCGGCAAATGTCGAGGGCGGGCAAAGCTCACGCTCGTATCCACGCCGCCGCTGGATGCCCGGTTTGGTTCCGAGTTCGTCCGGGTCAACGTGAATGCCGTCCTGCAACAGGAGCAGGATGAAGGCAAATGGAAGGGCCGCCTTGATCCGCTGTACCTCCCGTCTTCGCGAGAATCGCCAGCGGTCGAGGCGGAGCTAATCGAACATGACCTGAAATGGAGTCCAGTAAAGGTCCACGCCAAGACCTTCCCGCAGGGAGTCGGGCCTTCCTCGAACTGGCGACTTTTTGTTGAGTATCTCACCCGCGCTGGTGAGGTGATGCCCGAGGGTGGCGTACCCTTCACGGCGATTCTGACGATCAGCGATCCAGAGGCGGAAAAGCCGGTCTTTAATGACATGCGTCAAAGCCTTCAGGCGATTGGTACGCAAATCGCTGACATTCGAACGGCAGCGCGTATTACGCCGCGTGTCTAGCGGCCCGTATAGGAGAAGTTACTTGGCTCGGTCGAAAGAGAAGCGAATTGGTTATCTGCGAGGAAAAATGCCCGATGGAACGGAGGCTGTGGTCAGTGTTTCCAAGATTGGTCGCGATTACAGGATTGGATGTGGTTTGAAAGATCATCTCTGCCATCCCTCCGTCCGAGATATTGAAGGCGTAAGGCGTGAGGCATTGCTCGCCTTCGACGTACGCGATGCAATTTATCAGTCAATTTGAATGGGCCACAAAGCGCATCAATAAGATTCGCGAGCTGGCGGAATGATGAAGGAGATGAAAAGGCATGGCTAGATGTACTGCACCAGTAAGGGGGCATCGCTCATCGGCCGCCGCGGCCGACTGCCCCGCGTGCGGGAGTCGCTATAGCCGTTTCGGTGGTTACGGCGGGTATGGCGGCGACTACGGCAGCCGCGGATCATACTCGTCCCCTTCATACTCCTCCTCTGGTAGCGGCGGTCGGAGTAGCGGCGGGTCGGGGCGCCGCACCGCAAAGCCGCGCTGGTCGGGAGTAGGTTCGGCTGTGTTGTACACGCCTGAACAAGTGCAGGCGCTCACGCCGGTTCGAGAAAACGTAGAGAACCTAGCGGCCTCACAGCCTGATCTTCGAGATGTGTTTCTCTGTCACGCATGGGATGACAGGCAGGGCTCCGCCAAAGAACTGCATGATCTGCTCGAAGCGCGCGGTGTCCGCGTGTGGTTCAGTGAGAAGGACCTTGGCCTCGGGGTGCCGATGATGCGGGCGATCGACAAGGGCTTGGTGAATTCGCGCGTCGGTATCGTGTTGGTGACCCCGGCTATGTTGCGGCGCCTCCCGGCAGAAGGCATCGCAGACAAAGAGCTTTCAGCGCTCCTCAGACGTGAGCGGCTCGTCCCGGTTGTTCACGGAACGACCTATGAAGAGCTTGAGCAGGTCAGCCTCCTGCTAGCCTCCCGAGCCGGGTTGAGCACTGCCGAGGAGTCGATGGCGGAAGTCGCGGCCAAAATCGCCGAATTGGTCGCTATTTAGTCACGCCGGAGTCAAACTGGGGTGGCTGACTAAATCCCTCCTATCGGCAGCATCCTGTCTTTTCGCTGTAAATGCCAAGTTTCATCCATCCTCACTCATCAGAGAGCAGAAGCACGCACACGTCGTCGTTAGGTGACATGATCGTCCTCCAGGTTTTTGCGCGTGTCACGCTCACGCGGAANAGAAGCACGCACACGTCGTCGTTAGGTGACATGATCGTCCTCCAGGTTTTTGCGCGTGTCACGCTCACGCGGAAATTCTGGCGGGCTTGCGTCATCGCCCCCGCGCGGACATTGCCGCCCACGATACGATCCGGGTTGCCGACGATCTCGCCCTTGTAGCGCTTCGGCCATCCTTCGAAGATGATGACCTCATCGAACTGCTTCCCCTTCGCCTTGTGCATGTTCATCACGACGACACCCGACTCCGGCTTGTGAGCGGTCGCGAAATGCTCCTGCACGAACGCTTGGCGGGTGACAGCCAGCGCGTTCTTGTATCCGCCGGTATCGCGCCAGTCCTGCGACAGGATTTGCCGGAGCTGCGTTCCGCGTTCGAGAAGCCGGACGTTGCGCGCCTCCTTCGCAACCTCGGCGAGCCGGGTGCAGGCCCCATCCTCAAGCACCGATCGAATGGCGGTCCAGTCGCCGTCGGGCTGTCCAGTCAGCGCAACAGCCGCTGCAGCCTCGTGGACCGCGAACGTGGCTTGCAAGACGCTGTTCGCCGGAACGGCCTTTCCCTTCGCGAGGCGGCAGTCATTCCACTTGCCTAGCGCGGAGCGGAACCGCGCCGCTTCCGTCAGATCGCCCTTCGTCGGCGCCTGGCCCCCTCGGCCGCTGAAATAGCTGCAAAGCACATCGACGAATTCGTCAAAGCAGCCGGCGTGACTTCGCTGCTGGAGAAGGAAGGCAATCACCTCCGCCGCCAGGATCGGGCCTTCCATGTCGACGGCGGCCGTGTGCGCGATCGGAGGCACGTTGCCGAAGGGCTCGCGCAGATTGTCGGAGGCCAGCCGGGTCATACGCTTCCTCGGCACCAGAATCGCAAGCGACCAATCCCGGCCGCCCGTCGCGACTAGCCGCTTACGCACCGGCCACGATGACGGGGCTGATGATCTATTTCGCAGGGGCCGTTCTGGCGGCCTACGGCGGGGCCACACACTCGGGCGGAAAGTCGATCGCCCACAAGCGGAATGACCTTTCAACCAAGCTCGACCGCGAGATCGCGAAGCTGCACACGACTCATCTTCGCTGAGGGCACGCTGCGCCAGCAGACAGCCGTCGCCGAATTTCTGAAACTCGCGACATTGCGAAGCCTGGTTGGCCTAGTAGTCGCCTCCAACGGGACATCCTTACTCACTGGCCGTCGGGACAATGGAGCAATTCATCCGATTCTGTTCTCCGGTAGGGGACACGAGTCACAACGATTAGCGGCGCGAAAAGAGAGACATGAGACGACGACAGCATTCAGCACTGATGACCGAAAGACGAAGCAGAGTGCCGACGTCGTCGCTAGGGTCGCGTATTCCCCTCACGTCACTCATCCAGACGCTCGCCGTCGCCGAGTATCTGAACTTCCGCCATGCGGCGAACGCGCTCGGCGTCAGCCAGTCCAGCGTCAGCGCGCGCATCAAAGCGCTGGAGGAAGATCTCGGCATCCTCCTGTTCGAGCGCAACACACGCGGCGTCCGGCTCACCGAGGCCGGACGACTCTTTGTCCAACGCTATCAGCCGGTGTCGAGCACCTCGAATATGCCGTAAAGTCGGCCGGCATGGCGGCCCTGGGGGAATGCGGCAGGCTACGCATGGGCGTCCACGGTCTGATCCCGCATAGCTTCCTCGCCAAGCTGATCGGCCGATATCGAACCACCTATCCGGGTGTCGAGCTTGAAGTCGCCGAAAGCACGGCGCGAGAAGCGCTCATGCAACTGCGTGCCGATCAACTCGACATCGCATTCGTGGTCGGAACGCCAGACACGCCTGATTGCCGTTCGCGACGAATGTGGACCGAGCCGCTTGGTTGTAGCACTGCCGGACAGCCACCTGATCGCTGAACAGGAGCACGTCACTTGGGCCGATCTTGCCGGGGGAGACCTTCCTCGTCCGCCCTAACGGCCCCGGACCACAAGTTCATGACCATATCCTCCTGCGGCTGTCGGGCCGGTGGCCGGCACCGTCTATTCTGCGTGTCGCTGTCGAACGTGCGTCGTTGCTGTCGATCGTGGGGCAAGGTTTCGGCGTCACGTTGCTCGGGGCCGCATCGAGCCTGTCACCTGTCGCGGGTGTCCGCTTTCTGCCGATCGCCGACGAGCCCGAACGTGTAGTGTTCTCAGCCGTGTGGTCGCCCTTCAACCGAAGCACCGCCCTCCGAAACCTACTCGACCTCGCAGAGGCGATGAGGCGATAGCGCGCGACCCCGGGCAGAACCGGGCCAACCCGTCCTATTCGCCGCCGATACTATGCGGCGACACGCCAGCCTCATCTTCGTAATTGCACTTCCCGAAATCCCCCATTCTCTGATCGGCTCCGACATTTTTGCCGATTGGAGCCTGTATGCGTGGAGGCCGAATCCTCTGGGGTCAGATCACCGTCGTTCTGACCATCGTTCTCGTGATGACCTGGGCGGCCACGCAATGGACTGCATGGCGCCTGACCGAATAATCCTTGGTCACAGCCACGCCCTGTACGGTGCGGCCCTCGTCCAGCAGCAACCGCAAGGCCCCCAGTCGCCGCCCTCCGGCGACGACTTGGAACTTGGCTCCCTTCGGCGCCTTGCGGGTCACAAGGTTATGGATGAGGCCATGGGCCTCGATGGTGGCGGCCAGTTCGGCCCTACCTGCGAGCGGGATAGTGATTTCAGCGGTATTCATCGACTTGCTCGTTGTTGATTTCAGGGATTGACCTGAATTGTTCAGGTCCCCTGAACCCCTGCCTCGCGGCGAGTAGCGGGGAGCGAGGGGGGCAAGTCCCGGGGGCGGAGGGGTCTCCCCGGTCTGCACCTAGCGAAGCGGAGGAAGATGGGGGAACCCGCCCGCGGCGGCTTGCTGGGGAGAGAGGGCCGCGCGCCTCTCTAGGAGAAAGACCGTGGCCCTGAGACCGGCTCAACAGGGCGGCCGTAGGAGCATCCGCAACGCGCCGCCGTCAGGCGGGATGCGGAACGGACGGCCCCCGGCGAAGGGCGCCGTTCTCTTTGAGCTGCGACCCTGGTGAGCGCCTTCGTGCCTAAAGCTGTGCCGTCGGGCTAAGCTTCAGCTTAAGATCGTTCTGAAAAGCCGAACATGGTTCGTCGAGGTAACCCTTGAGGGAAGGATCCTTGTCGGGTTCCCTGTTTTTCGACAAAATCGCCCTGCAGAATTTATATTGCGATTTGGCGGCATCGCACTGCTGGGTGTCCGCCTTATAGCAAGCGTGGACCAAAACGGCTCCCACGTAATCATGCTCGACGTTGTTGGAAGAAAGGTGGGTCTGAATGTCTTGGAGAATGGCAACTCCATGGGACATCCCATCTGCTCCGGAGTAGGTCATTACGAGTTGACCGGGTCGTTCAAAGCCGCTTACCGAGCCGCTCCCTGCAACGTTCTCGTAGGTGCCAGACAAATCCGGGGCCGACGTGAATGTCACCTTGAAGGGGTGCCCCAGGCCGACGGGGGTGACATCCGCAAAGTCGGGACCGTAGTACACCGAGAGATACCACTCGCCCTCTGTAAGAGCGTTGGGGGCTTGCCCGAGCCCAAGGCGCTGCATGCTCTTGTCGATGACAGTCCGAACGACGTTGGACGTGCCCTGCTGGATGCCTTCGCCGAAGCCGGTCCAGATGAAGGCGCCTACGGCCAACACAGCCACACCCAGCAGGCCGAACCTCGCACCTGTTGACTTCGTTTCACGCCCTGGCTCGATTTCCGGCTGGTCCTGCATCCGCCCCTCGCAACGCTCGTCGGGAACAACTTGGGACCCGATTATGGGCCCAAGGGATCGGTCAGCAGGCTTCCAGATGAACTTTCTTCTTCATGTGCATTCCTCCTCGACTCAAGGGCACTTGCCGTGCGGAGCCGAACACACGCAGTATGGAGATGATAACCCGATTGCGGCTTTCAAGTGTCCTCGCATCCCCCGAGGGCGCCACCTGATCTCTCGGGCAACCTTGTTCGGCGCCGCAGTTATTGAGGCGGTCGGCTTGGAAGCAGTTCCTTATGGCCCTCATGCATAAACCAGAGCACCCGTTTGAGATGACTGCGAAGGGCCTTACGGGCGCGGATTGGCTCTTTGACCGGATCGATACCCAGTACATCCAGCGCCATCTCCTCTTCGCTGGCACTGTCGGCGCAAGCGTCCATGAGCTTCAAATAGAGCTCGAAATGCTTGTCATCATATGCGGTTAGGCTTTCCGACCAGGGGACTTCCGTTGCAATGGTTGGATCAGGCGTTGGGCGCGATCTGCTTTTCATCCATGTCTCGCTTTGGCGATGAACCAGCCCCCCGTTCCGATTCAGAATATCTCCATCTAGCGCACTTTCAACAGTTCTCGGCCTTCTTTCGGACAGTGCCCAATCGTTGCATATGGTCGTGGGTTCCAAATTGGCACGCGGCTGCTCGCGACCAATACATCCTCAACTTGGCGAGGCCATGTAACGCCCGGCTGAACCAGAATGGCGCGGCTAACGCATCGCCGATTGGATCGAACCTCTTATTTTAGCTTCGCGATAATCTTGTCTGGATGCTTGCAAGCGTCCATCATGCCGCCGTACATACGCTTAAGGATGTTGCCCGCGCCGTGGTTTGGGCGACCGGTCGCAGTTGGAGGCTGGCGCGATGTTTCGGCGCCAAGCTCACCATGCACGGACATCTTGCCGCCTACACACGCTTTTTCGACCGCGCACCGGGCGATTGCAGCATGGTCGTCGGGGCGCGTCCCGAAGGCTGGTGGTACAGCGCCGACTTGCGCGTGCCTCACCGATCCGGATCTGGGCAGCGAACTGCGCAAAGCCGGACATTGGTACCGCGCTTTAGCCGCAACGCAGTCCATCGCGCCGCTCGTGCCGCCCAACGCAATCGAGACCGCCAGCATGATCAAGGCGGCGGGAACCGCAACGATCGATCCCGCCGCCGGTGACCGCTGGGTCGCGGCGGGCGACTGCCTGTTCTGTGCCGATCCACTGTCATCACGCGGGATCGTGCATGCACTCCGCTCAGGGATCCTGGCGGCCTAGGGCATCGGACATGCTGGACGGGCGTGGCGATTCGCCTGCGCCCGCTATGCAAAATCGCCACACGCGGGTTTGCCGATTAGCTCCCGGCGCTGGCTGCCCACTATGCAGCCGCCGCGCGATGGGATACGCCTTTCTCGCAGCGGCGGCGCAGCCATGTCTTCCACGCGTCTAGCATCGAAGGAGGGAGGTCAGAGGTGGTCTCTGGACGGGGTGCTCGGCATTTATGAACCGACCGAGCGCCAGCGAGTGGTCGTCGGCGGGCTCGATGGCGGCATCAGGTCAGGGAACTCGGCCTCCATGATCATCTCCGATTTAATTCAAATTTGTCTGTATATATTGACGATTGCACTACCTTCACCTCGTAGACGGCAATGCGGGCGGGTAGAGAGGGTTCTATGATATGATAAGCGATTTTTCCGCCGCCCGAGTGCATTTAGATCGAGCGTATGACTACCTTTGTGGGGATGACCCGATGAGTCAAAGGGGCCGCGAAGCCTTGGACCTGCTAATTGAGGCGGTTGCCGTCGAAGAGTTCAAGCAGCCACGCCAAAGCGCTGAGGTGCTAAGGTTTCCGATCGGGCGCCGCTGCTGAGGTAATCTCCACGGCCGCCATGTAGCCTCGCGGGTGAGGCGCTCACGGCAGGGACTCGCCGCCCCGTGAGGGCCGGGAACGAACGCATTGGCAAACGGAAAGCCCACTTGCCAGACCAGCGCCCGGCCGGCGTGGCAAGTAGGCCGGCGGTTCCAAGCGGAGACATTGATGCCGGACTATGTCGTGCTTTGCATCGCATTAAGCTGCTGCGGGATATACGTAACGCCATCCCTAAAAACATCAAATGCGGCAGCGACAGCGCGAATCCCAAAGCGATGCTCCCGCCGTACGCGGACAAAGCCGTTTTCGAAGTCCACTATCCCGTCCTTGGCCAGCATGGCCAAACGCTCATCTGAATCGCGAAGACGGATCGGATCAGATCCGTGGGCGACACAGATTGCCGGCACGTCAGCCTCGAAATCGCACATTAATCGCTCGATAATTGCGGCTCGCACGCGGTCGTCGTCTGTGAGGCGATGGCCCTTCGATGTCGCCAGTCGGCCAGCTGCGATGTGCCGGATGTAGATATCCCGTGTAACTTCGTTTTGAACGTATCCCTGGCCGATGCGGCCGATAGCCGACGCGCCGAAACCGATCAGGGTTCTGCAGGTATCGGCCGAGTAGCCCAACGAGTTACGTCGCAGGCGACCTGTTTCCTGTGCCAGCGCGAGCTCGTCGTCCGGCAAGGCGAAATGGTCGAGCCCGATCTGTCGGTAGCCGGCGGAAACCAGCGTCACGGCGACAGCCGCATACTGTTCAGCGCGGGCAGCGCTGTCGGGAAGAAATTCCGCCTCAATGAGGCGCTGATTCTTTACTTGGGATGGGATGTGCGAGTAGCCGAACAAGGCAAGCCGGTCGGGGCGCATGGCGACCGCCGCCCTCACTGTTTCGACGCACGACTCCACCGTTTGACGCGGCAGGCCGTAGATGAGGTCGAAGTTGATCCGGTTTACTCCATGCCGGCGCAGCATTTCCACGGCAGCCGACGTCTGGGCCTCGCTCTGGATTCGGTTGATCGCTTTTTGAACAATGGGATCGAAGCTCTGTACGCCCAGGCTCGCGCGGTTCACGCCGGCCGCTCCCAAGCCTTCCGCCATCTCGGGCGTGAGCGTGCGTGGATCGATCTCGATGGCGACCGTAGCTGATTTCGAGATGGCGAAGCGGCATCGCAGGAACTCCATCAGAGCGAGGAACTCGGCTGGTCCGATGAGAGACGGCGTTCCGCCGCCGAAATGTATGTCGCTCACGGGCAACGTCTTCGGCACTCGCTCCGAAACCAGACGGATCTCGTCACGCAGCGCCGCCAGATAGTTGAGGATGGGCGCATCACGGCGGGTGATGGTGGTTGGGAAGCCGCAATACCAGCAGGCTGATCGGCAGAACGGAACGTGCAGATAGAGTGACACCGGATCATCAGCCGGCAGGTTCCTGAGCCATTCCTCATAAGCCTCGGCGCCGACCGCCCCAGAGAACTCCGACACAGCCGGATAGATAGTGTACCAAGGCAGCCGGGCCTCTCGAAATTTCGTGGTCTGCAACGGTCACCGTCCCATGCTGATAACATCCAACCTTACCGCTGCGCTCGCCTGCGTCTTTGCGCTATGTCAGTCCGTTCCGCTTTGGGCTCGAAATTTTTTAGCAATGGGCGCCGTTCAGTCTTGGCTGGACAGCGATGGTCTGAGCGCACTCGGTCAGCGACTGACGATGGTGTTCCCGCCGAAACCCTCACGCGCACCGTTTTGTTCCACCGTCCCTTCCCTTCATCTGCGCGTGGGAGACTCTTCTGAGCGCAGATGAAGCATCCGATGAGACAATATACGGTGTTGGGTCCAGACTTTGCACGCCAGCTACCGCCGCCCATAATGATCTCTGCCGTCTCGATGAGCTCGTTGTGTGAATTGCTGGCAGAAGCATTAGCTGTGCCGCGCCGCTTTCAGCACGAAAACCTGCTCGACGCGACCGTCAGGTCCGCCGCAATGCCAAGGCTGGCGCCTACCGACTCAGTGGTGCAAGGCTGCGGCGCGTGGTTATCGACCATCAGCTCGCCAAAGTGACGGCGTCGTACCGAGCGGTGGCCGTCGCATGATGCCTCAACTGCGGGGCTCACAGCAAACAATGCCGTCGCCATTAAGCCAAACTGTCGCGAAGCGAACAGACGAACCGTAGCCGAAACGTTTGCCGTTCGTGCTTGGGTGGATCCGCAAGGCAAAAAGAACGGAAGCGCGAACCAAGGTCCGCCCGCACATTGAGCTTCAAGCCGCAGCTGGGTCGTCAGGGTGGCACGTCATTTGCGGTAGTACCCTTTGTGAGGCCCGCCGCGGAGGTGAAAAGGTGATTGTACAAAAATGTTGTATGACCGTCTGGGAGTGATAACTACTTAATATATGTAACAACAAGTCTCAATCACATTCTAAATTCTCCTGAGCATTAGCACGACAGGTGCAGCAACACTCCTGGAATTCAGCTTGATGCGCTATCAACCGTTTGCTTAGCAAAAATCATTTATCGGTCTCGATTCCTTTTACTATTTAGACGGAGATCAACAATGACCATTGGGAGCCTCCTCCTCGGCTCAACTGCGGCACTGGTCGCCGTTTCCGACGCTCGCGCCGTGATCATCGTCCCCGAGCCTGATCCGACTGAGTACCTCAAGATCTGCGACGTCTACGGCTCGGGCTACATCTACATTTCAGGCACCGAGGCCTGCCTGCGCATCGGCGGCTATGTCAGTTACGACGTCGGCTTGGGCCATGTCGGATTGTTTGACCACGCAAGAACCTCAGATGTGAGGACTGGTGAGGATCAGGGTACATGGCAAAATAATACGCGCTTCACACTGAAAGCTTGGACCGGCCAGGAGACCGAACTCGGCACGTTGAAGACCTACACCGAAACCCGCGTGAATTTCGGTAACCGCCACACTTCGGTTTCGGACAGTTCTCGGTCCTATGCCTTCAACGGAGACAGCATCTTGACTTTCGCCTGGATTCAGCTTGGTGGCCTCCGAGTTGGTAAGGACTGGTCGGCCTTCGACATGTTTATTGGTGGCGCGGGTGACGTACTCAACCAGACGCCGGTTCCGTACGGCGCTTTGGATACCAATGTGGTCCAGTACTACTTCGACGCCGCGAACGGCTTTTCCGCCGTGGTTTCGCTCGAAGAAGGCTCAGGCGTGGTGGGCACAATCGACAACTACGCTCCGCACATAGTCGGCGGCTTGAAATACACACATGGCTGGGGAGCGATCACCGGCGTTGCTGGTTATGATAGCAACTACGAATCGGTAGCCGCCAAGGTCCGTGTCGACATCAATGTCACCAACGAACTGTTGCTGTTCGGAATGTTCGGCTACGGTTCCAATGGCAAGCTCAACGACGACTCCATGAACGCGATCGACGCTCATGGTCGCGGCTTCTATAAGATTTGGCGCGGGAACTGGGCTTTCTGGGCTGGCGCCGCTTACGAGGTCAACGAGACAACTTCGTTCAACCTTCAGCTCTCGGGTGATCAGCTCAAGAACTATGGTGTCGCTGCGAACGTCGCCTATGCGCTTCTTCCAGATTTCACAGTTACGGCTGAACTCGACTACGACCGCTACGGAGGCTCCGCCGTCGGAAAGGTGAAAGCTTCCGAAGTGAACTGGGCCAATGCCAACAAGAAGAGCAGTGTCGGCGGTATCCTGCGTTTCGAACGCTCATTCTAATGCGATGAAGCGTTGAGCTCCGAGGTGCAGTTGATGCGCGGACATTTCCCCTACATTCCGTTTGATTGTGGATGCGTGGCTCGGACGGCCGTCGTACGCGGCGACGTCATGGAGCTCGGGTTTGACGCCGTGCTCCTGAACACGGCGGTCCCGAGGGCGGCCGATCCGGTCGGGATGGCGCGTGCGTTCGGCAAGGGCGGTCGATGCCATTCGTGAAGCTAGCACTGGAATGCTCGAACCGCGCTACTCACCGAAGGTCGGCAGGGCTGTCTTCTCATGAAGCTCGATCCCTTCTATCTGAATTTCGACGTGCCGGCTGGGTTGACCGGCTGGCGCCGCTCGGCGTGACTGCTGCAGCTCCGGATAAAGGATATGGACGAGAAAGGACTGCAGACGGAAATCCGCCGCGCGAACGACGCCTGACGGTCCATGGTTGCCAAGTGAGCGTCAACGACTATTGGCGCACGGCAATGAGGAAGGCTGCGACTCATCCATCTTGGTCAAAAGGATTTGGCTGCCGCCGATGCTGATGATGAAATACGCCGGATTGAAGCTCGGCCTTTCGATCCACGATCACACCGAACTGCGCCAGTGGCCGAGCCGGAGTATGTGGCGCTCGGCCCAGTCTATCCAACTAGCCTCAAGAAGATGAATGGGCGTCGCAAGGGCTCGAGCGGATCAGCGAGTGGAAGCACCAGGTCGCGCCGGTCCCATTGGTCTCCATCGGCGGCCTCAACCTGACCGGCTCGAAGGCGTTTTTCGAGGCTGGCGCCGAAAGCGCAGCCGTGGTCACCGACCTTGCGCTGAACGACGCCCCAGAAGCGCGCACGCGAGAATGGATCGAAAGACAGAACAATAGCGCTGGGGCGAGAACCGCATGTGCTCGTTGTTGTAGGGTCTGATTCCCGCGGTGGGGCTGGAATTGCCCGCGAGATCGAGACGATCGCTTGCCTTGACGTGCGCACCTGCCTTTGCTGTCAGCGCGCTGACGGTGCAAACCCAGGAAGACGCCTTGGAAATCCAAGTTACTCAACCCGGTCTGGTGACGGATCAAATGCGCGCTGCGCTTCAAGCTAACAGAGTGGCCGGCACCAAGGTTGGCATGCTCGCAACGGCTGAGATCATCGTCGCTGCGGTTGCCGCTGTGCTGCGCGAATATCGGCGCATATCGACAGTCCAGATCCGGTGCTGGCTTCCACGTCAGGCCGAGCGCTTCTTGAAGCAAGCGCCATCCCGCATCATGAAGTAGCATCTGATGCCGCTTTGCCGTGTCGACACCCAATGTCATTGAACTGGCGCTTCTTGCCGGCTCAGTGCTACCGGTGAATGAGGCCGGCGCGCTTCAACAAGGACCCCAAGCCACCCCGTCTGCCGGACTCCTCCAAATTCGAAACACGGATGGTTCCTATCCAGACAATTGATTTTATCAATCTGCGACAATACCGCATAGCGGCGCCGGCGGAATGATCATCCGTAGCAAGACGAGCTGCTTTCGGCGGCTTGCAGGACGCGCACCGCGACCGATCACAAGCCGGCTCGTCTGCAGCCATGTTCGGATCGGCCGCATCGGTGCGCCGAATGAGATTGCCGGCGGAACGATCTATTCGTGCAGCTTGGACGGCAGTCATCTCACCGGGGCCATCCTGCCGATGGATGGCCGGCAGTCGGTGCAGCATTGGCTGACACTGTTCACGGAATGAAGCCGTCGCGCTTCGGACGGTTGAAATGGAGGACATTAGCGTGGAACCGATCAGTCTCGACGAACTTCTGGCCAGCGTCGGCAAGGAAGTCGGCGTGTCGCCGTGGCGGGTGGTCTCGCAGCGGATGATCGACCAGTTCGCCGAGGCCACCGATGACCACCAGTTCATCCACTGCGATCCGGAGCGCGCCAAGGGCGAGACGCCGTTCGGCGGCACCATCGCACATGGCTTCCTGTCGCTTTCGCTTTTGTCGGCGATGACTTTCGAGACCATGCGGCCGCTCGAAAACTGCAAGATGGGTGTCAACTATGGCTTCGAATCGCTGCGCTTCCTGGCGCCGGTGAAAACCGGATCTCGCATCCGCACCCGTTTCGTACTGGCCGACGTCAAGGTCAGGCCGTCGGGCTGGGTGCAGACGGCGCTGGGCGTGACGATTGAGATCGAGGGCTCGAAAAAGCCGGCGCTGACCGCGCGCTGGTTGACGCTGACGCTGATCAAACGCCAGCCGGAGGCGGCCTGAATTGCTCAACGAGCATCAGCAGAGACGATCTTCACGTGCCGGGGCGATGTAGGCGACTAGTGCGCACCGATCGGCAACGCGGCCACGGGGGTCGGCTAGATAGAGTGGCAGGAATGCCTAATCGTTGGCTCCGACTCGGAAGGGGCTTCGATGTATCGGAAGCGCTTCGGCTTTGGTTGTGTGCGTCAAGTTCTGCAAAAAGGGGCGGCCATGATGCTGGTCATGCGGCTTGGCGCAGAGCGAGCTTCTTGTGCTCGCGCAGG
>NZ_AYWC01000031.1:0-31787 GCF_000502615.1 Mesorhizobium sp. LNJC405B00 | reverse complement strand
TTGGCCGTCGAGACCAATGAAAACTGGATGGAGGCCAACCGATACATCAACATGGACGACCTGCGCGAGCACAAGAAGCTCGCTCTGCGCCAAGCCGCATGACCAGCATCGTGGCTGCCCCATTTTGCAGAACTTGACGCACACAACCAGTCGAGCGCGCTAACTCCAGTTGCGATCGCTGAGGCGTCCTCTCTGTCCAACTAATCCCCGATGTAATTTCGAGAACCAGATAACGACGGGCACCTTTGGCGGTTCCACGTCTCTCGGTGAGCGCTCTTGTCGTGAGACTCACGAAAAGGCGACAGGAAACGCGGAAAAAAAGGCGCCGTACCTCTCGGAGCCCTTTTTCAAGTTCACTTTGGAACCGGCAACCTACCAGCCTTGCCGGCCATACCAGTCATCGATGTCGCGCTGAGCGCGGTCCTTCTCAATGCCGTAGCGCTCCTGAATCTTGCCTTCCAACTGATCGCGGTTACCGGCAATACGGTCCAGATCATCGTCTGTGAGTTTGCCCCACTGTTCCTTGACCTTGCCCTTTACCTGCTTCCAATTGCCTTCGACACGGTTCCAGTCCATGGCACCTATCCTTGTTTGTTTCGGACTGAGAAAAACGCCGTCAGGCTACCGGAGTTCCCGTCAAGTTTGAGCAGATCGACCCATCGAAGCGTGGCGAGGTAGGCGGCCCGAAGCAACCCGCTCTGGAACGCGATGATGGCTTGCCGCGCCGGCCGTGTTCTCCACCGTCTTGGCCACAGTCGCTCGCGAGACCGGCTTCGTTGGACAAACACCGACAGGGATAGCATGAAGCCAACTATGCTGCGTTCGTCATCCAAGCCTGGCGTCAGATACTAATTCTTGCTGTTGGGAGCCATGTTCCCTGCGGCTTTTGCCCTGAAGCGCCTTACCCGGCTGCGTGTGCCGCAGCTCTCATCGGAGCACCACCGCCTGCGCCCGCCACGCGAGGTGTCGATGAAAAGCCAACCGCAGTTCGGCCCGGTGCACTCGCGCACGCGGCGGCGGTCATTCCTGGACACCAAAAACTCGGCTGTCTCAAAGGCCACGCGGTGGCCGATCGTGTTCAGACTGGCTGCGTCGGTCCACTGCCAAGCGAGGCGGTCGCCGGACGGGAAAAGCGAGCGCTTCGGCAGGGCTAGGGCGACTGCATCGCGCACGATTTGCAAGGCATCGTCCGGCACCCGGGCGCCTGCCGCCTCGGCCTGGAGAGCCGCGTAAACGGCCTCGCGCAAAATCTTGGCCTTTTCCAATGCCGCCTCCGCAAGGAGCGGGCGGGCGGAAGCCTCCACGAGCAGTGCTCGCGCCTCATCGACGTCGATCAAATCGGCACGTCCAGCCCAGACGACCAGGTCGGCATAGGTCTGCAAGAGGTCTGGCCCCCATACATCGCGTCGCGCGTCGACCGTGTTGACGAAGTCCAGGCAGGCGTGACCGCCAACCATGCGCATGTCGACGATAGTCTTCGCAAAATCCATCCCGGAAACATCGGTTTGCGGAACCGTATTGGCAAGAGGCCGTTGTAACGAAATAAACGTCTTTTGGCCGTTACAACGAACCAACAACGACCCGGCGAAGGCTGCTTCCGATGAACCGCAACACAGCGACATTTCTGGTTTTATGTGTGATCTGGGGCACCACGTGGATCGGTATCAAGGCAGGGATCGCCACCGTGCCGCCTCTGATGTTCGCAGGCACGCGTTTTACAGTAGCCGGCTTGCTGATCCTCAGTGCGACGCGCTTAAGGGGCGCTGCTCTACCACGGGTGGCGAAAAGGAACTGGCCGCGCCTTTTCGTTGTTACGTTGTTCATGATTCCGCTTTGCTATGGCCTACTCTTTTGGGGCATGCTCTATGTCGATACGGGCACCGCGGCTGTTCTTGAGCTTTCGCTGACCCCTGTCACGCTGCTTGGATTTGCGTTGCTTCTGGGGGACGAACGCTATGACGGCCGCAGGCTTTTTGCGATTTTGCTCGGTGCGGCCGGTCTGTGCATCCTGTTCGGGCCCGAGGCCTATGCTGGTTGGACACACGCAGACCAGCAGGGCAGGGGGCTCCGGCTGCTGGCGATGACAGCGGTGGCGTCGGCAGCTGTAATCTATGCATGGGGTTCGGTGCTCGCGCGGCCGCTTCTTGAGGTATATTCATCGGACTTCATCGCCGGCTTCACCACCCTTTTCGGGGGCGCATTCCTAATTCTCATCTCACTCGTTGTGGAGCCAGGCGCGGCCGCGGCTCTAAAAGGCGATTGGGGCTGGCCGGCCTGGGTCGGGTGGCTGTTCCTCGTGCTGTTTGGTTCGTTCATAGGCTACACACTTTTTATCCGGCTCCTGCACGAAATCGGCGCCTCGCGCGCCGGAGCATTTGCCTTCGTCTCACCCGTGATTGCCGTCGTGCTTGGCATGATCACCTACGGCGAGGAGGTTAGCCTGATCGACATCATCGGCATGGCTATCATGCTCTTCGCAGCGTTTCTTGCGCTACGCGAGCGCAAACAGGAAACATCATCCGCTTCCCCGCCGTTGATTCCACGCTCCGCGCGGGCCGTGGCAGAACATGAAAGACGGCGCGCGCATCCAGCCGCCAATCAGCCTTGAGATGAAAAAGCACAAGGTTCTCGTCTATGCGAAAAGAGCGCTCTCCCGGCAGCGTATCCCACCTACCACCGGCGGCGAGGAAAGCTCCAGCTCATATGACAACACTAGTCGGCGAGGGCTTTTGCCGAGTTGCTGTCAAGATTGCAGGCGGGATTTGATGGAAAAATCGCGAGGCTGCAATCAGCGACCTATTCGTTCCGATGGCAATGCAGGCTATCCGCCAACACGTCGACAGACTGTCAGCCGCATCGCTTCAGTTCGGCCACCTGAACCCCGAGACGGAATGCCTGACCATCGGCATAAGAACGTGCATAGCTTTCGGCTTCGAACGGAAACGTCAGGGTGCTGCCGTAGGCGTTGACGCGGACCGTCCACTTCTTGTCGCGAACGAGTTCGACCGAATTGTCGGGCGACGTCATGATTTCCTCCGGCACCAGCAAGGCGGAGGCACGGATAGCGTCGCGAAGGTTGTTTGAATGCAAACAATCCGACACGCTCATGTCGCTTGTTCTATACGCCTCGACTTTCTCTCAATTGGCGTAGCGCCACGGCTGCAATGTTGGTGGCGCTAAGTCCCCTAGCTGCCAAGACCGTTCCCATCGCGTGGGTCCCCTTGCGGCCTCACGCAGCGACCTTTCTGAACCCAATCGCCGAGATCGTCAGCCCGCAGTGTCATCGAGAGAATAGCCGGCAAGCCGCACGGTGCGAATGGCAACTCTGCGACAACTGCTTCAACAACTTTCGCGACTGGCTCATGTGAACGTCGACCACCTGGGCGCTCACACTGGCTTTCTGCGACCGGCCAGCTGCGATGAATTCATCACGGCTGATCACCTTTCAGGATCCTCGAGCATGTGGCGCACCAACTTGAACTCGATCGGCCCAAGAGGAATCTCCCCCCGGTGCTGTAAACACGGTGGTATCGAGCTCCATCTCGACGTCGCGATATGTCAGTGGTCTGCGCTTCTGCGCCAATTTCGTGACGGTAGCCCAATCGCGAGCCTTCGCAGGTGGTCGAGGAGCTATTGCGGCGCAAATGGTCTGATGAAGCGTTCATCGACCCCGGGCTGCAACAGCCTGTGCTGACCTTCAGCGCCTGGGGATATCAAGGCGACACAGGGCGGGGAATTGGTCCGGGCATCCCGCTACAGCCGGCCGCTCCCGTCGCCAGCTCATTGTCTGGCCGACAGTCCAGCACAATTCCCACGCACCGGCCTTTTCGCGGCAAGACCTAGCGCGTCATCGATCGAGCGGGCCAGCTTGCTGCCGAAACCATCCACCTGCAGAATGTAGCCTCGGAGCAGGTAGAACTCCGCATCCTGCGAGGGAGATGCACCGGCCGCGGCTCCGTCGAACTCAGCGAGGGAAACGGAAGTCAGCTCTTCGCAGTTCAACTTCGAGAGCAGACGTTCCTGGATTGGCCTTGGCACATTTGTCAACGGTCGATTCCAATGGCTGTCAAAGAGTACGGCGCGACATTGAGGCGCCAGCGAACCAGCTCGAAACCGGTCGAGCTAGTATCCGGGCCGGGTCAATCCGAGACAATTTCGTAGTGAAGAAGCTGGGCTTCGTCGAGGGCCGACTTCACTCCAGGCGAGATGACGCCGGAGCCGAAGAGGATAATATCTTCACGGCGTACGAATACTTCATGGCCGAGTCCCATGGACACAAATGTGCCCGAAGAGCTTCGTTCGAGAAGCCGAGCTCTGCCATTCAATATGGTGAAGGCGGCGTGGCGCCTCGATACCCAAGGCCGCTCGACGATGATATCGCATTCCGCCGATCTGCCGATTGTCACGGATTCGCCGTTTCGACAGGATCGCAGCTGATCTCTGTAGCGGATGACCAGATGAATCTGCCGCGGCAGGACCGAGCGTCTATCTGTAGTGGCGCCATGGCTGGTGATCTGCGTACCGGGGGCCCCATCGTCGCTCCACAGGGTATAGACATCGAAGAACTCTTGCTTCCCCTTCAAGGCCATTTTGTCGAGGAGCCGCAGGCCCTTGCGGCTTCTCGGGGAAAGGGCTTCGCAGAAGCTCTGGCTGATCAGCACCTCTCCGGGGTTCGCCGTGGTGGACAACCTTGCAGTGACATTGACAACGTCACCGAATATCGCGCCCCGCGCGCGAATGACCGCCCCGAAATGCAATCCGATACGGGCGCTCAACGGCCCTTTAGTCAGTTGATGGGTAATTTGGCAGACGGCCCTCAGCGCCATTTCCGGGCTCTCGAAGAGGCTGAGTATGTCATCGCCTTTCGAGTAAATGAAATCACCACGGTGCTTGGCGACAATCTCGCGCATCGTGTCCAGGCAATCCGAGACCTGCTGTAGAGCGGCATCGTCTCCGATCCGCTCATAGAGCGGCGTGCTGCCCACGACATCAGCTAAGAGGACTGCGGCAAGAAGCGTCTCCTGATCCATCGATCTCGTGTCCGACCCGAAAACTCAGCGTGCGTGTATAGCACACGAGGTCGCCTGCAACATATCTGCTCGAGCGCCTTGGATCGGTGCGATGCTTCAGGTGATCGTGGCGGGTTGGACGGGCGTATGCCATTCGTCGGCTTCGTGCCGACATCCAGAACCCTCTTCGCCCCAATCGTTCGCGACCTCGGTGCTATGAGTGGACTTGGTCTTTTTAGGTTCGGAAAGGCTGAACGAGTTGCAACGAGCGACGCCCTTCTCATGCACCATCAACCACGACCCGATCTCGTCCCTCCGACTTCGCGCGGAATAGTGCCAGATCGGCGGCTTTGACGAGATCATTCGGGCTCTCGTTCGTATTTGGGACCGGTGGCGACGCCAACGCTGTGCTTTGCGATAAGATCACGGATCCATTGATCAGATTTCAGGTATATTCTCTTTGAAGATCACCTGAAGTCGTGGTTGATGCGGTTCATAGTTCAGGTGCCTGACAGAGTGGCTTAAAATGTTGAGCGCTTCCCGCGCCTCGACGCGCGGATTTTGATCTATGACCGCATCGAGCGTCCCATCCAACAAAAGTTCCTTGGTGCCGTCTGTCACCTCGTGGCCGAGAAAGAGAATGTCTTTCGCGCGTCCACGCTCCTTGAGCGCCCGAGCGATGCCGGTGTTGCCGGCGCCGACATTGTAGATCGCGGCAAGATCGGGGTGCCGGTCCAGAAGCGCTGATGCTTCCGAATAAGCCTTCTCTCGGTCATCCAGCATTTCGCGCATCTCGACGATCTCGAGATTGGGCGACTCCTCGGTCAAGATGTGCCGGAATCCCATCTCGCGTTCCTCATGGCCGCGATAGGACAGCGAGCCGGCGAACAGCGCCACCTTGCTTGGGCGTTCCGATCCCATGAAACGGTTGAGAAGATACCCGGCCAACCGCCCGGCGGCGCGGTTGTCTATGCCGATATAGGCCACCCTCGGCACATGCAGGATGTCGGATGCGATGGTCACCACCTTGACGTCATTGGCCGACAGCGAGCGGATCGCCTCGCGCACCGTCGGATGATCGAGCGCGATCACGCCGACGCCTTGTGTCTGTCCACGCAATTCTTGCAGCAGGCGGGCGAGCCGGTCGGGGTTGAAGCCCTCTATGGTGGCGATGTGGACGTCGAGATCGGGGCGCGCCAAGGCCTGCGCCTCGATGTGTCGATGCAGCATCTTGATGAAGGAATTGGTGCCGGCCGGCAGAGCGAAGTCCAGACGGATGACCTCTCCAGGTGAGGGCCTGGGCGGCGCTCCGTTCGGGCCCTCGGCGATGTAGCCGAGGCGCTGCGCCATTTCGAGCACGATCTCACGCGTGCGCGCCCGCACACCTGGCCTGTTGTTCAGCACGCGGTCGACGGTGGCGGCGGAAACGCCGGCTTCCCGGGCTATGTCAGTCAAGGTGGAACGCACCGTCTTCATCTCCTCAATGCATCAGATCGCACAATGCCGCTAGCCCGTCCGACGGCCACAGCTGCCAGCCATCAGCGATTCTGATGGGAAATGATGTATCGAGCCTTAGCCGATGCGCAAGGAGGTTGGGCTAAATCGCGTCGCCCGGCGTGATAGTCGCGTGCCAGAAAGGCAGATTTCCCATCAAATCGAGGCATTGAGCCCGTGTGTCGACCTTTGCATGACGTATTTTCTCCGCGGTTGCGGTGTTACGATGTATTTTGAGTATTTATGATGTTGACAGCCTTCCGGTGCTGCCGTCAATATCCCTCAATGGGCTCGTGGAGGAAACATCGGCCCTGAGGGAGGAATTCCAATGTCTGATTTGATCCGCATATCGCGACGCGGCTTGTTGGCGTCCGGAGGAAAGGCCGCGGCGTTCGTGGCTGCGGCCGGTATCGCACCGCAATTCATCCGTCCCGGCCGTGCCGTTGCGGCCGACGCGCTGGCGCCAGGCATGGTCGGCGGCCCCACCGGTTTCGAGGGCGCAGAGCGCTATCAATATGGCGCCGACACGCCGGAAGGCCGTGCCGTTGAGGCGGCCAAGGCCTTGAAGGGAGCTGGCAAGGCACCGGCCAAGATCGTGCTTGGCCTGTCGGATGGCTCGATTGGCCAACTCACACAGCCTTTCCCTGCGGGTGCGCCGTCGATCAAGGAGCTGTGGGAAAAGGAGACCGGCATCCAGATCGAGATCGTCGGCCTGCCGAACGGCCAGGAATTCACCAAGACGATGCAGGACATCTCCACCAAGGGTGGGGCCTATGACATCTACTCGACGGAATGGAACCGCCTCGGCGACCTTGCCGAGACCGGCGGCATCGCCAAGCTCGACGACTTCGTCGCCCAGTACAAGCCCGAATGGGACGATCCCAAGACCGGCTATGTCGACGGCGCCAAGGGCGTGTCGCTGCTCAACAAATATCGCGGGTCCAACTATGGCGTGTCGCTGGACGGCGACTTCCAGACCTGGGTCTACCGCACCGACCTGTTCGGCGACGCTGCCGAGCAGAAGGCGTTCAAGGACAAATTCGGCTACGATCTGGCGCCGCCGAAGACCTGGAAGCAGCACAGTGACATCGCGGGCTTCTTCCAGCGGCCCGACAAGGGCCTGTTCGGCTCCACCGACCTGCGCAACCAGGGCTGGGGCTACACCAACTGGTATCAGCGCTATGTCTCGATGGCATCGCCCAACCAGTTCCTGTTCGGCGACGACGGCAAGCCGCTGATCAATTCCGAGCACGGCATTGCCGCCACCAACGAATATGTCGGCTCGCTGGTTCATCACTCGCCGGACGCGATCTCCTGGGGCTGGCCGGAGCAGTATGGAAATTTCGCCAAGGGCGGCGCGGCGATGACCTGCGCCTTCTCGAACCTGCCGAAATTCCTCGACAATGCCGGCAACAAGGATTCTGCCGTCACCGGCAAGATCGGCTCGATGCTGCCGCCCGGCCGCGAAGTCGACGGCAAGCTGATCAGCCGTTCCGTGCTGTGGTTCTCGCTGACCGGCATGGTCTCGTCGCAGTCGAAAAACCAGGAGGTCGCCTACCTTTTGCTGCAGTGGCTGGGCTCCGCCCGCATCTATGCCTGGATGAGCGCCAATCCGGGCGGCTATCTCGATCCGTTCCGGCTCTCGGATTTCTCCGATCCGCTGGTGCGCCAGACCTACCACGCCTACCACATCGACGTGGTGCGCGAGACCGTCGCCCGCACGGTGCCGACGATCAACTATCCCGGCGCCACCGCCTTCCACAACGCATTGGACGAAAATCTGATGGCGTCGCTGACCAAGGCCAAGACAGCGGAACAGGCGATGGCCGACACGGAAGCGGAGTGGAAGAAGATCGCCCGCCGCATCGGCGAGGACAAATTGCTCGAAGCCATCAGGACGAACAAGGAGGCCTGGCCGACGGTTCTCGACCCGATCAGCTGATCCGTCTCCCTGGATCAGCGCTGGAGGGGAGGAGCATCTGTTCCTCCCCGCCGCAGTCAACGCCACCAGCAAAGCAGCCAGATGAAGCGTTCCGTCCCCTTCGAGATATTCCGCTACGCCGCGATCTTCGCGGCGATGGCGGTGACGCTGGTACCGATCCTGTGGATGGTGTCGATGGCCTTCAAGCCGATCGCCGAATGGTCGGCGACCGGCGCCGACCTGACATGGTGGCCGAAGAACCCGACGCTCGGCAATTTCCAGTTCGTCTTCGGCGAGTCCAACAACAATCTGATCGTGGCGCTCGACCGCACCGCGCTGAAGCCGATCCTGTCGTCGCTGCTGTCTTCGGTGTTCGGCACGGCGATCGCAATGTCGGCGGGCACGGCTGCGGCCTACGGGCTGTCGCGTTTCGGCTCCGGCCAGAACCTGCCGCTGGCGCTGATCCAGCTCAGGCTGTTTCCGCCAATGGCGGTGATGATCCCGGTCATGATCATGTGGGCCTTCCTGAACTTCACCGACAGCTGGTTTGGCCTGGCCCTGATCTACGGCATCGTCACCCTGCCGTTCGCTTTCTGGCTCATGAAGACCTTCTTCGACGACATGCCGCGCGAGATCGAGGAAGCGGCGCTTGTCGAAGGTTGTTCGCGGCTGCGCGTCTTCACGCGCATCACGCTGCCGATGATGCGCGCACCGCTGGCCAGCGCCGCCCTCTTCGTCTTCATCCTCAACTGGTCGGACTATTTGATCGCGCTGCTGCTGACGACGCGTGAATGGGTGACGATCCCGGTCTACATGGCCTCGCTGTCCTCCTCGATGACCGGGCAGCTCTATGGCGCCAAGGCCGCGCTCGGTCTTATCGCCGCGGTGCCGCCGGTCATCATGGGCATCGCCATCCAGCGCCATCTGGTGCGCGGACTGACGTTCGGCGCGCTCAAGCAATGAGCGCGGTGACCGTGACTGTCTCAAAGGACGCAAAGGCCGCGCTTGGCAAGCCCGCGCTGCGGGACGAGGGAGCGCGGCTGGGATTCCGGCTGACGCTGCCGGCGCAGGTTTTGGTGCTCTTCATCTCCGTCTTCCCGCTGCTGATGCAGCTCTACATCAGCGTCACCGACTGGTCGCCGCTCTCCGGCCTCGGCTGGTGGAACGCATGGGAGATGTAGATCGGAAGAGCACACGTCTGAACTCNGACTGGTCGCCGCTCTCCGGCCTCGGCTGGTGGAACGCATGGGAGATGTGGAACAGCTTCGCCAACTACACCGACCTTGCCGCCGATGCGCGCTTCTGGAGCGCGCTGAGGCGCACGGCCATCGTCATGGTCGTGTGCGTGCCCGTCGAATTCCTGCTTGGCCTGGCATTGGCGACGCTGTTCGCGGACGATTTTCCGGGCAAGCGGATCTTCTATTCGATCCTGCTGATGCCGATGATGGTGGTTCCGGCGGTGGCCGGCTACATGTTCTTCATGCTGTTCCAGTCGGGCGGGCCGCTGAACGACATCCTGTCGGCACTCAGCGGTTCCCGCGTCACCATCGCCTGGCTGTCTGACCCCACACTGGCGCTGATCGCGGTGATCATCGCCGATATCTGGCAGTGGACGCCGCTGATGTTCCTGATCCTGCTTGCCGGCCTGGTCGGCGTGCCGCAGGACCAGATCAAGGCGGCGACCCTGCTCGGCGCCAACCCGTGGCAGCGCTTCGTCACCATCGTGCTGCCGAAGATGAAGACGATCATCATCATCGCGCTGGCGATCCGCGTCATCGAGAACTTCAAGATCTTCGACACGCTCTACATCATGACCGGCGGCGGCCCCGGCGTCGCCACGGAGACGATCTCCGTCTACATCTACAAGGTCACGACGCAGGACCTGATCTGGGGCTATGTGGCGGCGATCGCGCTGGCCATCCTGGTCGTGCTTTCGATCGTTGCCGTATTCGCCATGAAGCGCATGGCGCGGGCAAGGCTGGTGCCGGCATGAGCGCGATCCAGCTGCGCAACCTGGTCAAGACCTTTGGCGAGTTCACGGCGCTGAAGACCATGGACCTCGACATCGCCGATGGCGAGTTCATGGCGCTCCTCGGGCCTTCGGGCTGCGGCAAGTCGACGACGATGAACATGATCGCCGGCATGGAGGAGCCGACCAGCGGCAAGATCCTGTTTGGCGAGCGCGACATGGCCGGCGTGCCGATGGGCCGGCGCGGCGTCGGCTTCGTTTTCCAGAACTATGCCATCTTCACCCACATGACGGTGCGCCAGAACCTTGCCTATGGGCCGCGGATGCGCGGTGCGGCGAAAGCTGAGATCGACCGCCGCGTCGGCGCCACCGCCGAGCTGCTGCAGTTGACGCCGCTGCTCGACCGCAAGGCCGACCGGCTCTCGGTCAACATCCTGCAGCGGGTGGCAATCGGACGCTCGGCGATCATGGAGCCGGCCATCTTCCTGCTCGACGAGCCGCTGTCCAATGTCGACGCCGCCTTCCGGGCGGTAATGCGGACCGAGCTCAAGCAGCTGCAGCGCCAGTTCAGGCAGACGATGGTCTACGTCACCCATGACCAGCTCGAGGCCATGACCATGGCCGACCGCATTGCCGTCATGGATCACGGCGTGCTGCAGCAGGTGGGAACGCCGCTGGAAGTCTACAACAATCCAGCCAATGTCTTCGTCGCCCGCTTCATCGGCGCTCCGGGCATGAACCTGCTGAAGGGAAGGCCGGCGGAGAGCGACCGGGGCCTGGTGGTCGATCTCGGGCCACTGGGGGTCACGCCGACGCTGCCGGATGCGCTGGCCGCCACCTTGCGCGGATCGCGCTCTGAGGTGCTTTACGGCTTCCGGCCCGAACAGGTGTCGCTGGTGCAGAGCGGGCAGGGCCTCGCCATGCCGGTGAGCTTCGTCGAGCGGATCGGCGCGAGGACCATCGTCCATCTCGGCGATGGCGAGACCGCCGTGAAGGCGGTGTTCGACAATGCTGTCGGACTGTCGATCGGCGAGCTTGCCGTCGTCGCCCCCGTGGCATCGTCCGTGCGTGTCTTCGATGCCCGCAGCGGCATTGCGATGAAGGCAGGTTGACATGGCCGATATCGTTTTTCGCAATGTCAGCAAGCGTTACGGCACGACGCTCGCGGTCGACGACGCCTCGTTCACCGTCAATGACAACGAATTCTTCTGCTTCTTCGGGCCGCCGCTGTCGGGCAAATCGACAATCCTGCGCCTGGTGCTCGGGCTGGAGACGCCTGACGCCGGAGAGATCCTGATCGGCGGCAAACCGGTCAACACCGTCTCGCCGGCCGAGCGCAATGTCGCCATGGTGTTCCAGAACCTGGCGCTGTTCCCCCATATGAGCGCGCGCGAAAATGTGCGTTTCCCGCTGGTCGAGCGCAAGGTCGCCGAGGCCCAGATCGAAACGCGTGTCGCCGATGTGGCCGCCAAGCTCCACATCGGCCATATTCTGCACAAGCCGCCGGCGCAGCTTTCCGGTGGCGAGCGGCAACGCGTGGCCATAGCCCGCGCCCTGGTGCGCGACCCGAACGCCTATCTGATGGACGACCCGATCTCTGCGCTCGATGCGCGGCTGCGCGAGGAAACGCGCGTCGAGCTCAAGCGCATCCAGCGCGAACTCGGCAAGACGCTGATCTACGTCACCCATGACCAGGAAGAGGCGATGTCGATCGCCGACCGCATCGCGATTCTGGAGAATGGCAGGATCCGACAGATCGGCGCCCCGTCCGAGATCTACGACCGCCCGGCGAACACCTATGTGGCGCGACTGCTTGGTTCGCCGATGATGAACATCCTCAAATCCGTTTGCGGCGAAGATGGCCTCGAGGCCGCCGAAGGCACGGTCAGCATCGACGATCGCGCTGCTCCGGCCGACGCGATCGAAATCGGGCTCAGGCCGGAGGACATCAAGGTCCGGCCCTGGGTCGAAGGGGGCGCTGGCCGCCCGGCGCGCGTATTCGAGGTCGAGCCCCTTGGCGGCTACACGGTGGTAACGCTCGCCGCCGGAGAGGCGCGGCTGAAGGCGCTGCTGCGCGGCCAGCCCGACATCAGGCCGGATGCGGTGGTAGCGATATCCTGCGAGCCGGCCCGGGTGCATTATTTCGGGCAGGACGGAGGCGCGTTGGCGAGATGATCGCGGCTGCGAAAACAGAATTTCGGGAGGAAGACATGGCGAGCGAAGGCTTCGAGCCGGACGTGAAGGTCCGCACGAAAGAATACCGTATCGGCTGCATCGGCGCTGGCATGATCATGGCCGAGTGCCATCTGGCAGCCTATCGCGAAGCGGAGTTCAACGTGGTGGCGATCGCCTCGCGCACCCGTTCCAATGCGCAGAAGGTCGCCGCGCGTTGGGACATCCCGACCGTCCACGACACGCCGGAACAGCTGATCGAGGATTCTGAGGTCGAGATCGTCGACCTTGCCTTTCCACCCGATCTGCAGCCGGCGCTGATCCGCCATGCGCTGAAGCAGCCCCACATCAAGGCGATCCTGGCGCAGAAGCCACTGGCGCTGTCGGTCGATGAAGCCGTGAAGCTGCGCGACGAGGCAGCCAAGTCAGGCAAGATCCTCTCGGTCAACCAGAACATGCGCTACGACCAGTCGATGCGCGTCCTGAAGCAGATCATCGACAGCGGCGCGCTGGGCGACATCGTCTTTGCGCAGATCGACATGCATGCGATCCCGCACTGGCAGACTTTCCTTCAGGACTACGACCGGCTGACGCTCGCCAATATGAGCGTGCATCATCTGGACGTGCTGCGCTTCCTGTTCGGCGATCCCTCGGAAATCACCACGCTGACGCGCAAGGATCCGCGCACGACATTCGACCATTCAGACGGCATCACCGTCTCGACGCTGCGCTTTCCCTCCGGCGTGCTCGCCGTGTCGCTGGAGGATGTCTGGTCCGGACCGCGCCAGGAGGGCTATGAGGACGACCAGCACATCAACTGGCGCGTCGACGGCACCAAGGGTGTCGCCAAAGGCACGATCGGCTGGCCGAAAGGCGTGGCCTCGACGCTGACCTATGCGTCGACCAAGACGACCGGCGGCGAATGGGTCAGCCCGAGCTGGGACACGATGTGGTTCCCGCATGCCTTCATCGGCGTGATGGAGCAATTGCAGCATGCGGTGAAGACAGGCGCGCCGCCGGCGCTCTCCGTCGCCGATAACGTCAAGACAATGGCACTGGTCGAGGCCGGCTATCGCTCGATCGACGAGGGCCGCACCATCAAGCTTTCCGAAATCTCGATAAAATCAGCCAACTGAATCGCTTAGGGAGGAATTCACATCATGATGCAGGCAGGTATTTTCACGGGCTATTTCCCGTACGGCCTCGAAGAGACGGCGAAGAAGATCCGCGGGCTCGGTTTCAACACGGTGCAGCTCGACCTGCATTTTAGGGATGTCGATCTGTCGGCCGGGCAGATCACCCAGGACAAGGCCAAGCAGGTGCGCGACGTCTTCCGCGACAACAACCTGCCGATCTGCTGCGTGTCGGGCTACACCAACATCATTCATCCCGACAGATCCGAGCGCGATAAGCGCGTCGGGTATCTCAAGGAAATCATCCGCAATGCGCGCAGCTTCGGCTCGCCCTACGTGATCTCCGAGACCGGTACCTACAACACCGAATCCGACTGGGTGCATCACCCGAAGAACAAGACCGAGGGAGGCTTCGAGGAATGCCGCAAGGTGATCGCCGAGCTTGCCCAGACCGCCTACGACCACGGCGCGGTCTTCCTCCTCGAGACTTACGTTAACAACGTCGTGGGCTCGGTCGAGGAGACGGTGAAGATGTTCGCCCAGGTCGACCATCCCGGCCTCGGCCTGTTGATGGATCCGACCAACTATTTCGAGACCCACAATATCGACAAAATGGACCAGATCCTCAACCAGGTGTTCGACACGCTGACCGACAAGATCAAGATCGCGCATGCCAAGGACGTCAAGCGTTCGGGCAGCGACAAGTCGGAAAAGCATGCCGACATCGGCGACGAGGATGCGATGGAGAGCCACACGTTCCGCGGCGTCGGCGAGATCGAGCTGCCGGCGCCCGGGCTGGGATCGCTGAATTACGATCTCTATCTGCAGCGGCTGGCGGAAAAGCACCCAAACATCCCGGTCATCATCGAGCATCTCTCTGAAGACGACGTGCCGCGCGCGAAGAAATTCCTCGATGGGAAGTTCCGCGCCAACGGCCTGTGAGCGCCGGTTGCGCCGCCGGCGCATGGCGGTCGCAACTCCAACCAAGGGAGGAATGAATGTTGAAATTCGCATTGAAAGTGGCTGCCGCGGCAACGCTGGTAGCCGGGGTCTCCTTGAGCCTGCCGGCATTCGCCCAGGCCGGCCAGAAGACCTTCTATCTGCTGTCGCATGGTGGCCCTTCGGACGCGTTCTGGATCGACTGGAATGCCGGCGCGACCAAGGCCTGCGACCAGCTCAAGGTGACCTGCAAGATCTCGTTCAGCGGCGGCGACATGGCGGCGCAGAAGGAGGCTTTCAACTCGGCGCTCGCCGCCAAGCCGGACGGCATCGCTACCACCTCGGCTCAGCCCGGCCTGTGGACGGAGGAGGTGAAGGCCGCCAAGGCCGCCGGCATACCGATCGTGTTCTTCAACACCGACGATCCGGCGACCGGGCGTCAGGCCTATGTCGGGGCCGACCTCAGGGAAGCGGGCGTCATCTGGGCCAAGTATCTCGTCGACCACAAGATGGTGAAGCAGGGCGACAAGGTGTTCCTGCCGGTCGAAGTGCCGGGCGCCAGCTACCAGCAGCTCGAGACCGAGGGCATCGCCAGCGTCTTCGATCCGCTCGGCATCAAGTACGACGTGGTCGATTGCGGCACCGACCCGGCCGGCATCATCGCCAAGATGACCGACTACATGGTCGCCAACAATCCGCCGGCAATCATTGCACTCGGCGATTCCGTGGCAGCAAGCATCAAACGCGTCTTCGACGGGGCCGGTGTGTCGGCCGGCAAGGTCCCGGTCGTCGGCTGGGGCAACTCAAAGGAGACGGCCGAGGCGGTCAAGTCCGGCTTCGTCAATGCTGCGGCCTGGCAGTACCCGTCGGCGCAGGGCTTCATGCCGGTGGCGCTGCTCGGGCTTGCGGCCTCTGGCGAGCCGATCGGCTACGACATTCACACATTCAGCCTCTACGACGCCTCGAGCGTCGAGCCGATCCTGAAACTCTACAACAAGTGACGACAATCGGCGCCCGCCCCGAAATGGCGGGCCCCGGACGAAACGCATGGTCCTGACAGATATGGCAATCACAGCAGACGACGACACGCAGCGAGCGAAGGGCAGGTCTGCGCTGCTGCGCTCGCCGCAATTCTCCTCGCTCATCATCCTCATCGTGCTACTCGTGGTGTTCGCCATCGCCGACGGCAACTTCCTGTCGCCGCTCAACATATCCAACATGATGGCGTTCCTGCCCGAGCTCGGCATCATCGCTCTCGGCATGACGCTGCTGCTGACGGCGGGCGAGTTCGATCTGTCGGTCGGCGCCGTGTTCGGCCTTGCGCCCGTCGTGGTGATGCTGCTGGTGCAGAATGGCGGTATCGACATCGGCGTCGCCCTCCTGGCCGGGCTTGTGCTGTGCATCGCGATCGGCGCCATCAACGGGCTGATCGTCACCAAGATCGCCATTTCCTCGTTCCTGGTCACGCTGTCGATGCTGCTCGTCGTGCGCGGCGCGGCGCTCTACATCACGCAGGGATTCCCCCTGAAGTCGTGGGACCAGCCCGGCTTCTTCGTCACGCTGCTTGCCGGCAGCTTCAATGTAGGCTCGTTCCGGTTCTACACCTCGCTCTGGTGGTTCATCGGCCTGTCGCTGCTGGCGATTTACATCCTGCGCTACGCGAAGCTCGGCAACTGGATCAGCGCCATCGGCAGCAACCGCAACGCAGCGGTGGCGCGCGGCGTGCCGGCCGACGCGGTCAAGATCTGGCTGTTCATCCTGACCTCGGTGGTGGCCGGGCTGGCCGGCATGATCAGCGCGTTCCGGATTTCGGCCGCCTCGCCGGTGGCCGGCACCGGCTACGAACTCGAAGTGATCGCCATGGTGGTGGTCGGCGGCACGGCGCTCACTGGCGGGCGCGGCACCATCCTCGGCACCATCGTCGGCGCGCTGATGCTGCGCGCCATCCGCAACGGCATCGTGCTGATCGGCGTGCCGGGCTTGGCATACAACATCTTCGTCGGCGTCATCATCCTCGCCATGCTCATCCTGCACGCTTTGCTGCAGAAGAACGCCGCAAGGAGCTGACGATGGAAGTGCTGCGTCTGCAAGACCTGCAAAAGTCCTTCGGCAACGTGCGTGCGCTGAAGAACGCCTCGTTCACCCTCAACGAAGGCGAGGTGGTTGCCCTGCTCGGCGACAATGGCGCCGGGAAATCGACGCTGATCAAAGCGATCTCCGGCGTCTTCCCGGCCGACCACGGCGACATCTTCGTGCGCGGCGAGAAGGCATCGATCCGCTCGACGCGCGACGCGATGGACCTCGGCATCGAGACCATCCATCAGGACACATCGCTCGCGCCGGACCTCAGCATCGCGCGCAATCTTTTCCTGGGCCGGGAGCCGGTCAATTTCGGTTGGCTCGGCGTGTTCGCGCCGCTCGATCTCGCCAAGCTTCGCAACGCCGCCTCGGCGCTGCTGAAGCGGGTCGGCATTTCGAAAAAGCTCGATGCCGATGCACTGGTGAGCACGCTCTCGGGCGGTGAGCGGCAATCGATCGCGATCTCGCGCGCCATGCAGTTCGCCGCCAAGGTGATCATACTCGACGAGCCGACCAACAATCTTGGCGTCGAGGAAACCCACGGCGTGCTGCGCTTCGTCAAGGAGGTGCGCGACGCCGGCCACTCGGTGCTGCTCATCACCCACAACATCCACCACGTGTTCCAGGTCGCCGACCGCATCATCGTCATGCGCCGCGGCGAAATCGTCGCGGAACAGACGGTCGCCGACACCGACCTGTTGACGGTGGAAAGCATCATCACCGGCGCCGACATGTCGGCCTTGCTCAAGGAGGCGAGGGCAAAGTGAAGGACGTCGCATGGTAGAGCTTTACGGCAAGACGCTGTCGCGAAGGCAGGTGGCCGAGCGGTCCGGCATGCTGTCGCAGTTTGCCGGCGTGCGGCTGATGACGCTCGGCGACGGCGTGGAGCGCGGCATCCGGATGCTCGAGTTCCGCACCGGCTCCGGCCTGCGCTTCACGGCGCTGGTCGACCGGGCGCTCGATATCGCCGATTGCGACTTCCGGGGCCAGGCGATCGGCTGGCATTCGCCGAGCGGCTTTCGCCAGCCCGGACTGCACGAGCATGAAGGGGAGGACGGTTTCGCCTTTGGCCGGTCGTTCTCGGGGCTGCTCGTCACCTGCGGCCTCGACCATATACTGGGCCGGCAAGACGTGCCGGCCGAAAGCTACAATTATCCGGGGCGCAAGCGGGTATTGCACTCGCTGCATGGCCGCATCGGCACCGTGCCGGCGCGGCTGACCGGCTACGGCGAGGCCTGGGACGGCGACCGCTGCGTGCTGTGGGCGGAAGGCATTGTCCAGCAGGCAACCGTGTTCGGCGAGGATCTCCATTTGCTGCGCCGCATCGAGGCCGATGTCGGCGGCAGCGAGATCCGCCTTTCGGACCGCGTCGTCAATCATGGTTTCAGCCGCACGCCGCACATGTATTTCTATCACGTCAACGTCAGCCATCCCTTGCTCGACGAGGGTTCGCGCTACCTGGCGCCGATCCGGGATGTCGTCTGGGCGGCGCACGCCGGCGATCGTTACGAGGCGCAGAAGGTCGGCTACCGAACCGTGCCGGCGCCGCAGCTGGGATTCAGCGAGCAGGTCTGGGAGCACGAGCTTGGCGCCGATGCGGCGGGCGAGGTGCCGGTGGCCGTCGTCAATGACCAACTGGGGCTCGGCTTCGAGGTCGTTACCCGCAAGGATCAGCTGCCCTGCACCTATCAGTGGCAGAACTTCCAGGCAGGCCTATATGCGTTGGGAATCGAACCCTCGACGCATCATGTTCTGGGCAATCTCGCCGCGCGCGAACGGGGCGAGATGATCTGGCTGGACCATGGCGAAAGCCGCTCCTATGACGCCGTGTTCCGGGTGCTCGACGGTGCCGGTCAGATCGCCCAAGCGGAAGCGAGGATAGGGTCGATCGCCCGGCAGCCGCAACAGGATTACCCTGCGCCGTCGGGCGCTTTTGCGAGACTGCAGGCGTGACCGGCTTGAAACGCACGATCGGTTGCCGCGGCGGGCGGGAAGTGCGCCGGAATACGGAAGCAGGCGCGGCCCGGCCGACCCCAGGCGGCCCTTGCGGAGCGCAGGCGGGAAACGGAGATGACGATGACGGCAAGCAGGAAGCGCGACTACAGCCTGGTCGGTGAAAGCACCAAGCGCGCCATCGAGACCGGATTGGCTTCGGCCGAATGGTATCACACCGATGTCCCGCGCAGGGCGATCAAGGAGTTGATGCAACGCTCCGACGGGCCGGCGATCCGCGACACGATCATCTGGGTCGCGGCGATCCTGGTGTCGGCCGCCGGCATCGTATGGTTCTGGGGCACTTGGTGGGTGGTGCCGTTCCTGTTCGTCTATGGCGTGCTTTACGGCTCGTCGAGCGACTCGCGCTGGCACGAATGCGGCCACGGCACCGCGTTCCGGACGCGCTGGATGAACGATGTCGTCTACCAGATCTCAAGCTTCATGCTGATGCGCAACCCCGTGCAATGGCGCTGGAGCCATGCCCGCCATCACACCGATACCATCATCGTCGGCCGCGATGCCGAAATCGCCGTCATGCGTCCCCCAGATCTGTTGCGGGCGGCGCTCGCCTTCACCGGTATTCTCGATTTCCGCTATTCGCTGCCGACGCTGGTGCGCCAGGCGTTCGGCAAGCTGTCCGATGAAGAGAAGAGCTATATCCCCGAGATGGAGCAGCACAAGGCGGTGATCGCTGCGCGCTGGCATGTCGCCATCTATGCGGCGACAGTCGGGCTGGCGTTGTTCACGTGGTCGCTGCTGCCGCTCGTGCTGATCGGCCTGCCGCGCCTCTATGGCAGCTGGCACATGGTGCTGACAGGGTTGCTGCAGCATATCGGCCTGGCCGACAATGTCGTCGATCACCGGCTGAACACGCGCACCGTCTACATGAACCCGGTCAGCCGCTTCATCTACTGGAACATGAATTATCACGTCGAACACCATATGTTCCCGATGGTGCCCTATCATGCGCTGCCAAGACTGCACGAGCTGATCAAGCACGACTTGCCGGTGCCGAACCCGTCGATTTGGCATGCCTATCGCGAGGTCTGGCCGGTGCTGCTTCGACAGCTGAAATACGAGGATTTTTATCTCAAGCGGAAATTGCCACCGACAGCCAGACCCTATCGCGGCGAATTTCACCAGGTGGATATGTCGGCGGCCGCTGAATAGCGATAGCGAATTTTGCCGGAGCCGGAGATGGCTGACTGGATTGAAGCGTGCGCGGTGGACGACATCTCGAAAGAGGATGTCATCTGCTTCGATCCTCGCGGTTTGCTGCTCGCCCGATGACGAGTTCTTCGCCACCGACGGATATTGGACCCATGAGAAGGCGCATCTAGCCGAAGGGCTGGTGATCGACGACGTCATCGAATGCCTTGAAGCACATTGGCCGCTCTGCGACCGGCCAGGTCAAGGGCGCGCCGGTCTGCGTCAAGCTCGCGATCTATCCGATGAGAATCGAGGCCGGCAAGGTGATGATCCAGATCTGACGCGTGGTAACCGGTCCAGCACCGCGTTTAGCAAACTCAGAGTGACGTTTTCCTGAGCCGAAAGAGACAGACCGTCGCCGACGGGCGCGCCATGGAGGGTAAGCGCCAGCTGACCATGCTGCGCGTGCTGGTCATGGACGTGGCCGAGGGCCGCCGACCGGGCTGAGGTCGATCGTCTCGATGTCGCCGGAGTTGTGCTGAACCCTAGATCGCGATGCGGCCCCCAGCCTGTTCACCGTGCCGGCCTAGAATTTCTTCGAGATCGGCACCGCCGACTGTTTTCTTAGTTGGGCTTTCCGGCTCCACAAGACGGGCACCGACGCCGTCATTGCAGCGCCGGCTATGCCACGGTCACCGTGCCCAGACATATGTGCTTGGCCCTTTGACCCTGATCGACGAGGTCCTGATTCACTGCTGCTTCTGCTGATCAGCTTTGAGGTGCTGATTGTGCGGTTTGATCTGGCAGCGTTGATACTGGGCGCTACCGCGATCGAAGCGGAAGGACAGCGCCTACCGCAGCGGCAAAACGACCGCCTGAACAAGATCAGTGTGAGGGAAGGAGATGGAATTTATTGGTGCGCAGCGAGCGCGGCAAAGCTGCGCAGGTGATCGTGGCTGGAAAGCGTCGCTACAAAGGCGGTGCGTTGTCAGTTTGGAAGCCGACACGCGTCCGGCAGACGACGGTGATCTCGCTGGCTGACTGCGGCGCGGGATTATTATTGAACGACGGCAGGAAGTAGGCTCGGTGCCACGCCGTGCGTCCAGGACTCGGGTTGGAGTGGATTATGGTTCGGGGTGACGATAGCCGATCTGCGCAGCCTCGAACCTCCAGCGCTTGCCGCATGTTGGGCAGGGGTACAATTGTCACTTTCACGCTCGACCTGCTCCGCGTGTGCGTCAGGATGATGCTACACTCAAATTCTCACCACGGCTCAAGGTTCTCCTCGGCAGCGAGGCTTCATGCCGTAAGCGAGCCGCCCCGGGAAACTGATTTCAATTCCTTCGCAGCCGCAACGAGGCGCGGTCATTCCCGACGGCTTTGATGAGCTCCATCACCTGCTCAGGCGTGATGCCGTTCTGCTGGGCAAAATGGAAGAGTTCGTTGCGTTCGTTGGACGAGACCCGGTTCCTGTCGCGAAAATCACGCTCGGTTTTGTTGTCCGTCATCATCTTCTCCTTTCAACCTCAATTCGCCGGCCCGAACCGCCCGCTGGAGCAAAACCCGAGACCGCCGAACGCGGAGGCTGATCGAGCCTCGCTAGGGCTGCTGCGAGTAGACGAAAGCTCCAACTGGCGAAAGCTGGAGGAGCTTGTCGAATGCCGGGGTGGAGTCGGCGCACGCCGTGGCATCGCGTCGGCGACCTTCACCACCCGCCCAGAACACGGACGGGAGCAGCCTCGGAAAGATCCGCCCACCAGGCAATGAAGCTACGCGAACACCGAGTTCCTCGTCAGCAGACGCTCTCGTGGATGTCTTACACCCGGCATTCTCGCCGGAATGATCGAAGTGGATGGCGAGGCCAAAGGCGAGCGCTCGCTCGGCGATCATATTGACAAGATGGCTTTCGCCGATCGACAGCGCCGGAACGGCCTCTTTCAACGCCTCGAGAGCATGCCGTATCGACAAAAGACCCCGCCGCTTGCGGCTGCTCACATATTGATCGATCAGGGATTCCAGTGGCATCTGCCTGCCTCCGCTTCGGACAGGATCTCGTAGCGTGGCTGCGGAGCAACAGCATTCACATTGGTTAAGAGATGGCGGCGAACGCCATCATGCATGCCGCCAAAAACAGACGGCGGTGGGGCTGGCTGATTACCCCGGGTTGGAGCGCTACCCTCGGATAAGCATGGCACGACCGTCGCGCCGGGTTCGGACATTTTCGGTGCTACTGCTCCGGTACCGCGGAGGTTTGTGGATGGTTGCGTGCCGCCTCGGCGATTTCCGGAATGAATTTCGTCGCGGTGCAGCTTCGGTTTACATTGGCGCGGGCGGTAAATACCTCTTGCCCGCAGACTTGCGAAGCGAGCGCGATCGGCACGTGCACCGCCAGTGGCAACTCGGTCTCAGCCACTCCCAGATGTCTTGCAACCTGTTGCTTCACCTCCGGCCGGCCGAGCGAGACGTCAACGCCGACATCATCCTTGGCGGTCGGCGACGATCCTTGCGCCGGCAGTCGACCCTGCTTGGCTGTTTGCGACGAGTCGCCGGATTGCTGCGCGGGCTGACTTGTCTGCGCAGATGCCTCGACGCCCAAAGTCAGCGAGGCCGCCAGTCCCAAAAAAGCCCGGAGCCCCAAAGACGCAACCCGAAGTCCGAATGTGCTCATTGTCATGTTCCTCACCGTGCGGGGTTCAACCTGGCGCGCTCAGAGTTCGGTGTTGCTTCGGCCTCTTTCGAAGACAGGGATGTCTTCCTCCTCCTCATCATTGTCACCGGTTGGTATGTCCTCGGCGTAGCTGCGGGTCAGTTCCTCGGTTTCGCTTAAGCCGTCGATCGTCTCATTGGCGCCTGCCCCTTCATCATGACGACCGGTAATTTCGCTGCGGGGCCTTGCGCCGATCGGCTGGTCGACATCGTCGGCTCCCCCGAAACCTGGCTCCGCGCCGTGCCTGTCTTCGTGGCCCACGGGGCTGTCCAACACGGCGGCATCCTCCGGGCGAATGGGTTCATCATTGGCGAAGTCACTTCGTCTCGAATGCGAGGTCTCGTTTTGCTTTGGCATGTCAGGTCTCCTGTTCGTTTGGCAAATTCGACGACGCTGGTGCTTGCACGCCGGACTACCTGAGCGACGCACCCTTTAGAGTTCCTGCATCGACGACCGCTTGAAGGTTGCAGCGTCCCTGGGGGCGGAGGCAGTGCCAGAGGGTTGGCACAGACTCCACAGCGCCGCGAAGAACCAACGTCGTGGCCAGATCCACTCAGCCCTGAGAACCGCTCTTGCTCAGTTGCTGGGCATGTTTGGAATGCTGCCGGATGACCGGCGCGGTCTTTTTCGCATGGGCCGCCAGATGTTTTTCCTGACCATTTTCCGCATAGGAGGTCATCAGCGTCAGGGCTTCCTGGTGCGCTGCAACCTGGGCGTCGACGTAGGCGTTATCGAACGCCCCGCTGCTGTCGTTGCTCAATGCTTCCAATTGGGCAGCATGCTTGCTTGTCATCTCCGGTGCCACTGCGACGTCGTCCTTCTTTGCCGCCGCAATGAGCCGCTTGGAAGAATTCGTGTGGTCCTTGATCATCATGCGAGCGAATTCCTTCACTCGTGATGTCTTCGATTTCCGCAGCGCCAACTCACTCGACTGGATCTCGAACATGTCTGAACTCGCAGCTGCTTTGACAAATTCCTGCGGGGACGTCGTCGCGGTCTGAGCCATTGCCCCCGGGCTGATGAGACCGATGGCGATCGCAGCCAAAAGCACTTTGACGAAATGCATGTTGTGCTCCTGCAATATTGCTTAACTGGCCCAACACGGCCGAGCTGCCGTTGTTCCCCTTTTTGTGACAATAAATACCGGGCGGCAGGCGTAGACCCCGAATGGCTCCTGCTCAGCGCTTTGATCATAGATCCGGCCGTATTGCAGGACCGGTGACTGCGCGGAGCTCAGCGCGGTTCTCCGATAAGGCACTATGATCGCAGAGCAGCCGACCGACTTCGTAAGCCCAGTGGATGCGCAGGAGTGCGCTGTTTGCCGACCCGTCGCCGTGGGTCACGCGTCGTGGCAGACCTGTCCGACAGGTCCATGAAAACTTCTGCAAAGCTGCGATGATGATGGGCAAATAGGCCCAGCACCTAGCTTAGTATAATACGCGCCCGCTGGCCCGGCCGGCCGGCTTTTCGTTTGCCCTCGGAACCTGGTCAATTCGCACAGTTGCTCCCCTGCGATGGCGCGGGCCGCCTCGAATCTGAAGTTCTGTCAATCGCCCGACGCGGCTGCTGCCCTCCCTGCCGCGAGCCGGAATGCATAACGATTGCGGATGTGGCTGTTAAAATAGACGCCCTTGGCAAAGGCAGCTTTGAACGCGGCAACGGCCTCAGCAGGTACGTCCAAAAACTCGTAATGCTTCCCGCTCGCTACAAACCAAACCGAGAGAACCCTGGTGTTCGGGTCATAGTCGAACTTGCGTATCGAAGTCGACGGCATGGTAGGCCATCCAAACTCAGCCGGGTTGGATCGCCAGCTACAGGCTGAAACTGTATTCGAAGACGTGCCCGCGCTTCTCGTCGGCAACCCTGATCCAAATGGGTTCGCTGGTGCGCAGGGTGACGTCGCGCTCCGTCGCTTCCCGCGCCGCCCTGATCGGCGTTGTCGCGTGCACGATGTGGGTAGCCGTCACGGTATCGCCATCCATTTCCTCAACGTGGTATTTTGGCACTTGTGTTCCTAAGCGTCTAGTTCGAGAGGCTGATCGTGATCCGGATCGGCATGATAAGCGACCTGGCGAAAGTCGCGCATATCGATCTGTTGGCCGCAAACAGGGCAAGGCATGAAATGATCGAGCTCGCTCGCGGGCGGGCCTTCATGTCGGTGCCCAATTATTGGTCTGCCGAGATCCGATAGCCTGGTCATTATTTCCGCAGAGCCTTCGCTTCTCGCTCCAGCGTTTCGCGTTGGTTGCCGTGCTTCGCGATCAATTCCTTGACCTGCTGCGGGGTGATCCCGGCCTTGGCTGCGAAATACTCGACTTCATAATCCTCATCGGCCGAGACACGGTCCCGATCGCGAAAATCCCGCTTGCTCTTGTCGTCGGCCATATCGATTCCTCCTTCGCTCATCCCGCAACGCCGAGTTGACGTGTTTGTTGCACCCAAGAGGCTGATTTCCGGTTTCGGAACTATTTTAGCTTAATCTTATTGAATTGCCGGAGGGCGGATCAGTGCATGCGTTTGAAGTTCATCGAGCCGTTGATGCCGACCCTTGTGGAGAAGCTCCCGAGGGTGAAGGCTGGACTCACGAGGTCAAGTTCGACGGCTACCGATCGCAGATGATCATCGATGAAGACGGCACACGCATTTATACGCGCAACGGCCACGACTGGACCGCGAAATATCGCGACCTGGTGGGGGAGGCAAAGAGTCTTGGTGCCGAAAGCGCGATTGTCGACGGTGAGATCATCGTCTTGAACGAAGCTGGCCTTTCGGACTTCGGCGACCTGCGCAAAGCGATCACCCGCCGACAGCAAGACCTCTATTTCGTCGTCTTCGATCTATTGCACCTCAATGGGCACGATCTGCGCGACATGGCGCTTGAGGAGCGGCGCGAGATCCTGGCCAGCATGATCAAGCCCGGGCGGCGTATTCAGTTCAGCGAGCCTCTGCCCGGCGAAGCCAAGGCGATCCTCCACTTGCTCGACCAAGCCGGACTTGAAGGCATGGTGTCGAAGCGGAAGGACAGCAAATACCGCAGCGGTCCGTCGGCCAACTGGCTGAAGGCCAAGTGCTATGCGATCGACGAGTTCGATCTGCTCGGCGTCGAGCGTGAAGCGGACAAGCCGGCTTTCGCTCTCATGGCCGAGCGGGGCACAGGGCGCTATGTCGGCAGCGCGTTCGTCACCTTGAACCGGGAAATGCGCGAGAGCTATGGAAACGCAAGAGCACCCAGGCACGGCGCCCAAGGGCGTCATGAAGCGGCCTGCGACGCAATGGGTCAAGCCGGGGCTGATCGGCCGCGTAAAGCACCTGCGCGGCGAGGATGACCTGCGCCACGCCTCACTGCAGGACTTCCGAGAGGATGACACAGATGGCCGTGGCTAGGAAAGATCAGGAGCGCGCCACCTACGCCTGGATGTACGCCCAAGCGAGCAAGGATGGCAAGGAGACGTGCGGTGCCAGCCTACTGGGGAGAGCATGCCGACGCGTGGCTGCAGGGCTTTGACGGTGAGCCGGTGGCCGCCTTCGGCAAGACCAAGACTGTCAACGACGAAATGGAAGCCGAGGTCGACGAAGCTGCCGTCGAGCGCCTGCTGGAACCTAAGCGCTGGATCGAGCTTAGGCTTCATGAGCACACGCGGCGTCAACTTTCTCGATCGCTGGATCGGCAACAATTTCCCCGAAACGGCTAAGACCGACGCCGTTTCGGTAAGTGAGTACATACACAAATTGTATGCCGACGCTAAAGCCTTGACGATCGAGCGCGAAGAGATCGACGAAGAGGTTGATAGCCTATATCGGACGCTGGTCGATGCCGTCGTGCACTTTGCCCCAGGTGTTCCCGAATGAGCAAGCCGGCCGTCCTATTTTTGAACCAATGGATAAAAAAACACGATCTATCCGACGCCGGTGCGCCGAAAGAGCGAGCGGAGATCGAGCAGCTCGCAAAGCGCTTAATCGCCGACGCGGAGGCTGAGGGGATTGCGGAAAGCGAGCTGACCGAGGCGTTCGACGACAAGGAGGTCGACAGCCTTTATCGTACCCTCCTCGATGTTAATTCTGGGATACCGGAATGAGTGTTCCCGGGCCTGAAGGTTCTGGACAGTTGGGTGGCCGAGCAGTTTCCCACTGTGGCGAGGGGCGATCCGATCGCCACCAGCGAGTTGGCATAAGGTTCTCATGTAAGTGCGGGCGGCCGATTTGAATTCGGCCAACTGTGGCAGAAAAACAACTGCATCAATCGGCGCGCTCTGCTACCAAAAAGGTAGTTACAGGAGATCACCTATGAACAAGCTGCTTCTTGGTCTGTCGTTGTCTCTGCTGGCTTCGTCGGCGTATGCTGCCGATGCCATCGTTGCAGAAGCCGCGCCGGTCTTTAGCTGGACGGGTGGGTACGTCGGCCTACAGGCAGGCTATGCTTGGGGGAATGGCAACATAGACGAAATCGGTGGGCCGGGCTTTGTCGACACAGATCCCGACGGGTTCCTTGGTGGCGTCTACGCCGGTTACAACTATCAGATGTCCAATAACATTGTGATTGGCGCGGAGCTGGACGTCGTATATGCGAATGTTGATGGCAGCGGCCAAGTCTTCAGCGCTCCTGGTATCCCGATCCCGGGCGGCATCGCCACCGAAGAACTCAACTGGAGTGCGGCGGCAAGACTGCGCCTAGGATATGCCGTTGATCGCTTTCTTCCTTATATTGCGGGTGGCGTTGCGTTTGGCGATGTCGACATAAGTAATAATGGAGGCGGACCTTCGTTCGGAGATACATTCACAGGATGGACGATAGGCGTGGGCTTGGATTATGCCATGACCGACAATCTGCTGCTGCGAGGCGAGTATCGCTATACCGACTTCGGTACAGAATCCTTTGGTGGTCTGGTCAATGCCGACGTTGATCTGAAGACCAACGAGGTTCGCTTCGGCATCGCCTACAAGTTCTAATCCCCTGATGTCATAATAGCCTGTCGCTCACCGCGACGGGCTTTTTTGTGCAAGAACCGTTTGCGGCGATCCCCTCAACGGAGTTCGCTACCATGGTCAAGACGAAAACCCCTCACAACACGTTTCGCAGGAACAGCTCGCCCGCTTCAAGATCGAGGCGGAACGGCTGCACAAGGCAATCGTTGGCCCGATTGTCGCCGATCTGCGACAATCACCAGGCCGTGCAGGATCCGCATGAAGTGCTGCTCAAGGCCGTGAAACAATCACCGACAGGGATTCGCTATCCGATGGCCTCTTACAGGTCCGGCGTCGCTGCCTAGTGCTGGATAGGTGGAGTCCCGAGACCGGGGAAGGGCAGCACGTTGCCGCCCGTCCCCCGCCGGCGGCGCAGTTCAACCTCTCGATAGACGAGGATGCCCATCACCATTTCCGCGCTGGCGATTTCCGATCTCGATGGCAACGACTTGAGCAATTGGTGCAGTTGTCGCGTTTCCATGGTCGCAATGTGGCCGGCGATGGCTTCGATGCTATCGCCCAAATTTCGCCAGTAACCCTGCGGACCTCTGCATAGGCTTGCTCTACAGCCGCGAAAACGTGTTGAGATGCAGACGCGACCTTTGGCCTTCTGCAAAGGCCAAGGCATAGGATTCGAGCTTGAATGATCGGGTGAGTTCCTGGTCTTCCTCGATCACGCGGACAAACCACTCGCCACAGGGTTCGCCAACTTCGACACAAAGGCGTGCTTTGCGAATTGGAATTATGTCAGCCATGGCGTTGCCTCCCAGCAATCAGGCCAAGCGGAGATTAACGTCGTAAGCGGCCTACAACAAGAAAAGGTTGGGCAGCAATACGAAGCTGAGGTGTGGGCACAAATGGCCGGCGCCATGGGTTGGGGAACCTGGGTGGGCACCGGCCAAGAGCGGACAGGTCCGCCGCGATGCATACATCGCCGATTGGTGCCGCGGTGGTAATGGTGTGATAGCGGAAGCTACGCTTTAGCCTTAGCCGTCGGCCTTGCCTTGCCCGTTGCAGTTGCCGTGGGCTGCGGTGCCTTCCTACCCAGACCGATCGACTTCGCCATGGCAGACCGTGAGGCCGCATAGTTGGGAGCGACCATCGGATAAGTGGATGGCAAGTTCCACTTCGTTCGATACGCGTCAGGAGTGAGACCGAAATGCACGCGCAGATGTCGCCGAAGGGTTTTGAACCGCTTACCATCTTCAAGACAGATGATGTAATCGGGAAATACTGACTTCTTTGGATTTACCGCAGGCACTGGTTCTTCGGTCGCGGCAGCCACGCGATGGCCAATCCCAGACAGCGACGCGTGCACTGAGGCTATCAGGTCCGCCAAACCCGCGACCGGCACGGGATTGTTGCTGACGTACGCCGATACCACATCCGCCGTGAGTTCTACCAGTTCAGGGGCGTGGTCGGGGCGTCGGTCATGGTGTGAGTCCTCGAATTTGAGAACGATCTATTATAGCTGCTGCCGCAGCTGCGCAACACGAGGCCCGATGATGGGCCGCTTCCCTCTAAGCACCAATCCTGTTGAGCCTGTGTTTGCCGATGGAGGAAAGGACCATCCGAAGCAGTGCCAGACTTATCACAGGTTAAGTCGGTCCGGTGTTTATGATATAAGGTCGGGCATCATTCGCGTTCTGCTGGCCGCGGGTGACTGAGAGACCATAGCGCTCCCGCCCAAACGGAGAGCCGACATGCTTTATCAAAGCCCATTAACCGCCAAGTTCCATCGTGCCTTCACCCTCACGTCAGGTGAGCGTCAAGCTCTCGACGCGGTAAGAATAAGGATCGTTGCGATTGGCGCAAACCAGAACTTGGTTCGGGAAGGCGACCAGCCGTCCCGGTGCATAATGGTCCTGGCTGGCTTAGCCAGCACCTCGAAGGTAACAGGAGACGGGAAGCGTCAGGTCACTGCTTATCATGTGCCTGGCGACATGCCCGATCTGTTGAGCCTGCACCTCGATCTGTTGGATAGCGACGTTCGAACGGTGAGCGCTTGCAGTGTTGGCTTCATAGATCACTCGGCTATCCGGCTGCTCTGCGAACGCCACCCCAGGCTGGCGGCAAATCTTTGGCGAACGACACTGGTTGATGCATCGATTTTCCGCGAATGGGTGGTCAATGTCGGGAAGCGCCAAGCGCTTGGCCGAGTGGCCCACCTTCTCTGTGAAATTATGCTACGTATGGAAGATGCCGGACTTGCGTCCGATCAAACCTGCGCTTTTGGTGTGACTCAAGCTGACCTTGGCGAGGCGACAGGGCTGTCGGCAGTCCACATCAACCGCACGCTCAAGTCTCTTCGGGAGAAGCACCTTACATCACTTGTGAATGGCCAATTGACCATCCATGATTGGGAAGGACTGGCCTTTCTTGCTGAGTTCCGGCACGATTACCTGCACTCAGCAAGGAACAATAAAACGGCCGAGTTCATGTCAATGCACTGATTGCTCCAGGGAAAAATCGCCAGAAATGCGGATTGGCTCCAAGGGTAGCCGGACCACTTGTTGGCCTTCGCTGACCATCAGCGGTGCGATCGCCCCCTCAACATGGTCAATGCTTTGATGGCGCGTCGAAGCGTTAGCGCAAGGGGTTCACTTGCGCGCAGAGTGCGTTCGGATGCTTACCGGCCCACATGGGCGTTGACTGTCCGTATGGCCGTCTGCGTAGCACCATCCATCCCCTCAACGTGATACTTCGGCACTACAGGGTTTCCACCTCTCTTCATGGCTTTCGATTGGCCGCGCGATCGACCAATTTGTGGGCTCAGCCGCATCAATTCGAGCCCCGCTATTGGCTAGCGACTGTGGAAGAGGTTCCTGGGGCACGCCATGCCGGCGCCCAAGGGAATAAATCTCGGCGACGCAATGGGTCAAGCCCGGGGCTCATGCGTCGCTGCAGATTTCGGGAGGACGGCGGATATTCGCTTTTCTCCGACCGAAAGCGTGCCAAGGGACGTCGCCAGCTAAACAGCAACCGGCGTTGACGCTTGGGAGCGCCTGGCAGCGTTCACGGTGGCCTGTATGGGCGCTCGACATTTCGCGAGTGGCATGTGTTGCGAGCTTGTTGCAGATCATGTTCGCACCATGCAACGGCAAAACGCCTCATCGAGCGCTATGGAAAAGCCGCATTGTCAGTTCGGTCGAGCGAGCGCTTTTCTGCACGAGTTGTGACAGGGGAGGGCCTGTCAGGCTTGGAATTCACAAGCTGCAACGCAATTGAGGAAGAAGCCGAAAGGGTGCAAGACCAGATCGATTTCTTGCAGCCAAACTCGGCTCTGGTGTGGTTCAATCCTGTTTGCATCATCGCGGATCAGCGGTCGGACTGTCGAGAACTGAACTGCGCGATCTCAGCCGGTGGGCTTCGAACCAAAACATGCGGACCACCGCGGACGGGGACAGTCGGTCCCGCGTCCCGTCCTGCGGCCGGCGCTATGCTGACGCTCCTACGGCTGTCCTGTTCACCGCCCGCGGCGGGGGGCGAATTTCCTCCGTCCTGCGCGCGACAATTGTCCGCTGTTGCGGCCGCGCGCAGGACTGCGGCTTATGCGCCGTTCTTCCTTGAGCGCCGACGGTCGCCGGCGCGGTGCTTGGGCATGCAACCGAATCCCAGGCAGCGTATTGACATGTATCCGAGTTCCTCATGTCCGAGTAGACGGCACTCTCAACAAAAGGCGCAAACGGCCCAGAGACTCGGCCAATCTCGATCCGGCAAGGAGATCGCCGCTGCTGTCGGCGTCAAGCTGACGCATCCGGACAAGGTCATGTATCCAGGCACCAAGGTGACCAAATCCACACTCGCCGCCTACTACGCAGTGGTCGCCGAGAAGATGCTGCCGCACATTCAGGATCGGCCGCTGTCGCTGGTGCGCGATACTCACGGCGACCTGCAGCAGACCTTCTTTCAGAAGCACAGACTGTCAAGCGTGCCCAGGGCCATCCATGATGGCCAGTTGGAGAAGGTGTCCGGTAAGGAAAGCCGCATCTCGTGGTCGATGACTTGGCTGGGCTGATCGCGGGCGTCCAGATGAATGTGCTCGAATTCCACATCTGGGGAAGCCGTCGCCAGCAGCCGCATCTGCCGCACCCGAGGACGCCGCGGTCGTGCTGGTCCGCTCCTATTTGTGCGGCGCCACGGTCGTGGATGAGACCACCATCTGCGGCGGAAAGAAAATCTTCGACGGGCACCTGGGTGCCCCCGTTTAACTTCGGTGTCTTCCCGGACCCGCGCGCGATCAGTCATCAGCAGGTGA
>NZ_AYWC01000030.1:0-34609 GCF_000502615.1 Mesorhizobium sp. LNJC405B00 | reverse complement strand
CACCTTGTAGTGCTTCAGGCTGTGCATCAGCGCTGTCGGCGCGCTTTGCGGATCGCTGGTCAGGAACACGGCGGTGCCGGACACCAGCTGCGGCTTCTTCTTCAGCAGATTGCCGGCGAGGAAATCGAGCGGGATTTCGTTGCGCCGGGTCTTGTCGAAGAGATAGCGGCTGCCGCGTATCCAGGTGGTCATGATCAGCCCCATGAGGCAGGCAACGGATATTGACACCCATCCGCCTTCCACGATCTTGACGACATTCGCCAGGAAGAAACCCATGTCGATGGTGCCGAACAGCAGCGCCAATGCCAGGGCGAGCCCAAGCTGCCATTTCCACAAATTGCGCATGACAACGAACAGCAGAATGGTTGTCATCAGCATCTCGCCGGTCACCGAAATTCCGTAAGCGGAAGCCAGCGAACTCGAGCTGCCGAAGCCGACAACCAGCAGCATCACTCCCAGGGCGATGAGCAGGTTGACGCGCGGCATATAAATCTGGCCGCTCTGCATTTCGGACGTGTGCTGCACCTCGATGCGGGGCAGCAGGTTGAGTTGCACTGCCTGGCGTGCCAGCGAAAAAGCACCCGAGATCACCGCCTGACTGGCGATCACGGTGGCGGCCGTTGCCAAGCCGACCATTGGCATCAGCGCCCAATCCGGCAACATCTCGAAGAATGGATTGGTCGGCCTGCCGCCATTCGCCAATACAAAGGCGCCCTGGCCGAAGTAGTTGAGCAGCAGGCAAGGAAACACCACGGAAAACCACGCGAGCACGATCGGCTTGCGCCCGAAATGTCCAAGGTCGACATAAAGCGCCTCGGCCCCCGTTACCGCCAGGAACACTGCACCAACGGTCACGAAAGCGGCGGTCGGCGTGCCGGCTAAGTAGGCGATCGCATAATACGGGTTGATCGCCAACAGCACCGAAGGATCATCCATCAGGTGGTAGAGCCCGGAAACGCCGATGGCCAGGAACCATAGCGCCGTCACCGGCCCGAATACTGCCGCCACCTTCCCCGTGCCGAAGCGCTGCACGGAGAACAGAAATGCCAGGATGACCAAGGTGATCGGAACGACATAGGCCTCCAGCGTCGGTGTCACCACTTCCAGGCCCTCAACTGCCGACAGCACGGAAATGGCCGGAGTTATGATAGCGTCTCCGAAAAAAAGCGACGCCCCGCAAAGTCCGATGCCGAGGATAAGCTTGGCGCCTTTTGGATAGGCGCTGCGCGCCAGCGCCATCAGGGACAGCGTGCCGCCCTCTCCCTTGTTGTCGGCGCGAAGCACGAAAGCGACGTATTTTATGGTGACGATAATCGTCAGCGCCCAGACGATCAGCGACAGCACGCCCAGGACATCTATACGCGTGTCGGTACCAGGCGAAGCGTGAAGCGCCTCGCGGAAGGCATAGATCGGGCTGGTGCCGATATCGCCATAGACGACGCCAAGCGCGCCCAGCATCAGAACTTTGGTGCTGTGCTGTTCAGTGTGGGAGTGGTTCGGTTGTTCGACGGGTTCAGCCTCGCTACCGATGCTGGAAAGAGCCATCGACTACTCCCCGATCACCGCGCGGTGCGCCTTGCTTGCTGTCATGCGATATCACCTTCGACACGAGCCTTCCCCCGCTACCAACCGCAAGCCTTCAGAAACCGCCCCACCGTGCCGGCCATGCCATACTCCAACGCATCGGCTGTCAACCCGTGTCCGATAGACACTTCGGCCAATGCCGGAATGCGCTTTGCCAATGCCGGAAGGTTGTTCACCACCAGATCGTGCCCGGCATTGACCTGGAGCCCGGCGGCGAGTGCGGCATCCGCGGTTTTTCCCAATCTTTCCAGCTCCTTCCGCGCCTTGGCGGAATCGGAATGGTAGCTGCCGTAGGGCCCGGTATAGAGCTCGATGCGGTCGGCGCCGGTATCGCGCGCGGCATTGACGCCGGTGGGATCCGGATCGGAAAACAGCGACACGCGGAAGCCCCCTTTTTTCAGACGCTTGACGATCGGGTTAAGGAACGCCGCCTCGGCGGCAAAGTTCCAGCCATGGTCCGATGTCGCCTGCGCCGGATCGTCGGGCACCAGCGTCACCTGCTCCGGCTGGTGCCTTTCCACAAGCGCCAGAAAATCCTCGGTCGGGTAGCCCTCGATGTTGAATTCCGCCTTGGGAAACTCGTCGTCGATAAGCGCCCGGATCTCGGGCAGGTCGGAATGCCTGGTGTGGCGCTCGTCGGGCCGCGGATGAACCGTCAGCCCGTGCGCGCCGGCCGCCAACGCCAGGCGGCCGAGCCCGGTGACGCTGGGCCACGGCAGGTTGCGGCGGTTGCGCAGCATGGCGATGGCGTTGAGATTGACCGAGAGTTTCGCGGGCATGGCGTGAGGTCCGGCTGTTTGTGCAGCGCATCTATACTGCCTTTGATGGGAACAGACAGGGGCTTTCGGGTGTTCCAGTGATGACATCTGCTCGCAAGGGGGAACCCAGCCAATGAATTTTCTCCAATCCGTGCCCGCGATCCGCCGCCTCGAAACCGACCGTGAGGACCTTTTCGCCATCGACGTCGTCGGCCATGTATCGGCAGCCGACGGCGAAAATCTGTTCGGATTGCTGGAGGCTGCCTACGCGCTGCACCCGAGGATCGACGTCTTGGTGCGGCTGGTCGACCATGAGGGCGTCGACTGGATCGATATGGACGACGAGACGCTGAAACAAGGTACGGTTCATGCGCTAGAGCATATCGCCCGGTGCGCGACGATCGGTGAGCCCGACTGGATAGCGGATGCGCGGAACTTCCTTCCGGCTTCGCCACCCATCGAGTTCAGGCACTTCGCGGCCGAGGACGAAGCGGATGCCTGGCAATGGCTGGGTGCGACGCCACTCAGCCCTGCTGCGCCGGCTGCTACCTGACGCCGGCTATCTAACGCCAGCTATCCAACGCCAGTTATCTAACAATCGTCAGCCGCTCTGCCGCCCGCGTGATGGCGGTATAAAGCCAGCGCTGGCGGGTTTCCTTGAACGCCCAGCTCTCGTCGAACAGCACGACGTCGTTCCACTGCGAACCCTGCGCCTTGTGCACGGTCAGCGCGTAGCCATAGTCGAAATCGTCAAAGCGCTTCTTCTGCTGCCAGGGGATATCGGCGTCCGGATCCTCGAAAGCCGACTTGAGCAGCTTGATCTTGGCGACGCCGCGGTCGGGATCGTCCTCCTCGGGCGAGACCAGAAGGTTGATGCCCGGCTTCACCGTCTCGCGCGACGAGGTCATCACCTTCCACAGCGAACCGTTGAGCAGGCCCTTGGCGGGGTCGTTGCGCAGGCAGACCAGCTTGTCGCCGGCCTGCGGATAATCGGCATTGAAACCCTTCAGCTCGCGCAGGCGCTGATTGTAGCGGCGGCGTGTGCGGTTGGTGCCGACCAACACCTGGTCCGCCTTCAGCACCAGCTCCTGGGTGACGTCCTCCTTGCCGATGACCTGCGCGGTGCCGTAGTCGCCACGCATGAACTCGCGGCCCTCGCGCACGTCGAGCGCCAGCTGGATGATCGGATTGTCGCGCGCCTGGCGGTGGATTTCGGTCAAGAGCACATCCGGCTCATGCTCGGTGAAAAAGCCGCCGCCCGAGATCGGCGGCAGCTGCGCCGGATCGCCAAGCACCAGGATCGGCGTGCCAAAACTCAGAAGGTCGCGGCCAAGCTGCTCGTCGACCATCGAGCATTCGTCGATGACCACCAGCTTCGCCCGTGAAATAGGGCTTTGCCGGTTGAGCGAGAAGGTCGGCGACATCGAGGTCTTGCCGGTCACCTCGTCCGACACCGATTCCTCGCCCTTCGGCCGGTAGATCAACGAATGGATGGTGCGAGCATTGACCGCGCCCTTGGAACGCAGCACCTGCGCCGCCTTGCCGGTGAAGGCGGCGAACTGCACCTGCCCGTCGACATGCTCGGCAAAATAGCGCGCCAGCGTGGTCTTGCCGGTGCCGGCATAGCCGAACAGCCGGAACACCTGCGGCCGGCCCTCTTTCAGCCAGCGCGCCACCGCTTTCAGAGCCTCGTCCTGTTGGGGGGAGAATTCCATCGGTTCGACAGACCGGATTCGCGAGAGAAAGACAAGCTTGGTGCCAACCACCGCTTAAAACGATGGGATTGCCTCACCTTCAACGGGACAAACTAGCAGGCGCAAATGCGAACGTAAAGTGAACATGCAAGCGGATAACGAACGATTTGAATTCAGGCATTTCAACCTAGATCGGGCAATGCCACTATCACGGACATGATCGAGATGCAGATCGGCGCAGACACCTATAAGCGAGGATATTGATGAGGTCGTTCGCAGACAGGCTGATCGGAAAGTCGATAAAGAAGATCGAAATCGGCGAACCTGGTTATGGCATCGTTGTCTCCTTGTCGGATGACGCAGGGTTCGCGATATATACCGAGGTCACGGCCTGTCTGAGTGACGAAAATGCCAGAACCATAGAACGTGTTACCATCAGCGACGAGCAAGTGATCCTCCACTTGGGTGACAACGACTTCGTCGCCATTTCCAAAAACCGTGGCCGCTTCGCCGTCGTTGAGGCGTTTGTCTATGGGGACGACGAAGGCATGGTCGTCGAAAATTAGTTGCATCGGCCGCCAGATTTCAAACACCAACCACAGGCGGACTATATGTTCGCGCCGCCGCCGCTACCTCTGGTCGGCCCGGGATCGTTCTCCAACAAAATCGGCTTGCCGTGCGGGGTTGCATGCGCGGCGCGTTCCCAGGCGGCGGCGAGCGTGTCGACGTCACTTTTTCCCGCGACGCCCTTGGCCGCCAGCAGCGTCTCCAGCGCAGCCAGCCAATGCTCGTAATAATCGTGGCCGTCGCTTGCGGCGCCCGGCTTCTTCACTTGCGCCGACAGCGCATCGGCCCATTCGCTCCACGAAAACAGGCCCTTGTCATGCAGCGCCACCGTCATGGCGAAGGCTTCGGCCTGCCAGGGTTCGGCGAATACTGGTTCGTCCAGACCCGCCGGCAATGCACCTTCAGGCCGGCTCAAGATAGCTCTCCCAGGCATCGATCGAGACGGTCAGCGTCGAGTCGGCGCCCTCGCCCCAGATTTCCGAGCCATCGAAGACCACGGTATAGACCCATTGCGGGTTTTCACCGTTGCCATGTGCGTTGCTGTCGGGGAACACAAAACCGTCACGCACGGCCTCGATAACTCCGTGCTTGCCGCGCGCATAACGCGGTAGCCTTGTGTGGCCGGTGGGATTGAAATTCTTTGTCCGCACCGGGTCGCCGGCCTTGAAGCGCGGCGCCGTCTCAACCGGCCGGTCGCAGGGACTGCCCTTGGCCAGTACCGCCGGCACGTTTTCGGCCTTCAACACCCTTTTGGGCGTCGCCGCCGGATCGACCGCCCGACCTTCCGTCAGATCGCGCTCGCTGACGAAGCCATGGCGCTTCAGCAGCACCTCGAGCGCTTTGATCCATATCTGGTAGTAGCTTGAGGAATAATAGACGGCCGGATGCAGCGATTCCCTGGCGTGCCGGCTCTCGTCGATGTTCCACGCGCCCATGGCGCCGGCAGTCAGCGTGACGCCGAGCGCCCGCCTCTCCCAATCCGCATGAAAATACGGTTCGTCCTTTTCGGGCGCGACCGGCCCGAAACCCATCTGCCCACCGAGATCCTGCGGCCCGTTCATGCCGGTACCTTCTTTGTCCCGGGTTCCTTGGCCACCGCCGTGCCGATCATCGCATCGCGGCTGACCAGTTCGGCGAGTTGGTCCTCACTCCAGCCTTCGGTACCGCCAGGCCGCATCGGCACCACGAGATAGCGCAGTTCGGCAGTCGAATCCCAGACGCGGATGTTTTTCTCCGCCGGCAAGGTCAGCCCGAACTCCTCCAGCACGCCGCGCGGATCGATCACGGCGCGCGAGCGATAGGGCGGCGCCTTGTACCAGACCGGCGGCAGGCCGAGCACCGACCACGGATAGCAGGAGCACAGCGTGCAGACGACGAGGTTGTGCGTCTCGTCCGTGTTGAACACCGCCTGCATGTGCTCGCCCTGGCGGCCGGTGTAGCCCAGCGAGGTGATCGCCGCAGTCGCGTCGCGCTTCAGCCACTCGGCAAAGGCCGGATCGCTCCAGGCTTTCGCCACCACCCTGGCGCCGTTGCGCGGTCCGATCTTGGTCTCATAGGTGTCGACGATGACGTCGATTGCGGCCGGATCGATCAGGCCTTTTTCGGTGAGGATGGTCTCCAGCGCGCGCACGCGCGCCGCAAACGGGTCGAGCTCATTGTCGTGGTCATGATCATGGGACATGATCTCAGATTAGGATCGGCGGCCCATGGCCGCAAGCATGACAGCTTGGGCCACGGGCTATCCCCTATTCGGCGGCGGCCTTCTGGGGTTCGATGAGCCGGTCCTCGGGGCCGAACAGCGACGCCTGCTCGCCGCTCTCGACCGCATGCAGCGCCGGCTTGTTCTTCTTCGAAGAGAAGAAGCTCACCAGCCACCCGGAGAAATTCTCGAAATAGACATAGATGACAGGGGTGACGAACAGCGTCAGCGCCTGGGAAGCGAGCAGCCCGCCGACGACCGCGACACCGAGCGGCTGGCGCAGCTCAGCACTGGCGCCGGTGCCGAGCGCGATCGGGAACGTGCCCATCAGCGCCGCCAACGTCGTCATCATGATCGGCCTGAAACGCATCAGGCACGCCTTGTGTATGGACTCCTTGGCCGACATGCCTTCTCGTCGCAGCTCCAGCGCGACGTCGACCATCATGATGCCGTTCTTCTTGACGATGCCGATCAGCATCAGGATGCCGATCACCGCGATCACCGACAGGTCCATGCCGGCAAAGCGCAGCGCCACCACCGCGCCCAGCACCGCCGAAGGCAGGCCGGTCAGGATGGTCAGCGGATGGATAAAGCTCTCATAGAGGATGCCGAGTACGATATAGATGGTCAGAATGGCGCCGCCGATCAGCAGGCCCTGATTGGCCAGCGAATCCTGGAAGGTCTTGGCGGTGCCGGCAAAGCTGGTCGAAATCGCCGGCGGCATGCCGATCTGCTCCTTCAGCGCGGCGATGCGGGCCGTGCTGTCGCCCAGCGCCACGCCTTGCGGCAGGTTGTAGGAGATGGTCACCGCCGGCAGCTGGCCGAGCTGGTTGACCGTCAGCGCGCCGGCGGTGCGGTCGACGCGGGCAAAGGCGCCGAGCGGCACCAGGCTGCCGCTTGCCGTCCTGACCTGGATGGCCAGCATGCGCTCGGGCGACCATTCGATGTTGGGATCGAGCTCCATGATGACTTCGTAGCTGTCGGCCGAGCCGAAGATCGTCGAGACCTGCTCCGTGCCGAAGCCGCCATAGAGGCTGGAGCGCAGCGTGTCGGTGTCGATGCCGAGCGACGCCGCCTTGTCGCGATCGACCACCAGCGTCGCCTGCAATGAATTGTTCTGCAAATCGCTGGTGACGTCGGTGAAATTCGCATGATCGGCCGCCATCGCATCGTTGAGCTTTTGCGCCCATGTGTCGGTCAGGCCGGTATCGAGGCCCTGAACGACGAGCTGGTAGGCGCTGGCGGAAGAACGCGCGCCAAGCCGCAGGTTCTGCACCGGCTGCATATAGGCATCGATCCCCGGCACAGTGGCCAGTTGCCGCCGCAGATCCGACAGCACCTTGTCGATGTCGGGGCGCTGGCTCTTGTCCTTCAGCTGCACATAGAGCTGGCCCTGGTTCAGCGCATTGTTGCCGCCGCCGGCTGACCAGGCGACATGCGAGACATAGGGCGAATGCGAGAAGACACTTGCCGCCTGGTTCTGCAGCTTGACCATGGCGTCGTAGGAGATGTCCTGCCTGGCGATCGTCGTAACCGAGATCTGGCCGATATCCTCTTGCGGGAAAAAGCCTTTCGGCGAGACCTCGATCAGCCAGACCGACCCTGCCGCCGTGCCGGCGAAGACGAGGAACACCAGAAAAGTGTGGCGCAGGCAGAAGGTCAAAAGCCGGTCATAGCCGCGGGTGACGATATCCTGCTTGTGGCCGGGGGCATGCTTGTCGCGATCGGCCTTGGTCACCGACAGCAAGCGCGAACACAGCATTGGCGTCAGTGTCAGCGACACGAACATCGAAGCCAGGATGGCGACCGTCACCACGACGGCGAATTCGTTGAAGATGCGGCCGATGACGCCGCCCATTAGAAGCACGGGGATGAACACCGCCACCAGCGAGATCGAGATCGAGATGATGGTGAACCCGATTTCGCGCGCGCCCTTCAGCGAGGCATCGAAGGCCGAGAGACCGTCCTCCTCCATGTGGCGAAAGATGTTTTCCAGCATGACGATGGCGTCGTCGACGACGAGGCCGACTGCGAGCGTCAGGCCCATCAGCGAGATGTTGTCGATGGAGAAGCCGAACAGGAACATGGCGCCGAGCGTCGCGATCAGCGAGATCGGCACCGCCACGGCCGGAATGATGGTTGCAGTCACCCGGCGCAGGAAGACGAAGATCACCATCACCACCAAAGCGATGGTCAGAAGCAGCGTGAACTGGACGTCGTCGACGGCCTGGCGGATCGAGGTGGAACGGTCGTTGAGCAGCTTGATGTCGGCGGCGGCCGGCATTTGGTCCTTGAACGACGGCAGCATCGCCTTGACCTTGTCGACGACGTCGACCGTGTTGGCGTCGGGCTGGCGCTGCACCGCCAGGATGATGGCGCGCGTGCCGTCGTACCAGCTTGCGGTCGTCGTGGTCTCGACCGAGTCGATGACGCGCGTCACCTCGCCCAGCCGCACCGGATGGCCGTTCTTGGTGGCGATGATGAGGTTGGAGAACCCGGCGGCATTGGTGAGCTGCGTGTTGGCCGTGATGGTCAGCTGCTGCTTGTCGTTCTGCAAGACCCCGAGCGGCGTGTTGGAATTGGCCGAGGCGATCGCCGTCTGCAGCTGGTCGATCGAAATGCCGCGCGCCGCCAGCGCCGTCGGGTCGATCTGCACGCGCACCGCATATTTCTGCTGGCCGAAGATCGACACCTGCGCCACGCCGTCGATGGTCGACAGCGAGGGCGAGATGACGTTTTCGGCGAAGGCGTCGAGGTCGGTGAGCGGAACCGTGTCGCTGACCAGCGACATCAGAAGGATCGGCGCGTCGGCCGGATTGACCTTGCGATAGCTCGGCGGCGACGTCATCTCCGGCGGCAACTGCCGCTGCGTGCGCGCGATCGCCGCCTGCACGTCGGCGGCCGCCGCGTCGATATCCCGGTTGAGCACGAACTGGATGGCAATGGACGTGCGTCCCAGCGAATTGCTGGTCGAGATCGAATCGATGCCGGCGATGGTGGCGAACTGCTTGATCAGCGGCGTCGCCACCGAAGTGGCCATGGTTTCGGGCGAAGCGCCGGCCAGGGTGGCCGAGACGTTGACGACCGGGAATTCGGCGCTCGGCAGCGCCGCCACCGGCAGGAACTTGTAGGCAAACAGCCCGCCCAGCACGAGGGCGAACGACATCAGCAGCGTGGCGACAGGCCTGCGTATGCAGAATTCGGAAATCATTGGGCAGCCGCCTTGCCGGCCTCGGCGACCTTGGGAGCAGCTTGATCACCGCTGGCCGCCTTGCCTTCGTGAATGGCGGCGCCGTCCTTCAGCCTGGTCTGGCCCTCGACCACCACCTTCTCGCCTGATTTGACGCCCTCGCTGATGGCGCTGTTTTCGCCTTCGGTCAGCGCCACCTGCACAGGCCGCATCTCGACCGTGTTGTCGGGCCTGACGACATAGACGAACGGCCCCTTCTGGCTGGGCTGCACGGCAACGGTCGGGATGGATGTCATCTGCGGCATGATGCCGGCGTCGAGCACGACATTCACATACTGGCCGGGCCACAGTGAAAGATCGGCGTTGGGAATGCTCGCCCGTGTCGCGATGGTGCCGGACGCGGTGTCGACGCTGGAATCGACGAAGTCGAGCGTGCCCTTGCCGATCGGCGTCGGATCGCCATCCTTGGTCAGCGTCACCGCGCCTTGCTGCGGGTTGGCCAGCGCCTTGTGCAGCAGCGCCAGGTTGCTCTCCGGCAGATTGAAGTTGACTTGCAGCGGATCCATCTCGGTGATCGTCACCAGCGGCGTGGCCGTGCTCGAGTTGCCGTTGCTCAAGGTGACGAGGTCACCGACCGAAACGTTGACCGCGCCCAGCCGGCCGGCAATCGGCGCCTTGATGCTGGCAAAGCCGAGCTGGACATTGTCGGCGTCGATCGTCGCCTTGTCGGCATCGACCGTCGCCGCGGCAGCCTTTTGCGCCGCCACCGCCTGATCGTAGGTCTGCTGCGTGCCGGCCTGCTTGGCGACGAGATCCTTGGCGCGCTGGAGGTCGGAGCCCGAACTGGTCAGCAGGGCCTGGTCCTTGGCGAGCGTCGCCTGATCCTTGGCAAGCTGCGCCTTGGGCGCCCGGTCGTCGAGCGAGAACAGCAGGTCGCCGGCCTTCACCATCTGGCCGTCCTTGACGTCGATCGATACGATCTGGCTGGACACGCGGGCGTTGATGTTGACCACGGCCGGCGAAGACACGAAGCCGATGGCGTAACGGCGGATTGGAAAATCGGCCATTGTCGCAGTGGCCGAGACGATCGAGGCCGAACGGGCGGCATTACCGCCGGCGCCGGATTTGCCCCCAGCCTTGTCGGCCGAAGCCTTGTCCGATCCAGCCGGCTTGTCCGTTGCTGCCGCCTGCCTGGCGCCCGGCAGCATCTGCTGCAGACTGCTCATTGCCGCCGGCGAAAAATAGACCCATGCCGCGGCGACACAGGCCGCTGCCACCACCACCGCCAGAACGACTTTTCCGCGCATCGACTAAAAGCCCTATGATCCGACACGCCGAACCCGGTGGTCTCATTCTACCCAATCACGGCGCCTTGCCGCGATCTCGCCGAAGTAGATAGGACGCACATTTGTCGGAAAAGGGCCAAAACACGGCATTACGAAGATTTAATGTGCACTGCACAATGACTATGCAGCCGGCTCAGCAGTCGGAAAACCAGCCAGGATGCGGTTGAGATTTCAGGCCGGATGCGTCTATTTCAGCATCGGCCAGAGCGTCGCCGCCAAGAGCACGCCCATGGCGATGTTGAACCATTTCAGCCGCACCGGATCCGACAGGAATCCGCGCAGCGCCGTGCCGAAGCCGGCCCACACCGAGACGCTCGGCAGGTTGACGACGGTGAAGGCGATCGCGATCAGCGCCACCGACAGGAACGGGTGGTCCGGATTGGAGTAGACGGCCATGGCGGTGATCGCCATCACCCAGGCTTTCGCATTGACCCACTGGAATGCGGCTGCCTCGATGAAGCGCATCGGCCGTGCCTCCGTCTCACCCTTGCTGGACAGCGAGCGCGACATGGCGATCTTCCAGGCGAGATAGAGCAGATAGGCAGCGCCGGCGATCTTCAATCCGGTGTGCAAGGCCGGAAACGCCGTAAGCACCGCGCCCAGGCCAAAGCCGACAGCAAGCAACAGCACCAGGAAACCCATGCTGATGCCCAGCATATGCGGAATGGTTCTGACGAGGCCGAAATTCACGCCCGACGCCAAGAGCATGAGGTTGTTCGGCCCCGGCGTGATCGAGGTCACGAAGGCGTAGACCAAAAGGGCAAGGAAAGCGTCGAGGGTCATGACGGCTCACAAAGGTCAGCAATGCTGACTTAAATCGACAGAGCGCTGGACGCAACCTCATTCCATTGGTCCAAAGCGCTCCGCCGTGATCCGTCTATCCCGAGCCAGCCAGGCCGGCACAGTCTACCTGCCGTGGGCCCGCGCCGACAACAGGCTGGGAGCGGCGGCCGCCTCCTGACGGCCAGCCACACGCCGCAGGCCTTTGCGCCTCGGCGTGTTCCCGGGAAGCTTCACGCCATGCGCGAGGCCGAGGGCAGCCAGGATGCGGATGAAGAGCCAGCCGAGATCGATCTGCCCGCGTTCCAGGCCGAGCTTTGCGGATTCGGGAAACGCATGGTGATTGCCGTGGAAACTCTCGCCAAAGGTCACCAGGCCGAAACGCGGCAGGTTGTAGCCCTGCACGGCAACGCCATCGACGCGCCAGCCCTGCTGCCCGCTGCGATGTGCGAAATGCCCGACCAGCCAATGCCCGGTCAGCGACACGGAGATACGCACCGCAATGCCCCAGACCACCCAGCTCCACCCGCCGAGGAGCAAGAAAAGGATCGCCCACGGCAGTTGCTGCAGCATCCAGGTCCGCTCGACGAATTTGTAGAAGCGGTCGTTTCTGATCGACGGCTCGATGACGAAGTCAGGCGGATTGCGCAACGCTACGGCGCAATGCATTTGCCAGAAAGCGTCGGTGAAGAAAGGCCGGCGGTGGGCGTGCAGGTCGTGACAAGCCGTCTGGCGCTGCGCCCAGTCTCGTATGTCATGCGCATAGATCATGCCGAACGGACCGGCCATGCCGACGAGCGTCCCGAGATAGACCAGCGCGTGTTCGAGCCAGATGTGAACCTTGAACGAGCGATGGATGAGCAGGCGATGCATGCCGACCGAGTGTCCGGCGCAGATCGTCACCGCCGTCGTCGCTACGAACAGGGCGAAAGCGCTCCAGCTGAAGGTCAGCGGCCCGAACACCAACGCAATCAGCGTCATCGCACCGACCCAGATCGACTTGGCCGGCATCCAGACGACCTCGCCATCTTCGGCATCGCTCAAGGGCTGCGAGATCATTCTGCCTGTGGATATGGTCTTCATCGGTACCCCTCCTCTGCAGGAAACATTTCCGGACCAAAGAGCCTTGCCTTCCGGCGCGCCGGCGCTTATTTAGGCAATAAGCTAACTATCTACTATTCCGATTTAGGTATTTAGGCAATAGACTAAATACCGGAAGCGAAACGACAGAGGCAGGCTGTGATCGAAGACAATGCAGCGGATGGCGACACGGCTATCGGGGCAAGCAGCGCCATACAGCGCGTGTTCGAGGCGCTGTCATCGCAGCCGAGGCGCAAGATCCTCGCCTATCTCGCCCACTCCTCGCTGACCGCGGGCGAGATCGCGGCGCGCTTCGACATGTCGAAGCCGTCGATCTCGCAGCATCTGAGCATCCTGGAGACGGCCGGCCTCATCGCCAGGGAGCGGCAGGGACAATTCATCCGCTACTCGCTGGTCCAGAACAATCTGGTTAACACGCTGAACGGCTTCGTCCAGGACGTCTGTCCGGTATCGCGCCCGATCAAAAGGGAGAGTAAGAATCTGGCGAGCGGCAAGGTCGATCCCAAGCCGGTAAAATAGTTGGACTGAGACTACATCCCTTGCGGGCCGCGGTTCATCGCCGCCACGCCGGTGCGGCAGATCTCGACCAGGCCGAGCGGCTTCATGATGGCGATGAACTGGTCGAGCTTCGAACCCTTGCCGGTAATCTCGAAGATGAAGTGCTCGGTGTTGGCGTCGATGACCGAAGCGCGAAAAGCGTCCGCCAGACGCAGCGCCTCGACGCGGGCTTCGCCGGTGCCGGCGACCTTGACCAGCGCCAACTCGCGTTCCAGCGGCCGCTCCTGGCCGAACTCGTGCGAGCGCACGGTGAGATCGACGACGCGATGCACCGGTACGATGCGTTCGAGCTGGTGCTTGATCTGCTCCAGCACATGCGGCGTGCCGCGCGTCACGATGGTGATGCGCGACAGGTGCTTCTCGTGTTCGGTCTCGGAGACGGTGAGGCTCTCGATGTTATAACCGCGGCCGGAAAACAGGCCGATGACCCGGGCAAGCACACCGGGCTCATTGTCGACCAGCACGGAGAGCGTGTGGTTCTCCGGCTTTTCCGTTTCCTTGGCGATGAAATAGGCGGAGCCGGTCGGTTGAAGCTGTGCGTTCATGACATGAATCTCGATTTCAGACTTTGAGCTAATTCTCTGTTTGCGCACGGCTTCTCGCGACAGCCCTGCCCCGGCTTGGACCTAGACCAGTTCCCTGCCCTTGGCGTCGATGGCGTTGGCCACGGCTTCGTCGGTCGCCTCGTCGGGCAGGAGCATTTCATTATGCGCCTTGCCCGACGGGATCATCGGGAAGCAGTTGGCGAGCGTCGCCACCCGGCAATCGAACAGCACCGGCTTCTTCACCGCGATCATCTCCTTGATCGCATCGTCCAGCTCGTCCGGCTTCTCGCAGCGAATGCCATGGCCGCCATATGCGTCGGCCAGCTTGACGAAGTCGGGCATCGCTTCGGTGTAGGAATGCGACAGACGGTTGCCGTGCAGCAGCTGCTGCCACTGGCGCACCATGCCCATATACTGGTTGTTGAGGATGAAGATCTTGATCGGCGCATTGTGCTGCACCGCCGCGCTCATCTCCTGCATCGTCATCTGCACCGAGGCATCGCCTGCGATGTCGATGACCAGCGCATCCGGGTGCGCGATCTGCACGCCGAGCGCAGCCGGCAGACCGTAGCCCATCGTGCCCAACCCGCCCGACGTCATCCAGCGGTTCGGCTTCTCGAAATGATAGTGCTGCGCCGCCCACATCTGGTGCTGGCCGACCTCGGTGGTGATGTAGGTGTCCATGTCCTTGGTCAGTTCGTAGAGCCGCTGGATGGCATATTGCGGCATGATCACATCGTGGTTCATCTTGAACGCGAGCGAGTCACGCGCGCGCCATTTGGCGATCTGCTCCCACCAGGGATGGAGCGCCTTCTTGTCGGCCTTGGCGCTCGCCCGCCACAGCCGCACCATGTCCTCCAGCACCCGGCCGACATCGCCGATGATGGGCACTTCCGTGTGCACGTTCTTGTTGATCGACGATGGATCGATGTCGATGTGGATCTTCTTCGAGTTGGGCGAGAAGGCGGTCAGCCGTCCGGTGATGCGGTCGTCGAAGCGCGCGCCGATGCAGATCATCACGTCGCAATCATGCATCGCCATATTGGCTTCATAAGTGCCGTGCATGCCCAGCATGCCCATCCAGTTCTTGCCCGATGCCGGATACGCGCCGAGGCCCATCAGCGTCGAGGTGATCGGGAAGCCGGTGAGGTCGACCAGTTCGCGCAGAAGATGGCTGGCCTCCGGACCGGAGTTGATGACGCCGCCGCCCGAATAGATGATCGGCTTCTTGGCGCTGGCCATCAGTTCGACGGCGGCCTTGATCTTTTCCAGGTCGCCCTGGACCTTCGGCTGGTAGCTGGTGCGCGGCGCCGCCTGCGGCGGCACATAGATGCCTTTGGCGAACTGCACATCCTTCGGAATGTCGACCACCACCGGGCCGGGGCGGCCGGTCGTCGCGACATGGAAGGCCTCATGGATGGTGGCGGCCAATTCGTTGACGTCCTTCACCAGCCAGTTGTGCTTGGTGCAGGGGCGCGTGATGCCGACCGTGTCGCACTCCTGGAACGCGTCGGAGCCGATCAGCGAAGTCGGCACCTGCCCGGTCAGGCAGACCAGCGGGATCGAATCCATCAGCGCATCCTGCAGCGGCGTCACCGCATTGGTGGCGCCCGGGCCGGAGGTCACCAGCATGACGCCGGCCTTGCCGGTCGAGCGGGCATAGCCTTCGGCCGCATGCCCTGCGCCTTGCTCGTGGCGGACGAGGATGTGCTCGACCTCGTCCTGCTGGAAGATTTCGTCATAGATCGGAAGCACCGCGCCGCCGGGATAGCCGAAGACATGCTTGACGCCATTGTCCTTCAGCGCCTGCACCACCATTTCGGCGCCAGTCATTTCCCTGTTTGGCATTTCGCGCCGTTCGTTCTGTCCGTTGCTCATCGGTCTGGTCCCGTACTTCTAGCCATGAGGCGATTGCTGGTCGTTTAGTCGTGTTTCGGGCAATAAAAAAGGCCCCCGATGGGAGCCTGTGTGTTGCGCATGGGAGGTTTTCGCCCGGCGGTTACACCGCCTTGCCCACGCGCTTTCCTACGAGAATGAGTGCCTTTTTCATCGTGGCGGACACTACGAGGGTGAAAGGCAAGGTGTCAACGGGAAAAACGCGCGATGCGAAAGACAAAGCAAGTGGCCCGCCGCCTCTGGTCGGCGGGCCACCGCGGCGCATACGATACCCCTCAATCGCACCGCGCCGGGAACAAGAGCCACTGCCGTGTCACGTCAGGATCAGCACGATCTTGTACGTATCCGGGTCGACGATGACGATGCGCCCGTCGGCCAGCACGAAGTACTCATAGGATTCGTAAGCCGGGACGATCTTGACAATGCGCGCCGGCAGACGGTGCAGGCGCACTTTGTGCCGCGGCACCTCGATGCCGACCGAAATGTCGAAGTCGACGTTCTTCACCGGCTCAACCCTGGTCTCGTGGATGATCTGCGTGACCTGCGTCTTCTGCTCGACTGTCACGTTGTTGATCGAGGCCGTATTGCCCTGGTCGGTCTGGACGTTTGTGTTGCCCTGAGCGTTCTGCTCGGTGGTGGTCCCGGCCTTGCCCTGGGCCTGCTGGTCCGTGCTGGTGCCGGTCTGGCCCTGAGCGTTCTGCTCGGTGCTGGTCCCGGCTTTGCCCTGAGCCTGCTTCTCGGTGCTGGTGCCGGTCTGGCCCTGAGCNTTGCCCTGAGCCTGCTTCTCGGTGCTGGTGCCGGTCTGGCCCTGAGCATTCTGCTCGGTGCTGGTCCCGGCCTTGCCCTGGGCCTGTTCATCCGTCTTGAGCTTGGCCTTGCCCTGAGCCTGCTGATCGGTCGTGGCGCCGGCCTGACCCTGAGCATTCTGCTCGGTACTGGTCCCGGCCTTGCCCTGTGCCTGTTCATCCGTCTTGAGCTTGGCTTTGCCCTGAGCCTGCTGATCGGTCGTGGCGCCAGCCTGGCCCTGTGCATTCTGATCGGTCTGTGACTTCATCTTGCCTTGCGCCTGTTCGCCGGCCTTGCCGCCCTTCTGGCAATCGGCCGCGCCAGCGGCGCAGTTGTCGCCGCCGCTCGGCTGCACAGCCTGGGTCTGGGCGATCGCGGCGCCGCACCCGACGCCAAGCGCAATCATGCTCGTGATCAACACATGTTTCATCTGCTTTCTCCTTAAAGAGTCGGTCCCTCAGCCTAGCCAACTCTGTCAAAAATACTTTGTTCCGCATTTTGCGAATAAAATCGGGCTTCTAAGAAGACCAATAAATGTAGGCAGTAGTTTTGCCAACAATCAGCTACAAATTGCATCAAAAAATTAATGCAACGCAAGATTTTTGCTTTTTTCTGAGCTTGTGATCCCATAGCGATGACACCAGCCTCACAAGCTTAGAAGTACTCCCGTCGTCATGACCAGGATGGCTACCCCGAAAACAGGCAAGAGCAACCATCGTGCCTGATGGACGCTGTTGTCCATTAACGCCTCNACGCCTCCCACAAGTGCTGATCTCAACGATGCCGAGAACCCTGTGTTCCGCCCTGAGGAGGCTCTAGGACCTCTACAGCCTGGCACCAGACTTTGGTCCCTCTCCCTATAGTCCATTGGCCCGATGACGCCCGGACCGAAGCCCCACGCGGGAACGCAGCCGCGAAAAGCCCGTTCGGCTTGCGGTGTGCATCAACCTCACCAACAACCACCGTATCGGAATCGAGCTCGCGCAAGATGCATGAGCGTTGATGAAGGAGAGAATCATGACGACCATGTACCAGTCGACCGCAATTGCCGGATTCTTGCTGCTCGCGAGCGCGGGCGTAGTTGCCGCTCAAGACGTCATCATCGCGCCGGAGCAGGAAACGGTTGTGCGCGAATACGTGAAAAAGCAGCCCCTTGCGTCGGTGAAGATTCCAGGTGTCGAATTGAACGTGGGGACCGCCATTCCCGACACGGTGGAACTGCATGAAGTGCCGAGCGTCAAGTATCGCTACGTTGTGGTCGACGGGCGAACCGTGCTGGTCGACCCCGGCACGCGGAAGATCGTCAAGATCATACAGTAACGCTGATCCCACCGCCGTTCCCCGCGGGTGGCGGTGGGATCATGCCCTGAAATTGCGGTTTCCCCGGCAATTCAACCTAGCGCTTGCTCGCACCATCGACCGTTCTAGATGTAGGATGGCTTAGGCATTTTGGCGCGGCCAAAGTCGCGGGGTCGGTTGAGACGTGCGCTACATTGATAGTCTCTATCAAAACTGGAACAGGCTATCGTTGGCTTGGCAGTTCATCATAGTCGGAAGCATTGGGCTGCTGTCGCTGATGCTGGTCGTCGGCCTATGGGTCACCTCGCAAATACGAGATGGAGTGATCCGCAACTCTGCAAGCACGACCGCGCTTTACGTCGACAGTGTCATCGCGCCAATCCTGCCGGATATGCGCAAAAGCCAGCAGCTCAGCGACACCGTTAAACGGGCGCTCGATGAAACCCTGGACCAGGGTGCTCTCGGCAAAAAACTGGCGTCGTTCGTGCTTTGGCGGCGTGATGGCAAGGTGCTGTACGCCAAAGACGCGGCTCTTATCGGCCAGACCTTCGAGCCAAATGCGAACTTGCTGCATGCGTTCGGTGGAAACGTGGTGGCGCAATTCAATGATCTGGACGAAAATGAAAGGAAGGAACGGAAGAGCCCCACCGCCTCGCTGCTCGAGATCTACAATCCGGTTCGAGAGCCGTGGTCGGGCGATGTTGTGGCCGTTTCCGAGTTCTACGAGATAGCCGACGATCTTCAGGGCACTTTAAACTCGGCACTATGGTCGAGCTGGCTGCTCGTGGCTGGCGCGACCGCGGTCGCCTTGGCGATGCTCTCGGGAATCGTGCTTCGCGGCAGCAGCACTATCGAAACGCAGCGTTCAGCGCTTGAGACACAAGTGGCCGAACTTCAGTTGCTTTTGGAGCAGAATTCCGCTTTGCGGGAGCGCGTCCAGCAGGCGTCGCGCCGCGCAACGGCAATCAACGAGCGTTACTTGCGTCGCATCGGGTCTGATTTGCATGACGGTCCAGCTCAGCTGGTCGCACTGGCTGCGCTGCGCATGGACAGCCCTCTGCTGCTCGATCCCGCCGCATCCCCAAGCCACCGGAAGACCGAGATCGCCGATATCCATCATACGTTGGACGAGGCGATGCGGGAGATCCGCGCCATCTGCACCGGCCTCGTGCTGCCACAGATCGAAGCTTCGACAGTCGCGGAGATATTGCGGCTTGCAGTTGCCGAACATGAACGCCGGACGGCCTCCTCCGTATCGCTTTCACTGCCATCTCGCCTGCCCGACCTGGGGACGTCCGAGAAAATAAGCATCTTTCGCTTCGCGCAGGAGGGGCTGAACAATGCCTGGCGACACGGTCTGGGCAAGGGGCAGGCTGTCAAGGCGAGAGTGACGCAGGGCAAGCTCCTCATTCAAGTGCTTGATCACGGCCCTGGATTCCAGTCGGGATCGTGTGAAGGACTTGGACTCGCCGGTATGAGGGAACGTATCGAAAGTATCGGAGGTCACTTCGAGACCTTTTCGAGCCCCAGGGGGACCCGGCTGACCATAACGCTCAACATCGAGGACCAGAAATGACCGCTCCCATAAGGATTGCCATTGTTGATGATCATCCGCTGTTTCGCGAGGGTGTGGCTCGCAGCCTCGCCGAAATCGGCGGCTTCGAAGTCGTTGGTGCGGGCGAAACCGCGACGGATGCCGAACAGCTTGCGGCCTTGGCAAATCCCGACATATTGCTGCTAGACATCAGTTTGCCGGGAGGGGGTCTGGCGGCAGCGGAAAATATTCTTGCAACTCAGCCTGACTGCAAGATCGTCATGCTCACCGTCTCGGAGGCGAACGCCGATTTGGCAACGGCGCTCAGGCTGGGCGTACGCGGATATGTGCTGAAAGGGATTGGGGCGGCATCGCTGGCCGAGGTGCTGACTTATATAGCCGCAGGAAAAAAATATGTTTCGCCGACCCTGTCAGCGCAGCTTTTGAATGAACTGATCCGGCCGGAAAAGCGCACAACCGATCTCGTTGCCAATCTCTCGGGACGCGAGCTTGGGATAATCTCCTTGGTAGGCGAAGGACTGAGCAATAAAGAAGTCGCCAAACGTCTCAACCTGCAGGAGAAAACGGTAAAACACCACATGACTCGGATATTTCAAAAGCTAAAGGTGCGAAACCGCACCGAAGCAGCCATTCTTATGCACGCGCCCAAAACGGGTCTTGTATAGGGAGATCGGGGCTTGTCTGAAGGTCGGATGCTGGTTGGCGAACCAACAGTTACAGCCCTTTCAGACGAGCAATGTCGGAGGCCCTTACGGCGCGTTCGACAATTGTCCTTCCAAGCGGATCCTTCATAGTGAAGCGGCCGGCCTCGATGCTTTCGCTGAATCCATCGCGATGCACGACCTGGATTTTGGCGCCCTGTACCGTCACCGTGTCGCCAGCGGCATTGACTTGGCTACTGGGAGCTTGGCTACCGGCGGCGTTGTCGCCGGCACCATTTTTTCCCTTTCCGTTGGCGTTGCCATTCCCGGCGTTGCCGCCTGAGCCATTACCGTTACCACTACCGTTGCCACCACCGTTACCATTGCCATTGTTTCCGCTCTTGGCGCTGGCAGCGGCGAATTCGATCTTGTAACCGTCGACATGGCTCAACCGCAGACCAAGCACCGGCATCGTCACCGCAACCGCCGCGAATACGCGCAAGCTAAAGTACGCCCGGCGACGCACGGATGAAAACAGGGGCTGCCTTTCTCCATTCATGCCACCATCACATCATGATGTGTCACGGTATTCAAGAATGAACAGCCCAAAATTGCGGCTCACAAACGCTGAGGAAACTCTCCTTTCGTGCTTGCAGCTCGATTCTCAGACCTTCGTCTGAGTCAAATATACACCGAAGTCTGACCTACTGATCTTGGGCCGCGCCGACGGATGTCGCAATAAAATCCGCGGTGACAAGGCTCGTCACCGGTAGGGATCGGCAGCGAGGCGCGAGCGCCTGCGCACGCAGACGCTCGCGGCAAGTCTGCGGCGGCATACGGTTAGCGCATGTTTGCCGTCGAAACGGTGCATATGCCGTTCCTTCCCCGGATTGCGATCAGGCGCGATTGGCGAAGTCGCGGACAACCCGCTGCAGCAGCGGCATGTAGTCGCGAAATGCCCGGGTCTTCATGTTGGCGATCTTGCCGGCCTCGTCCCAGATGCGAACCCGCACCGCTTCCTCGTGGAACGGGTTCTTGCGGAACTCGGCCACCTCTTCGGCATTCATCGGCCCGCCTTGCAGCGACAGCGTGTGGACCGAGGCCTGCGACAGCCTGCCGAAATAGGTGGGGTCGGTAGCGCAGAGGTAGCGCTTGGCCGCGACATGCAGCCTGACGCATTCGACGATCACCGGTGGAAAGAACGGCGCCAGCACCTCGCCGCCGGCTTCGTCATGATGCTTGTCCTCGACATCGTCGGGCGAATAGGTGCCGAACTCGCTGGTGTAGTGGCCGATATCGTGCAGCAGTGCTGCCGCCACCAGCACATCGGGCGCGCCGTCCTTTTCGGCGAACCAGGCGCCCTGCAACATGTGCTCCGACATGGTGACGGGTTCGCCGAGATAGGATTCAGCCCCTCGGCGTTCGAAAATATCGGCGATGAATTCGACGATGTTGCTCGCGTTCAAATCCTGGCTGCTCATTCCGCTGCTTCCTTGAATTCGTGTTCGATCGCCGACAGCGTCGACAAAAGGCCATCCTTGTCGGCGTAGCAGCCCTGCAGCCAGCGCTTGCCGGCGCCGGAGAACTGCTTGCGGGCATGCATGACGCGGGTGTTGTCGACGATGAAGGCCTGGCCCGCCTCGAGCTTGAAGGTCACTTCGAAGGACGGATCCTCGATCAGTTCGGCAAACCGGCGATAGGCGGCGTAGTAGGCCTCCATCTCCGCGAACGGCACATCGACGGTCGGCGCCAGCGAGCGGTTGTTGAAGCGGATGGCGATGAGTTCGCCATCCGGCCCGAGCTCGATCATCGGCCGCTTGGCCTGCAATCGCACGCCCGACGAGCCGGCATATTCGAAGCGCGCCGGGTATGAACTCAACAGCCGGAAGCCTTCGGGGTTTTCGGCCTGCAGCGCGGCCGCCACGGCAAAACCATCGACGACGCTGGATTCGCCGCCCTCGACCGTGTTTTCGATACACGACAGGATCTGCAAGGTCGGCACCGGATCACGATAGGGGTTGTCGGTATGCGCCTGCAGGCCAAGATTGGTGTAGGCCAGATTGGTTGGATTGACCTCGGCGCGCACCTCGAACCAGCGGCCGTAATTGGTCTCCCTGATATAGCCGAACAGATCGGACACTTTGCACAGCGCCCCGGATTCGGCCGGCAGATCGTCCATCACCGCGAAGCCGTAGGTCTTCACCGCCGACAGCCATTGCCGCAAGACGGCGCGGTCGCGGCTGGCCGCGACATAGCCGGCGCGCGGCACCGAATTCTGCATAGAGGCCCTGGTCCATCGCACGGTGCCCTCGCCTGTCCAGCCGGGCTGTCGGGCGGCATCGCGGTCATAGGCATTGGCGCTCAGCCATGCCGCAGGAAAGCGCACCGTCTTTCCCTCCGGTTCGAAACTGACTTCAAGCGCATCGCCCTTGATCGCGGCTGCGCCGATCCATGTCTGCATGGGAATGTCGAGAATGGTGATCAGCCGCTGGCCGTTGCCGGCGCTACGCGTCTTGTCGTCGAGCGCATTGTCGCGCAACCACATGGCGTGAAAGCGAGTGCGCGCGCCGTCCTTCCACCCGAGGTCGATCGTTCTTCCTTCGTCGCCGATCAGCACCTGGCTAAGCATGGGGATCCGTTCCTGTCCGCAGCGCCCCGCAGCCAACTCCGCAGGGTTTCCGGTTGCATCGTGATGATGTCGAAGGCATAACTCAAATTATCATTTTGCAGCCAGAGGCCCTAAACGGTTTATGACTGAAACAACCCTGCCCTTGCCCCCGCTTGACTGGCTGCGGAGTTTCGAGGCCGCCGCGCGGCTGTCGAATTTCACCGCCGCCGCGGCCGAGCTTGGCCTGACCCAGGCTGCGGTCAGCCAGCACATCCGTTCTCTCGAAGAGCGGTTGAAGCAGCCGCTGTTCATCCGCCTGGCGCGCGGCGTAGAATTGACGCCGGAGGGTGCCGCCTACCTGCCGCATCTGCAATCGGCCTTCGCCGTGATCGCCAACAGCACGCGCGAGCTGTTTGAACCCAAGACCGTCCAGAGCGTGACGATCCGCTCGCCGATTTCCTTCGCCGTGCTGATGATCGCGCCGAAGCTGCCGCAAATGGCCAAGGACCTGCCCTTCGTCCAGCTGCAGATCGAGACCATCCACACACCGGCCGATTACGGCGAGCGCTTTGTGGGTCTCGACATCCGTTTCGGCATTGGCTCCGGCTCCTTTGCCGGACGGCAGGCCGACCGCCTCACCCGCGAAACCTTGACGCCGATGGCATCGCCACATCTCGCCAACGTCAAGGATTGGACGGGATTGCCGAGACTTACAGTGGTCGGCGCACGGGAAATGTGGGGCGAATGGTTCGCCGTCGCCCGGATGAAGCCGGCGCTCGGGCCGACGCACAAATTCGACAGTTTCGTTACCGCACTGGAGGCGGCGAAGCACGGCGCCGGCATGGTGCTAGGATCGCGACCGTTGGCCGACGCGGCACTGCGCGAAGGATCTCTCGTCACCCTGTCCGGCTTTACGCTGTCGAGCGGTGCCGGCCACTATCTGACCGCACCTTCGGGCGCGCATCTGAGCCCGGCCGAGGAAGCGGTCCGCCGCTGGTTCGTGACGGTCTTCGGCGTCCCGATTTCCCGATAAGCCCCTGAATACGCGGCAAACTATTGGACGACGTGACGCGGCGCATAATTTGCCGCGATACTGCGCCAGGCCGGACGTCAAGCTTCGGCAGGGTTCCGTTCGCTACGGGCGGCCAGGAAAAATCGCGGAGGAAATTCAATGCTCGACAAGGCCCCCAACAAGAAGCTTTCCGACCTGCTCGATCGCTTCGGCGCGGCACTCACCGCCGGCGACATCGACAAGGCGGTCGCCTGCTTCCAGGAGGATTGTTACTGGCGCGATCTCGTCACCTTCACCTGGAACATCAAGACGATGGAAGGCCGCGATCAGGTGCGCGACATGCTGGTCAGCCAGTTGGCCAGGACCAAACCGTCGAACTGGGCGATCGCCAAGGGCGAGGATGCCACGGAAAGCGACGGCGTGCTCGACGGCTGGATCAGTTTCGAAACGTCTGTCGCGCGCGGCTTCGGCCACATCCGGCTGAAGGACGGCAAGATCTGGACGCTGCTCACCACTATGGTCGAGCTCAAGGGCCATGAGGAGCCGGCCGGTTTCGACCGGCCGCTCGGCGCCAAGCACGGCCATGGCAAGAACCGCCCGACCTGGAAGGAGGAGCGCGAGAAGGAAGCCGCCGAACTCGGCTTCAAGACGCAACCCTATACGCTCATCATTGGCGGCGGCCAGGGCGGCATCGCGCTCGGCGCCCGGCTGCGGCAACTCGGCGTGCCCACCATCATCGTCGAGAAGAACGAGCGTGCCGGCGACAGCTGGCGCAAGCGCTACAAGTCGCTGTGCCTGCACGACCCGGTCTGGTACGACCATCTGCCCTATATCGACTTCCCCAAGAACTGGCCGGTCTTCGCGCCCAAGGACAAGATCGGCGACTGGCTGGAAATGTACGCCAAGGTGATGGAGCTGAATTACTGGTCATCGACCGAGGCCAAGAGCGCCGTTTATGACGACAAGAAAAAGGAATGGACCGTTGTCGTGCGCCGCGACGGCAAGGACATCACGCTGAAGCCGAAACAATTGGTGCTGGCCACGGGGCAATCCGGCAAGGCCAACATGCCGAACTTCAAGGGCATGGACACATTCAAGGGCGACCAGCATCACTCCTCGAAGCATCCGGGACCCGATGCCTATGTCGGCAGACAAGCTGTCGTCATCGGCTCGAACAACTCCGCCCACGACATTGCAGCAGCCCTTTGGGAGGCCGGCGCCGACGTCACCATGGTGCAGCGCTCGACCACGCACATCGTCAAGTCGGACACGCTGATGGAGATCGGCCTGGGCTCGCTCTATTCGGAAAAGGCGGTCGCGAGCGGTATGACCACAGCCAAGGCCGACCTCGTCTTTGCCTCCCTGCCCTACAAGATCCTGCACGAATTCCAGATCCCGGCCTATGCCGAGATGAAGAAGCGCGACGACAAATTCTACAAGGGCCTGGAGAAGGCCGGCTTCATGCTTGACTGGGGCGATGACGGCTCCGGCCTGTTCATGAAATATCTGCGGCGCGGCTCGGGCTATTACATCGATGTCGGCGCATCCGACCTGATCATCGACGGGTCGATCAAGCTGAAAAGCGGTGTCGACGTGAAGGAGATCAAGGAGCATTCGGTCCTGCTCAGCGATGGATCGGAACTGCCGGCCGATCTCATCGTCTACGCCACCGGCTATGGTTCGATGAACGGCTGGGCGGCCGATTTGATCTCACGGGAGGTCGCAGACAAGGTCGGCAAATGCTGGGGCCTCGGCTCCAACACCACCAAGGACCCAGGCCCCTGGGAAGGCGAGCTCCGCAACATGTGGAAGCCGACGCAACAGGAGGCGCTGTGGTTCCATGGCGGCAATCTGCATCAGTCGCGCCACTATTCGCAGTTCCTGGCGTTGCAGTTGAAGGCCCGCATGGAAGGCATCGCGACGCCGGTCTACGCGCTGCAAGAGGTTCATCACAAGGCTTAGGCAGCGCCGCCGATGCGCTTCCAGTAGATGAGCGTGCCGGTCAGCCCGCCATGCGGTTTCAGGGCAAAGTCCGGTATTTCGCCAGTGAGCGTGAAGCCGAGTTTTTCGTAAAGGCCGGAAGCGCCCTCCTCGGTTGCGGTGTCCAGCACCAGAAGCGTGCGGCCTTTCTCGACGGCGAGCGTTTCGGCCGCCCGCATCAGCCGGCTCGCTATGCCCTTGCCGCGGTGTTCGACGCGGGTCATGAGCTTGGCGATCTCGGCCCGGTGCGGCTGATTGACCGGAAAGTCGAGCAGCAAGGTGACGGTGCCGACCAACGCGTCGCCATACCAAGCGCCCAGCACCGCTCTTTCGCCTCTCTCTGCTGCCATCAACGAGTTGCTCCAGAAAGTTTCCGCCGCTTGCCTGGATAAGGGATGCATGAAGCTGACGGAGCCGCCGGCCGTGACCGTCTCGATCAGGAGGTCGGCCAGCATGTCGCGTGTTCCCGCAGTCAGCGACCTGATTTCGATGGGACTCACCTGCACTTTCCCTTGCTAATCCAGACGCGCGACGCGGCGCCGCTTTCGTCTCGCCTTGATCGCGGCGATGCGATCGGTGTCTTTCGGCTGCAGATGCAGCCCGCGTTCGAGGATTTCGAGCGTGTATTCCTCATAGGTCAGGCCAAGCCGCTCGGCCTTTTCCATGCGCATCAGCATCACGTCACGGCTTGGCGCCTTCCACGCCTTGGCATGCGCTGCCTGCCAGGCCAGGAAGATGTAGGGATCGCCCTTGCCCCATGGCGGGCCCTTGTAATCATCGAGCGGCGGTCCGCCATTGTCGGAGCGCTTGGGACGTCTTGCCACGATTTCAGCCCCTGACCAGCGCAACCAGATAGTCGGCCGGCTGCGGTCCGACGGCATGGAACGTGCAGTCCGACGGCGCGCCGAGCGCCAGGCAGTCGCCGGGCTCGAGACTATGCACCATATCACCCTCGGTGAACTCAAGTCGCCCGGAGATCAGCCACATCTGCTGCTTGATGAAGGCATAGGACGCCGCCGGGAAACTCACGCTGGCGCCAGCCGGCAGTTGCACCCGGATCAATTCGAGCGGCGTGTCGGAAACCGGCGACAGATGCCGACGGACATAGCCCGTACCGGGGTCGCGCCAAACCGGCTGCTCACTCTCGCGCAGCAGGCCGCCACCTTGCTGCTCGGCGCGTGCTATCAGCGTCGACAGCGTCATGCCGAAAGCAGCGGCGATGCGCACCAGCAGCGCGGCCGTCGGGCTGGTCATGCCGCGCTCGATAGTGCTGAGCATGGCTTTGGAGACGCCGGAGCGGTTCGCCAGGTCGGCCAACGACCAGTCCCGCAAGGCTCTTTCGGCGTGGATTCGTCTGCCTATCGTGGCCGACATGTCATTCGCTATATCAGTCATTCGTCCAATATATCGAATATTTGGATTCGGAAAAGAGGCCGGCCGGTTGAATTTTCGCTGACGGGTTAACCCCTGCTACACCATCCCGCATCACGCCACCTTAACCCCGTCTGTGTAGGATCGACGCTCCACGAGAATGGGGATCGGATCGTATGTTTGTCGAGCGCGAAGCCTCCGTCGGCGAACCGACCTCGCAGGAGCGCCGCCGCGCAGAGCAGAGCGACAAGCGCATTCTCGGCAACGTCGTGCAGTGCGACGGTGCGCGCGCCACCATCAGCGCCTATGCCGACGACATCGAAGGCGCGGTCACCGGCCTGTGGACCGTCGGCAAGATGATCTCCATCAATCTCGGGACATCGCGCACCGTTGGTCTGGTCTACGAAATCGGCAAGTCGGATCGCGCCTGGAGCAATGAGGGACAAAACCCCATCGAGGTCAGCGTCGAGCTGATCGGCGAAGTGCGCGACGGCGCCGAACCGGGGGCCAAACCGGTGTTCGACCGCGGCATCACCACCTATCCTCATATCGGCGCCATAGCGCACCGCATCCGTACCCGTGATCTGCAGGCGGTCTACGATCTCGCCGGGCGTCATTCGATCACCATCGGTACGCTGTCGCAGGATGAGTCGATCGACGCCAACATCGCCATCGACGACACGCTGGCGCGCCATTTTGCCGTTGTCGGCACAACCGGCGTCGGCAAATCCACCGCCATCTCGCTGCTGCTGCGCAAATCGATCGCCGCCCGGCCCGATCTGCGAATCCTCATTCTCGATCCGCACAATGAATTCGCGGCATCCCTGCCTGAGTTCTGCGTCCGGGTCGATTCCAAGACGCTTGATCTGCCGTTCTGGATGTTCAGGCTCGAAGAATTCGCCGAAGTGCTGTTTCGCGGCCGAGAGGTCGTGCCGGAAGAAGTCGATGTCCTGCGCGACCTGATCCCCGCCGCCAAGAACCTCTATCGCAATCCCAATTCAGGCTCTTACGTGCGCCGCGGCAGCGATGCGCTGACCGCCGACACGCCGGTGCCCTACCGCATGGTCGATCTCATCAAGCAGATCGACGAGCGCATGGGCCTCCTGGAAAGCAAGAACGACCGCCCGACGCTGAAATCGCTGAAGACGCGCATCGAGTCCGCCGCGTCCGACCCGCGCTATCGCTTCATGTTCAATTCGCGGCTGATCGAGGACACGATCCACGAGACGATCGGCAATATTTTCCGTGTGCCGCATCATGGCCGCCCGGTGACCTGTTTCGAGATGGCCGGCATGCCGTCCGAAGTGGTCAACTCCGTCTGTTCGGTGCTGGCGCGCCTGGCCTTCGACCTTGCGCTGTGGAGCGAGGGCCGGCTGAAGCTTTTGCTGCTGTGCGAGGAAGCGCACCGCTATATGCCGGCCGATCCGCGCCTCGGCTTCGCGCCGACAAGGCATGCATTGTCGCGCATCGCCAAGGAAGGCCGCAAATATGGCTGCTATCTCGGCGTCGTCACCCAGCGCCCGGGTGAACTCGATCCGACCATCCTGTCGCAATGCTCGACCTTCTTCGCCATGCGGCTGGCCAACGAGCAGGACCAGGCAATCATCCGCTCGGCGATCGCCGATTCCTCCGCCTCGACGCTGGCCTTTCTGTCCTCCATGGGCCAGCGCGAAGCCATCGCCTTCGGTGAAGGCGTGGCGACGACCATGCGGCTGAAGTTCGAAAAACTGGCGGAGAACCTGATCCCCGGCACCGCCAAGCGAGAGCAGGACGAGTTCTCGCAGGACGGCAACGACGTCGATCTCGCCGCCATCGTCGAGCGGCTGCGCAACGTCCCGAAACCGCAGCAGCAGATGGCCTTCGCCGAAGCAGTGGATTCCGGCCGCCAGGCCGGCGATCCCGATTACCGAAAGCCGGCCACCGCCCAGCGCATCCAGCCCGACGACGATTTCGACCTGCGCTACGGCCTCAAGCCCACAACCTTCGGCATGCGCCCGCAGAACGATTGACCTTCAGCGTAGCGACTTTTTTGCCGGCCAATTGAGAAGCCGCCGGAGCGCCAGGGCTCGGCTTCGTTGGCCCGCTTGGGCAAAATCCCGAAAGGGAATTCATCAGGCCGGATTGAATGGCGTGGCTTTCGAGAAGCCGGAGCGGAGCGGACATTTAGTCCGTGAGCACTGGAAGTCGAGAAAGCCACGTCAGGCAACCGGCCTCATGAATTCTTCTTCGGGATTTTAGGCGCAGACGCGGTTGCGGCCTTGCCTCTTCGCCTCGTAGAGCTGGCGGTCGGCGCGGCGGTAGAATTCCTCGGCGCTTTCCTTCCGATCCCAGACGGCTAGCCCGACGCTGGTGGTGATCTTGAGGCGGACATTGCCCGACAGCACCGACATGTTGGCAATCGCCTTGCGAATGCGTTCCGCGAACTTCCCCAACAACTCCGCATCCATGTTGGGCGTAACGACGGCGAACTCCTCGCCCCCAAGCCGCGCCACCACATCGTGGTAGCGCGTCATGCCTTTGAGGCAATTGGCGACTGCCCTCAGCACCTCGTCGCCGACATCGTGGCCATGCGTGTCGTTGACCTGCTTGAAATGATCGAGGTCGAGGATCATGAGCCCGACGGGCTTTTCGATGCGGCGGAATTCCTCGAGATATTCCTTCAGCGCATCGTCGAAGTAGCGCCGGTTCTGCATGCCGGTAAGGCCGTCGGTCAATGCCGCATGCTGCAGCGTTTCCGAGCGGGCGCTGAGCGAAACCGTCATGGCGCGCAGCTTGCCCTCTTCCGTGGCCTGCCTACGAATCAGCGGGTAGATGAAGAACACGCCGAAGAACAGCGCTGTCGCCAGCAGCACCCCGGTGACAAACAGCAGCGTGTTGAGATAGGCGATCCTCTCGACCCGGGAAGTCGTATCGTGACCGACCGCGATGAACTGCAATTGACCATAGGCATAAAGCGTCACCAGGCCTGCGGCCAGGATCACGAAAATAAAGACGAAAAATGCGGATTCCGCCTTGTGGAAACGCATCTGCTCCCCGTTGGAAAAGTACCCCCCGGATCTATGGCATGCCGGCGCCTTACGGACGGTTAATCCAGACAACCGGAGCGGGAATGTTCATTCCTACTTTTGTTTCTTTAATTGTATTGGCAGCACGAGAATCAAATCACGGCTTGCAGGCCGTCGCCGGGCTGCAATCTCAGCCATTCCGGTCCCAGTTGATGGCGAAACCACGTCGTTTGCCGTTTGGCATATTGCCGCGTCGCTGCCTTGCAGCGCGCGATGGCCTGGGAAAAGCTGGTGTCACCAGCCATGGCGGCCGAAAGTTCGCGAACGCCGATCGCCTTCATCGCCGGCAGGTCGGGATCGAGGCCAAGCGCCGCAAGCCGTTTGACCTCATCGAGCGCGCCGAGATCGAGCATGCGGTCGAACCTTGTTTCGATCCGCTCGACAAGGGCGGCGCGGTCCGGCTCGATAACGAAGAACTGAGCGCTGTCGCGGTCGATCAGCGGCCGGCCGCGCGCTGCCTGCCATTCGAGGATGGAGCGGCCGGATGCGTCGAGCACCTCCAGCGCCCGCACGATGCGCTGGCCGTCGGTCGGCTTCAGCTGCATGGCGACCGCCGAATCCTCATGCATCAGGATGCGGTGCAGCTTGGCTGCGCCTTGCTCCTTTAACTCGTAGCGCCAGCGGTCGCGTACCTGCTGCGGAATGTCGGGCATTTCCGAAATGCCTTCGGCAAGTGCGCGAAAATAGAGCCCGGTGCCGCCGACGAAAATCACCGGACGTTCAAAGCCGGCGTCATCGGGCTGTCGGGCGAGCGTGCCGTCATCAGTCAGCTTCATCACGTCGCGCAGCCAGGCGCCGGTGGAATAGGCGGTGGAGGGATGCACGTGGCCATAGAGATAGTGCGGCGCGCGGGCGAGGTCGGCGGCATTCGGCCGCGCCGTCAGCACATCGAGCACCGAATAGCCCTGCATGGAATCGGTGTTGACGATGACACCGCCCTTGCGCTCGGCGAGATCGAGCGCCAGCGCCGACTTGCCGCTGGCGGTCGGCCCGGCTATCAGGATCGCGTTCTTCACGCGGCCCTCGCCCGCCTGCCCGCCCTCGCCCAGCTGCTTGGAAGTCTCGATGCCGCTCATTGCCACGCTTGTGTCTCACCCCGTCCGCCGCGCGATGTCGGCCTCGCTTGCGAATATGGCCTCACGGTCGGTCGGCGCAAGCGCCGTCCTCTGGCTGGGCAATGGCGTCGCCTGCGATCTGGTGTTGCCCGAGGGGGCAGAAGCCGCTGAGGCAAGTGCGGCCTTGCGCACAGCACTTGGCTCCGAGCCGGTCGACGTGATCGTTCAGCAGGCCGAAAGCCGCCGCAAGACAATCCTGCTTGCCGATATGGATTCAACCATGATCGACCAGGAATGCATCGACGAACTCGCCGACGAGATCGGCGTCAAGGACCGCGTCGCCGCCATCACCGCACGCTCGATGAACGGCGAGATCGCCTTCGAGCCCGCCTTACGGGAACGCGTAGCGTTGCTGAAAGGCCTCGATACGGCCGTCGTCGGCCGCATCATCGCGAACCGCCTGACGCTGGCGTCGGGCGGCCGCGCCCTGGTGCGGACGATGCGCGCCAATGGCGCCTGGACGGCGCTTGTCTCCGGCGGCTTCGACGTCTTCACCAGCCGTGTCGCCGCCATGCTCGGCTTCCAGGAAAACCGTGCCAACCGCCTGATCGAGGAGAACGGGCGCTTTGCCGGCCTCGTCGCCGAGCCGATCCTCGGCCGCGCCGCCAAGGCCGATGCGCTGAACGAGATCTCGGCCCGCCTCGGCCTGACGCCATTCGATGCGATTGCGGTCGGCGACGGCGCCAACGACCTCGACATGATCCGCCTGGCCGGCACCGGTGTCGCGCTCCACGCCAAGCCGGCCGTTGCTGCCGAAGCCAAGGTCCGCATCGACCATGGCGATCTCACCGCGCTGCTTTATCTCCAGGGCTACCGCCAGGAAGAGTTCGCCCAATGAAACCGATGCGCACCGAGCGCCTCATCCTGCGCAACTGGGAAGAGCGCGACCGCGAACTATTCCATCGCATCAACTCCGACGAGCGGGTGATGGAATTTTTTCCGTTCCGCCGCGACCGCGCCGAGACGGATGCCAAGATGGACGAGTTTCGGGGCTGGATCGCCGAGGACGGCTTTGGTTTTGCCGCCGCCGAGATCGCCGCGACTGGGGAATGCATCGGCTTCGTCGGCCTCTTAAAGACCGATCACGTGCCGTCCCTGCCCTCCGATACGATCGAGATCGGCTGGCGGTTGGCGCCGGAATTCTGGCGAAAGGGTTATGTCACGGAGGCCTCCGAAGCCTGGCTCGCCTTTGGCTTCGAGACGCTTGACCGGGACGAGATCGTCTCCTTCGCCGTCGCGGCCAACCGCCGCTCGACGGCCGTCATGGAGCGTCTTGGCATGAGCCCTGACCCGGCTCGCGATTTCGACCACCCATCCATCCCTGACAGCCACCCGCACCTCAAGCGGCATGTCCTCTACACCCTGTCGCGCAAGGACTGGCAGGCAAGAAAAAGGGCGGCTAACTAGCCGCCCTTTTCATTTCGAAATCAGATCGTTGCAGGCCTGACCGGACTCAATCCATCCGGATCGTCACGAAGCGCAACTCGCCTGTCTTGGACGCCAGCATCAAGAGCGCATTCTTGCGGCCCTGCTCCTTCAGCGCGCCGATCCGGTCCATGACGTCTTTTGGGGTCGCGACCGATTCCTGGGCGATTTCGGTGATTACCTCGCCGGCCTGGATGCCGCGCTCGGCGGCGGCCGAATCCTTGGTGACGTCGGTGATGACGACGCCGGAGACGTCGGCCGCGATGCCGAATTTTTTCCGTGTGTCGTCATTGAGCTCGCCGACGGTCATGCCGAGCACCGAGGCCGTGGAGACCGCGGGCGCCTTGTCGCCGCCCTTGTCCTCATCGGTAGTGCCGTCCTCACCGGCAGCGACCTTCTCGCCGTCCTCAAGCCGGCCGAGCGTCACCTTCACCGTCTGCTCGACGCCCTTGCGCACGATGATCACGTCGACCGCCTTGCCGACCGGGCTTTCCGCCACGACGCGCGGCAGGTCGCGCATTTCATGGATGTCCTTGCCATCGAACTTGATGATGACGTCGCCGGCGAGAATTGTGCCGTTGTCGACCGGTCCGCCCTTGATGACGCCGGCCACCAGCGCGCCCTTGGCGGTCGCCATGCCGAGGCTCTCGGCGATGTCGTCGGTCACCGGCTGGATGCGCACGCCGAGCCAGCCGCGACGGGTCTCGCCGAACTGGCGCAGCTGGTCGACGACGCCCGAGGCAAGCTGCGAGGGGATTGAGAAACCGATGCCGATCGAGCCGCCCGACGGCGAGATGATCGCCGTGTTGATACCGATGACCTCGCCCAGGCTGTTGAACAGCGGCCCGCCGGAATTGCCGCGGTTGATGGCGGCGTCGGTCTGGATGAAGTCGTCATAGGGGCCGGAATTGATGTCGCGGTTGCGGGCCGAGACGATGCCGACCGTCACCGTGCCGCCAAGGCCGAACGGATTGCCGATCGCCATCACCCAGTCGCCGACGCGCATCTTGTTGGAATCGCCGAATTTCACCGCCGTCAGCTTGTGGCCCTTCGGGTCGACCTTGAGCACCGCCACGTCGGTCTTGGTGTCGGTGCCGACCAGCGTCGCCTTCAGCGTCACGCCGTCGGAGAAATTCACCTCGATATCGTCTGCATCGGCGATGACGTGGTTGTTGGTGACGACAATGCCTTGCTCGGCGTCGACTACGAAGCCGGAGCCCAGCGACTGCACCTTTTGCGCGCCGCCATCCTTGTCGCCGCCACGGTTCTTGAAGAAGTCGTCGAAGAAATCCTGGAACGGCGAACCCTCCGGCAGCTGCGGCATCGGCACCGCGCCCGGACCTTCCGTGCCCTTCACGGTCTGCGAGGTCGAGATGTTGACCACCGCACCGAGCAGGCCTTCGGCGAGGTCGGCAACCGAAGCCGGTCCGTCCGCGGCCACCGTCGGCGTCACGAAAGCCGGAACGGCAAGCGCGCCGACCATAAGTGCCGCAGCACCTGCGATGAACGTCCGCCGCGCCGCGCGCAGAAGGGTGTTGGATGTCATCGAAAGCCTCCCGGAATCTGAAAAGAAAAAGCGCTTCGGCAAAACGCCGCGTCGCGTCATGTTGGCAAGAAATACGGCACGTTTGCGGCTATGGCCACATCAGGAGGATAAATCCTCCGTTACACCTTAGAGCGGTTCGCCGTTTCGCGGAAACGGCGAACCGTTCAATCCCTTTGCTTTTACGCAATTCCGGACGGAAAACCGCTCACACTTTCCTGGAATTGCAGATCAGCGGTCCTCAGCCACGCACCAACCAGACGATGCCGACGCCGATGGCGATCGCCACCAGCCCGACGATGCGCAGCGCAATTTCCGGCGTCGACAGCACTTCGCCGGCAAGACGTTTGGCAAGGCCGGGAAAGCCGCCATAGACCAGGCCCTCGACAACGAGGACCAGGCCTATGGCCGCAAGGAAATCCTGCACCGCCCTACTGGGCGGGTGCAGGTTGTGCAGCCGGCGCGGCAGGTGCCGCCGCCGGCGCGGCAGG
>NZ_AYWC01000029.1:0-37749 GCF_000502615.1 Mesorhizobium sp. LNJC405B00 | reverse complement strand
CTGCCAAGCAACCTGCCCTGCCGATCTGCAGAGACTAGGATGCTGACCCGTCGCATGGAATCGTGCAAATGCAGTGTTTTCGATATCGCATCTGTAGTATTTCATCCTGATGTAAGGCCATCGGGTTCTGGCCGCAGGTCGGCAGCAAGGAAAATGGAACGATGCTTCGCGCCGTAGGCAATCCTCTCGCCGGCTTATCGGATCGGGAGTTGATGGTCGCGGCAAAGTTTGCGGAGGGAATGACGTATCGCGAAATCGGCGAAACACTTTTCATAGCGCCTACCACCGTTCGGACCCATCTTTCGGCCATTTATCGGAANCTGCCAAGCAACCTGCCCTGCCGATCTGCAGAGACTAGGATGCTGACCCGTCGCATGGAATCGTGCAAATGCAGTGTTTTCGATATCGCATCTGTAGTATTTCATCCTGATGTAAGGCCATCGGGTTCTGGCCACAGGTCGGCAGCAAGGAAAATGGAACGATGCTTCGCGCCGTAGGCAATCCTCTCGCCGGCTTATCGGATCGGGAGTTGATGGTCGCGGCAAAGTTTGCGGAGGGCATGACTTATCGCGAAATCGGCGAAACACTTTTCATAGCGCCTACCACCGTTCGGACCCATCTTTCGGCCATTTATCGGAAGCTCGATGTTCGTAGTAAAGTGGCGCTTGCTGGGTTACTTGCCGATCACCGCCAGCAGGACCGCAGCCATGCACCACCCGGAAGTCTTTCGACCGATGAGCCGGGTCCGCCGGTCCTCGCAGTTCTCCCGTTCGACAATTTAAGCGGAGAAGAACGCTGGACTCGTATCGCTGATGGNTTGTCGGCGGACCTCATAGTTGATCTCTCTCGCTACCGGGACCTTGCGGTGATCGCCCGCCAAACAATGCTTTCCTACAAGGGACGGCGTGTTGACGTGCGGGCTCTCGGACGAGAGTTGAATGCCGACTATGTGATCGAGGGAAGTTTTCAAGTGGACGGGCAGCGGGTGCGCATCCGCGTCCAACTCGTCGACGCCCACACAGGGGTCGATGTCTGGACGATGCGTTACGATCGTTCCGCGAACAACCTGTTTGCGATGCTGGACAGCGTGACCGAAAACGTCATCAATGTCCTTGCAACTTGCCACGGTCAGCTCGCCAATCTGCGACGCGATGCGGCTCGTCGGAAGGCTCCAGCAAGTTTGCAGGCCTATGACTGCTATCTGCTTGGGCTTGAGCAGAAGCACCTTTTCACCCGTGAGTCGAACAAGGAGGCGATACGGCTACTGGCGCGTGCGATCGAACTCGACCCGGGTCTAGCAAGAGCTTGGACCGCGCTGGCACTTGCGCATGCTGTGGAAGCTATCAACGGGTTTACCGACAACCTTTCCGGCTCGATCGAGAGCTGGAGCCAATGTGTCAAGCAAGCGCTGGCGCTTGATCCGGCCGACATTTACGCCCGCATAATGCTTGCCGATCTTCGGGCATTGCAGGGCGATGTCGAAGCTGCTGTCGAANGTCGAACAAGGAGGCGATACGGCTACTGGCGCGTGCGATCGAACTCGACCCGGGTCTAGCAAGAGCTTGGACGGCGCTGGCACTTGCGCATGCTGTGGAAGCTATCAACGGGTTTACCGACAACCTTTCCGGCTCGATCGAGAGCTGGAGCCAATGTGTCAAGCAAGCGCTGGCGCTCGATCCGTCCGACATTTACGCCCGCATAATGCTTGCCGATCTTCGGGCATTGCAGGGCGATGTCGAAGCTGCTGTCGAAGAACATGACCGAGTGTTGGTGGCTGCTCCAAATGACGCGGACTCACTTGCCTTTCTTGCGGGTAGCCTTGCTCTTGTTGGCAGCGACCCGAAGCGTGGCTACGAACTGGCCAAGCGAGCGGTCCGGCTAAATCCTTATGTTCCCTGGTATCATGGAATGCTCGCTCGATGCAGCTACGTTCTTGGCTTTTACCGTGAATCACTGGTCGCGCTACGTCAATCTGCGCCAGATTCGCCCGCCACCCTTCTGTTTCTGGCAATGGCTCATGCGATGCTCAATGAAACTCCTCAGGTCGCCAGGATCAATTCGCGACTGAAGGACGAGTNAATGACGCGGACTCACTTGCCTTTCTTGCGGGTAGCCTTGCTCTTGTTGGCAGCGACCCGAAGCGTGGCTACGAGCTGGCCAAGCGAGCGGTCCGGCTAAATCCTTATGTTCCCTGGTATTATGGAATGCTCGCTCGATGCAGCTACGTTCTTGGCTTTTACCGTGAATCACTGGTCGCGCTACGTCAATCTGCGCCAGATTCGCCCGCCACCCTTCTGTTTGTGGCAATGGCTCATGCGATGCTCAATGAAACTCCTCAGGTCGCCAGGATCAATTCGCGACTGAAGGACGAGTTCCCGAATTTCACGGCTGAGGTGTTCATCAGAACCTATCCGGTTACCAATCCTGTCGCCATTGCTGCAATCAGAGAAGGCGCCCGTCGTGCGGGTTTCGCCTAGCTTCTTCACTCTGGTCACCTCAGAGGCGCATTGCTCCTGGGCAGCATTGGGGCCGCAAGCGGACCGTCAGCTTCGCGGTGAAAATCCTCAGAAAGCGGGCCAGCATGTAGTCGTCGCGGCTGAAAGAGGGGCGTGACGCGCAAGGAATAGGTCCTGGTTTCACCTGATCACCTACGCAGGCAGTTTGACGATCATTGAGCGGCGAGAACGCGGCCCGAGGCAGGAGCTTTGAGCCGATTTTACGATCGACCTTCAGGCTTGTCGACCGTCTCGAGGTTACTGCCGAAAAACCGAGCCTCCATGCCGGCGCCCTGGGGAGGCAAGACAGCCAGCAACTGGACGGCTCGGGGATTTAGCACCGTTCAACCCAGAGCGTTTTGTCGAGATGCAGGCGTATCCGCTGGCCTTCCGCGAAGGACAGCGCAAACGATTCCAGGCCCAATGAGCGTGTAATTTCCTGGTCGGTCTCTATGATGCGGACGACCCATTCGCCACTGGCTCCGACTACTTGCACGCAACGCGTGGCCCTGCGAATTGGCACCACGTTGCCCATCAAATCCTCCCTACGAAACGCAATGGCAAGTCGATTTAAGACGGTCGTAGTCGGGAATTCAATAACAAATGCTTGCTCGGAATCGGACGAGCCATCCTGGAAGGGCAGTACGAAGGCGTTGAATGGCTAACTTGTCATGCCACCTCGGTCAGGCGAGCCCTCCGGGGAGCCTCCCGTGAGATAGCCTCTGCTTCAGGTCGTTGGCATTCAGGATGGCTGCCAGCTCTTCAGCATACTCCATGTCGGGAAGGTCGACAGAAGGGTGGCCCACTACAATAGCCGGCTGCCCGGTGAAAACGTCGAACACCGTCCACGTCCCATCCGGTTCCCGCCTTACCTCGTACCGCAGAGTTGCCATGAGGGGATCACATAGGTCGCCGTTAGGGGTGGGAATATTTGGTCCACGGTGACGCGGGGCCGCCTGAAAGCACCGAGACACAGTCGGCGCTCAGTAACGCGCCCGCCCACCCGACATGTCGAATACCGCGCCGGTATTGAAGTTGCTGGCGTCCGAGCACAGCCAGGCCACCATGTGGGCAACTTCTTCGACCCGGCCGAGCCGGTTCATTGGACTATCGGCGATCATTGTCTCGACAGCTGCGACCCCGAGGTTTCGGATCATGTCCGTATCGATTGGCCCAGGAGCGACGCAGTTCACGCGTATGTTTGTATTGGCGACCTCACGCCCAAGCGCCTTTGTGAAGACTACGATACCTGCGCTGGAGGCTGAATAGGCGGCAAGGTTGGCAAGACCTTCCTTGCCCGCCAAAGAGCCCATATTGACAATGCGGCCAACACCCCATTTTCGCATGTGGGGCAAAACCAACTGCGTCACTTGCATCGTGCCGATCAGATTGGTTTCGATGATGCTTCGCCAGTCTGCAGGTTCGTGTTGGTCAAACGGGTGAAGGGTTCCTAGATAACCGGCGTTGTTAACCAGAACGTCTATACGCTGGCCACGACCGACGATCATGTTGATCGCATGGGTTACCTGATCGCGGCTGGTAATATCGACCTTCGTAGACACCACACCCTTCAGTTCGATCTGATCTCGATCCCACACGTGCACTGCAGCACCCGACGCTACAAGGCGCTCTACGATTGCCTTGCCGATACTCTTTGCTCCGCCGGTTACGACGGCTGTCTTGCCAATGAGGTCATATGATACCGGCACAAAGCCCCCATTCATGCGTGTTCACACGGGCTAAGTTTAGCAGGATCGCATATTTTCGCCAGCGGCCAGACCGGTGTCACCAGGTCTTGGCAGCGCCGGAGCCAGCTATGACCTGGTCGGCAGCGAGCCAGGTCGTACACCGACGATGTTGTTCTTTGTCCCGCTCTCCTGCGGCGACACGCCATTGCCCAGTTTGAAACAACCAAAGAGACAATCAGGACAGGCCGGCGATATTTCGATGAGGGGCTTTCGCCATTAGTTAGCGCAGACTAATATCTGTTCTTCGCGGTCAGAGAGCCGCCTGCATGTTGGGCAGAGATGCTTTAGCACCTAATACAATCGTGCCAGCCGCGATGCCTATCCCCATTTGCCTTGGCGTCTCCCCCGACGGGCTCTGGCTAGAAGCATTCCAAACCGATCAGGACATACGCGCGTATTGGAGAGGCTATGCCCTTGCGGGCGTGGTGTGCGCCGTTTTGCTGATCATCGAGCTTTTGGCAATTCACCTGCTGCTCTGAGGTAGCAGCGCTGTCTTGATGGCGCTACCGCTGTAGCGGTCGGACGGCTCTAATGCGTCTTCTCCGCCTCCATTGTTGAGCGGTCAATTTCAGCTCGAGCGGGCTGAACGAGGGAAGCGCGGGCGCATGACCGTGGTGCCTACATTCGTCGTGACCAGGCGCCCACCTCATATCGGCCGACCACCACGCTTCCGCTTGCATAAGCCTCGGCGCGAATTCGATCTTGCAGCGTTTTGGGACCGAGTTCTGAAGCTGCGATAACGCCCATCTGCTCCATCACCGGAGCCATGGTCGCTGCGAGATCGGAGATCAGATCAATGCCACTCATACTGTGTGATCCACCTCCGGCGAGAGCACTTACCGCCATGCTAGGTGTTTAGTCCCAAGGTGGCGGGCGGGTCCTTACAGGAGAAGAACATTTGCTTGAAGTGAGAGGGGTCCACAATCATCATGAAGATAATCTCACATGCGGAACAGCGGCGGGAGGAATGGCGAGTTGGAGTAGAAACCCGGATGCTTATATCCGCTGAGAACGGCGCGCTTCAGCTGTGCATTTTCGAGCAATGGGTAGCGCCGGCTATGGGCGCCCCGACGCACAGTCACCGTGTTGAAGAAGTGCTCTCTGTGGTCACCGGCAAAGCAGAGATTTGGATCGACAACGAGTCGGTTAGCATAATCGAAGGGCAATCACTTGTTGTTCCGGCTAATCGAAAACACGGGTTTCGAAACGTCGGCTCTGAAACCCTTCACATATATGCCGTGCTCGCATCATCAATTTTCGAGGCGGCCTTTGATGATAGCGAGCCTGTCCGTCGCTGGGTTCTATCGGCGGCAGACTGATCCCGAATTTCGACGATTATCGAGGCGCGCAGTACGCGATCCGTGCCGTGGGCAACGAATGGGTCAAAGGAGTTCTGCGCTCTTTGATCGACAAGATGATAGCCTGCCCCAAAGAAGGTCATCGCACGCTCGCTGAGCGTATCTTGCTCGCCTAACCCACATCGCGCCAGAAGCCAGAGTACGCCGCGTCCACTTTGCGGTACTCACGTTTTTCTGCTTAACGGCTGAATTCAGGCGCATTGCGGTCGGAAATATTGGGCCGAATGCGGACTGGCGGCTTTAACTGAGCAGCAATCAACAACGGACGATTGCACCATAGCTTTTGAGGCNGTTCATCAGAACCTATCCGGTTACCAATCCTGTCGCCATTGCTGCAATCAGAGAAGGCGCCCGTCGTGCGGGTTTGGCCTAGCTTCTTCACTCTGGTCACCTCAGAGGCGCATTGCTCCTCGGGCAGCATTGGGGCCGAATGCGGACTGGCGGCTTTAACTGAGCAGCAATCAACAACGGACGATTGCACCATAGCTTTTGAGGCCAGCCAAATGGCTTTGTCGTCCTGGGCGGGTTGCATAAGGCTGCACTCCAAACATGGCTTTCAAGGAAGCTGGACGATTCCCTCAAGCGCCGCGTAGACCGAGATTCGAAGCCAACGGTCCATGCTTCGCGCGAGGCCGGGGTCGCCGATGAGGAAAAGGCCGCCCCTCTCTTTCTCACGCTCGATGCTGGAGCGGCCCTCCAGGATGGCTCCCAGCGAAACAACGCCGGTCTCGACGTAAAGATCGACGTCCCGGCCGGGGTCGAGCGAGCATAGCTCGGGCAAGTCTGAGCCTGGCTCGACCACAAACCAGTAATGGGGACACCTCGGTGGGGGATCGTCGCGGAAATGGAAGCGGATGACGGCGCGCCGCCGCGGCAGTTCAGCGAGGTCAATCTTTCGCCGCACGGCCCACATGAGGGTCGAAACATCCACGTCGGCGAGCGCGATCTCCGCCTCGATGTTGCATTGCGCCCATTCCGCCAGCGCGTTCATCGCCGGCTCGAGCCTTATCGACTTTTCGGTACGGAAATAGCTGATGGTGCCCGTCGCCTCGTCCTCGACGCGCTCGACCAGGCCCAACGCTTCCATTTCCTTGAGCCGCCTCGACAAGAGGGCGGACGAGACGTTGCCCACCCCCTTGCGAATGTCATTAAAGCGGGTCGAGCCGTTCCAGAGCTCGGTCAGGATTTGGATTGTCCAGCGTGGCTCCAGGAACTCGCAGGCGTGCGAGATCGGGCAGACCAGTCCGTAAGGCCGTCGCGTCATGGCTGACCGCTCCTTTGCCGCAGGTTAGGCCTTTCGGAGGTCTGAGGCCAGTTCACAATCTGAAGCGGAACGCTTCCGAAGCTGCCCTGGTGCCTTCTCGCCTTCTGCCGTCACGTGATCGTCATTCGCATCCCCGATCAACGGAGGTTCACCATGACCTGGCGTAACATGACGCAAACTACACCAGGCCAGACCGCACGGCGCGTGCCGCGCACTTTTCTTGACCCTCCGCTCGAACGCCTGCTGGCCCTTGTCCGTGAGTGGAGGACCCGCCGCAACATAGAGCGCGGGCTCGGTCACCTGTCCAACTTCCTTCTGCGGGACGTTGGCTTGACCGAAGCGGACGTCGAAGCGGCCTGCGCCGACAGCTTCGATAGGTCCGCCTCTCGCGCGCTCCAGAGTGCAGCGCAGAACCGCACGGGAAATTGGTGAGAAGGGAGAGCCCCGGGATCGGAAGCCGTTTTGACGGCGGCAATTGATCAGCCGAACTCAGGGCCGTCCCCAGTAGCGCCTTGGTTTCAGAGATCTAGCGCGCCGAAGCGATTCGAATGCATACTTCCAAGTGGTCGGCCGGCTCTTCGGATTCATCGTGAGGAACGTCTGCTGTTGGAAGAAACCCACCGAAGCTTTGACAACCGAGTTGAGGCGCTGAGCGCACGCTCGTGCGGTATAGTAGGTCCGATAGCGAGCTACGAGCACGGCACGATCCGCAACTATCGAAGCCCGGCAATGCGCAGCCCCTCTACATAGAGAGCCCGGTGCTTGTCGTGAACGATCGGATGAAACTTGTCTACCCATTGAAGGGATAGGGACGGTTGAAGGCGCTTGGCCTGCGAAAGCNCGAGCACGGCACGATCCGCAACTATCGAAGCCCGGCAATGCGCAGCCCCTCTACATAGAGAGCCCGGTGCTTGTAGTGAACGATCGGATGAAACTTGTCTACCCATTGAAGGGATAGGGACGGTTGAAGGCGCTTGGCCTGCGAAAGCGCATGAACCGCGATGTCCATTTCACCGGCCATCCCAGCGGCCGCCGCGTACGTCCGCCATGCAGACCCAAAATGGGGCCGGAGTTCAACCGCGCGACATTCGCATTCGACCGCGTCTGCATATCGTCCAGCCATGAAATGACATAAGCCAAGGATGGAGAAATTCGCAGCATATGTGTGATCGCGAGGACTTAGCCTACCCGCGATTTCAAGATGGTCGAGCCCCTCGGCGGGCATGCCCCCATATCCGTAAGTTGAGCCCAGGATCGAATGCGCAAAGGCGAAGCTCGGGTTTAGCTCGATCGCTTCATTTAGTTCTCTCACAGCAGAGTCGAAGCCGCGCGAAATCATGTGGACAAACCCTGCCGCTAAATGCGTCCACGGGTCCTCGGGGTCGCCTTGGATTGCCCGCTGCGCGAGGGCGCGAGAGGTGGGCAGAATGTCTGCTGCGTTGGCCCATCCTGACAAAACGCGGGCCGCGTGAGCCCACGCCAACAGGCTGTTGGCGCGGGGATAGTCAGGATCGAGGTCCGTAGCCTGCTTCAGAAATCCCTGTGCAATCTCGATTTCCGTAGCCGAACTCCAGGTCCAGACATATGGCATCGCCTTCATGACGAATCCCCAAGCGTCAAGATTGGTGGGGGACCTGCTCTGAAAGCGTTGCTGTTCCGCCGTGTAGAGCCGCGGCTCGATCGTAGCGATGACACTTTCGGCAATCTGATCCTGAAGCGCGAAGAATTCCGACAATTCCACATCGTATCGTTCAGCCCACACTTGTACCCCGGTCGATGTGTCACTGACTTGCGCGCTTATCCNCGGGCGGACACGAAGAGCCAACGAAGACGCGACAGCCGAGTAATAATGTCTTCGGCAAGGCCGTCGGCGAAGTATTCCTGTTCGGGGTCGCCGCCCATGTTCTGGAATGGCAAGACAGCAATCGAAGGGTTGTCGGGCAGCGCCAGCTGTTCGGAGGACCCGGCAGTCGCAGACAGATCGGTTTTTGGGACCGTGTCGCGCATACATAGGCGATAGGTGCGCACCGGGCGTGCGATATTTTTGAGCTCTTTCTCGCCCAGATCGACAAATTCTTCCTTCAGTTTGTCGCGCACCTGTTCGTAAGCGGCGGCCGATAAACAGATGCCGTTCGGCTCAGCGATGCTTTCTAGACGGGAGGCAATATTGACACCATCTCCCATCAGATCGCCGTCGCTCTCCTCGACAACATCGCAGAGATGAATGCCGACGCGAAATTCAATGCGTCGCCCGGGCGGTAAGCCAGCGTTGCGCTCAANCCGTCACCCATAAGCTTCACAACGCGCCCATTGTGGACAGCGATGGTCGGATTGATGAGATCGCTCCGGAGCGCCCGTAGCCGTGCCAGCGTTCGATCTTCGTCCGAGCCCGCCAACCGGCTATATCCGACCACGTCGGCGACCAGGATCGCCGCAAGTTTCCGCGTCTGGCTCACTTTGCCCACTCCTGTCGACTAAGTGGCATAGCACAGAATACAGGATCCCGTTTTCGAAGGCGACGTTCGATAGGTGAATTCCGAGATGCGGATGGCCAGGCTTTCCGCGACAAGGAGCCCACAATCCTGGTCGTTCGCCCCAGACGGCTGAACCCGCCACTAGGATTGCCGCAATCATACGGCGCTTCCGTCATTTCTGCTGCCAAAACCGCCACAAGCTTTCGTTCTGGGCGCGCCACGATCCCCTCCGGCGCTACACGTGGGTTTGCTGTAACGTGGCACCCCTGCCTACGCGCAACCAGCCACCAGAGTCCGCTTCAATCGGCGGCAGAGCTCGGCCCAATGGCCGAATTGCGGCGCATAGCTGACATTTGGCGAAGCGCCCAGACTTTGGAGCAGGACTTCAAAATTTGCCGAAATAGAACCTCCCCGTCGGCTTGTCGTCCTTCATCCAGATCAGCGCCTTGGGTCATGGAGTCGACCTGGTCGTCGTGCTTTCCGTGCGGAAATGCGAGCACCTCAAGCAGGAGGTCATCTCTCCAATGCGCGTCTTTCGGAAGATTGACGTTGCCGTTTTCGATCATTGCGGCAACACGTGACAGCCGGCTTTCCTTGTCGGTTCTGGCTTTTACCGGCGTGGTGCTGATGTCCTGGCTTTCCGAGTCGGCGATGAGGCTTGAGCCGGAACCCGCATCCTCAATGAGGATGATGTCGGGGGAGTGCTCCAGAAGGGAGTTTTTCACCGCCTTGATGAGATCTGGGTAAGCTGCCCGGACGCGGACGAGATCGAGGAGATAATAGTTGTTGTCGCTTTGGCCCATGTCGTTCCGACGGAGTAATCGCTGGAGGGGTCGCCCTTAAGCGCGGTGTCCCAGCTTTGAACGATGGTCATCGACCGACGGTCGAACTGATGTGGATCGTAGTCGCGAAACCACACCCTCTTGACCATGTTGCCGTCCGGTTGGGCAGGGGATTGTTGGTACTGCGCGGAAAAATTGAGCGATCCTAATAGGCGCTTTAGACCGTCCAGTTCGGCGTGTCCCAGACGCGCGGGGTGCAGCAAGTCGCCAAGCTTGCGATCGTGCCAGCGATTTACACTTGTCCTGGACGCGTTCGTCCTGCTCGGCAATCGCCGACAGGTTCAAATGCTCCCAGCCGCCAGTCTCCAGAAGCACGCCTGCTAGGTCGTCGACATGCAATCTTTGCATGACAAGGACGACGGCACCGGCAGCCGGATTGTCGAAGCGCGACATCAATGTCGTGCGAACCCAGTCGGCGCACCTATTGCGAGCCGATTCCGAATGCGCTTCATCTGCCTTCAAGGGGTCATCGATAATGATGATGTCGCCACCCCGGCCGGTTAGCTGACCACCGGTCGAGGTCGCCAGGCGTCCACCGCCGAGCGTGGTCTGCAGTTCATTTTCAGTGTTCTTGCGCGGGCTAACCTTGAAGGTCGGGAACATCGACCGGTACCAGGCGGTGTTGACGACTGTTCGAAAGTCGTTGGCGTGCTTGACCGCAAGAGGTTGAGCATAAGAGACGCAGATCATTTTCTTCGACGGATCGCGGCCAAGAATCCATGCCGGGAACGCGACCGGCGCGGGGGATAGAAGCAAGGCGCTCATTTCTGATTGGTGCCGCCCTTACGTCACTGTTCATGTTTTTCAAGAGATACGAAGTAGACTTCATGGCGACGACAAATGCTGAAGCTGACTTCGTTGTCAATTCGAAATACCGAAGTCACGTTTCGAGTATGAGCGACTCTTTAAAGCGGACTATAGGCGCCCGAGATCAAGCTGCGCGGCGCGGCGCCAACTTCAGTCAGGAGGTTATGGCTGACCGCGTTGGCCGCACGCCAGAGAGCATCTCGAACATTGAGCGCGGCAAACAACTTCCCAACATCGAGACGCTTGCAGAGCTTGCTCGCGTGCTCAACGTACCGCTGACGGATTTCTTCGAAGGTTTGGAAAAGAGACGCACAATTTCGCGCGAGCGGGCGGAACTGGAGGCCGAACTCCTCGAAACCGCACGCCAATTGGCACCGCGACTTGTCAAAGTTGCGGTGGAGCAGGTGAAGGCGCTGAGGCAATTGGGCTAGTGATTGAGCGAACAGCTCGATCTGTTATGCCAGGCTTCAGATTTGATCGACAACGCCTTTAGTGGCGCTTGATCCGGCCGTTCGATTTGCTACATGGAATTTTGGGCAGCAGGGGGTTCTCCGTTTCTTATGCGATGGGCATTCTTCAGCGCGTGGTTGGCGTTTGCGCTGATCTCGGGGCGCGCAGCGGCGGCGGATATTCAACTTATCGACTCCAATGGCACAGTCGATATCATTGGCGTTTCGGGCGAGATCGTTCAGGGCGATGCTGATCGCTTTTACGATCTTACGCTGAACCGCGGGCGTGTCCTCGTTCTCCTCCAAAGCCCCGGAGGCTTGATAGAGGAAGCGCTCCAAATTGGGGCCAGAATCCGTCTCAGCAGCTATGTGACATCGGTGGGTGCAGATGGAGAATGCTACTCGGCATGTGGTTTGATTTGGGTCGCTGGTGTTCGCCGCTATATGTCGCCCACCTCGAAGATCGGATTCCATGCGGCCTATACGGAAGAGAACGGCCAGTACAAAGAGAGCGGGGTCGCGAACGCCGAGGTCGGATCGTATCTGACCCATCTTGGACTTCGTATCGAAGCTATTCGCTTCTTCACGATTGCTGGGCCAACCGAGGTGCGGCTCCTTTCCTCGGAAAGTGCGAGAGCTCTCGGCATCGATGTTTTTGAACAGGACAGCGGGCAACTGAGCACCCCGAGTGACGCGCCGACTGCGGACGTCTTTGCCGATCGGTTCGTGTCCTACACGCTCTTGCAGTCACGCTGCGCGGGGTTTTTCCAACCAGACAAGGACGTTATCGATCGGGCTGTCAGGGAAGCCTTTGATGAAGGGAATCGCATTGCCGGTAAGGAGAACTGGATAGGCTTATGGACGCCGATGCTCGACGAGGTGAAGTCGGCACTAAAGAGCCGAGGAGCTCTCTTCGTCTGCTTGGAAACCATTGCGTTCATGGCAGACCACCAGCAGCCAACCGGTATTGGCAGCCCAAGTTTCGATTGCTCGAAAGCGATGACGGCAACTGAGAACGCGGTGTGCTCTGACGACCACTTGTGGGCCAAGGACCGGGCAATGAATGCAATCTACCGATATATTCGGGGCTTCAACAATGTGAACGTTCGCAAATCCCTGCTAGCCAACCAACGCGAATGGCTACAGCACCGGAATGCGTGCGGTGGGAGCAGAGCCTGTCTCAATCGCTCCTACGACGACCGATTCCAGCTGATGAAGGATATCGACGTATCGGTGCCGGTGAATGGGCAGTGAGGTTCAAAGGCCCAAGTGGCGTTCGCCTGCCTCGGTCGTAAAACGCTCGTTCCTACACCTATCACAACTGGATGCTCGAATCTCTTCAATCTAAAGACAGAGATTCTTTGACCGCAGCTGGAAGGGCGATTTGGGATGGCCCGAAACGCTCATCGTGCTTACAGACACACCCAACAGCAGCCGAAAGCCAATATTGACACCGCCGCGCCTCACCCGGGTCTCCAGTTATTGCCAGTCCCTCATGATATCGATAACATGTTCTTGGTATCGGGTTCCGGAGGTGGTTCATGAAGGCGAATAGAGACCAAGTAAGCCGTTTCGCGAAGCGTGAAACGTTCGCGGCGCGAGCAACCGCCGGAGTGGCTTGATGGCCAAGGCAGTGTCCTCAACGTCCGGCAATAACCATGCGCCAACTATGGTTGACGTGGCCCTGCGGGCAGGTGTGTCCACCATGACCGTTTCACGCGCACTGAAAGAGGGCAGCCGGGTTTCCAAGGCGACACGGGAAAAAATCATGGTCGCGGTCAACGACCTTGGTTATGTGCTTGACCAGTCAGCCGGCAGCCTGTCCTCGCGCAAGACAGGGTTCGTTGCGGCTATCGTCCCGTCGATCAACAATTCCAACTTCGCTGACACCGCTCGCGGCATTACCGACGAGCTTGAAAGCACGGGGCTGCAACTTCTGCTCGGCTACACCGACTACACGGCTGAGAAGGAAGAACGGTTGATCGAAGCGATGCTCCGTCGGCGGCCGGAAGGCATTATCCTAACCGGCGGCGCTCACACGGATCGCGCCCGCCGCCTTTTGAAAAACGCCGGAATTCCAGTAGTCGAAACCTGGGAGTTGCCGGTAAAGCCGATCGATCAAGTGGTTGGGTTCTCCAACGAGGAGGCGATGGGGCTTCTCGTCAAGACGCTCGCCAGGAAGGGTTACCGAAAATTCTGTTACATCGGTGGCACGACCTCGCGCGACACGCGCGGCAGCCAGCGGCGCGAAGGCTTTGTCAGAGCCATCGAGGAGCTCGGCCTGCCGACCGGGCGCCTCGTTTCCTTTGGCGTGCCGCCGATATCCATCGAGCAGGGCGGCCAGGCCGTCGTCAGCATGCTGGAGCGTTGGCCGGACACGCAAGCCGTACTCTGCGTTTCGGACCTTTCGGCCTTCGGCGCACTGATGGAATGCAAGCGCCGGGGCATGCGGATCCCGCAGGATATCGCAATTGCCGGCTTCGGCGACTACGAGGTAGCCGCCTTTTGCCATCCCGGCATCACCACCGTGAATGTCGACTGCTACGGGATCGGGCAACAGGCCGCTCGCAGATTGATCCAGGTGATCCGAGGCGACGAGAAACGACACGGCCAAGAAATCGTGCTCACCGGCTATCGCGTCGTCGAGCGCGAAAGCACCTGAGTTCCTGCATCGATTCAAACGCAGCGAAGGGCAGCCCAATAGCGATGTTTCGCGAGACCATCACCCTCACGCATCACGGTGCTTTGAAGGCCGTTGCAGCCGGAGCAGCGCGCGCCGTCACGATGGGCGTGCCGCAATGTCTCGTGGTCGTCGATGCGAGCGGCGAAGTCCTCGCCAGCCTGCGCATGGATGGCGCGCGGTTCCTCAGCATGCGTACGGCGCAGGCGAAGGCGCGCACCGCAGCGTCAATAAACGCCGCTACCGGCGGCATGGCGTTCGAAGCGGCGCTCTCAGCCGGTATCACTTCGCAGGGCGGCGTGACCAATTTGCCCGGGGGCTTGCCGATCCGCTTCTGCGGGCGGCATCGGCGTCGGTTCGGGAACCGGCGATCAGGATTCGATGTGGCACGCGCCGCGCTGGCGGCGATTGGCGCCGACGTGATTTAAGGCGATGTGCCGATGCGCCTCCAGCGCAACCGAAGGATCTTCAGAACGCGATCTGAACCTTCATGGATTTGTTTCGGTCACCGGCGATGTCGAAAGCCGCGACAGCCTCGTCGAGAGGATAGATGCCGGTCAGCAGTGGTTTGACATCCACCCGGCGGTGATTGATCAGGTCGACCGCTAGGGCGAACTCGTCGTGGAAACGAAAAGTGCCGCGCATCTCGATCTCCTTGGCGACGATGAGGTTCTGCGGGATCGACAGATCGCCGCCGAGACCGAGCTGTATGAGCACGCCGCGCGGCTTGATCACATCGAGCCCTGCACGCACAGCGCGCTCGTTGCCGGAGGCCTCGAGCATCACATCGAAACTGCCCTTGTCGACATTGTAAGCGGCGAGCTTTTCGCCATTGGTCGCGACATTGATCGTACGGTCGGCGCCGATCTCCAGGGCCTTGGCCAGCACGGCGTCTATGACATCGGTGACGACGATCTCGCGCGCGCCGTGGACGCGTGCGGCAAGGATGCAAAGCGCGCCGATCGGCCCGCTGCCGGTGACCAGAACCCGCTTGCCGAGCAGCGAGCCGGCGCGGTTCATGGCATGCAGCGTAACCGCAAAAGGCTCGGCGAAAGCGGCCTCGTTGATGGAGATATGGTCGGCGATTTTGTGGCACTGCCACGCCTCGGCGACAAGGCGCTGGCGGAACGCGCCCTGTATATGCGGCATCGGCATGGCACTGCCATAGAAGCGCATGTTGAGGCACTGGTTCTGCATGCCTTGCAGACAGTAGCGGCAGGTATTGCAGGGACGGCTGGGCGAGATCGCGACGCGGTCACCAATGGCAAACGCGGAAACGCCGCTGCCCACGGCTTTCACCGTGCCAGCGACTTCGTGGCCGAGGATCATCGGTTCGCGCAGGCGGATCGCGCCGAAGCCGCCATGATTGTAGTAGTGCAGGTCCGAGCCGCAGATGCCGCCGGCTTCGACCGCGATCTCGACCTGTCCGTCGCCAGGGGAGCCCGGATCGGTCTCCTCGACCCGCAGGTCTTTTGCCGCATGGATGACGATCGACTTCATGATGGGATCCTTTCTCAGACGACCGGTGTCAGCAAGGCCTGTCCGCCGAAATGGGCCGCGAGATTGTCGCGAACGAGCTGACCCATGGCCTTGCGGGTCTCCACCGTGCCGCTGGCGTGGTGCGGTTGCAGCACGACGTTGGCAAGCTTCAGGAAGCGCTCGTCGATGGTTGGCTCGTTCCAGAACACGTCGAGCCCGGCACCCTTTATGGCACTGGATTCCAGGGCCGCGAGCAACGCAATCTCGTCGATCGTGCTGCCGCGCGAAATGTTTATGACAATACCGTCTGCTCCGAGCGCTGCCAGCATCGACGCATTAATCATGTGTTTCGTGCTATCGCCGCCGGCGAGCGTTACGATCAGAAATTCGCTATCGCTCGCCAGTTCGAGCAGATCGCTGACGAACGTATAAGGAAGATCGTCGCGCTTGCGGTTGTCGAAATAAGAAATCGTGCAGTCGAATGCAGCGGCGCGCTTCGCCACCGCCGCACCGACGCGGCCCATGCCGACAATGCCCAGCCTTTTTCCACAGACACGCGTGACCAGCCCCATATTGCCCTTGCGCCAGCTTCCATCGCGCACGTAGGCGTCGGCCTGCGGGATTTTTCGCGCCACGGCGAGCAGCAGCCCGATGCCGATATCGGCTACGTCCTCGGTTAGAACATCAGGTGTATTGGTGACACGAATGCCATTCGCCTTGGCATAGGCAAGGTCGATGGCGTCGGTGCCTACGCCGTAGCAGGAAACGATTTCAAGCTGCGGCAGCTTCGCCATCAGCGCAGCACTTGCGCCAAGCTCGCCGCGCGTAGCTATGGCGCGGATCGCGCCGGCGTGGCTTGAGAGCAGCGCGTCCTTGTCCTCGGACTGCCAAAGTTTATGGACGCGATATTTTGCTTCAAGATCTCCCATGTCCCAATCCGGATAGGGACCTGTCATCAAAATGTCGGTCACGGCGTCATCTCCTGTGCATTTTTCCAATTGACTATGTTATCGATAACATTCATGTCAATAGGGACTGGCGGCAGGTGCGTTGGAAATCGTGGCCGCTCCAGGAAACATTGCTCAGGAGGAGCGTTTGGGCAGTTCGTTGTTCGATTTGACCGGCATGCGGGCGCTGGTCACCGGCTCGGGGCAAGGGATCGGCCTGGCGCTGGCCGAGGGGTTGGCGCAGCACGGCGCCGAAATCGTGCTCAACGGACGCAGCGCCGAAAAAATGAAAACGGCTGCGGATGCACTGACAGCGAAGGGACATAAGGCCCATAGCGCCGTCTTCGACGTCACTGATCATGCAGCGGTGGCGAACGGCGTCGCGGAGATCGAGGCGACTATCGGCGCCATCGATATCCTTATCAACAATGCCGGCATGCAGTTCCGAATGCCGCTCGAGGATTTCCCCGCTGACAAATGGGAGGAACTCTTGCGCACCAACATCTCCAGCGTGTTCTTCGTGGGACAAGCGGTGGCGCGGCACATGATCCTGCGGCGGCGCGGCAAGATCATCAACATCGCCTCGGTGCAAAGCGAACTGGCACGGACGAACATCGCGCCCTATACGGCCACGAAAGGCGCTGTGCGCAACCTGACGCGCGGCATGTGTGCCGATTGGGCGAAGCATGGCTTGCAGATCAATTCCATCGCGCCGGGTTACTTCAAGACGCCGCTCAACCAGGCGCTGGTCGACAATCCCGAATTTTCGGCGTGGCTGACCAACCGCACACCGGCGGGTCGTTGGGGCGATGTCGGCGAATTGGTCGGCGCGGCGATCTTTCTGTCGGGACCGGCCTCATCCTTTGTCAATGGACACACGCTCTATGTCGACGGTGGCATCACGACCTGCCTTTGAACCCGCGCTCATCGTCGTGATGGGTGTCAGCGGCTGCGGCAAGACCAAAGTTGGCGTCGAGATCGCCGCGCGGCTTGGCCTTGCCTTCGTTGAAGGCGATACGCTGCATCCGCGCAGCAATGTCGAAAAGATGTCGGCGGGCATACCGCTTGCAGACTGCGATCGATTGCCTTGGCTGGATCTGGTCGGCGCAGCCTTGCGCCAGGCTCGTGAGGAGGGTCGCGGGCTAGTCGTCAGCTGTTCCGCGTTGAAGAAACCCTATCGCGATAGGCTTCGCGATGCGGCGGGCGAGTCGCTGGTTTTCGTATTCCTGGAGGGGTCGCATTCGCTGCTGCAAGCCAGGCTAGCCGCGCGCCGCGGCCACTTCTTTCCACCGGCGCTGCTCGACAGCCAGTTCGCCACCCTGGAGCATCCAGGCGACGAGCCGCTGGTGGTCACAGTGGACATCGACGCGCCTGTCGACACGATTGCCGATAGAGTGTTGCAGGGCCTGGGTGCACTTGGGGTCGACCCTGCCGGGATCAAGGAAAAAGGCACGTTGAAATGACGCAACCAACAAAAGTCGCCGTTGTCGGCGCCGGCATCATGGGGTCGGCGATCGCCACCCGCCTGATCGAGACTGGGCTAGCCGTGACGGTGTTCGATCTGGACAAGGTCAAGGTTGCAGCGCTGACTGCAAAGGGTGCGGCTGCGGCCGTGTCGGTTGCCGAAGCAACGCGGGAGAGCAGCTTCGTCATCCTCAGTCTCAACCATGCCAATATCGTGCGTTCGGTGGTGTTTGGCGATGGTGGTGTGGCGGCTGCGGCGTCGTCGGAAAAGCTGCTGATCGACATGTCTTCGATCGATCCTGTCGACACCGCGCAGATGGCCGGGAAGCTGTCTGCCGAGACCGGCATGAGATGGCTCGACTGCCCGCTTTCGGGCGGCGTTCCCGGCGCGCTGGCCGGCCGGCTGACCGTTATGGCGGGCGGTGAGGCGGCAGACTTCGAACACGCGCGCACGGTGATGCAGCATCTCTGCGCCAACTACACCTTGATGGGACCGAGCGGGGCAGGCCAGACGACCAAGCTGATCAACCAGCTCTTCTGCGCGGTGCTGTTTCAGGCCGTCGCCGAAGCGGTCAAGCTTGCTGAGGCCGGCGGCGTCGATGCGAAGGCAATCCCCGCGGCACTCAAGGGCGGGCGGGCCGACTCCAGCATTATGCAGGAGTTCATGGCAAAATTCGCTGCCCGCGATTTTTCGCCGACCGGCCGCATCGATAATATGCTGAAGGATCTGGATTCGCTGCAGGCCTTCGCGCTGAAAACCAAGACGCCGATGCCAATGACCGGGCAGGTGGTAGAGATCCACCGTCTGCTTTGCGCCGCAGGGCTGGGGCCAAGGGATTCGGCTGAGATGATGCTTCTGCTCGACGGCAAGACCAGTTGATTGGCTGGCCTGAATTTTCGTCGTCGCTTGACGCTTAGAAATGTTATCGATAACATCATTGGGGCGATCTTGGGAGGAACGCATTGTGACCGAGGAAAAACTGATCGAGTTCAAGTCGATTACCAAGGAGTTCGGCGGCACCCGCGCGATCTCCGACGTGTCGCTCGATCTGCACAAGGGCGAGATCCTGGCGCTGCTTGGCGAGAACGGCGCCGGCAAGTCGACACTGATCAAGACGCTCGCCGGCATCCACCGGCCGGACGGCGGCAGCATCCTGTTTCGCGGCGAGCCCTATCACCATCGTCCGCCGCAGCCGAACCACCGCCAGCCCGTCGCCTTCATCCATCAGGATCTCGGTCTCATCGAATGGATGACGGTCGGCGAGAATGTCGGCTTGGCCCAAGGCTTTTCGCTCCGCTCGGGGCTCATCGACTGGCGATCGACCGAGGCGAGAGCGCGTGAGGCGCTCAAGCTGGTCGGATGCGATTTCGATCCGACGACACGCGTTCAGGATCTGACGCGCACCGAAAAGTCGCTGGTTGCCATCGCCCGCGCCCTGGCCACCGAGGCCGATGTGCTGGTGCTCGACGAGCCGACAGCCAGTCTTCCCGCTGACGAAGTCGAGCGGCTGTTCCACGCCATCCGCCCGCTCAAGCAACGCGGTGTCGGTATGATCTACGTTTCGCATCGGCTCGACGAGATCTTCCGCATCGCCGACCGGGTCGCCGTGCTGCGCGACGGCAGGCTGGTCGGCCAGAAGAGAGTCGCCGATACCAGCCCGGACGAACTTGTCGAGATGATCGTTGGTCGCCCGGTGAACCAGGTTTTCAGCAAGGCTCAGACGCAGGCCGGCGAAACGGTGTGCACGGTCCGTGACCTGGTCTGCGCCGGTGCCGGCCCTGTCTCTTTCGACGTGCGCAAGGGTGAGCTGCTCGGTCTGGTCGGCCTTCGCGGCGCCGGGCAGGAACTGGTTGGTCGGACGCTGTTCGGGTGTCAGGTTTTCTCCGGCTCGGTGACGATCAATGGCGTTGTGCCCGACCTGTCGAGCCCGATCGCGGCAATGTCGGCCGGCGTCGGCCTCATCGCACGCGACCGGACCGAGGAATCGATAGCAGCCTCCTTGTCGATCCGCGAAAACAGTTTTCTCAATCCCGGCGCCGGTAAGCGTGGCCTGTTCTCGTTTTTGGCGCCCTACAAGGAGGCGGCGCTGGCGCGTGAGATCGGCGGGACGGTCGGGCTTCGCCCCAACGATCCTAACCTGCCGATCGAAGCACTGTCCGGCGGCAACCAGCAGAAGGTGATTGTCGGCCGCTGGCTGCACACCGACCGAAAGTTGCTGATCGCCGAAGACCCGACCGCCGGCGTCGACGTCGGCGCCAAGGCCGAGATCTACCGGCTGATCGGCCGCGCACTTGAAGCCGGCCTCGCCGTCGTCGTGGTGTCGACCGATTTCGAGGAGATCGCCCATATCTGCCACCGCGCCCTGGTGTTTTCACGCGGACAGATCGTGCGCGAACTCACCAGCAACGACCTGACCACATCCGCCGTGATCACCGCGGCATCGGCTTCGGAAGCCGCCTGATCTTTCTGGGAGCGAACCTCATGCAATCGATCGAATCCAGCGCACTCGAACCGACCCGTGGCGAAATGGCAGGCTTGTCGTTGGGGCAGAAAATCATCCGGCTGCTGCCGGTCTACGGGCTGGTGATCCTGACGGCGCTGCTGATCCTTTTGTTTTCGATCCTGCTGCCAAACACCTTTCCAACCCTGCTCAATTTGCGCTCGATCATCTCCGACAAAGCAATCATCGCGCTGCTGTCGCTGGCGGCGATGATCCCGATGGCTTCTGGCCGCATCGACCTCACCGTTGGCTACGGCATCGTGCTGTGGCACATTCTCGCCATCAGCCTGCAGACCATGTTCGGCGTTCCGTGGCCGCTGGCGGTGATCATCGTGCTGCTTCTCGGCGCTGCGACCGGCTTCCTCAACGGACTACTGGTCGAAGTTGCCCGCATCGACTCTTTCATCGCCACGCTCGGCACCGGCACCGTGCTCTATGCGCTGGCGCTCTGGCACACCGGCGGCCGGCAAGTGGTCGGCGTGCTGCCCAACGGCTTTTACGCCCTCAATGGCACGATGGTATTCGGGCTGCCTATCACCGGCCTTTATGTGCTGGCGATCGCCGCAGCACTCTGGATCATCCTCGAATATCTGCCGATCGGCCGCTACGTCTATGCCATCGGCGCCAACCCGAAGGCTGCGGCTCTGAACGGCATTCCGGTGCGCCGCTTCGTCATCGGTGCCTTCATCTCGTCGGGCTTCCTGACGGCGCTGACAGGCGTGCTGCTCGCCTCTAAGCTGCGCATCGGCCAGGCCAGCGTCGGGCTGGAATATCTGCTGCCGGCGCTCGTCGGCGCCTTTCTCGGTTCGACCACCATCAAGCCCGGACGCGTCAATGTCTGGGGCACGATGACCGGCGTTGTCATCCTGGCGGTCGGCATTTCCGGCATCCAGCAGTTCGGTGGCTCGTTCTTCGTCGAACCGCTGTTCAACGGCGTGACGCTGCTCGTCGCCATCGGCATTGCCGGTTACGCCCAACGCAAGCGCGGCGCGGCGAACAGGGCCAGGACCAAGACCGCAACGCAGCCCTCGAAGTGACCAGCCGAACCCATCCGGGAATAGTGGAATGAGCGACTACGAGATTCTGGACGACCGGTTCCGAAAGCTGACGATCGGGCATGCCAAGCTCGAACGGCTGTGGACCGGGAGCCGCTGGGCGGAAGGACCGGTCTATGTTCCGGCGGCAAGGCATTTGCTGTGGTCGGATATCCCGAACGACCGGTTGCTGCGCTACGACGAAAGCGACGGCTCGGTCAGTGTCTTCGAAACCCATTGCAACAATCAGAACGGCCATACGCTCGATCGTGAAGGCCGCGTCGTCGCTTGCGACCATCGCGGTCGACGCATCTCCCGGCTTGAGCATGATGGGCGATGGCAGTCGCTTGTCGAAGTCATCGACGGCAAGCGGTTCAATTCACCGAATGACGTGGTGGTCAAATCCGATGGGACGATCTGGTTCACCGACCCCGTGTACGGCATCGACAGCCACTATGAAGGCATGATTGCCCGACCAGAGATCGGCGGGTCCCATGTCTACCGGTTCAACGAAGCAACCTGCGAGGTGGGTGTCGTCATCACTGATCTGGTGCAGCCGAACGGGCTGGCCTTTTCGCCCGACGAGACCATCCTCTACGTGTCGGATACTGGCGCAAGCCATGTTCAGGGCCTGCCGCGGGCGATCAAGACCTATGATGTCGCCGCGGACGGACGCTCGCTGCGGTCGCACGGCACGCTCGCCGAATGCGAGGCAGGATTTTTCGACGGCTTCCGCGTCGATCGCGATGGCAACATCTGGGCCTCCAGTGCCGATGCGGTTCGCGTCTACGCGCCGGACGGGACGCTGATCGGGCGCATCCTGGTTCCCGAAATCGTCTCCAATTTGTGCTTCGGCGGTCCGAAGCGCAACCGGCTCTACATCACCGCCCAGACGTCGCTTTATTCCATCTATGTCAACGCGCATCCAGCCGGTTTGGGCCCGGTGGCTGGGCAAATCAGCCAGTGACTTGGCGCCCGAAATCGAGTTCCGGAAGACCAGACAATTTTTTTGAAACCAAGGGAGGTACCAACATGCAACGCAGAACATTTCTAAAATCATCCATCGCCTTGATGGCCATCACAATCGCTGCTCCGGTCCTGTTCGCCGGCCAGGCACGGGCGGACGCGATGGCCGACGCCATGGCGGTGGTCGAAAAATATGCCCAGAAGGTCACCGCCTGGGACGGCCCGGCCACCGGTCCGAAGGCCCAGCCGGGCAAGACGATCGTCGTGCTCGCCGGCGACCTCAAGAATGGCGGCATTCTGGGCGTCACCACCGGCGTCGAGGAAGCCGCCAAGGCGATTGGCTGGGAGGTCAAGGTGATCGACGGCGCCGGCTCGATCGGTGGCCGCACCGCCGCCTTCGGCCAGGCGATGGCTCTGAAGCCGAATGGCATCGTCATCAACGGTTTCGACGCCATTGAGCAGGCGCCGGCGCTGGAACAGGCGAAGGCCGCCGGAATCCCGCTGGTTTCCTGGCATGCCGGACCGGTGATCGGACCCGACGAAAAGAGCGGCGTGTTCGCCAACGTCTCGACCGACGCCATGCAGGTCTCGACGGCTGCGGCCGACTGGGCCTATGCCGACGCCAAGGGCAAACCCGGCGTCGTCATCTTCACCGATTCGACCTACGCCATAGCCATCGCCAAGGCCGACAAGATGAAGGCCGAAATCGAGCGGCTCGGCGGCAAGGTGCTCGAATATGTCGACACCCCGATCGCCGAGACCTCGCAGCGCATGCCGCAGCTGACCACCTCGCTCTTGCAGAAATACGGCGATGCCTGGACGCATTCGCTGGCGATTAACGACCTCTATTTCGACTTCATGGGACCATCGCTTGCCGCTGCCGGCAAGGCCGGCACCGACGCGCCGATCAATGTGGCCGCCGGCGACGGTTCGGAATCGGCCTATCAGCGCATCCGCGCCGGGCAGTTCCAGAAGGTCACGGTCGCCGAACCGCTCAACTTGCAGGGCTGGCAATTGGTTGACGAGCTGAACCGCGCCATCGCCGGTGAAAAATGGTCGGGCTATCTGTCGCCGCTGCATGTGGTGACGGCCAACAATGTCGAGTTCGACGGCGGCCCGAAGAACGCCTTCGACCCGGAGAATGGCTACCGCGATCAGTACAAGAAAATCTGGGGCAAATAGGCCATCGAGGAGGGCGCATCTCCGATGCGCCCTCATCCATGCAGGCAATCAGGAACTTCAACATGATCATCCGCTACGCCCTCTTCGAAGGTGAAATCCATGCCGGGCGTGAGAACGAATTCCGGCAATTTGTCAAGGAGAAGCTGGTGCCGCTGTGGACGCAATTTCCCGGGGCGCAAGAGGTTCGCGTCCTGGATGGTACCGCGCGTGACGAGGGTGCTCCCGTCTACGCAATGGCTCTCGCCATTCGCTATCCCGACATGGACACCTGCAACCGGGCGCTTCAGTCCGATGTGAGATTTCAAAGCCGCGACGTGACGGGGGAATTGCTGAAGATGTTCACTGGGCGCGTTCATCATCATGTCTTCGAGGCAAATGAGTATCCAACCGGCTAGATCGAGCACGGCGACGTCTCTGCCAGATCTCGCAAACGTGCCCCCGGCATCTACATCGCCAGAACGTTCAAGTTTGAAGCGCCGTTCTGTTTGGATTTCCCTGTTGGGCCACGATCATTTCGCTGTTAGCCCGCGCAGGGAATCCCTTACTAAGGCATTGAATCTGCGCCGAGATTCCGGCGCAAATTCGCCTTGAGCGCGGAAAATCGCCGAAATTCGCTGTTTTCCGGCGCCTAACAGGGAAAATCAGACAGAGACTGGTTCGCCAATGACTGCCAGCACTACCAAAATTCACATATAACCATTTGATTTCATTATGTTTTTTCTAAGATGCCCACAACGTGGACTCGAACCCCACCGCCGAGGAGAATCATCCAGTCCGCAATCGGCCCTCGGCTGATTGCCGGTGATGCCGAGGGCTAGGCTACAGTCCGCCTGGCCCGGAGCATGTTGTCATTCACTCGCTCATGTTCTGAAGCGCGTTGTGCCTGACGATTTCCACGCATCGCAGACTAGCCAAGCGGATGACGCCTTTCTCCTTCAGCCGGGTGAATATCCGCGATACCGTCTCGATGGTGAGGCCGAGATAGTCGCCGATGTCCATGCGCGACATCGGAAGTTCGACCTGCCGCAACCCCCCTTGCCGTTCGGCCATGTCAACCAGGAACGCGGCGACGCGTTCGATGGCGCTCTGGCGACCGAGGACCAACAGGTGTTCCTGGGCTCTGGTCAACCCCTGGAGCGCTAGGGGCAGCAACTGATGCGACATGTCCGCTCCAGCAGTGAGGCGGAAGACGCGGACACCGGTGGAGTTGATGGCTTCAGCAAAGAAATGGTGCGTCGTGTCGGCTTCGAAGCCGAATGTCTCTCCGGATAGGTGAAAGGCACTGATCTGCCGGCGGCCGTCAGCAAGCAGGCGATAGACGCGGACAGCGCCGAACTCCACCTGGTAGAAGGCTCCGGCCTTCTCGCCCTGGGCGTAGATTTCCGCACCTGCGGAATAGAAGCTGAGTGGTTGCAGCGGTGCGGGCTCGAAAGCCTCAGGCAGGTTGGGCAGGGTAGACCGTGACGGCAGCGAAATTCTGGAGGCGGTGTAGGCGTACATGGCTGTTTTCCCGGTTGATCCGTGACACAGCTATCGCGCGAATCGGCCGGCGCCGAAATTCGGTTATGTCCCTACGGGAAACTACCTAGAACCGCTGCTCCTACACCGTCCAGCCATCGCTTTCGCAGGCCGCCGCAGCAGAAAACACCTATTCACTTGCTTCGCGGCCCGACACCTGCTCGATCAAGATACGGAAGAAAACGTGGGGCGCGCTGTCCGACACCGGAGGCGTGACCGGCTTGAGGGCGCCGGGCTCCCACCAGTCAGCATGCTTGCTCAACACCGACCATGCATGGTCGCGCTCGCGCTTGTGGCCGACCCGGTCCGGCAGTTCCTCATAGCGCCCACCGACGACAACGCTTCGCCATCCTCGCCCTTGGCCGCGCTCATCGACCTGGACGGATACCAGCGGATTGCCTCGCATCCATTCGATCTTCTTGCCCGGCATGGAAAATACATAGAGGTGATTGTCCGCATGCGCGTAGTACAGGGGCACGATGTAGGGCTGCCCATTCTTTGCGCATGCGAGCCGGCCAACCCGATTGGCCGTCAGCAATCTCGTACATTCCAAGGAAGAAAGTGTGCGGACCATCATCGGTGCATCTCCTATTTCTCACGGCCAGCGCAAGCTATTGTTTGCCTTGCCGCGTTGAACCATGGCCATGCGGGTGCTTTCGCCCCAGCTCACGGCGGCAAAGCGCACATTCGCGCATTCGGCAATTGCGGAAAATGATTCAGATCAAGGCGCGAGCTGGCGCTTCTGCGGATCATGAGGAGATGTGGAAACCAATCCTCACCGCTCCGTTTGGACGCAACCTCAAACTGGCCGTTTTCGACGAGGACGGTGAGCATGCGCTCGTGTTTCCCTGCATGAAGGAGCGGGAAGGCTGGAGGAATGTCGCCACCGGCGCATGGGTCGACATCCGTCCGACCCACTGGCGCGACTGGGAGCCTTACCGGACGCCAACTCGCGACGGCAATCCCTTTGGCGACCATCCCTAGGGATTGGATTCAACGATCAGCGCCATGCGCACAAGATGTGACAGGCTGCCCGCGCCCATCTTGTTCATGACATTGGCACGATGGATCTCGACTGTACGCGGGCTGATTCCAAGGTCATAGGCGATCGTCTTGTTCGGCAGACCCGACACGAGCCCGTCGAGCACCTGCCGCTCGCGTTCCGACAAGGTCGACAAACGCCCGCGAATCTCCGCGGACTGAGGGTGGGATGCATTGACCTGGTTGCGGTTGGCCAGCGCTGAGCGGATCGCCTCGATCAACATTTCATCGTCGAATGGCTTCTCGATGAACTCGGAAGCGCCTTCCTTCATTGCCTGAACGGCTAGCGCCACATCCGCATGGCCCGTCATAACGATGACCGGAATTCTATGCCCGCCTGCTCTGAGCTGGCGCAGAAACTCGATGCCGTCTATGCCCGGCATGCGCACATCGGTGACGATGCAGCCCTCGAGACTGCCAGACGCCGTCGACAGGAAGGCCGTGGCGGAATCATGCAGGCGGACCGCAAAGTCTGCCGTGCCCAACAGAAATCCAAGCGACTTGCGGACGTCCAGGTCATCGTCGACCACGTGCACCAGATCATTAGCGGCCATTGGTGACCTCATCCTTATCGACGATGCGCAATGTAAACCTGAAAGCGGTCCCGCCGGCCGGCATTGCCTCGGCCCATATGTGACCGCCATGCGATTCAACTATGGTGCGGCAAATAGACAGGCCGACGCCCATGCCCTGCTTTTTGGTGGTGACGAATGGCTGGAACAGTTGGGCGGAAATCTCCGGCGCGAGACCGGCCCCGGTGTCGATGACGCTCACCTCCGCCATCCCGTCGGCGCGCGCAATAGTCGTGACCAGCAGTTCGCGTCGCGGCGCGTCTTGCATGGCTTCCACAGCATTGCGCATTAGGTTTAGCAGAACCTGCTGGATCTGGATGCGATCGGTTAACACCAGTTCGGCAGCAGGATCGAGCTTGTAGCTGACAAGGACATTTATCTCCCTTGCCCCGACCAGGGCCAGCGACGAGGCCTCTTCGATGAGCGCCGGCAGCCGTTCGACCTGACGCTCGCTTTCGCCTCTTGCAACGAAGTCTCTGAGATGGCGAATGACGTTTCCAGCCCGCAGCGCCTGCTCAGCCGCCTTTTCCACGGCATCCCGCAGGATGGGCGCATTCTCTTCGGTGCTTTTCTCGAGCAGCCGACGACTGCCCTTCAGATAGTTGGTGATGGCCGTCAGCGGCTGATTGATCTCGTGAGCAAGGGTCGAGGCCATTTCGCCAAGTGCTGTAAACCGCGCCATATGGAGAAGCTCCTGCTGCTGCTCCTGGATTCTAGCTTCCGCCCGGTGGCGTTCGGTCAGGTCGCGGCAAAAGCCGGTAAAGAAGCGTCCGGTTCCCGGATGCATCTCGCCGACGGAAAGCTCCATCGGGAAGGTCGAACCATCCTTGCGCATCCCGGTGACGGTGCGCCCGAGCCCGATAATCCGGCGCTCTCCGGTGGTCAGGTAGCGAAGCAGATAGGCATCATGCTCGTCGCGGTAGGGCGGGGGCATCAGCATTTTCACGTTTTGGCCAATGACCTCACCTGACTGATAGCCAAACAATGTTTCGGCGGCTGTGCTGAACGATTGGATCCCGCCTTGCTCATCGATGACGACCATTGCATCCGGCACTGTTGCCAGGATCGATCGTAAATGGTCCTCACGCAGCCGAAGAGCTGCGTTTGCAAAGGAGAGTTCGCTGACATCCGTGCCTTCGATGAAGATCGCGGTGATACGGCCATCGTCGGACTTGATGGGCTGATAGACGAAATCAAGGATGCGCTCTTCGAGCGGCCCGTCGGCCTTGTTGCGAAGGCCGACCTTTACGCCCTGGCCTCTGTATGGCTCGCCGGTCGTGTAGACCTGGTCCAGATGTCCGAAAAACTCATCTCCTTCGAACTCGGCAAAGGCTTCCCGGACTGACTTTCCAATCACCTGCCTGTTGCCGATCAACCGCTGGTAGGCGGCATTGGTCAGTTCGAAAACGTGACCCGGCTCGCGCATGAGCGCGATGAAGCCCGGAGCCTGATCGAACATCCGCGACAAGAGGGCTTTCAGTGTCGTCCCACCGGGTGACAAACTGAGCGCTTCGTCTTTGATCACCTGAAATTCCTGGGTTCGAGACGGTGCTACCGGGGCTACCTATCACTTCTCATCGCACAGGCAAAACAGATCGCGACGGCGGTTCCGCAAGAGATTCCGTTGGTAGGCGCAATTGGCGGGTCTTTGACGCGCATCAAGGCACCGGACGCTGACGAATGCGATCCATCACGCAATTGCACCGTTTCATCGAAAGGCATCCGCAATGTCCTACAAGTCAATTATCGTAAACCTCGCCATCGATGAGGCTCCTGCGCCCATTGTTCAGGTTGGGATCGAACTTGCCGAACGATTTGGAGCGCATCTTGTTGGCTTGGCGGCAGCCGAGGTCCCACCTTTGGTCCCGACAGGCGAAGGGATGGTCTACGAAGGTGAGATCATGCAGATCCAACGAACTGAGATCGAAAAGCGGCTCGCCGAATTGCGTGCAGTGTTCGAAAGAATGGTGCCGGTTTCCGTTACAAGCGAATGGGCACAGTCCGTCTGCAGTCCGACCCGGTTCCTCAGCGTTATGGCCAGGGCGGCCGACCTTATCGTCACCGGCTGCGGCGATGGAGACAATGTCTTTCGTGCTGTTGATATCGGCAGCCTCACGCTCGGTGCCGGCCGGCCAGTCTTGGTCACGGCAGGTAATATGGAACATATCCGCGCAAAAACCGTGCTGGTTGCCTGGAAGGACACCAGGGAGGCACGGCGTGCGGTAGCCGATGCACTGCTTTTCTGGAAAAGGCCAGCGACGTTATCGTCGCCACGATAGACACCAGCCGCAACGAAACCAGTCGAGACAGCCTCGACGATGTCGCCGTTTTCCTTGACCACCATGGCATCAAGGCGCGAACCGAGCTGATCGCCGGCAAGGCTGATGGCGACCGGTTGCTGAGTTTCGCGCGCTCGATCCATACGGACCTGATCGTCTCGGGCGCCTATGGCCATAGCCGCTTGCGGGAATGGGCATTTGGCGGTGTCACTCGCACGCTCATCGAAGAGAGCGGCATCAGCCGTTTCATGTCGTATTGAAGGAGAAGTTGACCAGCAACCTGTCTCGGCCGGAGCAGGTTACCTCCTGCGGCGCGCCTGGAGACCCTCAGCCTCGGGACACCGCGACGGTGCTAGCAACATGTTCGAGGTGGGGTGCCCACGACGCAGCGGCTGCGTTCATTTGTTTTCCGAAGCGAACAACGGCCAGATCTAGACCTGGCCCGAGCAACCGGCCTGCCGGTCAGCGGACGTCTTCGACCACCTGCCATTCCGTTTGGCTTCATGCTCCCCGTCACGGCCCAGGGTTGGCAATGATGCCGCCTGTTGATCGAGATCAACGCCACCCGCCGCCAACGGCGGCAAGGATGACCGGTAGGCAGGAGTGATCAACATGACCTTTCTCGATTACCTGATTTCGGTCGACGCCAGAACGGCGCTAATGGGTCGAATGATGCGGTCGCTCGGGGTCGACAGACATCTGAAAGTCGTGGCAGACCATGCGGCAGTCACCAATCGGGCGGTGGACCGCTGCCGTTCCTGCGGGCACCAGGATGAATGCTCAACCTGGCTCGACGAACATGAGCAATCCGAGAACCCGCCAGACTATTGCCGCAACAGCGACCTGATCGCTCGACTGCAGCATGCGGCCGGGCAACGCTAGGGCATCGAGCAGGCAGCCTCGACGAGAGGTCGTGCCGTCCGTGTTTTGACGAGGGCCAACGCAAACCAAGTTTTTGCGGTTGATAAGTCTGCATTCCACAGGACCAGGCAGCTTGGACAACTTACTTTTTCTCGAAGCATTTGTGCTCTTTGTCGCACCAGGGCCTACCAACGCTCTTTTGATGGCGGGGGCGGTCAAGCGAGAGAAAGTGGTCAAGCTTTTGGCCGCTCAGGCATGCGGATACGGGATCTCATCCGCGTGCTGGTTTTCCCTGCGCCCCTTCATGTCACCCGAGGCCATTCAAATACTTAGGCTGGTAGCAGCCGGATGGCTTGTAGTTCTTGGACTGCATCTGATAACCAGCGCGCGGATCAACGTTTCCAAAAATGGCGACGCCATTTCTGTTGCGGTGACCAGTGCCCTGAACCCGAAGGCCTTTATCTATTGCCTGGCTATCGTGCCGATGAACATCGAACCGCGCGCTCTGGGGATCTTCTGGGTTGTGCTTCTGGTGATAACAGCTGCCACCGGATCGGTGTGGCTTTTGCTTGGCCGGCGCTTCAGCGGAGGCAACAAAAAGACAGAAAGAATTGCGGGCGCGGCGCTCGTTGCATTCGCCCTGTTGCTCCTTCGGCCATTGATACTTCTAGTCGCGATCTGAACGCGGCGAAGCCTGGGCGAAAAGCGGGCCTATCGTGGATGCAACCTTGAAATCAGCTGGCACGGCCGCTCGCTACGAAACAAGGAGGACGGACACTGGATCGGCGCAGAAGAGACCATCCTCGACAGCTTTGACGCCGGCGACGTTTTCGGCCGCAACAATGGCTGCCCGGCGCGCGCGTTCGTCGAAGATGGCGCCGCCCAGTTTCACCATGCCATTGTTCACAGTCACGTTGACCATGTCCTTGCCAGCCCATTTCTGTGTCCCTAGCTCGGCCATGATGTTCTGCCGGATCTGTTCGTCATCGATGGCTGCAGCGGCTGCAGCCGGAAGGGCGCTAATCAATGCCCGCAGAAGATCAGAGCGGGTGATGATGCCGACGACTTTCCCGGTGTCGATGACAGGGATGCGTTTGACATGGTGACGCGTCATGAGCTCGACGACCTCGTCGAGCGATGCGGTGGGGAATGCCGTGACGACATCTTGTGACATCACCTCCTCAACCCGTCGCCCATTGGCGTGGACATATTCATCGGCGGCCGTTCCGGGGCTGACCAGAAACTGCAGCCAGCGTGAGCGCTTGCGCTGCGTGCCCAGTTCCCCGCGACGCAGGAAATCGCCCTCGCTGACGATCCCGACCAGGGTGCCGTCGCCGCGAATGACGGGAAAGCCGCTAATCTTTTTGGTGAGCATCAACCAGGCAGCGTCGGCGATCGATGCGGTCGGGTCTATGCCGACGACCGGCTTGCTCATAATGGCTTCGGCTTGCATGCCAACCTCCTCATATGGTTACTCCTATCCATATCGAGGCCGCGCGAGCTGTGCCTTGATCTGAATCATTTCTAAATTGCGTAAGCGCAACGAAGGTAGTCCGAGCCGGATTTATGAAGAAGCCTTCGCAAATCGCGGAGGGTCATCATGAAACAGTGCAGCTCGATCAACCCCGATATGGTCGTCGACGAAATCATGAGGAAATGGCCGGCAACGGTCGCTGTGGTATTGAGACACAAGATGCTCTGCGTCGGCTGTCCGATAGGCACTTTCCATACGGTGACCGAGGCGTGCCTGGAACATCAAGTCGATGAGGGCGACTTTCTGGTCGAACTCGAATTGGCCATTCGAGGTGAACGATGACGGTCAGTCCTTTTCCCGGTTCTCGGCCAGAACCACAAGGCGATGCGCATCTTTGACCGTGACCCTCTGGCGCCCGCTGACAATTATTCCGTTCTCTTCCCATTTGCTGAGCAGCCGGCTGACGGTGTGCAGCGTCGTTCCCGTCATCTCGGCAATGTCCTGCCTCGAAATCGGGAAATCGATTTCGATGCCGCTGTCCGTTTTTCGGCCGGTCTGGTTCACCAGTCGCAGAAGCGCATGCGCAACCCGCTGCTCCACCTGTTCCGTGGACATCTCCACCACCCGCGTCTGCGTCTCCTGCAGCCTGCTTCCAACCGTCCTGTAAGTGGCTGCCCCAAACACGGGGAAGCGTCGGGACAGATCAGGCCACAGGGCGTTGGCCCAGGCCAGCACCACGCAGTCGACAGCCGCGACGGCACTTGCGGGATAGGTCGTCCGGCTAAGGGCTGCGGCGACGCCAAAGATCTCGCCTTCGCTGATGTATCTGGCGATGACCTGCTGTCCGTCCGGCGTGGTGCGGACCACCCGTATGTGCCCGGCGATCAGCACGAAGAAGGAATGGGCTTCGGCTTCCTGCGCGAAGATCGCTGCCTCCTTGGCATAGCGAGACGATCGTGCATTTCGCAGGATCTCGCTCTGCTCGTCCGGCGTAAGCCCCTGGAAGAGCGGCAGTTGCGATATCAGCGATCGGTCCAGCGCAGCCAAGCGGATCCCTCACGGCTCTACGGTTCCGCATCAGTCGTGCGGGAGACCTTTCTTATCCCGAGTTTGCGCCAGCGCAAATTGTCGCCGGCCGCGTCAGGCTAAATGGCATGGAACGGCGCAATGCCGCGAAGACGAAACAAAGGACAAATCGATGAAACTCACCATCCTCGCTGCCGCAATCTCGATCCTGGCGCTCGCAAGCGGCGCAAGCGCTGAAGAGCATGTGGTGCAAATGCTCAACAAGGGCGAAAAAGGCGCAATGGTTTTCCAGCCGGCCTTCGTCCAGGCGGCACCCGGCGACACCGTCAAGTTCGTGCCGACCGACAAGACACACGACGCCGAGTCGATCAAGGGCATGCTTCCGGATGGCGCTGAGCCTTTCAAGGGCAAGCCCAGCGAGGAAATTACCGTCACGGTGACAAAGGAGGGCATCTACGGCGTCAAATGCGCGCCCCACTACGGCATGGGGATGGTCGCACTGATCGTTGTCGGCAAGCCGGTCAATCTCGATTCCGCCAAGGCGGTCAAGCATCCTGGGAAGGCAAAAACGGTGTTCGCCGACCTGTTCACCCAGGTTCCTGCGAACTGACAGCAATCGATACAGGCATGCCTGCCGCAAAAAGGGCGGGCACGGGCCGGACGGACCGAGGGCGGCGGTTCATCCGGCCCTGTTCATTTGAGGATACAGTCATGGGGATTCCACGCCTGCAGGCCTACACTGGGCCCGCATTTCTTTCCTACGGGTTCAGGCCCTTCTTTCTCCTCGGGTCGCTGTATGCCGCGCTGTCCATTCTGCTTTGGCTGCCGATCTATGCCGGCGAACTCGATTCCCACAGTGCGTTCGTTCCCGTCGACTGGCACATTCACGAGATGCTGTTCGGCTATCTGCCGGCGATCGTTACCGGGTTCCTGCTGACAGCCATTCCGAACTGGACGGGCCGGCTGCCGGTGCAAGGCCTGCCCCTGCTGGCGTTGGTGGTCCTGTGGCTTGCCGGACGTGCCGCGGTCTTCCTCTCGGCGGATATCGGCTGGGAAGCGGCAGCCGTGATCGACAGTTCATTTCTGCTTGCTGTCGCAGCCGCTGCGGCACGCGAAATCGTCGCGGGACGGAACTGGCGCAATCTCAAGTTGCTGCTGCCGCTTGCCGTCCTGGCCGGCGCCAACGGCGCGTTCCATATCGAGGCCCACCTTCACGGCACATCCGATATCAGCCGCAGGCTCGGCATGGCTGCGGCGATCATGCTCATTTCACTGATCGGGGGGCGCATCATTCCAAGTTTCACCCGCAACTGGCTCGTCCGCGAAAATCCTGGGCGGCTGCCTGCGCCGTTCGATCGTTTTGACGTCGCATCGCTTGTCATCTCAGCCATTGCGCTGGCTGCGTGGACACTCGCTCCCGACCACGAAGTGTCGGCAACGCTCGTGGCCGTCGCGGCAGTCTGCCAGGCATGGCGTCTGTGGCGTTGGGCTGGCGAACGCACGTTGCGGGATCCGCTGGTGCTGGTTCTGCATCTTGCCTACGCCTTCGTGCCGATCGGTCTTGCCCTGGTATCGGCGTCGATCTTCTTTCCCGATGCCGTGCCGGCGGCGGCAGGACTTCACGCGCTCGGGACTGGCGCGGTGGGCTCAATGACGCTTGCCGTGATGACCCGCGCGACGCTTGGGCATACCGGGCAAAAGCTTAAGGCTGGGAAAGGCGCCTCGTTCATCTTCGTGACCGTCCTTCTGGCGGCATCATTGAGAATCCTGGCCGCCTTTGTGCCCTATGGCGTGATGATCGACATGGCCGGCACCGCATGGGTGGCGGCATTTGCAAGCTTCATCCTGATCTACGGAACCGCGTTGATGACGCCAAAGGCACAGTGAGGCGACGGGAGTGCAGGCGAAACGCGATGGAGCGGACGCTTCTGTTTTTTCACGCAATGCCGAGGTAGCCGAGGAAACGGTTCGCCCATCCTCGATGTTCCCGGACCAGCCTGAATCCAAGATTGTCGGGAGGTGTGCCAACGGCGCAGCCACCGCTTTTCCCGTCGCCGACGAAGTTCGACATGTACGCCCTGTGAAGCCCTTCAAGGACGTGGACGCCGCAATTGTCGACCGAACTCACGACATCGGTTCCATCCACAGCCAACGTGGTGCGGACATAGCAGGTCGAAGTCCACTCCCAGACGTTGCCGGAAAAGTCGGCGAGGCCTAAGGAATTCACACCAAAGGAGCCACGGCTCCTGGGCAAGGGGTCCGGTTTGCGATTGAGGTCCACCTCGGCCTTGTAGCTGGTGAGCCAACGCCTGGCGGGATTGTTAGTATCGTTTTCGACACCCTCAAATTCCCCTGCGAACCGCTCGGCCGCGGCAAACGCCCACTCCTCATCGGATGGCAGCCGCCAGTCGTCGCCTGTCGCCTTCGAATACCATTGGGCGTAGGCATTGGCGTCGAGATAGCTCACTCCGGTAGCGGGAGCATCGGGCGCGATCGCGTGCGTCTCCTGTGCCGGCTGACAGCCGCCAGCCGCCACACAGCTCGCATAGTCTGACGCGCTGACCTGATAGGTCATGATTTCGATAGGTTTATTGACTGTCGGCTGAGCCGCGGATTTGCTTGCGGGCGCCCATTCCTCAGGAACTCGCCCGGCAGGGGATATGTGATCGAACCGGGGACCAGGGTAACTGTCGTGGCGGCAGGGTAGGACTGTCGATGTCCGTTCCGGCCGATGGCAGACAAGCCCATCGGAACCGTTGCAGCCGCCATGGCGACCGAGACAACCTTGACGATGAGAGGTGACATGTCTGTTGTCCGTGCCCGGCCAGCGACGCTGTCCGGGCAATTTGGAGTGCCGTCAGTTGGTGGCGATGGGTTTAGGCGCCTCGACCTGCGTCATCAAATCATCATTCCACTCGCCCTCGACCATGAAGTGAGCGGTCGCCCCGAGTTCCACGGCCTCGATGAGATTGTGATTGACGTAGGCGTAGACGCCGGGCTGCAGGAACGTATAGAGCGCCGACCCCGCCGAGCCGCCGCGGATGAACCAGGTTTCCAGATCCTTGGCCGGCGGATTGGCGAATTTGCCCTGTTCCCAGACATAGTCGCCGTGACCACCGATCAGATGCGGCCGCGTATCGCGGTTGGCCTGCGAATGGACGATCAACACGGTCTCGCCGACCTTCGCCTTCATGGCGTTGTCGCCGGTCAGCGAACCGACCCTGCCGTTGAACACCACGTGCGTCGGGATCAGCCCGCGCATGACCTTGACGATATCGTCATACCCATCACCGGCCGATTCGTAGCTCTTGAAGTTTCCCTTCTCATCGCGCGGAATATAGAAGTCGCTCTCGCCGATATAGAAGATCTTGTCGTATTTGACCGGCTCGCCCTTGTCGTTCCTGAGCCCGTCGCGCGGCAGCACCATGATGGCGCCATTCATGCCGGAGACGACATGCCACGGGATCATCGGTCCGCCGGGAGCACAGTGATAGACGAAAGTTCCCGTTCGGGTTGCCTTGAAGCGCAGCGTCACCTGTTCGCCGGGATTGATCAAGGTGAGGGCGCCGCCGCCCAGCGCACCCGTCGCTGCGTGAAAATCGATGTTGTGGGCTAGCGAGTTGGTGTCGGGATTGATGAGCGTCAGCTCGACATAATCGTCCTGGTGGACGACCATCAGCGGGCCCGGGATCGAGCCGTTATAAGTCATTGCATTGAGCTGCGTCCCGTCGGCGTCGATGACCATCGGTTTCTCCTCGATCGTCATGGTGAGTTCGACGACCTTCGGACCGCCTTTGGCGATCTGGTCGTGCGGATGCACAAAAGGCGGTGCCACGAGCTTGACCTTGTCGCGGGGAAGTCCTCGAATGTCTGCTTTCGTCACCGTTGCCGACAGTGCGGGCAGTGCCGCCACGGCGGCAGCGCCAATCGCTGCTCCGAAGAGGGCTTCGCGTCGCGTGATCATATCAATCTCCTATCTCAACCGTTGCGGATGAGCAGAAGCTAACTGACCTGACGCAGCGTTTCTTTGCGCTGGCGCAAATTGGTGAGTGTTAATTGGAGCAACAAACAGCCTCGACTGCCGCAATCTTGTGCGTCAAGAATGGTCGAGCAAGTTCCGCTCGGTTTCGAGCTTGGCGATGGACGGGCGTCTTCGCTGCCGACAGCGTGCTCGCCAACCATGACGGGCGCTATACGCTGGATGAACTCGCCGACAGCCTCATGTCCAAGCGATGTGGGAAGGGAGCAGAACCCAAAGGGACGCTGCTTGGCGTCCCCGCTTTTTTCCGCAGCTATGAAACCATCACCGAGAGCGGATCTGTACGGAGGAAGAGGCTGTCCTTGACTTGTCCGACGCCGGCAACGTTCTCCGCCGCAACGATCGCAGCCTTCCGCTGACGCTCGTCGACAATCGCCCCGGTCAGTTCGACGAGGCCGTCGCTGACCCTAACATCAATCAAGTCACCACCGCTCCACGATTGTCCCTGCAGCTCGGCAAGTATGGCCTTGCGGATCAGGTCGTCATCGGGTGGCGTGGTGCCCTGTTTCGGCATTGCGCGGATCAGGACAGGCAGCAAATCAGTTCGCGTGATGATGCCGACGACCCTTTCCCGATCGACAATCGGCACATTGTTGATGCGGTGTTGCATCATCAAGTTAACAATCTGTGCAATTGAGGCGCCTGGAGGTGCCGAAATGACGGCTGTGGTCATCACCTCATGGATGATCCGTCCGTTCGAGCGCGCATAGTCTTCGGCGACTGTGCCCGGGCCAAGATCAAACTCCAGCCAGCGCGGACGCACACGCTGGGTCCCAAGTTCTTCTCGGCGCAAGAAGTCGCTTTTGCTTACAATGCCAACCAGGGCACCTTCGCTGTCCGTTACCGGCAGGCAGCTGACTTTGTTTGAAAGCATGAGCTTGGCCGCTTCGTCGATCGTCGCGTTCGCATCCGTCGTGATGACTGGCTTCGTCATGATGGCTTCGGCTTGCATCCTCACCCTCCTGATCTTNGTCGCGTTCGCATCCGTCGTGATGACTGGCTTCGTCATGATGGCTTCGGCTTGCATCCTCACCCTCCTGATCTTACGTTGACGACGATGGGACATCCCGACCCGCGGCGCTTTGATCTGAGTCACTTGGAACGAGCAGGATTCTCCGCGCCGTCGTCGCGGTCGATAAGAATGCGCTCCGCCGCGCCATCGAGATCGTCGTATTGGCCGCTTCTCAACGCCCACAGGAAGCCGGACAGGCCGAGTGCGCCAAGGAACAGCGCCACCGGAATGAGATAG
>NZ_AYWC01000028.1:0-37863 GCF_000502615.1 Mesorhizobium sp. LNJC405B00 | reverse complement strand
TGGCTCTGGGTCGCCCTCCGTCATCAACAAGCGATTCGTGTGTCATCGCAGTGTAGAATCACACCCGATTCCGCAGGGCAATACCTATCTTAGCGCCTATGCCCACGAGGGGGGAGATTGGCAGCGTCACCGCTTGCGATACCCCTCCAGCTCCGGGTCGAGATCAACGCGCACCGCGTTGGTGAACACGCAGGTCGCCACCATGATGCCGGCGAAGGCGACGAGGTTGACCAGCAGTGTGTCGTCGTAGCGAGCCTTGATTGCCGCCCAGACATCGTCGGGAACGGCGTTGGTATCGGCAGCGACTGCCTTGCCAAATTCGATCAGCAGTGTCTCGTCGGCGCTGGGCTCGATCGCCTCGGGATCAAGACCGCTGTCGATCAGCGCGCGGCGGAAGAAGGTAACCGGAATCTCGGCGCGGCATCTCTCGGAGACCGCCAGCGACAACAGCCAGATGGCGCGGTCGTCGAGCGTGGGCTTCAAGAGATCGCGCAGGGTGAACCATTCGGCATAGATGCGGTGGGCTGCCGGTGAATGCAGCAGGATGCGCTTCATGTTGGTCATGCGCCCGCGCAGGCCAAGTTCCCTGTCGTGCTCGGCGCGGATGTCTTGCGATGCCGAGGCGTAGTCGATCGGCGGGATCATGGCCATGGGACGGTCCTTGGTTGGTGGTAGCGAGGCATTCTGCGACACCCTCACCCAAGCGTCGTATGCAATTGCGGCGCGGCGCGCAGCGTGTTGGACACCGTGCAGATCGCTTCGGCGTCCTCGACGATCCGCTGCTTGGTCGCAGCGTCGAGATCGCCTGAGATGTCGAGCCTGATGTTGAGCCTTTCGACGCGCGACGGTTCGTCCTTCGCCTTCTCGCCGCTGACCTCGGCGCGTACTTCGCCAAGCTCGGCGGCGACGCCGAGGCGTGAGGCGGCGATGCGCGCGCTCAGCACCATGCAGGCGGCGAGCGAGGCGTAGAGCAGGTCGAGCGGATTGAAGCCCGGCGCGCTGACGCCGGTGACGACATCGACTGCACCGCCGGTCGGAGTGGTGATGGAAGGCAAGCCGCCGGGCTGCAGCGTCGCCGTCGCGCCGGTGACGCGGGTCCTGACCTTCAACTCAGCCATCGCAAAAACCTTTCAGCCGGCAGCCCGGCAAAGATCAGGGGCACTGTGGCGCGCACACGAGTGCGATTTGCACACGCGTTGCGGTGCCGAACAACATGCATGTGATTAGACACGACCGGCAAACAGGTGCCTACTGCATTGTCCACGGGGATGCGGATAACCGAGGAGAGGCCCATGATTGCGCTCAATGTAAATGGCGAGGATCGCAGTGTCGACGTGCCGGACGATATGCCATTGCTGTGGGTGCTGCGCGATGTCATCGGCCTGACCGGCACGAAGTTCGGTTGCGGCATCGCCCAGTGCGGCGCCTGCACGGTGCAGCTTGACGGGCAACCGGTGCGATCCTGCGTGTTGCCGGTCGCGTCGGTTGGGTCGCGCCATGTCACCACCGTCGAGGCGATCGGTGCGACGTCGGCGGGCAAAAAAGTGCAACAGGCATGGCTCGACCTTGAAGTGATCCAGTGCGGCTATTGCCAGTCCGGCCAGATCATGTCGGCCTCGGCGCTGCTGGAGCGCAACCCCGACCCGAGCGACAGCAATATCGATGCCGCCATGTCCGGCAATATCTGCAGGTGCGGCACCTACACGCGAATAAGAGCGGCCATAAAACAGGCCGCGAAGGCCTGAGGGAGATAGCCAGCCATGAGCAAGCCGTCCTCCTCCCCCACCCAAAAATTCACCTCGCGCCGTGCCTTCCTGCAGGGCAGCGGCCTTCTGCTCGGCTTCACCATGCTGGGCGCCGGCACCAGGCCCGGTTTTGCCGCCGCCGAACCCGTCGAGGGCGACGTCACCGCCGCCTTTTCACCCGATGCTTTTATCCGCGTCGACAGCGACGGCAAGATCACTTTCATCCTGCCCAACATCGAAATGGGCCAAGGCACGCACACCGGCGAAGCGACGTTGATTGCCGAGGAACTGGAAGTCGGCCTGGACCAGGTGAAGGTCGTCGACGCGCCGCCCAACGACAAGCTGTACGCCACCGCTGCGCTTGGCGGCCAGGCAACGGGCGGCTCGACCTCGATGCGGGCAACCTGGGAATCGCTGCGCAAGGCAGGCGCCGTTGCCCGCACGATGCTGGTTGCGGCAGCAGCCGCGCAATGGGCGGTTCCGATTTCGGAATGCAGCGCCAAGCTTGGCGTGGTCACGCATCTGCCGACAGGCCGGCAGCTGGCCTATGGCGCGCTCGCCGACGCGGCCGGCAAGCAACCGGTGCCGAGCGACGTCAAGCTCAAGGACCCCAAGGATTTCCAGCTAATCGGCAAGTCGCTGCGCCGGGTCGACACGGCGGGCAAGGTCAATGGCGCAGTGGTCTACGGCATCGATGNAGCTAATCGGCAAGTCGCTGCGCCGGGTCGACACGGCGGGCAAGGTCAATGGCGCAGTGGTCTACGGCATCGATGTGCGCGTGCCCGGCATGAAGGTGGCGACGGTCGCCGCCTGTCCGGTGATCGGCGGCAAGCTCGGCGATGTGGACGAGACGGCGGCACGCGCCGTTCCAGGCGTGCGCGATATCGTCAGGCTGGACAATGCGGTCGCCGTGATCGGCGATCATTTCTGGGCGGCCAAGAAAGGCCTCGAGGCCCTCACCATCACCTGGGACGAAGGCGCCAACGCCAGGCTTTCAAGCGCCGATATGATGAACACGCTGAAGGCTGCGTCCAAAAACAAGACACCGATCATGGCGCGCCAGGAAGGCGACGTCGCCGGCGCGCTGAAAGCCGCCGTCAAGACGGTCGAGGCGAGCTATGAGCTGCCGTTCCTGGCCCATGCGCCGATGGAGCCGGTCAACTGCGTCGTGCATGTGCGCGCCGATGAATGCGAGATCTGGCTCGGCACCCAGGTGCCCACCCAGGCGCAAGGCTGGGCGGCACAGGTCACGGGCTTTCCGCTCGACAAGATCATCGTGCACAATCACCTGATCGGCGGCGGCTTCGGCCGCCGGCTTGTCGCTGAATATGTCGGCCAGGCGGTGGCGATCGCCAAACAGGTGAGCTACCCGGTCAAAGTTATCTGGACGCGTGAAGAAGACATCCAGCACGATCTCTACCGGCCGACCTACTACGACCGGATATCAGCCGGTCTCGGCGCCGACGGCTTGCCGACCGTGTGGATCGACCATGTCGCCGGCGGTTCGGTGTTGGGTAATTACATCCCCGGCGGCTGGCCTCAGGACAAGCTTGACGACGATGCCGTCGAGGGCGCCGCCAAACCGCCCTATGATCTGCCGGTCATCCAGGTCGACTGGGTGCGCGAGGACCCGCCGGTGCCGATCACCTGGTGGCGCGGCGTCGGACCGACGCACAATGTCTTCGTGGTCGAAAGTTTCATGGACGAACTCGCCAATGTGGTGGGCAGGGATCCGGTAGAGTATCGCCGGGCGCTGACGAAGAACCAGCCGCGGGCCGCAGGCGTGCTCGAGCTGGCGGCCGAAAAGTCGGGCTGGGGCTCGCCGCTTCCGGCCGGCAGCGGCCGCGGCATTTCCCTGCACGATGCCTTCGGCAGCTTCATGGCCGCGGTGCTGGAAATCTCGGTGTCAGCGGCCGGCGAGATTACGCTGCAGCGCGCGGTGGTGGCCGTCGATTGCGGCATCGCCATCAACCCAAACACGGTCGAAGCCCAGATCGAAGGCGGGTTGATCTTCGGCCTGTCGGCGGCGCTCTACAGCGGCATCACTTTCAGCAATGGCCGCGTCGACCAGAGCAATTTTCACGACTACCGCATCCTGCGCAACAATGAGGCGCCGAAGATCGAGGTCTATCACGTCAAGAGCCTGGAATCGCCTGGCGGCATCGGCGAGACGGCAACGGTTTCGGCCGGTCCCGCCCTTGCCAACGCGATCTTTGCCGCGACGGGAAAACGCCTGCGCAGCCTGCCCATAGACCGCAACCAGCTGAAGAGCGACGGCGCCGACAAGACCAGCGTGTCGATGGTGCCGCCGTTGGCAGCGCCCTTGCTGGCGGTGCTAGCGAACAGCGAGGAGCGCTCTGAGCCCGGCATCGAAACCGAAGCCGAAGCGCTGTGAGGGCCAGGCCATGAGAAGCTTGATCCGCATCCTCCTCGCTGTCGTGGTCGTCATCGCCGCCGGCGTTGCGATCTTCCTGTTCAAACCGGCGTCGCTGCCGGACGTCTCCGTGGCGGCGGCGAAACTGCCGACCGGTCAGGCGCTGATCGATCGCGGCGAATATCTGACGCGCGCCGCCGATTGCGTCGCCTGCCATACAAACGGCGGCGGCACGCCCTATGCCGGGGGCCTTGCCTTCAAACTGCCGTTCGGCACCGTCTATTCCCCAAACATCACCGCCGACAAGGAAACCGGCATCGGCGACTGGAGCGACGCGGAGTTCGCGCGTGCCTTGCATCAGGGCATCGACAAGCAAGGCCGCAATCTCTATCCGGCCTTTTCCTATGCGGCCTACGCCAGGATGGCCACGGAAGATGCGCTGGCGATCAAGGCCTATCTGTTCAGCCTGCCGCCGGTGCACGCCGAGGCGCCGAAGAACGATCTGAGTTTTCCGTTCAACCAGCGTTATGTCCTGCGGTTCTGGAACCTGTTGTTCGTTCCCGACGGTCCGTTGCCGCAAGACGAAAAGCAGAGCGCGGAATGGAACCGCGGCGCCTATCTCACCGAAGCAATGGCGCATTGCGGCGAATGCCACACGCCACGCAACCTGCTCTATGGGCTCGATAACAGCAAGAAATTCGCCGGCGCCGAATTGCAGGGCTGGAAGGCCTACAACATCAGTTCGGACAAGACGACCGGCATCGGCAGCTGGAACGATGAGCAGTTGTCCAACTATCTCTCCAAGGGTCATGCGGAAGGGCGTGGTGCGGCCACCGGCAACATGGGCGAAGCCGTCGACTACAGCCTGCGCCATTTGACGCCGGAAGACATCAAGGCGATCGTCACTTACGTAAAAACCGTGCCGCCGCAAGTCAGCAGCGACAAGGCGATCGTCGAAGTCGAGCCGCCGGCAACACTGACGACGTCCATCGCCTACGCTCCGTCTGCCGATTCAGTGGCGCAAGGCGGGCTCGGCCTGAAGCTGTTCCAGGGCGCCTGTGCCAGCTGTCACGGATGGAACGGCGAAGGGCTGCAGACCCCTTATGCGGCGCTGCGCGGCAGCCGCACGGTCAATGACCCCGATGGCACGAACCTCATCCAGGTCATCCTGAAGGGCGCGCATATCACGACGCCGCTCGGCAAGCAGGCGATGCCGGCTTTCGCCAATGCCTATTCGAATGTCGAGATCGCGGCGCTCGGCAACTATGTGCTGGCGCATTTCGGCGGCAAGCAATCCGCCATCGCGCCGGCCGACGTCGCCAAGGCGCGGGCGCAGTGAAGGACGGCGGTGGCCTCTGGGCTCAGCCGCGCAAAATGTGTTTCTGGATCTTGCCCGACGCGGTGCGCGGCAGCGCCTCGGCGAGCATAAATTCCTTCGGCACCTTGTAGCGGGCGATACGGTCCGCGCAGTGCGCCGCGAGCGCGGCCGGATCGAGGACGCAGCCAGCCTTCAGTACAACGAAGGCGCGACCGACCTCGCCCCAGCGCCCGTCGGCGATGCCGATGACGGCGACGTCCGAAATGTCGGGATGATCGAGCAGCGCCATCTCGACCTCGGCTGGATAGACGTTCTCGCCGCCCGAAATGAACATGTCCTTGCGGCGGTCGACGAGGGTGACGAAACCATCTTCGTCGCGGCGCGCAATGTCGCCGGTGCGGAACCAGCCATCCGGTGTAAAGGCCTGCGCCGTCTCATCGGGCCGGTTCCAGTAGCCCGGCGTGACATTGGGGCCTGACAGCCATATCTCACCCGGCTCGCCGGCTGCGGCGTCGTGGCCATCTTCGTCCACGATGCGCAGCGACAAAGACGGCGCCGGCAGGCCGGCGGAGCCGGCCTTGCGGGCGATCTGGTGTGCCTCGACCGGCATGCCGAGCACGGTGCCGGCTTCGGTCATGCCGAAGCCGTCGACCATGCGCACGCCCTGCTCTAGCCACCAAAGGATGTCGGCGACGGGATTGGGCGCGCCACCGGTAAAGATGGCCGTCAGCGTGGTCCAGTTCGCCGGCGCGAACGCGGTGCCGTCGCGCAGCATCCGTGCCATTTGCGGGACGCAGAAATAGTGGGTGACGCCGAGGTCCGGGTCTGCCAGACGGCGGTTGGTGAGACCGGCCTCGAAGCCGGGCGAGATCAGCACGGTGCCGCCCTGCAGCAAGGGCGGACGCAGGCTGGTGATGAGGCCGATGACATGGAACATCGGCGCGTCGCAGAGGAAGATGCTGGAATTGCCGACCCGCCCCAGCACGCCGAAATTGACCGCGGTGGCGAACGCATTGGCCTCGGTCAGGATGACACCCTTGGGCCGGCCCGATGTGCCGGAGGTGTAGAGGATGATCGACGGTACATCGCCCGCCGGCAAAGCGCGTCGTAGCGCGGGCGCTTGCGCTTCGACCGCCGCGGCAAAGGCCCTGACCTCCACAGGTACACAGCCTTTTGGCAGCGCCGTAATCAGCGCCGCGTCGTGCAGCAGCAGCACCGGCTCGCAATCGGCCAGGACCGTCTGCTGCTCGACGGCGGAAAGGCGCCAGTTGACCGGCACGAAGATGGCGCCGAGCCGCATGGCGGCCTGCTGCGCGATGAGTAGATCGGCGCTGTTGCGGCCGAGCGTCGCGATGCGTTGTCCCGGCTCGATGCCGTAGTCTTCCAGCACAGCCATGGCGCGCTGGATGGCCTCGTCGAGCGTACGGTAAGTCCAGCGCCGCCCGGATGCGAGATCGACGCAGGCGACGCGCTGCGGCTGCGCGCCCGCGTGCAGCGCCACGGGGTCTGAAGTCGTCCAGGCCGGCATTCGCATCTTCTCCCCGGATTGCGCCCTCACTCTCGGCTCAGTCGGTCGCCGGGATCACCTCGCCTTGTCATAGGCGCCGAGCCCGGGCTTGTAGCTCTTTTCGTCGATGAACTGGCGGATGCCTTCCTTGCGGCCGTCATTGTCGTAGGAATTGGCCGCTTCCTGCGCGCGCACCAGATAGTCCTCGGCATTGTCGTAGGTCATCTCGCCGACGCGGCGGATAGCATCCTTGGTCGCCTTCAGCGCCACCGGGTTTTTCTTCAGCAGGATGTTCGCCACCTCGGTAACTCGTGGCTTCAGCTCCGCCAGCGGCAGGCTTTCATTGACCAGCTTCCAGGCCGCCGCCTTCCTGCCGTCGATCAGCTCGCCGGTCAGCGCGTGATACATGGCGTCGCGCATCGACAGGAGATCGACCACCACCTTGGTGGCGCCGCCGCCGGGCAGGATACCCCAGTTGATCTCCGACAGAGCGAATTGCGCCTCGTCGGCGGCGAAAGCGAGGTCGCAGGCAAACAGCGGGCCGTAGCCGCCGCCAAAGCACCAGCCATTGACCATGGCAATGGTCGGCTTGCGATACCAGCGCAGCCGCCGCCACCAGCCATAGGCCTCGCCTTGCGCCTTGCGGACGGCGCCCAGCCCCTTGGCCTCGGTCTCGCGAAAATACTCCTTGAGGTCCATGCCAGCCGACCACGCACTGCCCTCGCCCGACAGCACCAGCACGCCGACATCATCGCGGTATTCCAGCTGGTCGAGCACCTCCATCATGCGCCGGTTGAGCGCCGGGTTCATGCAATTGCGTTTTTCAGGCCGGTTGAAGCGCACCCAGGCGATGCCGTCCTCGATGTCGAAGGCAACGGTCTCTTCGGTCACGGCAACTCTCCTCCGGCTTGCGTTCCTGTGTGGCGGGGAGAAGAGTTGTGCTCTTCCCCCGCATCAACCGCTATGTGACATAGCTTTTAGAATTGCTATGTTGCATAGTCTTTTTTGCTTGACAAGAACCTTGGTCGCAGCGATCGGTTGCAGCATGGACGAGACATCGGACCGCAGCGGCAAGGTGGCTAGGGTGGCGCCTGAAGACAGTCTCGACGCACAGATCGGCTACAATCTGCGGCGAGCTTCGACCCTGGCGCTCAATGATTTCACCGCCGAGATGGCCGATGCCTCACTGCGCCCGGTCACCTACGGGATGCTGGCGCTGATCGACGAACGGCCCGGCATCAGCGCCGCCGAGCTTTGCCGCCGGCTCGGCATGAAAAGCGCCAACATGGCGCCGCTGCTGGCCGAACTCGAGGAGCGCGGGCTGGTCGACCGCGACGACCATGCGCAGGACAGGCGCATGCAGGTGCTCGCTCTGACCAAGGCAGCCAAAGCCGCCATGCCGGCATGGCGGCTCAAAGTGCGCAACCACGAGGACCGGTTCCTGCAACGGCTGACGAAAAAAGATCGGGCAACACTGCTGCGGCTGTTACGGCTGATCTGGAGCGAGGACAGCGATTGAAAGGGAGGCCGGGGTGCTTCGGTGCTGATCGTAGCGATGATGGGCGCGGCGACGCCGAACACCACCTGAGGTTTCCGCGAGACACCCCCCTCTGCCCTACCGGGCATCTCCCCCTCAAGGGGGGAGATTGGACCTCACCTCTGCCTTCGCCAGTCTCCAACGTTGCGACGCCGTAGGCGCAGCTGATCTCTCCCCTTGAGGGGGAGATGGCCGGCAGGCCAGAGGGGGGTGCGAAGGAACTCGGCATTGCCCAGGTTTGGCGCAACACACTGTCAGCAGTCTTTACCGCGCCCGTTTCCTCTCCACCCTGCCCTTTGCTAGGCTCGCCCATCGGCAACAGGATCGCGAGAGCCATGATCGTCCAGACCTGCATCAACGGCGCGCGCGCCGCCGATTTTCACCCCACGCTGCCGCTCGACGCCGAAGCCATGGCGCGCGATGGCGCGGCCTCTGTTGCCACCGGCGCAGCTGAGCTGCACGTCCATGCCCGCGGCGCGGACCGCCGCGAGAGCCTTGCGCCGGAAGCGATGGACCCGACGATCGCAGCGCTGCGCCGCGCCTGCCCCGGCACGCTGATCGGCGTTTCTACCGGCGCCTGGATCGAGAATGACGATACAAGCACGCTGGTCGCCATCGCCGGCTGGCGCGAATTGCCGGACTATGCCTCTGTCAATCTCAGCGAGGCGGCGGCACCCATCGTCATGGAGAGCCTGCGCCAGCGCGGCATCGGCATCGAGGCGGGTCTGGCCTCGGTCGCCGACGCCGAGCGCCTCGTCAGCCTCGACCATGGCGGGCGCGTGCTGCGCGTCCTGATCGAGATTTCCGAGCAGACGCTAGACGAGGCTTTTGCGGTCGCCGACGGCATCGAACAGGTCCTGGAGCGCGCCGGCATTCGCCGTGCCATCCTGCTGCATGGCGAGAACGCGACGGTGTGGCCGTTCGTGCGCCGTGCCGCGGATCGCGACTGGTCGACGCGCGTCGGGCTGGAGGATGGGAAGCATCTGCCGGATGGCACGGTTGCGGCCGGCAATGCCGCGCTGACGGCGGCAGCGGTGGCGATCTTCCAGGCCGGGCGATAGCGCATACAAGCAGCGCGCCAAGGCATCGCCGAGACGATGGCGATCGCAAGGCCCGGGCCGCGAAAGTCGGTGAAAGCTATTCAAATTTTATGTATTAATTAAACCGGCAGTTAATCGTCGCATCAACGATCTCATCTGTGTCAATATTCTCCGGCATTGGGGACATTTTTTAATGAACGTCATTCCGGATAATGATCACGCTGCGCCGCGTCGGATTCAACAATATACATCGATACAGACCCTGCGGGGGCTAGCAGCCCTAATGGTTGTTATCTATCATCTTCCGGTCGCACTAGGCGTGCTCGATTTGCCTATTCCCATTCTAAACAGCGGCGTCGACCTGTTTTTCGTCATCAGCGGTTTTGTCATGGTTCTCTCGACGGAGAACAGACATCGCGACCACTACGACCTACCGTCGCGTTCAAGCGACCACGGCCGCGGCAAGATCGTCTTCGAACTCCGTCACCTAGTGCTGTCGCGCACATCCTCGACTGCCCCAAAATGTGCAGCGGTTTTGGGACGACATGCATCCTGTCTTGCCTGAACGCACACGGGAACTGGCACAGAGGGATGACATAGCTCTTGCTGCTGTTAAAAATTTCCCATAAGGTATTTTTCATATCCGAAAGAAAATCCCATCGTTTCTTTCCCTTTATGAAAGCCTTGCCTTTTGCGTGAGCATCTCGATCAAACCGATCGACGGCTGGTAAAGCTGTTGTCGCAAGATGCCCAGCCCGGCATCAACCGGCTCGCCGAGACGATGGCGATCTCAGTGCCGACGGTGCGCTCAAGGTTGCGCAATCTGCTCGACCGCAACCTCTTGAAGATCGTCGGGCTGCTCAATCTGACCGAACGCCCCGAGCTGATCTCGGCCATTGTCGGCATCAACGCTCAGGGACGTGGCCGCGCCCGGGAACTGGCGCAGCGCATTGCCGAACTGCCTTTCGTCAACTCGGCCTCGGTGGTTACCGGGCGCTTCGACATCATCGTCGACGTGACCGTCGCCGGCGATGTCGCCGACCTCTACCGCATCACCAGCGAGCTGATTCCGGGCGCCGGCATTCCCGGGGAAGTCGTGCGCAGCGAAACCTTCGTCGTCATGGCTTCATGCAACAAATGGGTCAGCCTTCCCGAAGGCTGCTGGTCGGAAGAAACACCGTCACGCAAGGAGCCGGCATGAGAATAGCTGTTCTCGGCGGCCTCGGCCTGCAGGGACGGGCGGCCATCGCCGATCTCGTCGCCAGCGCCGGCGTCGAGGAAGTCGTCTGCGTCGATACGTCGGCCGACGGCCCTGCCCGGCTTGCCGGGCTGACCGACCTTTCCCGCGTGCGTTTCGTCGTGCCCGAGGGCCCCATCGGCCCGGCACTTGCCACCGTGCTGGCGGATGTCGACGCCGCCATCGATCTGTTGCCGCAGCCATTGATGCGCGAGGCGGTGCAGGCCGCGATCGCAACGCTCACGCCGCTGGTCACCACCAATTACGGCAAGGCGATTGCCGATCTGGCGGCGGAGGCTGAACAGGCCGGCGTTTCGATCATGACCGAATGCGGGCTCGATCCCGGCATCGACCTCGTGCTCTACGCGCGCGCCGCAAAGCAGTTCTCTAGGATCTCCTCGATCGATTCCTATTGCGGCGGCATCCCCGAACCGAAGGCGATGGCGAAGCCGCTCTGCTACAAGGTGAGCTGGAATTTCGACATGGTTCTGGTCAGCCAGAACCGCGACAGCGTGATGATCGAGCATGGCAAGCGCGTCGAAGTGCCGGCCGGGCGGCAGCACGACAATGCCTTCATCCACGAGATCGAGGTCGCGGGCCTCGGCCGGCTGGAAGCTTTCCCCAATGGCGACGCGCTGCACTATGTCGAGATGCTGGCGGCCGCCAAGGGATTGCAACGCTCGGGCCGCTATACACTGCGCTGGCCGGGATGGTCGGCGTTCTGGGCGCCGCTGAAGGAACTCGGCTTCCTCTCCGAAGACAAGGTGCCCGGCACCGGCGCCAGCCCCCGCGAATTTCTCGGCCGGCTGCTCGGCCCGCAATTGCAGTATGGCGCTGACGAGAAGGACCTTTGCGTGATGCGCAATGTCTTTTCCGGTCTCGAGGGCGGTCGCGCCAAAACGGTGACATCGGACCTGATCATCGAACGCGACCTGGCATCCGGCCTGTTCGGCATGAGCCTCGGCGTCGGCTATCCCGCCAGCATCGTGGCGCAGATGCTGGCGCGGCGCGAGATCGCCACACCTGGCCTGCTCAACCCGCTGCTGCATGTGCCGGACGATCCCTTCTTTGACGAGCTGGCGAGGCGTGGCATCAAGGTGACCGAAACGGTGGCCTGGGACTGACGATTTTCGAACGGTGGCTGCCGCCGGCAAACGGTGCCGCCGCTCAAAAAACACCCAAAAGGGTGGAATAACAAAGTGGAACAACAACGATAACAGGAGGAATGCCAAAATGAAGATTGCCAGACTTTTTATCGCCGGACTTGCGCTTGCGGGGCTCGCCACTGCGGCCAGTGCCGGGACGCTCGACGAGATCACCAAGCGCGGCGAACTGCGCGTCGCGGTACAGACGCAAGGACCTCCCTTCTCGCTGGTCGGCGCGGCCGGCGAGCGCACCGGCAGTTCGGTCGAACTCGCCGAGCTGATGGCCAAGGAAATGGGCGTCAAGATCACCTTCCTCGACTATGACTGGGACGGGCTGATCCCGGCGCTGCTTTCGGGCAAGGCCGACCTGCTCGTCGCCGACATGACGCCGACGCTGGCGCGCGGCATGAAGGTCGCCTTCACCACACCTTACATGTATACGGGCAGCACCGTCTTCACCAAGGCCGACAGCAAGTTCAAGACAACCGAGGACTGCAAGGCCAAGGGCACCAAGATCGCCGTGCTGTTGGGCGCCACCGGCGAAAAGGAAGCCAAGAACGCCTTCCCGGATGCCGACATCAAGAGCTACAAGGGCGGCGGCCCGCTGCTGCTCGACGCGGTCAACAACGGCCAGGCCGATTGCGGCGTCAACGACGTCTCGGCGGTCAAGGGTCAGTCGACAGCCTATCCCGCCGGCACCTTCACCATCATGCCGGACCTGTTGTCGAAGGAGCCGCTTGCCTTCGCCACCCGCTACGACGAGCCGGACCTGTTGATCTGGATGAACCTGTTCCTCAACCAGGTCAGCATCGACGGACGCCTGCAGAAGAACCTCGACTACTGGGTCAATTCCGACGCCTGGAAGAAGGATCACTAAGCAGAGGTAAGCAGGGAGTAGTGAGTAAGAAGTAGTGAATGGTGAATGGTGAATGGCCATTCCGGACGCTACTCACTACTCACTACTCACTACTCACTACTGCCCATTCACCATTCACCATTCACCGCCATGCTCGAAAATTTCAGCTTCCGCACCATCATCGAATATCTGCCTTTGTTCGGGCAGGGTCTGATCACGACCGTGTGGCTGTCGGCGCTGTCCTTTGCGGGCGCGCTGGCCGTCGGCATCGTGCTCGCCGCCATGAACCTGCAGCGCGGCCAGCTGTTTCGCGTGCTGGCCAAGGGCTATATCGATGCCGTGCGCGCCACGCCGTTGCTGGCGCAGCTCTACTTCCTCTATTTCGGCCTGCCGCGTCTCGGCTTCGTCCTGCCCGAGCTGGTCGTCGGCATCATCGCTCTGTCGCTGAACAGCGGCGCCTATGTCGCGGAAATCATCCGCGCCGGCATCCTGTCGATCCCGCGCGGCCAGGTCGAGGCCGGCGTCGCCTCGGGGATGACCTATGTCCAGCGCATGCGCCTGGTCATCCTGCCGCAAGCCTTCAAGGTGACGATCCCGCCGCTGCTCGGCCAGGCGATCGTGCTGGTCAAGGATTCCGCGCTTTTGTCGCTGATCTCGGTTTCCGAACTGACGCGCGCCGGCCAGTTGCTGGCGTCCGACCGCTTCATGCCGGCGGAAGGTTTCATCACCATCGCCGCCTTCTATCTGCTGCTCTATTACGGCCTCAAAGGACTGGCGGGGCTGTCCAGTCGCTGGCTCGGTCTGCAGCCGGCAAGGAGCAGCACATGATCTGGCAACAGCTGCAAAGCCTGGCCGGCAGCTACCCCCTCGCCTTGCGCGGCCTTGGCATGACCGTGATGCTGTCGGCGATCAGCCTGGTGCTGGGCACGCTGCTTGGCTTCGGCCTCGGCATATTGCGCACCGGCGGCAACCGGCTGATCTCGAGCGTGATCGGGGCCTGGGTCGACCTGATCCGCGGCACGCCGTTCCTGGTGCAGATCTTTCTGATCTTCTTCATCCTGCCGGAATTCGGCATCGAGCTCGATGCCTTCACCGCCGGCATCATCGCGCTCACCAACCTCGCCGCGTGCTTCATCTGCGAGATCGTCGCCGCCGGCATCCGCTCGGTGCCGACCGGCCAGGTTGAGGCAGCTCTGGCGTCTGGCCTGTCGCGCTGGCAACGCATGCGCCAGGTGGTGCTGCCGCAGGCGATGCGCATCGTGCTGCCGCCGCTGGTCGGGCAATATGTACTGTTGATCAAGGATTCTTCCGTCGTCTCGGCGATCGGGCTGACCGACCTCACCCGCGTCGGCTGGCTGGTGGTGCAGCGTGTGCCCAACGGCCTGCTGGTCTTCTTCCTGGTCGGCGTCGGCTATTTCGTCGTCTGCTATCCGCTGATCATGCTCGCCCGCCGGCTGGAGCGCCGCATGGGCGCGGCGCATGGCGAGGTGCAGCTGTGACATCGAACCCAAAGGGCTGACCGCCATGACCAATCCAAGCCCGACCAAGACAAACCTGACCAAAACGGGCATGATCGACTTTCGCGGCGTCAACAAATGGTTCGGCTCGCTCAATGTGCTGAAGGACATCACGCTCAGCGTCGAGCCGCGCGAAGTGGTCGTCGTCTGCGGCCCAAGTGGTTCGGGCAAGTCGACGCTGATCCGCTGCATCAACGGCCTGGAAGCGATCAAGGATGGCGACCTCGTCGTCGACGGCCAGCGCCTCGGCGACCCCGCCACCAACATGACGCAGCTGCGCACCGAGATCGGCTTCGTCTTCCAGTCGTTCAACCTCTACCCGCACAAGACGGCGCTGGAAAACGTCACGCTGGCGCCGATCCATGTGCGCAAGATCCCCCGCGCCGAGGCCGAGCAGGCCGGGCGCGACTTGCTGGCCAAGGTCGGCCTCGCCGACAAGGTCAACGCCTACCCGTCACAGCTGTCCGGCGGCCAGCAGCAGCGTGTGGCCATCGCGCGCTGCCTCGGCATGCGCCCCAAGATCATGCTGTTTGACGAACCGACCTCGGCGCTCGATCCCGAGATGATTTCCGAAGTGCTCGACGTCATGGTCGCGGTGGCCGAGGAAGGCATGACCATGATGGTGGTAACGCACGAAATGGGCTTTGCCCGCAAGGTGGCGCAGCGCGTGGTGTTCATGGACGCCGGCGCCATCGTCGAAAGCGGCACGCCGGAAGCGTTTTTCTCCGACCCGAAGACCGACCGCAGCCGGGCTTTTCTAAGCAAGATTCTAAGGCATTAGAGTTTAGCCAAAGCCGATCGTCCGAAAGGCCGCGGGGCAGGAACTGTCGACGCACAGCGCCAAACAACGAGCCGCCGGTAGAGTGGATCGGCTACGTTTAGGTCTCCGGCTACGCCTCTGGGACCTTCCACGTGCCGTCCAGAACCTTCGCGCGTGGTCGATAGAGCCGTACCATCCAGTTCCAGCCGGGCCACCATCGGCTGTACGGTCAAGCCACCGGCGCCGCGCCGCGCCGCTCGAGCGCGGTCCTGCGGATGATTTCCGCGATTTCCGGGCTGCTGCTGCACAGCATCTGGAAATCCGCCGCGTGCAGCGACAGGAGTGAGACAGAAGTTGCGGCAGTGACGGTCGCCATACGCGGTTCGCCGCTGATCAGCGCCATCTCGCCGAAGAAGGCGCCAGGGCCAAGCTCCACCGGGTTGGGCGTCGCGACGCTGACGCGGCCCTCCACGACGAAGAACATCCGATCGCCGGTCTCGCCGCTGCGGCAGATCACGGCGCCCGCCGGCACCGTGCGGGGTCTTAACGCGCGCACGATCTCGACCAGCGTGGCCGGGCCAAGCTTCTGAAACAACGGAACGCCGGCAATCAATTGCCAATTGCGGACGAAATCCTCGCGACGGACTTCTTGATAAAAGCCGGAGGCAAGAATGCCGGCCCAGAGCCCGAAGATGCCGATGCCACACATCATGACAGCCCCGGCAAGGACGCGGCCGGCGAAGCTTTGCGGAATGTCGTCGCCATAGCCGGTAGTGGAAAGCGTGACCACCGCCCACCACATTGTCTCGGGGATGCTGCCGAACTTTTCCGGTTGGACGTCGCGCTCGATGACATAGGCCGCGAGTGCGACACCGAACAGAACCAGGCCGAAGACCGTGGTGACGCCGACCAGGTTGCGCGCTTCGTTGGCCAGAACCCTGCCAAGCAGCGGGAAGAAGGTCGAGTCGCGCAGCGGCTTCAGCAGCCAGACAGCACAGTAGAGGCTCCGGTCGGGCGTGCCGTCGAGCAGAAATGCGGCGACTGGAACCAAAACCGCGAGCACATCGATCGCGATTGCCGGCGTCCTGTCCCTGAGGTCTCCCGCCCAGCGCTTGAGCAGGGTCTCGGCCATCTGCAGAAGATAGGCGGCCCAAATGACAGCGAGCACAGCAGCCAGAGCCAGTCTGCTTCTTCCGGACATGTTCGGCATCGTGAGCGCAGCCACCGCCAGAAGCCCAGGCGCAGCGAGCACCGCATTTAGCGGTGCGTAGATTCTCAGAAAAGGCAGTACCGACATTCTATCCCACCAGCGGCCACTGTGCTCCAGAATAGAGGCCTTCCGGGCAAGCGCAAAGGGTGCTTTGCGATCGCAAGATCAGGTCACGCCAATGGCTTTCGGGCGCCGCTATCGGCGCTCCACGGTCGCACCGCAGGCGACGGATCAGCTCGGGAGCCGCCACATTCGCACGCGACCCGCACCGCGCAATTCCGTTTCATCGAGTGGGTCGCAAGCAAATTTCGGTCCAAGCAGTTGGTAAGTTGCATCGGAAATACGGATTTCATCGGGCTCCGCGGACGTTTGAATACGTGAGGCGAGATTAACGGTCTCACCCCACAGGTCATAGGCGAACCGCCTCTTGCCTATGACACCGGCGACGATCGGTCCTGAGTGAATTCCAATTCTCAGCCTTATCGGCTCTCCTGCGAAGCGTTCCCGCTTGACCGCTTTGCGCAGCTCAATCGCATAGCGCGTGAGGGCCTTTGCATGATCGGATCGCGCCGTGGGCAGGCCGGCGACCACCATCACACAATCGCCAATTGTTTTGATCTTTTCGCAGCCGTATCGCTCAGAGAGCCGATCCGCCGCCTTGAAGAAGTAGTTTAATATAGCGAGCGTCGTCACCGCTCCGACGCTGCGCGCTCGTTCCGTAAAACCGACGATGTCGGCAAAAAGCACACTCACCTCTGCGTGGTTGTCGGCAATTTTCTTTTGCGCTTTCAATCGCTCCGCGATCGAGGCCGGGAGAATGTTGAGGAGCAGGTTTTCGGCGCGCTGATATTCACGCGCCAATCCCTCCTGGCTCTTCCTCAACGCCTCGTTCGTCGATTGCAATTTTTCGTTGAGTTGACGCTCCCTCTCTTGCAGGAGCGTCATTTCATAGGCCTTCTGTTGAAGCCGCTGCCTGTTGTCTCGTTCGGCAGTGGCGTCCAGAAAAAGCAGCCACACGAACGCATTGTCAGCAAAAAAATGGAGGTCGGCGACACGCCCGCCGGGCAGTTCAACCATGTCCATGCGAAACGGAAGCTCCGGGCAAGGCAGCAAACCCTCCATGAATTCAAGCTGCTCGGCAACAGGCTTGCCGATGCGAAGTGATGACAGCCCGTAATGTTCAACATTACCGCCCTTGGCAGCTATGCAAAGCTCAGGGTCGATTTTCAGATAAGCGACAGCGTGCCCGTCGAAGAAGAAATTGAAAAACCAATTTCTGACTTCTTTTGGCAATTCATGCATGGTCTATTTGGTGACCATCAAGGCAAGTTGACGAAAGGCGTCATCTACCTGCTCGCCCGAGAGCGCACTTGTTAGATAGATTTGCCATCCACGTTGCCTCAACTCGTTGATCTCACGATCCGATATCGCCCACCGATCGGCCAGATCGGACTTGTTGAACAGCAATACGAACGGCATGGCGCCGAATTCGGCCTCGACCCGTTCGCGCAGCGTGAGTGCCACGGCAAGAGTAGCAGCGCGGGTTCCATCGACGACTAGCACGAGCCCGGTTGCACCTCGAACATAGCTAACGCGGAATGAGCCGATATCGTCTTCGCCGGCCAAATCCCACAAAATCAGATCCACGGTTTTGTCCGGGAGCGCGACGCTCTTCTTGTCGATTTTCACTCCAACGGTGGTCAAGTAGGTTTCTGAGAAGATGCTCTGCACAAACCTGCGGACCAGACTCGTCTTTCCGACAGCGAAACCGCCCAGCATGCAGATCTTTTTTTGCAACATGTTGAGCTCCGCTAGTCCAGGTTTACGGTAATCGAAACCCGGCGATTGGTGGAGCTACCGGTTAGACTGTTTTCAGGTACAGCCGGCTCAAAAGTGCCCGCGCCCCGAACCAGCAGCAATTCGGGAGCGACGCCGCGCTTGTTGAGAAGCGCACGAACTGTCTCGGCGCGGGCGGCGCTGATCGACGCGTTGGCCGTCTCACGGCCCGTGGTGTCCGAATGCCCGGTCAACATGAACCGCGCCGTTACGCCGGAATTGCGGGCACTCTGGGCGAATTCCTTTATTTGATCCGCCAACCTGTCGAGAACCGGCGTCTGCTCCGGTCCCGGCACAACCTTGCCGGAAGAGAAGAAAATATCGGTCGTCTGGATGGCCTGCCTCAAATGATTAAGTTCTGCAAGGTTCAGCTCACGCAGTTGCGAGACATCCAGAACCACTCCGTCCGCCGAAAGTTGTTCAGCGGCGGCCCGCGCGCGGTTGATCCAGCCGGCAGGAGCCTCACCCACGGCCACGATGCGACCCTGGATGATCGAGAGCTGAACGGTTTTCGGCGGGGACAGCGCCGCCGTCAGCCGCTTCACCACAAACTTCGGATCAAGGCTCTGATAGAATTGCCACTGTGCATGAACGCGGGCAGGATCAACGTCCGTTCCGGAGAGCAGGGCTTGCGGGTCGGCGGCAAGCGGGTCTCTCAAGCCGGAAATGTAGAAATGTCCGCCCCTCGCGCTTTGTTGGGCGACGATGATTCCCGATTGGGCCTCAAGTCGCGACACATAATACTGCCAGTGCTCCGCCGCGCGTGCTTCGGGGCTCACGTCACGAACCTTGGAGATGTCGAATTCGGGTCCGCCTGCCGAAAGCTGCCGGGCCGCCGCGCGCGCGCGATCGATCCAGGTGTCTGGAGCCTCACCCTCGGCAACGATGCGATCATCGACGATCGAAAGTCGTACTGTATCCGGCGGATACAGCGACGCCGTCAGCCGCTTCAGCACGAACTCCGGCTCAAGGCTCTGATAGAACTGCCACTGCGCATGAACCCGGGCGGGATCGACCTCTGTTCCCGACAACAGCGACTGCGGATCGGCGCCAAGCGGGTCTCGCAGGCCGGCAATATAGAATTGGCCGTCGCTTATCTTTTGGTCTGCAACGATGATGCCCGGCTGGGTCTCCAGTCGCGACACATAGGCGTGCCAGCGCTCCGCCTCGCGCACTTGGGGACTTACGTCACGAACCCCCGAGATATCGAAGACCGGCCCGCCTGCCGAAAGCTGCTGGGCCGCCGCGCGCGCCCGGCTAATCCAGGTGTCGGGAGCCTCACCCTCGGCGACGATGCGGCCATCGACAATCGAAAGTCGCACTGAATCCGGCGGAGCCAGCGACGCCGTCAGCCGCTTCAGCACGAACTCCGGCTCAAGGCTCTGATAAAATTGCCACTGCGAATGAACCCCGGCCGGATCGACTCCCGTGCCTGACAACAGCGACCGCGGGTCGACGGCAAGCGGGTCCCTCAGGCCGGCAATATAGAACTGGCCATCGCGTACCTGCTGTTCGGCAACGATGATGCCCGGCTGGGCCTCCACTCGCGACACGTAAGCCTGCCAGCGCGACACGTAAGCCTGCCAGCGCTGCGCTGATTGCCAGGAAAGAAAGTACCAAACGCCTGCCAGACTCAAGAGCAACAGGGCAACGGCCGCCACCAGCCACGGAAATCCGTCGTTTGATTCCTCTTGCTTGAGCTCGACGCAGGTCTGCAACTGCGCCTCTACGGAGGCCAACTGCGAACCGTCGCCGTCGAACTGCTCTAAAGCCTCTGAGGATTGCTCATGGATGCGAAGCAACACATCGCGAACGATTTCATGCAATTCCTCCGGCGGATTTCCCCGGATCACCGAAACCAGTGTCGCAAACGGTCCAACTTCCGACCAGAGACGAAGCTCGCCGAAACGGATTGTGTCCAGGCCGCTCTGCTCTTTCTCGTTAAATGAGTCTTTTACAAAATCCTGAATCGCACTGAGCATCGAAGAAATGAGCTGAGGATCTTCGCTCGTCGCATTGTCGGCAGTTACATGCGCTATCAAAAGGCCGGAATTCCGATGAATGAGAAAGGCATGTTCCACACGGTAGACAAGGGAATGCTTCAGAACAACTGCCGAGAAGCTTGCCCCTGTTCTCCAGGCTTCAAGTCTCCACTTGAGCCCGTGCCAGGTGAATATGTGCCTTAGAGTTTCATTCAGCGACTGAAAGGTCTGGTCGATCTTTTCGCCGATCGACTTGCGAATTGCCGGCAGAAACACCGGGTACAATATGTCCGTCAGCGTGCGCGGGCTCTTCTGGATCGACCGTTGCACAGCCCGTTCGACAGCTGGCGCAAGCGCCTCGCCGAGTTGCGCGTAAGGCGCTCGTCCGGCAGCACTGGGAAGAACGTCGCCCACGGCCGCCGCAAGCTGCTCGGGTTCGTCGAGCAGATGCGTGACGCGTGAAAGCTCGGAGATTTCGCGGCTGACCAGCAACTGCCGCAGCGTTTCCATGCGCGGATCGGCGGTTGGAACCGCCTCGAACTGCGCACGGTAGTCCGGATCAACGTTCCGGGCAATTTCGATCAAAAGACGAGCCAGAGCCTCGCGATCAATCTCTGTATCGTTCGAGGCTGTTCTTTGCGGAAGGTTGAATGGGTCGACGGTGGACGTCAAGGTCCCATCAACTCACTTTCCAGCTGCGGTCCGAGTTGCTCTTGCTCCCGACGGGATCCTGATTGAGACATTTTGCAACCTCGACAAACAGGCCAGCCAAAAGATTTCGGTCGGTCTTGACGTTGCTGAGGTCGGCAAACATCTTCTCGATCAGCATCTGAACGCCTTCATTCTTCTGCTTGATTTCCTCACGCAGCAAATGATCGTTTCGATTTATCCGGTCCGAAACGTCGCGCTCGAGCGCGCTCAACTGATCCGACAACGTGCGCACCTGCTTTTCAAGAGCCTGGTTTTGCTCGCGAAGATTCCGGTCGATCTCCTTGTCGGCATCGGCTCGTGAATCTTTTTCGCTCCGCAATTGCCCTGCAAGCGAATCGATCTGCTTCTTTGCATTCGACTCGTACATTTCGAGATTGCGCTTGGCCTCGGACTCGACATCCTTGAAGCGCTGCAACACCCGTTCTTCAAGCTTGGAAAAACGGCGGTCATAGTCCTGCATCTGGTTGCCGAAGAGCAGGTCACGGATCTTGTCGACACCGACGGCGTCGCCGGCGGTTCCGTTTTCGCGGGCCTGAACTCCCATGAAGTTCAGCCCGTTTCCTTCTGTGTTACCTATCAGATTTACGTCCGCCTTCTTTTCTGAAGAAGCGGAATTCGAAGATTCCTTAGCCATCCATATACCCCCATTGAACACATGCCGTCAGGTAAGCATGTCAGCAATCGGGCCGCAAGCCGGATTCGTCTTGACTTATGCCTATTCATGGGGCAGCCGAGCGCGATGGCTAACGGCCCGGCAATGGCAATCAGGGGCGATGCCCTCTGAAGGCGCGGAGCGTGCGGACGGTTTCGCGTATCCAAAAAGCGGTCTTCAGTCGAACGTCGCCAGCGGCTCGGCATTGATCTCGACCCACTCACAGCGCCGGCTTTCGTGGTAAAAAGACTGAAAGGGCGGCGGGAACGACGGGTCGGCGAAGGCGCCGACGGGAATGGCGATCACGCCGGGTTGCGTGTCGATGCGATAGTGGACGGCGGCGCCGCACTCCGGACAGAAATTGTAGATGACGCGGCCGCCCTCGTCGCCGGTGCGCGTGAACTGCTTCGCCCGCCCCTCGATCGATACATCAGCTTGCGCAAACCGGACATTGTAGCTGAAGGCGCTGCCGGTGCGGCGCTTGCAGTCGAGGCAATGGCAGACCGAGATGCGCACCGGCTCGCCCGAACAGACGGCTGAAAGCTGGCCGCAGAGACATTGCGCGCGGCGCGTGACCATAGTTTCTTCCTCCCCTTCACATCACTGCGTATCGGCGCTGGCCCTCAGTTCCGTCCGCTTCTGTTCCGAAACCATGGCCAGATCCAGCACCTTCTGCAGTTCGGCGGCATGGTGGAATGAAGGCTCGGCCTGCACGCCGCTGCGAACCGCATCGACGAAGCGCTGGTAATTGGTCGGCACCGTGCCGGCGTCGAGCACCTGCCATTTGGCGTTCTCAATACCCCCGCCGACACACGCCTTCAGTTCCGAACCCTCGAGATTGTGCACGACTTCGATGCCGCCCTTGTCGCCATAGATGCGCAGGCGCAATTCGTTGATGTGGCCGGTCGCCCAGCGGCTGGCGTGAACGACGCCAAAGGCGCCGTTGGAGAAATCCAGCGTCATGGCTAAGCTGTCATTGGCGTCGAGGTCGTATTCGCCGATGCGGTTGCCTGGCGCCTTGTCGAAGGTGCGCAGCCGGCAAAACACGTGGTCGATGTCGAGTGCGGCGCCATAGCTGGCGAAATCGAGGATGTGGATGCCGACATCGCCGAGCACGCCGTTGGAGCCGTGGTCACGCGACAGCCGCCACAGCCATTTCGGGTCGGTGCGCCAGTCGCCCCAGAATTTCGACACCAGCCAGCTCTGCAGATAGGAGGACTCGACGTGGCGGACGGTGCCGATCTCGCCGGCCAGCACCATCTGCCGCGCCTTCTGCAAGGCAGCGACATTGCGATAGGTGAGATTGACCATGTTGACGATGCCGGCAGCCTCAGCCGCTTTGGCCATCTCGCTTGCCTTGCCGAAGTCTTCGGCCAGCGGCTTTTCGCACAGCACCGGCTTGCCGGCCGCGATTAGCGCCATGGTGGTCGGGTGGTGAATGCGGTCGGGCGTGACGTTGGCGACCGCATCGAACTCGCCCCACGCCAGCGCGTCTTCCAGCGATGTGAATCGCTTCGGTATCTTGAACCCGTCGGCAAATTCGCCAACGCGCTTTTCATCGACGTCGACAGCACCGACGATCTCGACGCCGTCGATACCGCCGAAGCGGCGGGCATGCTCCTGCGCCATCCAGCCGGTACCCAGTATCAAAAGCCGCATTCTCTGCACTCCGAGCGAATTGGTTCGATTCAATCATATGGCGCAGATACGGTCTAGGAAACCCATGCGGAAAACCGCTACGCCTTTTTTCCTGGATTTTGCTTTAGCGGAAGCCGGCCTCGCCCGAAGCGTGCAGCTTGCCGCCGCGCTCGACGATCGGCTCCAGCGCCTTCTCGACCGGCACGTTCGGCGCCTCGAGGATCGCCGACTTGGTGCCCTGCGGATTGTGCGCCCACTTCACCGCATTGCGCAGCACCTTGTGCACATTGGCGTCGTGATAGGTCGGATAGGTCTCGTGGCCCGGGCGGAAGTAGAAGACATTGCCGGCGCCGCGGCGATAGGTCAGCCCAGAACGGAACACCTCGCCGCCCTGGAACCAGGAGATGAAGACGGTCTCCAGAGGTTCGGGCACGGCGAACTGCTCGCCATACATTTCTTCATTCTCGAGCTCGAAATATTCGCCGACGCCCTCGGCGATCGGATGGCTGGGACTGGTCACCCAAAGCCGCTCGCGCTCGCCCGCCTCGCGCCATTTCAGCGTGCAGGGCGTGCCCATCAGCCGCTTGAAGATTTTCGAGAAATGGCCGGAATGGAGAACGATCAGCCCCATCCCCTCCCAAACGCGGCGGGCGACGCGCTCGACGATCTCGTCGGCCACCGCGCCATGATCCTTGTGGCCCCACCAGACCAGCACGTCGGTCTCGGCCAGACGGTCGGCCGGCAGGCCGTGCTCCGGCTGATCGAGCGTGGCGGTCGAGGCGGAGATCGCCTTGTCGGCATTCAGCGCCTTGGCGATGGTCGTGTGCATGCCCTCGGGATAGAGGGCTGCGACCACCTCATTGGTCCGCTCATGGATGTTCTCGCCCCAAACGACAGCGCGTATTGTCATGGATGTCCTCGTGGTGAAGCCGACCCGCAGGGGTCACTCATAGTCTGCCTGGGGGTGAAAAGGGAATAGGCAGTGGGGAATAGGCAATAGGGGCAGAAAAACAATCAACAGGCGATGGACGCTCCTGGGCCCTACTGCCTACTGCCTACTGCCTACTGCCTACTGCCTACTGCCTACTGCCTTACGCTCCCCGGCCTTCCTGAGCGACCCGCGTCAGCGGCTTGGTCAGGCGCGGCACGACGACGAGGCGCTTAATCTTGCCCTTCTTGTAGGCGGCAAGGAAGCGGGCGTAGTCCTTGAAGACGACGCAGCCATTGGATTCCGCACGGCCGCCGCGCAGCATGTAGGTGTGGGCGAGCAGGCCGTCGCGGCCGTATTTATTGCCGCCGCTGACCGGAGTGAGACGGAGCGCCTCGACGCCATGGAAGCGGGATTCGCGCAGTCGCAGATCATAGGTGTTGGGCGGCGTCGGGCCGACATTCTTCTTGTGCACGAAGCGCGGCTGGTCGACCATCGAACCCAGCCCCGAATGGGCCTCCAGCCGCGAGCCGTCCGGCATATAGACGGTCTTGGCCGAGATATCGTACACGGCGACGCCGCCGCCCATTCCGGGCGTGGCGAACAGATCCTTGAAGGCGCGACCGACACCGCCCGCCGGGACGTCCGGCTTGGCATAGGCCAGCATCTCGCCGGCCTGTGTCTTCGACCGTTTGCCAGGCTTGATCCGGCTTGATTGGATGCTCTGGCTGTCTGGCACGCCAGGCAGTGCGGCGACCTCCGAAGTACTGCGTGGCGAGCGCGGCGACGAATTGCCCGGCGACTGGGGTGCGGGGCTCTCGGGCGTCCTGTCGGTCTGTGGCTTGGCTGCCCTGGGCTTGCTGGCTTGCCGAGCCTCGGCAGGCTGAGCGGTTTCGGCGCGTGGACGCCAACCGGGCAACGCAATGTTGTCGGGCAGATCGTCCTGCGGCGGCAGCGAAGCGACCTGAACCTCGGCCTGCTCAGGATCCTGCCCTCCGGCGATTGCTTCAACGGCCGGCGGCGGGGCCAGCATGTCAGCGTCTTCCGGCAAGCTGTTGGCCAGCGCCAGCGCCAGGCGCGATGAGCGTTCGATCTCAGCCACTTCCGGCCCAAAGCGTTCCGAGGCCGGGCCATGCTGATCGGGCAGCCGGACTTCGGCGAAACGGGCAGCGACCGGAAGGCTGGCAAGCATGAAGGGCGCATTCGAGGCCTTGGCGAAGGCGGCAGCCAGCTTTTGCGGCGACAGCTCTGCCTTGGCCACCACGCCGTCGAAGCGCATGCCGCGCGAAGTGGCGAGAGCGACGCTGGTGTTTGGCGCAATGTTTGAGGCGACACTGCTCGGGGCCACAGCGTGCGCGGCCGGCTTCAGCCGCGCCATCTTGCCGTCATGCGCGAAGTTCGCGGCGGCATGCGCGCAGCCGGCGTCGCATTGGCTGAGCAGCGAGGCCTGTGATTTTTGCGCCGAAAGCCGAGGCGCCCACGAATTGGCGAGGCTGCGGCGCGAATCGGCAAGTGCTGCGTTCGGCAGAAGCAGACTGTGCGGAAGGCTGTTGGAGGCTGCGGTGAGCGAGGTACCGAGCGAATAGAGGCCGGCCATAGTTGCCACCGACCACAGCGCCAAGGCCGCGCCGACAACCGGCACCACCACCCAGCGCTGGCCGGATCTCTTCGAAGTCAAACCCCGTTCAGGAGTATCGCCCCGGTCTTTCAAACGCAAAAACGCCATACAACCACTCTCAATCGGCATGCAGGCTTGCGACCCTCGCATCCGTGACATCCACAGTTCGCTGGTGCCCCCTGCACCTTTCGCGTCTGTTGCCGATTGAATCAAAAGATGGACAAAGTTGGTTAACCAATCCCTCCATCAGCCACCGATTATGCGGCGCCTGATACGAAAAAAAGAGCACTCCATGGTCTGCGCCACGGTAGAATGCTCTCCCTCACCCCCGCCTTGCTGCCCGTTTTTGCGATCCAAGTCAAGGAAACGCTGCGTCAGCTTGCTGCAAGCCTGTGCTGATTGCCCGCTGATCGGCCTTCGCAATCAGTTGACCTTCCGGTGGCTGGAAGGTCTATCTGCTCAGAGACGGAGACCTCCGGCGACGGAAATTTACCGATGAGAACCGGCATCACGACCGAAGAATCCGACTGCAGGTCGAACCCCTGCTGCGGCTGGCTGAGCACGGATGAATGGGGCAAGGACATGGCGCCGTGAGATGGACTGTGAAAGCGGCGCTGCTGTGGCTGGTCTGTGCCCTTACGATGGGCGCCTCCGTCGGCAGCGGACCGATCGTCGCGGCCCGCCAGGCGTCGATGAAGGAGATGGCGGCGGCTGCGAAAACCATTGCCGGCATGTTCGACCGCAGGCAAGCCTATGACGCGGCAGCCTTCAAGGCGGCAGCGGACACGCTGCGCGCGCGCATCGGCCCTGCCCTGATTGCCGAATTTCCGAGCGGCTCGCTTGGACCGCCTTCGCAGGCCAGGCTGGAGATCGATCAGTCACGGGCGGAATTCGAGGCCCTGGCAAATCATATCGGAACGCTGGCCGACGCTCTGGCCGCCAAGGCCGAAAGCGCGCCGGCCGTCATCACCGATGACATGCGCATGGGCACCGGCCTGGCGATGGGCGGCGGCAGCCTGCTCGGCAAGCGCTCGATTCCAGAGGAAGCCGATCCGACCAAACTGCCGGCGGAGCATATCCTGCATCTCATCCTGCAGGATTGCTCGACCTGTCATTCGAAATTCCGGCAAAAGGTACAGTGAAGCGACATTATCCGGCGGAGCATTTCTTGCTGGCCTGCGCCACAGTCACTTTGCATACAAGTAAATTCGTTTGTGCTAATATATCGCCGGTCGTGCATATCCATGCATGACGAGCATCGGGAGGATGCAATGAAAACCATGAATCGCAGGTCTGCAATTGCCCTCGGTCTGACGACCGCCGCGGTAGCGCCTTTGTTCACCTTGGCGGCATCGGCAAAAATCAAGAAATACGGCCCGAAAGAGGGCAAGGAGATTGCGCCCGGTGTCAGGGTGGTGGAGGTCGGCACCGGCAATGCAGACATTCCCGCCTACAAGAGCATCGCAATTATCGACGTTGTGTTTCAGCCCGGAGCACATGCTCCTCAAACCGTGATGGACAACGACATGGTGTGCACCATTACCTCAGGTGCATTCACGATCAAGAAAGCGGACAAGGAATTCAAGCTCAAGACGGGTGATATGTACACCTGCTCCAAGGGCAAGACCGATGAAGCGACGAATACAAGCAAGGAGGTCGGCGTGCATCGCATCGCCGTATTGATACCCGCATAGCAGATGGAATTCCGGCCGGACCACGCCGTCGCGAGTCCGGCCGGCCAGACGAGGCGATCTCGTTCCGTCGTCAGCGCGGCCATCTCACGCCAGCCACTCCCTGATCGCCGAGCGGGCGGGAACGGCGCGCATGTGGTCTTCGCGCTATGGCTTTGTTTGGGCATGATCTTTTGGGGAAGCTGGCTTGGTTTTCAAATCATCGGCTAGGTCGAATGGCTGATCAACCAGCGCATCCACGTGGCCAATACGGAGATCGAAAACCGCAGGAGTTTTGCCGGCCACCAGGCGGTGTTCGAGGCGATCGAGCGCCGCGCATCTGGAAAACGCCCGGCGCAAGTTCAATTCAGGGTCGGGAAGACTGGGCTAGCCAGTTGACGCGGCGGCGCTCTGGCGCAAAGCAAAAGCCCGCCGTTCAAAGCCGGCGGGCTCCCTTCAATCATACAGCGCGATCCGGTCGTCGGTAACCAGGACGACCGAATTTCGGCCTTCAGCGGCTGGCTCAGGGGGCGGGCTTCGACGGGTTTGAAGCGACCAGCGATCCGAGTTTGCCGGCTTTGGCCAGACTCGGCTTTTCGTAAGTTTTCTTCACAGAATCCCTCCTCTAATGGCATCAATTTCCTCTGCCAGGCCTGTTTTGTCAAATCTGACAGCAGTCCGTGACAGGTCCCGGCGGCAATTCGTGCCCTTACGCCGGCTCGCGCTTGAGCGCCTGCGCCATGCAGTGAATGCCGCCGCCGGTCTTGGAAATCTCGCTCATGTCGACGGCAGCAACCTCGAAGCCGCGCGCTTTGAGTTGGCCGATCAGCGACTGGCTCGACGTCGGCGCGATCACCCTGTCCTTGCCAAGCGACATGAAGTTGCAGCCGAGCGCCATCGTGTCCTGGAACGGCACGTCGATGATCTCGTGGCCCTTGCCCTTCAGCCAGTCGACGATGCCGGGCTCGGTGCAGGCCAGACACACCGCGGTGAGTTTTTCGGCGATCGGCACCACCATCAGGTCGATATGGACGTAATATTCGTCGATGAAGGCGAGGCGCGTTTCCCAGCCTTCCTTTTCGAACCAGTCCTGCACCTGGCGGGCGCCCTCTTCCTGCGTGCGGGCGCCGCCGCAGCCGATCAGCACCACGCCCTCCTCGATGACGTTGAAGTCGCCGCCTTCGAAGGTGCCAGCCGTGACCATGTCGTAGATGGGGATGCCGAGCTTTTCATAGGTGCGGATGGCGGCATAGTTCTCGCCGCGCCGCCACCAATTGGCCATGGCGGTGATGAAGGCGCCGTAGGGCGTCATGACGCTGGAGTCTCTGGAATAGACCTGCATCGGCAGTTCCGGCGTCGGCTCGTGCCAGTGGATGTTGACGCCGAAATGCTCATAGGCGGCGACGAGGTCCTTGTGCTGCGCCTGGGCGATCTGAACGTTGCAGGGCGCTTCGCGCAAATGCTTGCGCGAGAGCGAGCTGGTCGAGAGGTGGCGCAGGAAGTTTGGCGAGCCGAGCAACACGTCTGTCAGCACGTCGGTCTCGTTGGCAAAGCCCCATGATGTCAGCGGCTTGGTGCCGCCGGCGGGGTTGCGGCGCTGCAGCGAAAACGGCTCGGCGACGATGCGATCATGGACGGTCATAAGGTTCTCCTCGATTTGACTATGCAGCTTTGATTGGATTGGCTGCTCGGAATCCACCAATCGCGTCCGCGCGCGGTGGTGACATATTCCGGCCAGCGGAAATTGATCGGCGGGTCATAGTCGCAAAGCGGCGCGATCCAGTTGGAGCCACCAATGCCGCCGCCGGTGCGGGTGACGAATTCGTCCATGGCCGCATCGCGCGCGGCCTTGTCCTCGAGCAGGCGGAGGGCTGCAAGCGCAACCGTCTTGGCGGCGCAAATGACCATCGGGTCGATGGTGGCCGAGATACCGCCCAGCGCGTTCATCGCCCAGGATGGATAGGCATGGCCATTCGCCGAGCGCAGCGCCGGGCGGGCGACATAGAAGCGTGCGGTCGGCGTGTGCCACGACATGTCGGTGTAGTCGTCGGAGGTCGAGTTGATCTGCGACGGAGGCAAATCGCGGCGCAGGATTGCCTCGGCCTCTTGCGGCGCAACCAGCCGCTCCATCTCGTCGATGAAAGGGTTGTCGGTCGCGGTGCCGCCGGCATTGACCTGGACCTCGCGACCGATCGCTTTCGCCGCGTCGTCCCAGTTCGGAGCGCCAACGGTGGACAGCGCCTCATAGGCAATCCCTGCCATGGCGTGATTGGCGAGGCCCGGCCGCGACTTCGACACCCAATGGCGCTCATAGCGACAACCGCTGATCGCCGCGGCCGCGGCCGCATTACGGTCGAGCACCGCGGTGACCTGCTCTGCCATGGCAATGGTCGGCACGCGGATCATGTACTGGATCTCGGCCAGCCCCGCCGGCAGATTGTCGGCGGTCGCCTGCCCGGCGGTGAGGATCGCCTCGCTGATCGACCAGCCGCCCTGGTGAGGCAGCATGGAATCGCGCAGCGCCTTGGAGGTCATGTACATCGTCATCAGCGCGTCATTGGCGCCGGGCGCCCGCACCGCCGAATGCGCCTGCGGGATCGGCGCGCCATCGCTTGCGCGAACCCAGTTTTCGGGTTCGTCGCAGACAAAACGGTAGATCATCGCGTAGGCCGCGCCGCAATGCGTGTCCCAACGCGCCGTGTTGCAGAGCGGCAGCATATAGAAGGGATGGAACGAGATCATGCCGGCAAGGCCGTCATAATAGCCTTTGGCTGCATGGATCGGCTTCGAGCCCCTGACCTTCTCGGCCGGCTCGCCGGTGAAGCGCAGCGTCCCCTCGATGCCGTGGCGTTGCATTGCCGCCTTGGTGGCGAGAAGTCCGCCGAGGCCGGCAATGCCAAGCCCGGAATGCGGATCGGTGTGGCCGCCGGCCTCGCTGCCGAGGCCCGGCCGCGATCGCTTCACCGTTGCCGCGTCCTGGCAGTTGCCGGGCACCGCGTCGTATTCGCCGTACATGCCGATGGTCGGCCCCGGGCCATTCGTCCAGTGGGCGCAAAAGGCGGTCGGCATGCCGGCCGACCCTTCCTCGACCGAAAAGCCCTCATGCTTCAGCCGCGCGACATACCAGGCCGCCGACTGGTATTCGCGCCAGGCTGTTTCGCCGAAATCGAAAATGGTGCGCGTCCACGCCGACAGCGACGGCTGGATGCTATCGAGACAGGCAAGCGCGGTGGCTTGCGCCGAGGTCGTCACCGGTTTCTCCATGCGGCCCAAGAAAGCAGTGAAGCGGCATTGCAAAAAGTGATATGTTTTTCCGGTTCATGCAAATTCGGTTCACCTGAGGCCTCTTGCGAATACCTTCCACACAGGCGTTGCGCGCCCTCGACAGTTTTGCCCGTCACGGCAGCGTCTGGCGCGCAGCCGATGAACTGCATTTGACCCGCAGCGCCGTCAGCCATCAGTTGCGGCTGCTCGAACGCGACCTCGGCTTCGACCTGCTGGAGCGCATCGGCAAGGGCGTGGCGCTGACACCGCGCGGCCAGCGCTATGCCGCCGATGTGAGAAAGGCGCTGACGGTGCTCGGCGATGCGGTGACGCGCCAGGCCGGCACGGGCGTCGGCGGCTCGTTCGCCGTTTCCTGCACGCCGGGCTTCGCCTCTCTGTTTTTATGCACGCATATCGGCGAGTTCCGGCAAATGTATCCGGACGTGGCGCTGTCGATCCTGACGCCCAGGCGGCTGGACGATGTCAGCAATCCGGACGCCGATGCCTTCATTGCCTTTGGCGTCGGCAACTGGCCGAACCGCTCGGTGGAGTTGCTGTGCGAAATCTCGTTCACGCCACTTTGCAGCCCGACACTGCTCAACAAGGTCGGCGGCTTTTCAAAACCGGCCGACGTGCTGCGCGCCAATCTCCTGCATCTCGGCGACACCGAGGACTGGGCGCGCTGGCTGGCGCTGTCCAAGGTGGAAAACCCCGACACCGAAGGCGGCATCTTCTTCTCGGACATGAACCTCGTTTTTTCCGCGGCGATCGCCGGCCAGGGCATCGCCATGGGCGACGAGCTGACCAGCCGCCGGGCGCTGAGCGAAGGCCGTCTGGTGCGCCCCTTCGATATCGCGATCCCCTCGCCGCGCTCGTATTTCCTGGTGTCGGAACATGCCAAGGCCAGCCACCCGGTGCTGGAAGCATTCAATGGGTGGTTGAGGTCGAAGCTGTCGGAGAACCGGATCAGCCCGTACTAGCCTCCCATCCGTGAATCAAATTTGCCGATCAGGCGAAAACTATTCGGTTGCGGTGAGCCGGGGCCCTGCCCTACGCTCAAGCTACGACCAAGGAAGAGGCAGGATGCAGCAACCCGGCCGGGCCGCAGAGATCAAGGCAATCGGGATCGGCAAGAGCTTCGGCTCGTTCCGGGCGCTGGACGACCTGACGCTCAATATCGGCCGCGGCGAGTTTTTGACGCTGCTCGGTCCCTCCGGCTCGGGCAAGACCACATTCCTGATGATCCTCGCCGGCTTCGTGCAACCGACCGCCGGCAAGCTTTTCAGCGACGGCATCGACATCACCGAGCGGCCGGCCGAACAGCGTGCCGCCGGCATGGTCTTCCAGGGCTATGCGCTGTTCCCGCACATGTCGGTCGAGGCCAACATCGCCTTCCCGCTCAAGGTACGCAAGAAATCGGCTTCCGAGATCAAGCGCCGCGTTGCCGAGATGATCGAGCGCGTCGGCCTCAAGGGCCATGAGACGAAACTGCCGGCGCAACTTTCCGGCGGCCAGCAGCAGCGCGTGGCACTGGCGCGTGCGCTGGTGTTCGAACCCGGCGTGCTGCTCCTCGACGAGCCGTTCTCAGCGCTCGACAAGAGCCTGCGCGGCCTGATGCAGGCCGAGATGAAGCGGCTGCATCAGGAGACCGGCACCACCTTCGTCTTCGTTACCCACGACCAGAGCGAGGCGCTGGCGCTGTCGTCGCGCGTCGCCATCTTCAACCATGGCAAATTGCTGCAGGTCGGTGCACCGGACGAGGTGTATGACCGGCCGGCCAATCGTTTCGTCGCTGAGTTCCTGGGCGAGATCAACATGCTGCCGTTGAAGGGGGTCAAGCCCGCCGACAATGGCTCGACAGGCCTCTGCGAGGACCGCGCGGTCAACATGCTCTGCAAGGCCGAGAAAGTCCGTGGCGATGCGATCCTGGCGATCCGGCCCGAGCATATGTCGATCGCGCGCGAAGCCGCCGCCGGCGAGAATGGCATCGCCGCCACCGCCATCGGCTCGACCTATCTGGGTGCGGCGACCAAACTCGATCTGACGACGCGCCAGGGCGCCAAGGTGACCGTCTCGGTGCCGAACGAGGTCGCGGCGGCGGCGCTGAGCAAAGGCAATTCCGTCTGGCTGACCTGGCCGGCGGAAAAGGGTTTCCTCCTTCCGGACGGAGGATGACGACGAGAACGGCGAAGTCTTCCAGCAAAGAATCTGGAGCGCGCCATAACCACCGGAACCAACAACGAAAAAGGGGAACTAAAATGACAGACCAAAGCAAAAAACAAGCCATGGACGCGCTATCCGCCCGGGCTGTGCGCGGCGAGATTTCGCGCCGGCAATTCACCCAGCTTGCAGCCTTCGTGCTGGCCGGCACGCCGATGCTGCTGCGCTCGACCGGCGCGTTTGCGCAGGCCAAGGAACTGGTGCTGGTCAACTGGGGTGGCGATGCCCTCACCGCTTATGACGCCGCCTATGGCCAGGCCTTCACTAAGGAGACCGGCATCGCCGTCAAGATGGACGGTTCGGGCCCGACCGAAGGCGCGATTGCCGCACAGTTCAAGAGCGGCGCGCCGACCTGGGATCTCGTCGATGTCGACCCGTTCTCGGCCATCACGCTCGGCGCCCAGGGTGCGCTCGAGCCGATCGACTACGCCGTCGTCGACAAGAAGAAGATGCGAGAAGGCTTCGGCTGGGAATACGCGGCCTCGACCTATTTCTTCTCCTACGTCATCGCCTATGACTCGGAGAAATACGGCAAGGACGCGCCGACCGGCATGGCCGACTTCTTCGACGTGAAGAAGTTTCCGGGCAAGCGCTCGCTCTACAAATGGGGCGTGTCGAGCTGGGAAGCAGCGCTGCTTGCAGACGGCATCGCGCCGGCCTCGCTCTACCCGCTCGACCTGAAGCGAGCGCATGACAAGATCGCCGCTTTCAAGGAAAACGTCGTGGCTTACTGGGGCGGCGGCGCCGAGAGCCAGAGCGTGCTGCTCAACGGCGAAGCCTCGATGGCGATCGTGTGGTCGACCCGCGCCTCGCTGATCGAGCAGGACTCGGGCGGCAAGATCAAGTTCATCTGGGACCAGGGCCTGATTTCGCCCGGCGCGCTGGCCGTGCTCAAGGGCAACCCCGGCGGCAAGGACGCAGCGATGAAGTTCATCGCCAGCGCCCAGGATCCGCAAAAGCAACTGGTGATGTTCGACAAGCTCGGACAGGGTCCGGCCAATCCGGCCGCCGATGCGCTGATCCCCGCCGACAAGAAGCGCATCAACCCGGTCGATCCCGAAAACATGAAGAAGCAGATCGCGCTCGACATGGACTGGTACGCCAAGAATTACGGGGCAGCACTCGACGAATACACCAAGATCATCTCGGCCTGACCAGGCCGGGCACGAGCTTCGATGAGAGGCACCCTCTCCGACAGGATGGGCGCGGCGGTGCTGATGGCGCCGCTGCTTCTGTTCCTTGTGCTGGCCTACGCCTGGCCGTTCCTCGGCGTCGTCAAGTGGAGCGTCACCTTGCCGACACCGGGGCTCGGCCAGTATGGCGCGCTCGCCACCGATGCCCTGGTGCAGTCTGTGTTCATCCGCACGCTGCGCATCGCGCTGATCGTGACCGTGGTTTCCGTGGCGGCGGCATACGCCATCACCATGGTGTGGGTGCGCGGCAGCCCGGCACAGCGCATAATCGCTGAATTCTGCATTCTCGTCCCCTTCTGGATCTCGGTGCTTACCCGCGCCTTCGGCTGGGTGGCGCTTTTGTCCAACCGCGGCCTGATCAACACCTGGCTACAATCGATCGGCTTCATCTCCGAGCCGCTGGCGCTGGTGCGCAACGAGTTCGGCGTCATCGTCGGCATGACGCATTTCCTCATTCCCTTCGCGGTGTTCCCGCTGGCCTCCGCCATGCGCAGCCTCGACGAGCGCGTGCTGCTCGCGGCGCGCGGGCTCGGCTCCAGCCGTATGCGCACCTTCTGGACCGTGTTCGTGCCGATGACGCGCTCCGGCATCATCGGTTCGGCGATGATCGTGTTCGTCTTCTCGCTCGGCTTCTTCGTCACGCCGGCGATCCTCGGCGGCGGCCGCAGCGTGATGATCGCCGAGCTGATCTATCTGCGCATCTTCCAGAGTCCCGATTGGGGACTGGGCGCGGCGATCAGCGTCGTGCTGGTGCTGTTCGTCGGCGCGCTCATGGCGCTGCTGTTCCGCTATGTCAGACCGAAGCAACTGATCTGATGCCGACCTATCGCCCCGGTCCCGTCTCGCTGATCCTCGCCGTGCTGGTGGCACTGTTCCTGCTGCTGCCGCTGCTGGCGGTCATCCCGGTGTCGCTGACGCCAAGCCGCATGCTGGCTATGCCGACGGGCGAACTGTCGCTGCGCCACTACCGCGCGCTGATCGAGGATCCGCGCTGGCTCGACGCCATCCTGCTGTCGATCCGCATCGGCATCGTCAGCAGCGTCATCTCCACCGTGCTGGCGCTGTGCTTCAGCCTTGGCGTCTGGATGTTCCAGCCCGCTTCACGGCCACCCTTGTCGGCTTCGTGCTGTTGCCGATGGTGGTGCCGCCGGTGGTCTCGGCGATCACGCTCTACTTCCTGCTGACGTCGATCTCGGGCATGAGCTCGTTCTTTGGCTATGACACATGGCTCGGCGTCGCCATGGCGCATTCGGTGATGACGGTGCCTTTCGCCACGGTGCTGATCCTGGTCTCGCTCAGCCAGCTCGACCGCCGCATCGACCTTGCCGCGCGCGGCCTTGGCGCCGGCGTGTGGGAACGCGCGACGCGCATCATCATGCCCAACATCAAGTTCGGCATCGTCACCGCTGCACTTCTCTCCTTCGTGCTGTCTTGGGAAGAGATCGGCGTGACCCTGTTCATCACCTCGGTCAACGCCATCACGCTGCCGCGGCTGATGTGGATGGGCCTGCGCGACAACATCGACCCGGCGATCGCAGCCCTTTCGGTGATCCTGATCATCATCACCGTGCTGGTCCTGGCGGTGAGGACTGTGGTGGTGAAGATGCGCGGCGGGCACTGAGCCAAGGTGGCCAACAACAATCGGCGATAGCCAAGCCGCTGTGTGAAGGGCGTTACGGACGGTGAGCGCCGGGTACATTACGCGGCGTCATGGGAAACCTGCCGCTGGTGACATTTGCCTTCGTGTCGGTGCTCGGAATGGCGGTTCCGGGACCGGACGTCGTGCTCGCCATCACCAACGGCTCCCGCTACGGTTTTCGACGCGCGTTTCTCGGCATGGCCGGCGTCGTACTGTCTGATTTCGTTCTTATCAGCATCGTCGCGCTGGGCTTCGGCGCTCTTCTGCTGGCTTCGGAATTCTATCTCTCGGCTCTCAGGATGTTCGGCGCGGGCTATCTGCTTTTCGTCGCCATCGGTACCCTGCGCACCGCGTCCCGACCTTCGTTCAACCCTAACGTTCCCGAAACACGCCATTCAGCCAAGGCACTCATTGGGCGCTGCTTCCTGGTGGCGGTCACAAATCCGGCGGCCTGGCTGCTTTTCCCCGCGATCCTGCCGCATTTTGTCCGCGTGGATGAGCCGATCGCGATCCAGTATGGCATCCTGGCCATTATCGCCGCGCTTGCCGATGTGTTTGTGCTGACGTTTTACGCAGCCCTTGGCGCGCGGGCTGCAAGGCTTCTGGCTGGGCCAAACGCCGTGTGGATCGACCGGTTGTACGGTATCGCCCTGCTTGGTCTTTCGAGCACTTTGATCCTGCAATCCCTCGGGCATCTGAGATAGTCGACACAGGACTACACAGGGCCGGATTTAGCAATCGGCCCGTAGTCAGCTTGCGAAGAATCTCGACAGCCTTGCAGCCGTGTCTTCGGGGTGCTCTTCCGGGAAGAAATGCCCACCCTTGACCGAGCCGCCTCCGACGTTATCAGCCCATTGCCGCCAGATCGCCAACGGGCCGCCCTCCTCCGCATACCAGTTCTCCAACCCGCCCTCGCCGCTCCAGAGCGCAAGCAGCGGGCATCTGATGCGACAGCCATCAGCCTGGTCCTGCGCGTCGTGCTCGCGGTCGATGCCTGCGGCGGCGCGATATTCCTCGCAGATGGCGTGGGCATGGGCGGGATCACGCAGCGCCTCGATATAGGCGGCCCTGACCTCAGCGGGAAAAGCATCTGGAGCCGAGCCCCAGCCGGCGATCGCATTGTCGACAACTGCGTCGGGTGCTGCGGACAACAGGCGCTCAGGCAGCGGTTCCGGCTGGGCGAGCAGGCTCCACGGCCAGAAGGCCAGCGCCAACCTGGCATCGGCCCGATCCCAGGCGGAGGCCGTGGGGACGATGTCGAGAACGGCGACTTTCGACACGGTTTCGGGATGGTCGAGCGCCAGCCGGTAGGCGACGCGACCGCCACGGTCGTGGCCGGCAACCATGAAACGGTCGAAACCGAGAACGTCCATAACCTGCACCATGTCGCGCGCCATCGCTCGTTTGGAATAGGCGGCATGATTGGCTCCGGAAGCCGGACAGCCGCTTTGTCCGTAGCCTCTCAGATCGGCGGCGACCACGCTGAAATGCGGCGCCAGGGCCACGGCGATGTCCCGCCACATCACATGCGTTTCGGGAAAGCCATGCAGGAGCAGCAACGGCGGCCCTGAGCCACCGGCCCTGACGAAGATCGATGTCTCCTCCATTTGAACGGTCCTGGCGTCAAAGCCCGCAAACATCAGCTGCCGCCAACCAGTCCGTGGCTGGAACGGATTCGCAGCACCTGGACACCCTTCGGCAATTCGATCAGGAACTCCTTGTCGCGGTCGAGATGGTGGATGCTTTGCGGATCGCCGCCGGTAAAGGCGGCCATCGCCTCGACGCTCTCCCAATAGGAGATGGTGATGAATTCCGAATGCGTCGGCGTGTCCTCGCGAAAAGTCTGCACGCCAAGCGCTTTCTCGATCAGCGGCTTGATACCAGCCTCGTAATTGTAGCGCTCATAGGCGTCGGCCCTGCCGGGCGAGGTCCTGCCGCGCCAGATGCGCGCAATGGTCGGGGTTTTCGGTGCCATCTGCGACAAACGCCTGAACGCGAGCCGCGTTCCGAACATCTCGACTGGTGGCAGCCGGATCGCGGTCCGAACCTGCGAGCAGAGGCCGGCCAAGTTGACTAGCTGTCGCGGTCAATGCACAAGGAGCCATGGTCTGAGGGCGGGACGGTGACGCATCGGTCTGCAAAACCGACGTAGTGGGTTCAATTCCCACTCAGGCCTCCACACTATCTCTTTGTGCCCTTCCCGAGAGATGGGTGACAGTTCATTCCGGAGACATGGGTTACACTTTCGGCCCTTTGCAAGGAGAGC
>NZ_AYWC01000027.1:0-40315 GCF_000502615.1 Mesorhizobium sp. LNJC405B00 | reverse complement strand
AATCAGGTGACGTGAACAATCACCAGCCTGCCATGACCGCCCCCTCTCAGCGAATTTGCAGAACTCTCAGCACACAACCATCCGGCGAGCATCTCGCTGATCAGTCGACCATCGCTTTGGCAAACACTTGGCTACGGAATTCGCCTGACAGAGACGGACGACCAAAAGTCAGGTGTTTTGGGCGCTCACTGCGTCGTCTCAGCCAAGTGTTGCCCACTACCGGGCACTAACCCACGGAAATGTCGGAGCAATTCTGAGACTGATGGAAACTCCGGAAATCGGGTGGACTGGATGGTGGGCCCGGAGGGACTCGAACCCCCAACCAAGCGGTTATGAGCCGCCGGCTCTAACCATTGAGCTACAGGCCCCACGCGCGCTGGATTAGTGTTTTTCCTTGCGCGGCACAAGGCTTTCCGGACGGGCTGGCCGAGATCGCCCAAATCAGCCCATATTCGCGCCCTAGTCGACAGGCGCGACTGGATCGCACACCGAGGAGATTTTCATGACCAGACATATTTTGCCGCTCGCACTTGCCGCCGCGATCGCTTTTCCGGCGATGGCAAGCGCTGCCGATTCGCTGCCCCCGCCCCGCATCATCGTGTCGGGTGAAGGCCAGTCGACCGTGGCGCCTGACCTGGCGCTGCTGACGCTCAGCGTCATGCGCGAGGCCAAGACCGCACGCGCGGCACTCGACGCCAACAACGACGCCATGGCCGCCGTGATCGCGGCAATGAAGTCGGCAGGGATCAAGGACCGCGACCTGCAGACCGCCGGCATCCAGATTAACCCGCGTTACAACTACACCAACAAACCGGACGGCAGCCAGGAAGCCGAGCTTGTCGCCTACCAGGTGACCAACACACTCTCGGTGCGCATCCGCGACATCGACAAAACAGGTGAGATTCTCGACAAGGCTGTGTCGCTCGGCGTCAACCAGGGCGGCGGCATTTCGTTCTCCAACGAGGATCCGAAAGCTGCCGTCACCGAAGCCCGCAGGAAGGCGGTCGCCGATGCCATGGCCAAGGCCAAGACGCTGGCTGAAGCCGCCGGCGTCAGCATTGGCCGGGTGCTGGAAATCACCGACCAGAACGTTGCGCCGGCGCCGATGCCGATCAATGCCAAGGCCTTCGATGCGGCAGGCGCCGCGGTTCCCGTGCAGGCCGGCGAGAATGCCTACGCCGTGCAGGTAACAGTGACATTCGAGCTTAAGTAGCAGGCCACCGGGCCGGGCGCGGTTCTGCTGAACCCGTCGGCCGGAACCGCAGATTTCCGACGTGAAAAACCCCGGAGGACTGGCCTCCGGGGTTTTTTCGAGCCGCACCTTTCCGCGGAGGGAAAGGGGCTCCTGGCTGACCCTAGAAGGGTCATGCCGCTACTCCAGGCTGATCCTCGCAGAGGAGCATGCCTCCGGATCGACCTTCGCAGAAGGTCGTATCCCAGACTGATCTTCGCAGAAGATCAGTCTGGTTCTCTTAGCGATAGATAACCGGGCAGCCGCGCTCATTGGCGAACACGACCACTACGCGATCGCCATACTGGCGGCCGGCGACCTTCACCACGCGGCGATTGACATCGACGATGCGGACGCGGTGCAGGCCCATGCGCTCGGCCTTGTCGAGGGCGCGGTCCGGCGAGCAGCGGCGCCAATTGCGGTCACGGCGAAAGCCGTCCTCATCGTCGCCGGTGTAGACGCCGACGCGGCGGTCATGGTTGTTGCCGAAGCCGAGATAGATCGAGTCCGCCTGGGCGGGCACTGCGGCAAGGGTGCCGAGAGCTACGAGACCCGAAAGGGCTGCCGTCTTGAATGAGTTGAACATTGTCTTCTCTCCTTGTTGAGGGCTTGCGCCCGTCTTGGTCGAACCGATGGGGGGAGAATGCTCCTTGCAATCTGAACTCTTCGCGAACCGGCCGTTCATTTTCGGTTAATCTGCCCGACAGGTTGAAAGCAACCGCCCCTTCCACCGCTGCAAACGATCCTGACCGTCAAAAACGTCCAATGGCGCAGAACGCCCTATGGCAGCGTCCGTTCCAGAATGTTCAGGGCTCGTCATCGAGCATATAGTCGAAATAGTCGTCCGGCTCGGCCAGATCGGTCTCACTGGCGCGGACGCGGCCGCGCATGGAGATGCCGGCATCATGAACGGTCTCGGCACTTCCCGACACCAGCCTGTGCCACCAATAGAGGTCGTGCCCCTCGGCAACCAGCCGGTAGGCACAGGTTTTCGGCAGCCACGTGATGGTGCGCACATTCTGCGGCGTCAGCCCGACACAGTCCGGCACGCGCGCCAGCCGGTTGGCATAGTCCGAACAGCGGCAGCTTTGCCCATCGAACAGCCGGCAGCCGACTGATGTCCAGTAGATCTCGCCGGTATCCTCGTCCTCGAGTTTAGACAGGCAGCATTTTCCGCAGCCGTCGCACAGCGATTCCCACTCGGTGGGCGTCATCGCTTCCAGCGTCTTGGTCTTCCAGAACGGCGTTTCCATTATGGGTCGAGATGTGGCCTCCGCATGCGGCAAGGTCAAGCTGTTGTGTGACTTCAAGTTCCGGCCGCACCATAGGAAAAACATGAAGTTGCCTTCAAAACGCCGGTCAATCGTCCTTGGGTGCGGGTAATGCCTGCAAACCGGAACCAATCCGGTCAAGGACAGTTTGGGCAGGGATGGGACCCCACAAGGAGAATTTAAGATGAAACGCCAACCACGGGTACTGGCAGGTACGGCACTTGGCCTGCTTATGGCATCCGCGCCGTTGGGCGCATCCCCGTTGCAGGGCAACGCCGTTTTCGGCCCCTTGCAGCACACGGCCGCGCCACTGATCCTGGTCCAGGACGACCCTGCTGCAGATGGTCAGCAGACCGACCAGGAACTGCCGCGCAAAAAGAAACGCCAGCAGGCCGAACAGGCAGCGCCGGCCGCCGAGCAGCCTGCACCGGCTGCAGAGCAACCCGCCCCTGCCGCCGAGGAACAACAGCCGCGCAGGAAGAAGCGGGATCAGCAGCAGACCGAGCAGGCCCCGGCCGAACAGGCCGCACCTGCCGCCGAGGAACAGCAGCCGCGCAAAAAGAAGCGCAATCAACAGCAGCAGATCGAGGCGGCGCCTGCGGACGAGGGCGGCGCCCAGGCAGCGCCGGCGACCGATGAGCAGCCGCTCAAGCCACGCAAGAAGAAGCGTGACCAGCAGCAGATCGAGGCAGCACCGGCTGAACAACCGGCCGAACAGGTAGCTCCGGCAAATGAAGAACAGCCGCTAAAGCCACGCAAGAAGAAGCGCGACCAACAGCAGATCGAAGCGGCGCCCGCTGAACAGCCGGCCCAGCAGCCTGCCGAGCAAGCAGCGCCCACCGAACAGGTGGCGCCGGCAAACGACAACAAGTCGGGCAAGAAAAAGCGCAAGCAGGATCAGCAGATTGAGGCCGCGCCTGCCGACAAAGCGCCAGACGTCAAAGTTGCGCCTGCCGGAGAGCCCGCGCCGCAGGCCGAGCCGATTCAGCCCCCGGCCGATCAGCAAGCGGCTCCCGCCGAAGGTGAACAGCCGAAGGATCAGGCGAAAAAGCACGGCAAAAAAACTGTCGGCGAACAGCCGGTGACGGGCGAACAGCAGCCTGCGACCGGTGAACCACAGCCTGCGGAGCAACCGGCCAATGCCGAGCAGCCCGCGCAAGGTGAGACGCCGGCGCAAGGCGAAGCCACGGCCAACCCCGACGAAGCACCCATCCTGGACAGCCAGAAGGATGCCAGGCGCAAGCACCGCAAGGACCAGGGCGGCAACAGCCAAAATGGGAACGGCCAAAATGGGAACGGCCAGAATGCTGGCGGCCAGACGGGCGAGCAGCCCGCGCAGGGCGGCACCGAGGCGCAAGCCCCGAAGCCGGCTCCGGTCGACCAGGGACCGCCGCCCACCGACGACAAGTCAGCTCAGCAGGCAATTCAGCCAGAAAAGATCGCCCCGGTGACGGAGGAAAAAGGCAAACGCGTCGAGCGTGCACCCGATGAGAACGTCCGCGACCGCCGGCGTCCGAAAGGCGTCGACGTCGTCAAGGAACTCGGCGACCGCGTCATCCTGCAGTTCAACAACCAGACGATCGTGGAAAGCAATGACGCTCCGCGCATGCACCGCGGCGCCAGGAATGTTTACTATGAGGAACTGTCGGGCGATCGCTCTCGGGAAATCGTCGAGCGCGACAATGGCATCCAGATCGTCACCATCCGCAACCGCAATGGCGACGTCATCAGGCGATCGCGCATCACGCCGGATGGGCACGAATATGTGCTGAGCTATGTCGACGAGCGCAGCTATGACGACGACAATGACTGGCGCGATCCCGGTGACGACCTGCCGCCGATGCGGCTCACCATCCCGCGCCGCGAGTACATCCTCGATTCGGAAGATGTCGAAAGCCCGGACGATTATTACGAGTTCCTCGAACAGCCGCCGGTGGAGAAGGTCCAGCGCCTCTATTCCATCGACGAAGTGAAGCGTTCGGCGCGCGTGCGCGACATTGCCCGTCGCGTCGACCTCGACACATTGAACTTCGAGTTCGGCTCGGCCTCGATATCCGACACCGAAGTGCAGAAACTGGAAGGCGTCGCCACGGCCATGGAGAAACTGTTGAAGAAGAACCCGGCCGAAACCTTCCTGATCGAAGGCCACACCGATGCGGTTGGCACGCCGGAGGCAAACCTTGCTCTGTCCGACCGGCGCGCTGAGTCTGTCGCCGAAGCGCTGACCAATGCCTTCGGCATCCCGCCGGAAAACCTGACCACTCAGGGCTATGGCGAGGAATACCTCAAGGTCAACACCACGGCGCCCAACCGCGAGAACCGCCGCGTCGGCATCCGCCGCATCACCTCGCTGGTGGCACCGGTGGCGAGTAACAATTGATCTGCTTCCAATGGCTTGAGCAGCTTTCTGGAATCAGATCGACAACAAGGACCCATCCCGGCAGACCGGGATGGGTCGAGCTGCGGACAGCAATCCCGGTCAGCAAGAATTTGTACTGGTATTAGAACCGGCTCATTGAATAGAGCGGCCGCCCTCCCCAAATTCAAGGCTGGGCGTTCCCTGCCCCGTCCCGACTCCAGCGGGATGCATTGAACCCCGCCGGCCCTCCCGGCGGGGTTTTTTTGCGCCGCAATTTGCCTTGCAAACCGCGGCAAGCTGACCGAAATACCCCAGTCGACCTCAGAAAGCTCACCGGAACCGCTGCATGAAACGTCTCGAACTCGCCATCGAATCGATCATCCTCGCCTCACGCTGGCTGCTGGTGGTTTTCTACATCGGGCTGGCCCTGGCGCTCGCCGTCTATGCGCTGTCCTTCGGCAAGAAACTCTACGAGTTCGTCATGGTCGCCTTCACACTCGACGACACCGACACCATCCTGAAGATGCTCGGCCTTATCGACGCCGCACTTGTCGCCTCGCTGGTGGTGATGGTGATCATCTCCGGCTACGAGAATTTCGTCAGCCGTTTCGACGACCAGGATGGCGGCGTACACTGGCTGGGTACCATCGATGTCGGCTCGCTGAAGGTCAAGGTCGCCTCGACCATCGTCGCTATTTCCTCGATCCACCTGCTGCAGGTGTTCCTGAATTCGTCTTCCTATACGATCGACCAGCTGATGTGGCTGACCATCATCCATCTCGCCTTCGTCGTCTCGGCGCTGATGCTGGCCTATATCGACCGGCTGATGGGACTGAGCAAAGGCAAGAAGGGGGAGGAGTGATGAGCCCCTTTCTCCCCGTTCATGGGAGGTGAGGCTGGTCCGCACAGCGGGCGAAAAGCCAATTGCTTGGTTTTTCGAACAACGCCGGCAGGTGGATGAGGAAGCAGCGCCGTCGGCCTGTGATTTCCGTCAGTAGATGCTTTTGACGTTCGTCGGCGAATTGGCAAATACCGCGTCCGGCACGAAAAAGTCGCCGGCCAGCGGCCCGGTCGCGCCCGGCGCGTAGGCCGCGAAATCGGTCACGCCCTCGGCCCGCAGCACCTCTTCATCGATGTAGAAATTGCCTGATGTCTCGCGCGATGGCCGCAGGAAGATGGCGTGTGCGGCATCGGCCATGATGTCGGGCAAGCGGCTCATCGCCGCGACCGTCGCGCCACCGAGCAGATTGCGCACCGCCGCCGTGTCGATGGTCGAGATCGGCCACAGCGAATTGACCGCGATGCCGTCCTTGGCAAACTCGGCGCTCATCCCCAGCGTGCACATCGACATGCCGAACTTGGCCATGGTGTAGGCGACGTGGTTCTTGAACCATTTGGCCTTCATATCGAGCGGCGGTGCCAGATTCAGAATGTGAGGATTCTTAGCCAACTTCAGGTGGGGAATGCACATTTTCGACACCAGGAAAGTGCCGCGCGTGTTGATCTGGTGCATCAGATCGTAGCGCTTCATGTCGGTCTCCAGCGTGCCGGTGAGCTGGATGGCGCTGGCATTGTTGACGCAAATATCGATGCCGCCGAACTTTTCGACTGTCTTGGCAACCGCCTCAGCCACCTGCGCCTCCTCGCGGATGTCGCACAAAACAGGCAGCGCCTTGCCGCCGGCCTGCTCAATCTCCTCAGCTGCCGAGTAGATCGTGCCCGGCAGCTTCGGGTGCGGCTCGGCGGTCTTGGCCGCGATCGTCACATTGGCGCCGTCGCGCGCAGCGCGCAGCGCGATCGAAAGACCGATGCCGCGCGACCCGCCGGAGATGAACAGCGTCTTTCCCTTTAGCGACATGTCTTGGCACCTCCCTTGCTACATCACTGACGCGAACCATTGCGCGGCGGCAATGCACTGCGCAAGGCCTCGGCAGCCTGCAACGGGTTACGCAACGTAGGCTCAAAGGGAAAAGGGGGTTAGACCAGCACCAGGCCCTGCCGCATAGCGATCGCGATGGCATCCGTGCGGTTCGCAGCACCCAGCTTGATCAGGATCGCGGCGACGTGGAACTTTGCCGTATGCACGGAGATGTTCAGCCGCCGCGCGATCACCTTGTTGGGCGCGCCTTCGGCCAGCAGCGCCAGCACTTCGGCCTCGCGCGGCGACAGCGCCGGACGGGCGGTAGCGCCATCGTCCAACAGCTCCTCGCCGAACAGCCCGCTATGGCTTCCGCCGTTGGCGGCGCCATCGAAATCGTCGTGGCGAGCGGGCGTCGAACGCCCATCCCTGGACACCCGGTAGCCGGCCGCCGCTAGTCTGACGGCAGCCGCGATCAGATTCGCATCCGACGCCAAAGGCAGCACGGCAAGCACCCGGTTTTCCGGCCGGCCAGCGCTCGCGGATAGCAGCACCCGTGGGATTGCGCTGTTGCCACCATCGGCCCGATCGAGCCAGGCCGCACTGTTCGCAACAGCGTCATCGACGACAGCGACGTCGGCAATCCCGCTGCCGGCCACGACCGGAAGCAGATCGTCCGCCATGGCAAGCGAAGCCGACAGGCGCTCGGCACGCGCGGCATCGCGCAGCGCGATCAGGACCACGAGCTGGCGTCCGCCGCCCGCCACCTCCGGCCCACCCGCCTGCGATCCACTCGCCTCCGGCCTTGTCAGCGTGTCGCTTTCCATCGGCCCTCTCAGCTCAGCGGTTTTTCACCGACGGTCAGCGCGACGTCGCGCTGCTCGCCGCCGCGCACCACGCCGAGCGTCACCGCAGCGCCCGCGCTATCCGGCCCAAGCTTTCGGATCAGTTCGCGCGGGCCGTGCACGGCCTCGCCATTCCACGCCACGATGATGTCGCCCAGCGCAAGGCCGGCGGCCTTGGCCGGACCATTGTCGTCGAGGCTCATGACCATGGCGCCGCGCGCCGCGCCGTCACGGATCGGGTGCAGGCCGGCGCCGAGATAGCCGCGCGCGACATGGCCCTTTTCACGCAGCGTCGCCACGGCCCGCTCGATCGTCTCATAAGGCATGACCAGCGCACGACCACGTGGCCCAAACAGCAGCATGCCGATCAGCGCGCCCTTGGCGTCAAGCACCGGCCCGCCCTCGAAACGGCCGCCGGCATTGACGGCGAGATTGATGCGCCGATCGATGCTGCCGCCGCGCATCGAGCGCCAGGCGGGGCCGACCTCGCCGACCGAACCCGATACGGCCAGCGCCGAACCCTGACTACTGCCGATGGCGATGGCAAGATTGCCGGGCCGTACCGCGTCAGCCTTGGCCAGCGCAGGCGCTGCGGCAGCGCCGGCCGGCTTCAGAAGCGCTACGCCGGTCGACGGATCGCGACCGACCAGTTCGGCCTTCACCGCGTCGCCCGAAGCCAATGTCAATTCGATCTCCTCACCGGCCTCGACAGCTTCCTCGGCGGTGACGAAATAGCCGTCACGCCAGTGGAAGGCGCTGGCGGTGCGATGGTGATGGGTGGTGAAACTTGCCGTTGCCGGCGCAGCCTTGGCGGCGAGATCGGCGATGGCGTCGGAAAATGCATTAAGGTTGAAGTCACTCATGATGATCTCCTGGGTTTTCTCATGCCCCAGATATCGCTCGGCAGTGCGCCCGGAGGTACTCGTCTGACGGCTAGTTACTGGTGTGACTGGCCATCTGGTCAGGTCGCGGCAGTTCGAGCCGCTCCGCACATATAGTCATCATCGCGCCTGAAAACACGGAGCCCCGCCAATGGCCCTCGCCGCCCACAAATTCGAAACCGACGACACACTGCTCGACGCCTATTCGACGACAGTCGCCGACGCCGTCGACCGCATCGGCCCAGCCGTCTGCCGCATCGAGCGCGTCGGTGGCCAAGGTGGCCATGGCTCCGGCTTCGTCATCGCGCCGGACGGGCTGGTCGTTACCAATTTCCATGTCGTTGGCGATGCCAAAACGGTGCGCGTCTCTATGCCCGACGGCGCCTCCAGCGAAGGCCGCGTGCTAGGCAGCGACCCCGACACCGACATCGCGCTGGTGCGCGCGGATGGCAGCTTCACCGAAGTCGCGCCGCTCGGCGATTCCAAGCGGTTGCGGCGCGGCCAGATCGCCATTGCCATCGGCAATCCGCTCGGCTTCGAATGGACCGTAACGTCAGGCGTGGTCTCCGCACTTGGCCGTTCGATGCGCGCCTCGACCGGGCGGCTGATCGACGATGTCATCCAGACCGATGCCGCGCTCAATCCCGGCAATTCCGGCGGACCGCTGGTGTCGTCGGCAGGCGAAATCATCGGCGTCAACACCGCCATGATCCACGGCGCGCAAGGCATCGCCTTCGCGGTCGCTTCCAACACCGCCAACTTCGTCATTTCGGAGATCATCCGCTTCGGCCGCGTGCGGCGCGCCTTCATCGGCATCTCGGCCGACACCACCAGTTTGCCGCGCCGCGCAGCGCTCCTGTCGCAGGTGACCACCAGTACTGCGGTGCGGCTGCGCAGCGTCGAGAAAGACGGACCCGCGGCGAAGGCCGGCCTCAGGGAAGGCGACATCATCGCGGCGATAGACGGTCGCCCGGTCACCGGCGTCGACGACCTCGTGCGCATGCTCGACGCCGAACGCATCGGCCGCGAGACGCTGTGCACAGTGGTGCGCCGCACCGGCGTCAGCCAGGTGACGGTGACGCCGGTAGCAAGGGCGAGCTGAGCCTTTATCGAGGCTTGAGCACCCGCCCGAGCAGCGACACCAGCAGTCGCGCAAGGTCACCGGTCGGGTCGAGGTCGGGATCGTAGATCGTCATGTCCAAGCCGGTGCAGCGCTGGTCCGCTGCCAGCGCCGACAGAATGGCAACGAGTTCATCGGGGTCGATGCCGGGGCTGCCGGGCGAATCCACCGCCGGCATCACCGTCTGGTCGAGCACATCGACATCGAGATGCAGCCAGTAGGGACAGCTGGCGCGCGCCAGCGTCGCTCTTGTCTTTTGCAACACTCCAGCCGCGCCGAGTTCCTGCGCGGCAAAGACGTCGATGCGCGTGACGGCGGTCGCATTGATGTCGGGCCAGGCAAGATCGGCATCGCGGCTCTCGCGTTCGCCGATCTGAACCACCGCCTCGTCGGCGACGAGCGGACCGACAACACCTGGCCATTGCGCCAGCAAAGCCTCGCCGCGTCCGGTGGCAAGTGCCAGATCCATGCCGGCAGCCGAGCCGAGTGAGGCATTGACATCGTAGTTGCCGGGATGGCGGAAATCGCTGTGGCCATCGACATGGACCAGGGCGACCGCGCCCGAGCGCCGCGCGGCGACCAGTGCGCCAAGCAGGATCGAGCAGTCGCCGCCGATGATCAGCGGGAACTCGCCTTGCCCAAGCGCACCGGTGACGATCTCGGCAAGATCGAGGTTGAAGCGGCGGATCGCCGGACCATTACGCAGCCTAGTGCCCGGTTGCGGTTCGGTACTGTAGGCGGGTCTGTCGAGATCGACCACCCGCCCCGGCGCCAGCGACTCGATCAAACCAGCTTGGCTCAGCGCCTGCGGCGCACGCCAGGTGCCGGGCACATGGCCCGGCTCCAAGGGCCGAAGGCCGAGATTGGATGGCGCACGAACAAGGCAGATGTCACGCATGCGGCAGGCCCAGCTTCAACATCACCAACATAGACCGCATGGTGCGGGTCCGGCCACAGCGGCCGGAGCCGCTGCCGACATTTGCTGCCATTGTTCAGGCGCCCGCCGCGCCCGCCGCGAATTGCGCCTGAAATTCCGGGCTGAGCGGGATCGGCTTGATGACGTCGATCAGCACGCCATTGGGATCCCTGGTGATGAAGTGGCGCTGGCCGAAGGGTTCGTCGCGCAGCGGGCACAGGATCGGCAGGCCGGCCGCAACGATCCGTTCATAGACAGCGTCAGAATCCCTCACCTCGAAATTGATCAGCAGCCCCGATGTGCGGCCGCGCCCCTCCTCGGGGATCGTCTCGTGGTCGCCTTGGACGATGCCGAGATTGACGCGGCGATCCTCGGCAGACTGCAGGTGCACATACCAGTCGCTCGCAAACAGCGGCTTGAAGCGGAAGTGATTGATATAGAAGGCTTTCGTGCCGGCTACGTCGCCCGTCATCAGCACCGGATAATAGCTCGTCGTCTTCATCTTTCTTTCTCCCGTCAGCCAACATACAGTTTGCATGCCATTCGAAGTAACATACAGGCTGCATGTATGCAACGAGAAACCCCGCGCCGCTCCAACCGCGACCGCACCGAAGCGACGCGCGCCGACCTGATCGCCGCGGCGCGCAAACTGTTCATCGAAAAGTCCTATGCCGAGACCGGCACGCCGGAGATCGTTGCGGCCGCCGGCGTCACCCGCGGCGCGCTCTATCACCACTTTGCCGACAAGCAGGCGCTGTTTGCCGCTGTGGTCGAGCAGGAGGCGGCGGCGGTGGCGCAAGAGATCGAGCGCGCCTCGCCGCCTTCTTTGTTTGCCTTCAATGCGCTGATTGCCGGCTCGGACGCCTATCTCGCCGCCATGCGCGCGCCCGGCCGCACGCGGCTTTTGCTGCTCGACGGACCGGCCGTGCTTGGCCGCGCCGCCATGGATGCGATCGACAATCGCCACGGCAACCGGTCGCTGCGCGAAGGCCTGGTTGCGGCGATGCGCGAACAGTCGATGACCAGACTGCCTGCCGATGCGCTGACCGCTTTGCTCGCCGCCGCCTTCGACCGCGCAGCACTTGCCGTCGAGGCCGGCGCCTCGGCCGAAGACTATCGCGCCGTGCTCATGGCTCTGATCGATGGGCTATCTCCGGCTCTCCCTCAGGCAGGTCGTCCGGTTCGAACTCGTTGAAGCAGCCGAGCTGGCGTTTGAACTGGTCGATCAGCCAGGCCGCCGCCGGTTTCGGGCTGCGGTCGGCGCGGTGCATGGCGTAGAGCGATGAGCGCACCTCGCTAAATGGTTCAAGGTCGAGTTCCACCAGCCTGCCGCTGGCCAAATCGTCCGCGATCAGCCAGCGCGGCAACCCGCCCCAGCCCAGCCCCTCGCGCATCAACGTATGCTTGATACGCACGTCTGTCAGCCGCCATGTACGATAGGCAAAGACGCCGAAGTCGCGTCCCTTGGTGCGTTCCGACTGGTCGGTGACAACCAGCTGGGTGTGCTCGCGCGCATCCTCGAGCGCCACCGGTTTCGGCAGCAGTGCCAGAGGATGGGTGGGGGCGGCAGCCAGCACGATCGACATGAAGCCGATGCGCACGAGATGCACGTCGACCTCGCCCAGCAAGCCACCGATGCCAAGATCCGACTGTCCGCTGACGACATGGTCGGGGATCAGACCGAGCGTGCCGATATGCAGTCGCATCATCACGGTCGGGAACTGCGCCTCGAACGCCTTCAGCACCCGCACCAGCACCGGCGAGGGCAGCGCCGCGTCAACCGATAGCGCAACTTCAGCCTCCAGCCCCTGATGGTGACCGTCGGCACGCGAACGGATGCGCTGCAGCACGCCGACCATGCGCCGGGCGTCCTCCAGCATCGCCCGGCCGATTTCGGTCAGCTGCGGCTCGCGCGTGCCCTCGCGCTCGAACAGTTTCAGGCCAAGCTGCGCTTCAAGATTGGCGATGCCGTAGCTGATGACGGACTGCGCGCGGTTAAGCTTGCGGCCGGCGGCTGAGAAGCTGCCGGTGTCGGCGACCGCAACCAGGATCTGCAATTGGTCGAGCGTCGGATTGGGCTGCACGGCATACCTACTTTATGGATGGATCGTATAGAAAATATACCAGTTTTTCGAATGGGTCGGTAGGCCCATATCAGGCGGGAGAAATCAATTCCCACTGGAGAGAACCGCTATGTCTATCCTGCTTGTAACCTCGAGCCCGCGCGGCGCTGCCTCGCACTCGACCCGTATCGCTACCGAATTCGCTGAAAAGCTCGTCGCCGCCGACCCGTCGAATACGCTCGTCGTACGCGACCTCGTGGCCAACCCGCTGCCGCATATCGACACCGATTATGCGACCGGCATCTACACCCCCGTTGAAGCCCGCACGCCGCGCCAGGCCGAAGTCGTCGGCGTCTCCGACATCGTGCTTGACGAACTGTTCGCAGCCGACACCGTGATCCTGGCCACCGGCTTCATCAACTTCAACATCTCCTCAACCCTGAAGTCCTGGGTCGATCACATCTCCCGCTCCGGCAAGAGCTTCTCTTATGGCGAGGGTGGTCCCAAGGGCCTCGTCACCGGCAAGAAGGTCTACATCGTACTCGCCTCGGGCGGCATCTATTCCGAAGGTGCGGCCGTGCAGTTCGATCACGCCATCCCCTATCTGCGCGGCGTGCTCGGCTTTCTCGGCATGACCGATGTCGACGTCATCCGCATCGAAGGCGTCGGCATGGGCCCTGATGCCGTCACCGCCGCACTTGCCAAGGCGACCGCCAAGGTCGATGCCGTGGTGGCCAAGACCGCGAGCGCGCAAATCGCCGCGTAAGCACACCCCGTCATTCGCATTGAAAAGGCAGGCGCTTCGGTGCCTGCCTTCTTGCTGTCCGGGGCCGAGAGCAGGTCCACCGGCAGATGGCGTGGTGTTCGTGGCGGGGTTTTCGATGGCTGCCAACTATTCTTGCCCGTTCATCAGCTGGCCCTCATAGGTTTGGAAGCCCCCGGCATCGCCATCGGATTTGCCGTTGGTCCACGGCCAATCTGTTTTTGCACCGACGGATCGGGCTAGACTCGTGCATCCCTGTCAAAACAGAGAGGCAACTTATGGCCGAATGTCCGAGTGGAGGAGAGAACAACGGAATTGTCGCAAGCGCTGTTGCCGACGACGATCCGCGTCTCGCGTTCATCTATCAGGAGGCGGTGAGAGGTCTCACTCAACAGCAGACGCTTGTGGAGAACATGAGCACCCGCCGGCAGCCTTGTCTTTGCCACCGCATTTGCCAACTCGCTACTCGGCGGTGCGGCGCTTTCCAACGGGCTTGGGCTTTGGGATTGGACCGCAGTGGCCCTGTTGTTCGGCATCGGCGGGCTGATCGTCTTCATACTTTGGCCCTATCACCAATATACATTCCGCTTCAATCCGGAAGATCTGCTTGATCAATATGTCGACGGCGACAGGCCGACGACAATGTCAGCCATGCGCCGCGCGCTTGCCCTTCGGATCAAGGCGGACATGGCCGGCAAGTGGCGAATTATCCAGCGGCTCCGGCTGGCGTTGCAGATTGCGCTGGTTTTTCTGCTGCTCGACATCCTGGCTTGGCTATTGGCAATTGCGGGCATCTGATCACGTCTCAAGGTGCACCGGCCTCGGTCGCGCATCATACCTGCGTCCTAGGAAATGGACAGGATCTCAAGTTCGCGCGGCCCTAGTTGGACAAAGTCGCCAACGGTTTTTCCGGTCAGCGCGATGGCAACCGGCGAACCATGCGATATGGAAGCTTCAGACGGGTTGGCCTCATCCTCTCCGACGATGCGGAAGGTCTGAGTGCGGCCATCATCACGCTTGAAGGTAACGGTGTGCCCGAAGGCGATCACCTCATTAGAGGTGGGCACCGGCATAAGCTGAGCCGTACGCACGCGCTCGGCATAGTAACGCATATCTCGAACCGGAATCGCTGACCGGCGTCGCCGCTCGTTGACATCTTCCAGCACGCTAGCGGCCTCAAGAGCTTGCTGGGCGCGAGCCAATTCAACCTGCAGCGTCCTGAGGCCCGCTTCCGTGACAAGGTTGACCCGATCGGAGACAGGGCGAGCCGGCAGGATGGTTTCCGATGCTGCCTCGGCGCTTTCCTCCTTGGCAAACGCTACGCTCAATTGTCGATACTTTCTGCTTGCGGCCCACTGCCATTATTCGAGATTCTGGCGACGGATGACCGGCGCAAAACCTATGTTCGGCGCCTCGACCAGTTCGGCCCTTACCCGAACATCCTCTCGCCTTGCTCGTCGACCAGTTGCATGCCCTTCTTGATCGAGATGTCGACGGCGTCGTCCAGTCCGGCAAAGCGATCGGCGCGGATGAATTTGTGTTCCTTCATCACGCCGTCGACTTCCTTCGAAACCACGCCGCAAGTTTGGTACTGGCCGCCCTCCGCCTTGTAGGGCGTGGCGCTGATCAAAAATCCCTTGTGCTCAACCTGCTTTGCCGGTGCTGCGCTCTTGGGCTCGCCCCCCTCACCGCCACCACCGAAAAGACGCTTCAGAAAAGACATGGGGCTTCCTCCAACGGCAATCATCCTGCACCACGTCTCGCGGTGCAGGATGATTTTCAGTACCGTTCCTCAGTCGAACGGGCAAGCGTTCTCGCCAGGGGTCAACCGCGCGATAGCGCTTCCAGGGCTTCAGCGGCGGCTTCCAGGACTGCAATCGCCTCGGCCTGCTTTTCAGCCGGCGCGTCGACGAGATCGCCGAGCGCGGCACGCAGCCGGTGGCGCACGGCGCGGAACTCGTCGCGGGCTTCCGAGCGACCCCGTCCACCACGCCGTCCGCCTTCCTCGCCGTCGTCGTTCCAGCCGAACCAGTCCCGCGCTTTGGCCATCTTGCGGCCGAAGCGCTCGAGATGCTCGAGCACGCCGTCGATCATCTCGCGGTTCTCGGCGAGATGCGCCTGGCCCGCCTCGGTGATCGAAAACACCTTCTTGTTGCCGTCGGCGGCTGAAGCCGCATAGCCGGCCTCTTCCAGGAAGGTCAGCGTCGGATAGACGACGCCCGGGCTCGGGCTGTAGATGCCGCTGGTGCGCTCTTCCAGCGCCTTGATGATGTCGTAGCCGTGGCGAGGCGCCTCGGCCAGCAGCGACAGCGTGATCAGCTTGAGATCGCCGTCGGCCAGCATGCGCCCGGCACGAAACATGTCGCCCGGGCCGCCGCGTCCACCGCCACGTCCGCCGTGGCCGAACGGACCAAAGCCGCCGCCCCCTCTTCCACCAAATTTGCCTGCCATGTGCAGGAATGCGCGCTCGGCGCGCTCGCCAAAGGGATGATGTCTGTGCATGAATTGCTCCTTGAGTTATATCTTACGATACATCTTAATTAGGCCTACCCGCCGACGAGTCAAGATATATCTTACGATGCATCTAAAGGCGGCGCCAGAAGGTTGATTTCGCCGCCGCCGGCAGCTAGAAAGCGCGTGAGGGCCAAAACCTCTCCGTAAGCGTCTGACGTCAAGCAACGCATCCACCCCGGTCTTTCCGGGCAGTTCCGCCGGAAACCCGGCGCAATGGATGCCAAATGCGACGGACCGGATGTTTCAGGAAAATCCAAAAATGACCACGACCCGTAAGCGCGGCAAGCTGCCGGCGCGCTATGCCGCGATCGTCAGTCCGCTGGTGCTGTCGCTGCTGATGACCTTCATCGTCTCGTTCATATCGACGCTGAAAAGCCTTGGACTGCGACCTGATTTGCCGGCTGTCTGGCTCACTGCCTGGGGCCTGTCCTGGCTGGTAGCGTTCCCAACGTTGCTCATGGTGCTGCCGGCGGTGCGCCGCATTGTCGGCTGGCTTTGCGAGCCGGCGTCCCGGTAACGCCCATGACGGTAAGGCCCGCAGATATCTTCGGGCCTTGCCTCGCTACCAGCGGCCCTTGCGCCGGTTCCAGGCATAGAGAAGATCGGCGAAACGATCATAGGCCAAGCGCGTCAGCGGCAGCGCGACCGGATTGCCGAAGAGCGTCGCCAGCCAGCCCTCGCCCGGCGTCGCCCGCCAGACGGCAACCGCGACATCGGCGCCGACCAGCAGCCTGCCTTCGGCATCGGTGGCATGCAGCCGGCGGCGTATGTCCTCCAGCGAGGCGCTGTAGCCAGAGAGCGCCGCCGGTTCGAGGTTGATGTCGCGGAATTCGATCCGCCCGGCCTTGATCGCCTCGATCAGCCGCCGTTTCTGCCGGGTGATGCCGCCATCGCAAACCGGGCAGCGTGTGTTGTACCAGACGGTCAGCGCAGGCTTGGACATGGAGCGACTATCACCCTGACGGCACGGCCCCGCAATATGACGCCGAGCCGCACGGACCCGCGCCCAGCGCTATCCAAGCGAAGTGACGATCTCGCGATAGGCAAATTCCGGGAAAGCCTTGAGCGTTCGCGTCTTGACGCTGCCACCCGTTGCCAGCATCAGGGCGAAACGAGCAAGCACAGCATCGTCGGGCGCCTCGATAATCGCCACCATGTCATATTCGCCCATAGTCAGGTAAAACGCCTTGAACGAGCCGCCCATGTCGGCCAGTTGCTTCTTGGCGGCATCGAGCCGCTTCGGCGACTCTCGGATATTTCTGGCGCCCTGTTCCGTCCAGTTCATCAGCAGGATGTAGGTTGTCATCACACACCTCCCTCCGGCGCCACGGAGCACGGCTGAGGACATCAGCCGGGGCGGACATCCGGTTTTTCGCCCAGAACATGCATCCGACCAGGCAAGTATCCTCCCGACGGAGATGGGCGACAAGAGCCTTCACCCGGCAACGAAAAGGGGCGCCATCGGCGCCCTTTTCGAATGCTGGTCTGTTGCCGCTATCAGCTGTCGAGGAAGCTCCTCAGCTTGCGGCTCCGGCTCGGGTGCTTGAGCTTGCGCAGCGCCTTGGCTTCGATCTGGCGGATACGCTCGCGCGTCACCGAGAACTGCTGGCCGACTTCTTCCAGCGTGTGGTCGGTGTTCATGCCGATGCCGAAGCGCATGCGCAGCACCCGCTCCTCGCGCGGCGTCAGCGAGGCGAGCACCCGCGTGGTGGTCTCGCGCAGATTGGCTTGGATCGCCGCATCGATCGGCAGGATCGCCATCTTGTCCTCGATGAAATCGCCCAGATGCGAATCCTCTTCGTCACCCACAGGGGTTTCGAGCGAGATCGGCTCCTTGGCGATCTTCAAGACTTTGCGCACTTTTTCGAGCGGCATTGCGAGCTTTTCTGCCAGTTCCTCCGGCGTCGGCTCGCGGCCGATTTCATGCAGCATCTGGCGCGACGTGCGCACGATCTTGTTGATCGTTTCGATCATGTGCACCGGGATGCGGATGGTGCGCGCCTGGTCGGCAATCGAACGCGTGATCGCCTGCCGGATCCACCATGTCGCATAGGTCGAGAACTTGTAGCCGCGGCGGTATTCGAATTTGTCGACCGCCTTCATCAAGCCGATATTGCCTTCCTGGATCAGGTCGAGGAACTGCAGGCCGCGATTGGTGTATTTCTTGGCGATGGAAATGACGAGGCGCAGGTTGGCCTCGACCATTTCCTTCTTGGCGATAGCGGCTTCGCGCTCGCCCTTCTGCACCTGGTTGACGATCTTGCGGAATTCCAGGATCGAGATCGCCGTCTCGGTTGCGAGGTTCTGGATTTCCGAACGCAGATCCTTGATCGCGTCCTTCTCGTTCTTGGTGAATTCCTTCCAACCGCGCGAGGTCAGGTTGCCGATCGAGCGCGTCCAGTTCGGGTCGAGCTCGGAGCCCTGATATTCCTTGAGGAACTCCTCGCGGCGCACGCCATAGCTTTCGGCCAGGCGCAGCAGCTTGCCTTCGTTCTGCACCAGCCGCTTGTTGATGTCGTAGAGCTGCTCGACCAGCGCCTCGATGCGCGCCGTGTTGAGCGACAGCGACTTCACCGCCTTGATCAGCTGGTCCTTCAGCTCCTTCAGGCGGCGGTCCTGGCTTGGCGACAGCGTGCCGGTCGCGGCCAGACGGTTCTCGACCTGCTGGTCCTGCAGCTTGCGCAGCTTCTTGTAGGTGTCGGCGATGACGTCGAGCGTCTCCATCACCTGCGGGCGCAGTTCCGCTTCCATCGCCGCCAGCGACAGGCTCGCCTCGTCCTCGTCTTCCTCGTCGTCATCGACCAGGCCGCGCGTGTCGGCGCCGACATTGGTGATGTCGTCTTCCTCGTCGCGTCCACGCCTCGGCTTGTCCTCGGCCTTGGGCGCCTCCTCGATGCGCTCGACCACCGGCGCCTGCTTGGCTTCGGGGCCGGCATAGGTGGCTTCGAGGTCGATGATCTCGCGCAGCAGGATCTTGGATTCGTTGAGCTCGTCACGCCAGATGATGATGGCCTGGAAGGTCAGCGGGCTTTCGCAGAGGCCCGCAATCATCGTCTCGCGGCCGGCCTCGATGCGCTTGGCGATCGCGATTTCGCCCTCGCGCGACAGGAGCTCGACCGAGCCCATCTCGCGCAGATACATGCGCACCGGGTCATCGGTGCGGTCGGTCGGCTCTTTCTTGGTGGTCGTGGCGGCGACGGCGGTGCCGGTCTGCTCGGCCAGTTCGTTGGCGTCTTCCTCGGCGTCGGCATTGCTGTCGGCGGCCTCGGGCTCCTCGCTCTGATCGTCGTCCTCGACCACGTTGATGCCCATGTCGGACAGCATCGCATTGATGTCTTCGATGCGGTCCGGATCGGTCTCTTCCGACGGCAGCACCGCGTTCAGTTCGTCGAGAGTCACATAGCCGCGCTTCTTGGCGGCCTTGATCATCTTCTTGACAGCATCATCGGAAAGGTCGAGCAGAGGCCCATCGGTGGCGCCTTCACGTTCGGTCTCGACCTCTTCCTTTTCCTTTGTCGCCATAGTCTTTATCTTCTCCTAGCGGCCGAGCATCGAAGCCGCGTAGCTGCCGCACCGGTCAAACTACATGCGCTGGTGGCGCTTAACCGGGCCGGTAACCGAATCAACTCTTTTGTTTGTTCATATCGTGCCCCCAAAACCGGTTTTCACTTTTGGGCGATATGCATTAAGTCCAGATTAACCCTGATATCTGTGGCAGGCTGACAGCCTGTCCAGTGATCAGCACCTCGCGTCAGTGCATTTCCATCGACGCCGGCACGGGTTAAGGTTTCGAATCGTCCTGATTCCGTCATTCTGCCAGAAGGTCAAGCGCCTCTCGCATGATTCGCATCAAAAAAGCGAATCAATTACCCGACTTAGAGGCGTCGATTCGACGCGCAGCACGTACATCATCCATTCTTGCGCAGGTTTCGACCTACACGCGCCCACCCCTGCCCGAGGACACACCGAAGCCTTCGATCAGCGCTTCCGTTGCTTGTACATCACGGAACTGCGCCTGAATCTCGATGAGGTGCCGGTAGTTTTCGTCAGTGGGATCGCTGGCGAGCGCTGCTTCCGCCTGTTTCAGCTCCTTATGTAAGGTGCGCGCGCTGCGCTGCAAGTGCAGCGCCTGGTTGAAGGCGTCGCGGGCATCGTCAAGCGCTGCGGTTTCCAGCGCGGGCCATTGCCTGGCCCGTTGGATGAGCGCCACGGCGCGCCCCCAGATATCGCTGCAGCCGGCACGTTCGATGGTGGCGATCACCGCGCTACGGTCATTGGCCATGTCGTGCGCCATCGCATCGAGGATGGTGGCGTGCAGCCGCTGCAGATCGGTGTTGGCGAGATCGAGGAACTCGACATGGGCGAAGTTCTCGTCGATCAGCGCCGGATGGTTGACGAGGGCTACGATGATCGTCGCCTCGCGCACCGACATCATCTCGCCACCGCGTTTGACCATGGCGGAGCGGCCGAGGCTTTCGGTGATCGCGGCGCGCGCGCCTGCCCCGCTGCCTTTGGCGAACTGTCCGCCGGGTGCGGGCGTTTTGCCCTGCCCCGGTTTCCAGTCCTGGCGACCTTGCCGCACTTCGCGCTGGGCGCTGAAGAAGGTCAGCTCCCGCTCGCGCATCCACTGCTGGTAGTGGTAGCGCTGGCTCTCATCGCGGATGCGGCTGGTCAGTTCGCGCAGCGTCTTTGTCAGCCCCGCCCGCCGCTCCGGCGTGTCGAAGACGCCACCGGATGTCTCACGCATCCACAACAAATCAGCGAGAGGCCGCGCTTCCGCCAGCACGGCACGAAACGCGTCCGGCCCTTCTGCCTTGACCAGATCGTCGGGATCCTTGCCCTCCGGCAACAGTGCAAAGCGCACCGACCGCCCGGCCTGCACCGACGGCAGCGCGAGATCCGCGGCCCGCCACGCCGCCTTCAGCCCGGCCTGGTCGCCGTCGAAGCACAGCATCGGCTCAGGCGCCATGCGCCACAGAAGTTCGAGCTGGTTTTCGGTGAGCGCGGTTCCGAGCGGCGCCACGGCATTCTCGAAGCCGGCCTGCGCCAGCGCAATCACGTCCATATAGCCTTCGACGGCAATCACCGTGCCGCCTTTCGCCAGCGCTTTGCGGGCTCGGGCGAAATTGTAGAGCACGTTGCCCTTGTGGAAGAGCTCCGTGTCGGGCGAATTCATGTATTTGGCCAGCGCATCGGGTGCCAGTGCGCGGCCGCCAAAGGCGATGATCTTGCCGCGCGAATCCGGGATCGGGAACATGATGCGATCGCGGAACCAGTCATAGGAGACCGGGATGTCGTCGCCATGACGCACCAGCCCGCAGGCCTCGATGTCGGCCTTGGGCACGCCCTTGGCGGCAAGATGTTCCTTCAGCGCATTGCGGCTGTCGGGCGCAAAGCCCAGCCGGAACGATTGCTGCGTCGCCGGCGTCAGCCCGCGATCCCTGAGATAGGCGCGGGCTTTTGCACCCTCCGGTCCTTGCAGCCGCTCCTGGAAGAAGGCAGTCGCCATCTCCATGACATCGGTCAGGCTGGCGCGTTCCTTCTCACGCTGTTCTTCCCGCTCGTCGCGCACCGGCATCGGCACGCCGGCCATGTCGGCGATCTTCTCGACCGCTTCGGGAAAGCTTAATCCGTCGAGCTCGGTCAGGAACTTGAAATGATCGCCCGACACCGAACAGCCGAAACAGTGATAGCGGCCCTTCTTGTCCTCGCAGTGGAAGGAGGGGCTCTTTTCGCCATGGAACGGACAACAGGCCCAATAGTCGCCGCGCGAGGCGTTGGTCTTCTTCCTGTCCCATGCGACGCGCTGGCCGATGACCGATGAAATCGGCACACGGTCGCGTATCTCATCGAGAAAGGCGGGCGGAAAGCGCATTGGGGAACTCGTTTGTCCCTCATATAATCATGCGCGCGGAATCCGACGACCCCTATTGCGGACCATACCCGGTTTCCACAGCCAAAAAGCCCGGTTTCTACAGCCAAAAGAAAGGCGGCCGTTTCGGGCCGCCTCCTTTCAAGTCTCGGCATTGCGCCGGCGAGGCCGGGCTTACTGCGCGGCAACGGCGCCGAAGATGATGCCGGACAGGACGCCGACCAGAACATAGTCGTTGCCGACGCGGATCCATTCCTGGCCGCGGCCGGGGCGATGCAGGCCATAGCGGCCATAATCGCGGATCGGCTGGTGCCGCTTCCAGCTGGAATATTTCTGGCCATTGCGCCAATGGCTGCGCTTGACGACCACCGTCTTCTTCACGACGCGCTTCCTGACATCGACATGCTTGCCGGGCCTCTGCCAGTCGACCCGCGTGTAATTCGACTGCGGTGCGACCGGTGCGTTCACCGGTGCGGCCTGGCCGGTAAGCGAAGTGGCGGCCAGCATCGAGAAAGCGAGGGCGGGAAGAACAACACGTTTCATAGCGGGGCTCCTTGGTTGTCGATGCCTAGGGAATAGCCCCCGAAGGATGAACCGAAACTGAACACTAGCATTACATTTACGTAATGAAATCCTGTGCTTATCCTGGATATTTGAACATCATCGCAAAGGCGATTGCCGGGAGTCCGGCAAATCGGGACGATCCGCTCCCATCGCCAGGGATCCGCCATGCAACCATTTGCGCATCCGTCCATTTTCCGACACGCCCTGTCGCGCCGCGACGGCTCTTGAAATCGACAAGATTTTATTATCCGGCTAAAATATTCCGGATATTGTTCAAGACTGTCATGACCATGATTCGCAGCCCCGTTTTCCTCCCTGCACTGCGCGCCCTCCGCGTCGCGGTCCCTGTCTGCGTGCGGGTTTCGAAATGAGCGGCTCCGTCGTCCTGCTGCATCTGGCGGGCGCGGTGGCGCTGATGTTGTTTGCCACCCGCATGGTCAAGACAGGCGTCGAGCGCGCCTATGGCGACGTGCTGCGTCACCGGCTGCGCTCCACCATGCGCAATCCGATCATGGCGGTGCTGGCCGGCTGCGGCCTGTCCATCGCGCTGCAGAGCTCGACCGCCGTCACGCTTCTCGTCGGCTCCTTCGCCGGCGCCGGCATCGTCTCGGGCATGTCGGGCCAATTGGCGGTGCGCGGCGCCGAGATCGGCTCGGCGCTGGTGGTCAAGCTCTTGACCTTCGATCTGACCCTGCTGGTGCCGATCTGCCTCGTCGCCGGCACGGTCATGTTCATGGCCACCGAGCGGCGCGACTGGCGCCAGTTCGGCCGCATCCTGGTCGGCATCGGCCTTCTGGTACTGTCGCTGGAGATGATCGGCCAGGCCTCGGAGCCGCTGCGGCAGAGCACGCTGATGCCGCTCATCATCGAATATTTCTCCAGCGACCACGTCACCGCCTATCTGCTCGCCGCGCTCGTTACCTGGTTGTTCCATTCCTCGATCGCCGCGGTTCTCTTGATGGTCACGCTGGCCGGCCGCGGCTTCATCCCGCCCGAACTCGGCATCGTGCTGGTGCTCGGCGTCAATCTCGGCTCGTCGATCATCGCGCCGCTGCTCACCCGAAGTGCCGAACCTGGCGTGCGCGTCGTGCCGATCGGCAATCTGTTGATGCGCGGCATGGGCTCGCTGGTGATGCTGATCCTGTTCATGACGCTGAAGCCACCGGTCGCCTTCCTCGGCGCCACCGTGCCCGACCAGATCGTCAACGCCCACATCCTGTTCAATGTGCTGATCCTGCTCGCCGGCCTGCCGCTTGCCAGCCTGATCTATCGTGCCTCTGAGAAGATCGTGGCAATGGGCACCAAGCCGGCGCCTGCTACAGAGCTCGATGTGGTCGAACTCTCCGCCCTCAACGACGGCGCGCTCGACGTTCCGAGCCAGGCGCTGGCCAACGCCACCCGCGAGGTGGTGCGCGTCTGCGAGACGGTCGAGATCATGCTCAAGCGCATCATCGAGCTGTATGAAAGCGCCGACGGCGACAAGATCAAGGCGCTGGCCGCCCTTGACGACCGCGTCGACAGGAAGCACGCGGCGATCAAGCTCTATCTGGCCAAATTGACCAGGAACTCGCTCACAGAGGACGAGGCGCTGCGCTGCCAGGAGCTGATAGGCGCCTGCGTCAAGCTCGAGCAGGTCGGCGACATCATCGTGCGCAACATGCTGGTGCATGTGAAGAAGAAGTTCGAGCGCGGGCTGGAGTTCACGACCGAGGGCTGGAGCGAGCTGCTCGCCTTCCACACCTCGGTGCTGGCCAATGCCAGGCTTGCCTTCAACGTGCTGGTGTCGCGCGACCCTGAGACTGCCCGCCAGTTGGTGCTGGAAAAGGACCGGCTGCGCGACCGCGAAAAGGAAACCAGCGCCAGCCATTTCGTGCGCCTGCGCGACGGCACCGCCAAGAGCGTCGAGACAAGTTCCATCCACCTCGACACCATCCGCGACCTGAAGCAGATCAACTCGCTGCTGGCGTCGATGGCCTACCCGGTGCTGGAAGAGCGCGGCCTGCTCGGCGGCTCCAGGTTGAAGGCGAGCTGATCAAGAAAACCTAAACCGGCCGCAAAAATTTCTGCATTGCCGGCAAGCGCCATCCATGATTTGAGGCCAACTCATTCAAGGATCGCTTCCGCGCCATGCTTCCGCTCATTGCCCTGTTCATCGCCGCCTTCGCTTTCGGCACCACCGAATTCGTCATTGCCGGCGTGCTGCCGCAAGTGGCCGACGGCCTTAGCGTTTCGATCCCGACCTCCGGCTATCTCGTCTCAGGCTATGCCGGCGGCATCGCGATTGGCGGGCCATTGCTGGCGCTCGCCACCAAGGGCATTTCCCGCAAGACGCTGCTACTTTGCCTGACCGTCGCCTTCACCATCGGCCAGGCCGCTTGCGCGCTGGCGCCCGATTTTGCCTCGATGCTGCTCTTGCGCATTGCGGTCGCCGTCGCACACGGCGCCTATTTCGGAGTCGCCATGGTGGTGGCTGTCGGCCTCGTGCCCGAGGACAAGCGCGGCATGGCCGTGGCTGTGATCCTCTCCGGCCTCACAGTATCCAATGTCATCGGCGTGCCGGCCGGCACCGCAATCGGCAATCTCTGGGGCTGGCGCGCCACCTTCTGGGTGATGTGCGCGCTGGGCGTGGTGGCGTTTGCCGCCATGGCTGCGCTTTTGCCGCGCACGACAGGCGCATCAAGGCCATCCGCCAGTCTTGGCAGCGAGGTTCGCGTGCTGGCGCGCCAGCAAGTCTGGACCTCGCTGATCCTGATGCTGACGTTGATGATCGGCCAGTTCGGCCTGTTCACCTACATCACCCCGACACTGCTTGAGGTGACCCATCTCGACGAGAGCCTGATCCCCTGGGTGCTGCTGCTCAACGGCGTCGGCGCCACGGTCGGCGTCTTTCTCGGCGGCAAGCTTTCCGATTGGAAGCTGATGCCGTCGCTGATCACCATGCTTGCGCTGCAGGCGGTGATGTTGGGCGTGATCTATGCCGTCAGCCCCTACCCCGTGCCGATGGTCATCGCCATCGTTATCTGGGGTGGCCTCAACTTCGCCATAGGCACGCCGATCCAGACCCGCATCCTGGCCTGGACGGCGGACGCCTCCAACCTCGCCTCCTCGCTCATCCCCTCCGGCTTCAATGTCGGCATCGCGCTCGCCGCGTCGCTGGGCGCGGCCATGCTCAATGCCGGCTACGGCTTTCGCAGCCTGCCGGTTGTGGGCGCTGCCGCCATGCTGGTGGCGGTGGTGGTGGCACTTGCCTCCTACATCTGGGAGGGGCGCAGCCGGGCAGCGCCGCCGCTGCCGGCAGCGGCCGAATAGCGTCGGACTACAAATCGATCCGGAACAACAAACTCTCGGCGCCGCCATACGCGGCGTCCTTGATGAACGGACCGACCACACGGCCGCCATTGGCCAGCACCACCTTCTGCGAGGCCGGATTGTCGAGGTCGGTGGTGATCTCGACATATGGCAAACCAACAGCCCTCGCCTCGTCCAGCATCAGCCGCAGCGCCTCGGTCGCATAGCCTCGTCCGCGCTTCCACGGCGCCACGGCATAGCCGATATGGCCGAGCACATGCGACGGCAGCGCGGCCGTACCGGGCTGCCAGCGAAAGCCGATCGAGCCGGCGGCCTCGCCGTCCCAGATCCAGCGCCGGAAGCCGGGCAGCCGCGGCACTGTCGTGCCATTAGGCAAGGTAATCGGGCCTCCTTTGGCCTCGGGATCGTCGAGGCTGGCAAGGAACGCCGCAGGATCCTCGTCGATCGCCGCAAGTTGCTCGCGCGTCGCTTCCATCAGCCGGACATTGTCCGGCGACCAGCCACGCTCGAGCGCCGCCTTGTAGGAGGGCAGATGTTCGAGCGTGGGTTTGACGATTTCGATTATGGTGGGGCTCTCCGGCAGGTCAAGGCTTGGCTCGCTTAAGCCGGTGCGGACCGTTTCTTGCCCAGAGGTAATGCCCCCCTGCTCTCCTTCGCCATTGAAGCGGTGTCGGCTCCTAGTGCAGCAGGCCTTTGACGATGCCGCTGGCCTTGCCGAAATCCATCTGGCCGGCATATTTCTGCTTCAGCGCGGCGATCACCTTGCCCATGTCCTTTTGGCTGGCGGCACCGGTCGCAGCGATCGCCTCGCGCGCCGCAGCTGTTACGGCGGCGTCATCCAGCTGCGTCGGCAGGAAGCCGCGGATGATCTCCATCTCGCCACGCTCCTGCGCGGCCAGATCCGGGCGCTTGCCGTCCTCGAACGCCTTGGCCGATTCCTCGCGCTGCTTCACCATCTTGGCCAGGATCTGCAGGATCTCCTCGTCGCTGGCGGGGTCCTTGGCCGAGCCGCGATTGGCGATGTCGCGGTCGTGGATGGCGGCCTGGATCAGCCTGAGCGTCGGCAGCCGGTGCTTGTCCTGCGCCTTCATCGCGCTTTTCAGGGATTCGGCGATTTTTGCGCGCATGATGCTTTCTCCTTCGAACGGCGCGGACAATAACCGCGGCCCATCCGCAAAGCAAACGCGCCAAAGCCCTGATATCGTTCGACGAAACAAATGCTCGCCGTTTTTGGCACGGGCATCATTGACCGCTCTGGCGCCTTCCCCTATGTACTCGGCCTTGCACAAGACAAAGAATTGATGCGCGCAGGCTCGAGAGATCGGCCGCGCCGTTTGCTGCGCAGATGGCCCGCCATCGAAGCGCGCAGCGTGACAGGAGCGTCGCCATGGCCGAGATGACCCCCGAACTGACCCCGCCTTGGGCAACCGAAAAGCCGACCGCCCTTCTGGTGCTGGCCGACGGCACCGTCATCGAGGGTCGCGGCCTCGGCGCCACCGGTTCCGCCGTTGCCGAAGTCTGCTTCAACACCGCGCTCACCGGCTACCAGGAAATTCTCACCGACCCGTCCTATGCCGGCCAGATCGTCACCTTCACCTTCCCGCATATCGGCAACATCGGCACCAATGACGAGGACATCGAGGACTTGAACCCGGTCGCCCGTGCCGGCGCCGTTGGCGCGGTGTTCAAGGCCGATGTCACCAACCCGTCCAACTACCGCGCCGACACCGGGCTGGACCAGTGGCTGAAGAAGCGCGGCATCGTCGCGCTGTCGGGCATCGACACCCGGGCGCTGACCGCGCTGATCCGCGAAAAGGGCATGCCCAATGCCGTCATTGCGCACGCGCCCGACGGCATCTTCGACCTCGACGATTTGAAGCGGCGGGCCGCCGCCTGGTCGGGCCTGATCGGGCTTGACCTCGCCAAGGAAGTCACCTCCGGCCAGTCCTCGGTCTGGCGTGGAACGCCCTGGGTGTGGAACGAAGGCTTTGGCGAACAGGCCGAGCCGTCGATGCACGTCGTCGCCATCGACTACGGCGTCAAGCGTAACATCCTTCGCCTGCTTTCCGGCCTCGGCGCCAAGGTCACCGTGGTTCCGGCCGGTACCGGTTCGGAAGAAATCCTGGCCATGCAGCCCGACGGCATCTTCCTCTCCAACGGCCCCGGCGACCCGGAAGCCACCGGCGACTACGCGGTGCCGGTCATCCAGGACCTGCTCAAGACCGATATTCCGGTGTTCGGCATCTGCCTCGGCCACCAGATGCTGGCCCTGGCGCTGGGCGGCAAGACCGCCAAGATGCACCAGGGCCATCACGGCGCCAACCACCCCGTCAAGGATCATACCACCGGCAAGGTCGAGATCGTCTCGATGAACCACGGCTTTGCCGTCGATGCCGACTCCTTGCCCGAGGGCGTCGAGGAAACCCATGTCTCGCTGTTCGATGGCTCGAACTGCGGCATCGCGCTGACCGGACGTCCGGTGTTCTCGGTCCAGCACCACCCCGAGGCCTCGCCCGGCCCGCAGGACTCGCACTATCTGTTCCGCCGCTTCGTCAACCTGATCCGCGAAAAGCGCGGCGAGGAACTGCTGGCCGAACGGGCCTGAGCCCTCTGTGTAGCAGCGATAATATCGCTTAGCCTCGAGCGATAAATCTGCGATATTGCGCGAGTGAAGACGATCATCCTCTCGGTGTCGGCAGCTCGCGATCTCGACAACCTGCCGGCCGATGTCCGCGAGCAGGTCTCTGAGGGTTTGAACACTTATGCCATCAGCGGGCGTGGGGATGTAGAACGTCTTGCCGGCCGAGACGGTTACAGACTTCGGATCGGTTGCTACCGCGTTATATTGATGAAGATCGCACGACAATCCTCGCGATCTACATCGGCAAGCGCGAAACGACGACCTACAGCCGGCCATAGGACAGCACATCATGAACGCTCCGCAAATCATAAGGACTTCAACCGGGGAAGAACTGGTCGTCATCCCGAAGGCTGACTACGAGGCATTGCTGCATGCCGCCGAAGAAGCCAGAGAAGACGCTGCGGATGTGGCGATCTACGATGAGCGGAAGGCCGAGTTCAAAACGGAAAAGCCTCTGCCCGCCGAGGTGACCATGGATATTTTGCGAGGTTCCAGCCGGCTCAAGGCGCTGCGCAACTGGCGCAAGCTGACGCAGGGCGAGTTCGCTGATGCCATCGGTGTCAGCCAGGGCTTCCTGTCGGACCTTGAATCCAATCGCCGCAAGCCATCGGCGCAAACCAGCACCATGCTGTCGAAGGCATTGGACGTGCCCAGCGAATGGATCGAAGCCTAGTATCTAACCTTACGCCACCGGCCGGCCTTCGCTGGCCTCCAGTATGGCAAACCATTGCTGGCGGTCGAGGTCGATCTCCAGCGCCTTGACCATGGCGGCCAGCCGCTCGGGCTTCATCGTGCCCAGCACCGGCGCCAGCCGCGCCGGATGACGCAGCAGCCAGGCGATGGCGACGGCGGCGAGATCGCCGGCGCCGATCTCGGCAGCCACCGCCGCGATTGCCGCCCTGACCCGCGCCTCGCCCTTCCTTGCCGGTGAACAGCAAGCCGCCGCCGAGCGGCGACCAGATCATCGGCGCATAGCCGAGGCGTTGCGCGTGATCGAGGCTGCCATCCACCAGCGCATTGGTTTTCAGCACCGACATCTCGATCTGGTTGGTGGCCAAGGCAAACGGCAGCCGCGAAGCCAGAAGGTCGAACTGCGACGGCGTGAAATTGGAGACCCCGACCGCTCTCACCTTGCCCGACTTGACCAGCCCGGCAAGGGCCGCCGCCGTCTCGTCGGCATCCATCAGCGGATCCGGCCGGTGCAGCAGCAACAGGTCGAGATAGTCGGTGCCGAGATTGGCGAGCGAACGGTCGACCGAGGCGGCAATGTGGGCCGCACTGGTGTCGTAATGCTTCAGCCGGTTCTGAGGCCGGTTGGCCGATGCCAGAATGATGTCGCATTTCGAGATCAGCTCGATGCTGTCGCGCTTGCCCTTCCAGCGCGACAAGCCGGCGCCAAAGGCAGCTTCCACCTGGTAATGCCCGTAAATATCGGCATGGTCGAAGCTGGTAAGGCCGAGATCGACCGCAGTGCCGATCAGCCGCGCGATCTGGTCGGCGTCCGGGCGCGCGGCGCTGTCGAGCAGGCGCCAGGCGCCGAACACCAGCCGCGACAGCGACAAACCGTCCTTGGTCAGCTCTATGCGGCTGTCATGGCTCATATCTGGGCTCCATCTTCCGCAGCGCCGGTGGCAACGCTTCTCACCGCCGTCGGCCTCGCAACTTTCGTCACAAAGACAATGACCGCAAGCGTCAGGAAGCACGCGCCAACCAGATAGGGGGCGCCGCCGAACACTACGGGCGCATTCGGTCCGGTGAACCAGGAAAAGATCGCGGTGTAGAGCAGCGGCGTGATGATCGAGGTGATCGAGAAGATCGACGTCATCGCACCCTGCAATTCGCCTTGCGCCGATGGCGGCACCTTGGCGGCGGCAAGGCTTCTCAGCGGCGGATCGGCAAGTGCTTCGAGGCAGCCGACGACGATCACCGCATAGATCATCCAGCCTTGCGAGGCGAAGGCGTAGCCGAAGGCGCTGGCCGCCGTGAATGTCAGGCCGATCACCGCCGTCTTCCACTCGCCAAGTTTGGGGATCACGCGTGGCAGCACCGTCGCCATGACGATCGCCCCACACAGGCCGAAGGCGCCGAGCGAGAAGCCGATCTGCTGCTCGCTCCAGCCATAACGATAATTGGACACGAACGACCACACCGCAGGATACATCATGTGGCCGAGCGTCATCAGGAAGAAGGCGAGCCCGATCCAGCCGATGCCCTGATATTGGCGCATCTGCAGCAGCGTGCCGACCGGGTTGGCGCGTTTCCACTCGAAGCGGCGGCGGTGCTTTTCATCGAGCGTTTCAGGCAGGAAGAACATGGCGATGAGGAAGTTCACGAAGGCAAGCCCGGCGGCAAAGTAAAACGGCACTCGCGGCCCGAACGTGCCGAGCAGCCCGCCCAGCACCGGCCCAATGACGAAGCCGACGCCGAAGGCGATGCCGAGCAGACCGAAATTCTTCGCCCGGTTGGCGTCGTTCGAGATGTCGGCAATGAAGGCCGACGTCGTCGAATAGCTGGCGCCCGAAACGCCGGCCAGCACGCGGCCGATGAACAGCATCGGATAGGACCAGGCGATGGCGCAGATCAGATTGTCGATCGAGAATGTAAGCACCGAGGCAAGCAGGATCGGCCGCCGCCCGAAGCGGTCGCTCAATCCACCCATGATTGGCGCGAAGAAGAACTGCATCGCCGCATAGACGAAGAACAGCCAGCCGCCTTCGATCGCCGCTTCGCTGATGCCGACGCCGGAAAGCTCCCTGAGAAAGGCCGGCAACACCGGCATGATCATGCCGAAGCCGATAATGTCGAGCAGCAGCGTGGTGAAGACGAGCGCAAGGCCCCGCCTGGCGGTTTTGGGGTCGATCCATGATGGCGTCTGCTCCCTGGGACCGCCCTTGGGCGGGCGCCCGTTATAGGCGAGGCGCCACTTTGGAACAATAGGAGAACGCCTCAGGCGTTCTCCTCCTGACATCTGTTGCCGGTGGTGAATCGGCCCGCCGACGGATGCGCTTTGGACCGCGGTCGGCTGGAACTTGCGAGCGCCTCAAACCGGACCGGTCAGCGTGTTGCAATCCGACAGCTTGCCGCTCTTGTAGCCGCGCGCCAGCCAGGTCTGCCTTTGCTGCGACGTCCCGTGGTTGAAGCTTTCCGGAACGACATAGCCCTGCATCTTCTTCTGCAGCGTATCGTCGCCGATCTGCTTGGCGGCGTTGAGCGCCTCTTCGATGTCGCCCTGTTCCAGAATGCCCTTCTGCGCGGTGAAATGCGCCCAAACGCCGGCGAAGCAGTCGGCCTGCAGCTCGATGCGCACCGACATCTGGTTGGCTTCCGCCTCACCCATCGACTGCCGCATCTGGTTGAACTTGGGCAGGATGCCGGTGAGGTTCTGCACATGGTGACCGACTTCATGGGCGATCACATATGCCTGGGCGAAATCCCCCGAGGCGCCGAACTGCTGGTCGAGCTGCTGGAAGAAGGTGGTGTCGAGGTAGACCTTGTGGTCGCCGGGACAATAGAACGGTCCGGCTGCCGTCGAGGCGGAGCCGCAGGCCGAGCGGATCTGACCGCTGAACAGCACAAGCTTCGGGTCCTCGTATTTCAGGCCCTGCGACTGGAAGATGCCGGTCCAGGTCTCTTCGGTCTCGGCCAGCACGGTCGCCACGAACTGCTTCATCTCGTCGGAAGCAGGCGTGCCGGCGCCGTCGTCCTGGCCGCCGCTGTTGTCGGTAATCTGGCCACCGCCACCCGGCAGCACGCCGCCGCCGTCGCCGCTGCCCAGGATCTGCGACGGGTCGAAGCCGAAATACCATCCGGCCAGCACCACGAGGACGACCAGCAATATGCTGCCGCCGCCGCCGGTGCGGCCGCCGATCGGGATGCGGAACTGGCCAGGGCTGCCGCCGCCGAAACCACCACCGCCGCCGCTGTCGCTGCGCTCGTCCTCGACATTGTCACTCTGACGGCGGCCCTTCCAGAGCATGGCAACTCCCCGTATGCAAATTTCGGCTGGCTTGGCCGATGTCGTGGCCCAGTCCGACCCAACAGACAATTATCGCAATGGTTGCGCCAAGTCACAGTATTTTTCGTGGCAGCGGCATCGCACGTTCGCACTCTGGTCGAGGCGGCATGCGCGCTGTAGCATCCGGTTCGAACGGGGGTGTCGGGGACTTGCGGACAATCGGTCGATTTCTGCTGCTGGCGGTGGTGCTATGCCTCGGCCCGTCGCCGGCGCGCGCCGTGACGCTCGATTCCAGCGTCGCCGTAACCGATCCCGAGACATTGCAGGCGCTTGAGCGTGGCGGCCTCTCGATCAGCCGCCTGCTCGGCCCGGCGCTGGGTCTCACGCGCGAGGTCGACAATCGGGGCCTGTTTTCGGTGCGCGCGCTGACCCCTGTCCGCAACGCCGTAAAGCAGGAGATCGCCGACGAGCCTGCCAATAGCCCCGATCCTTACGTCGCGGCCATGGCCAAGTCGAAGGACACCAGCCAGAAATTCAACCCGAAATACATCGACGATGACGGCTCGACGCTCGACCTGACCGGCGTCGTGAACCGCATGGACCGCGGCTATCTCGGCCACACCGAATGCGGCGAGATCAGGCTGATCTACCGCTTCCACTATTCGGTCGCGGAAAAGCCGGCGAATGGAAAGACAGCGCAACGCATCTCGTCGCGGCTGCCGCTGACCATGAGTCTGGTCTTCAACGCCAGGCCCGGTGAGGCTCACGCCCGCGCTTCGAGAGACCGTCCAAGCGCCACCGCCGTTTCCTGTGCCGAAATCGCCAAGCGCTGGCTCGCCGCCGGCCAGAAGAACCTTGCGCCCGAGCAACTGGCAGCCTGGCTGCGCTCCGACGAAGGGCCGCTCTCCAACGCCATGCTGAATTCGTCGCAGATCATGCGACTTGAGCTGAACATGCAGGTTCTCCGGCTGTCGGCCTCGAGCCGCCGCGACTTCGGTGGCCACGCCGAATATCTCCTCAAGATTTTCAAATGGGACCCAACGACGTCCACCTTCCAGGAATCGAAGATGGAGAACCAGATCGACCGGAAAGTGGTTCTGGCCGACCGGCCGGCCTTCGCCAAATGGCTGCTCACCGACCGCAACCTCTACGACCTCGATCGCGGCCGGCTGGTCATCGACGACAAATTCCTGGCGACCAGCGCCGTCTCGGTCGCACCCGGCGGCATGGCCAGGTCGCAAAACAATATCGCCTATGGGCTGCTCGACGATGCCGACATCGACAAGGCACTGCAGGACTATGTCGCCAAGGGCAACGAGCTGCGCAGCGTGAAATCGGTGGCCGGCTTCAATCTGCGTCTCAACGAAATGACCTGCACCGGCTGCCACCAGACGCACGGCATTGCCGGCTTCCATTACACCGGCGCCGATCCGGCCAGCGAGCCGCGCCGCAACGCCGTCTTCGTCCCCGGCTCGGCGGTGTTCTTCGCCGACCTGCCGCGCCGCCGCGCCATCGTCGAGGACTTCGCCGCCGGCGGCCATCCGGATTTCTCACGCGGCTTCGCCGCCCGTCCGGACGCCAAACTCGCCGAAGCGCTGAAAGGCACCGATCTCTACAATGGCTGGGGCTCGATCTGCTACAGCGGCAAGGATGCCAGCTTCAAGGACTGGAACTGCGGCGAAAGCCTGCGCTGCGCCGGCGTCCATGAAAGCGACATCCATCCGGGCTTCGGCACCTGCGTCAGCGAGGCGGCCACCGCAGTCGGCGACCCCGTCGAGTTCGGCGAGATCAAGATGTCGAGCTGGGGCAGCGACAAATATTGCCGCCTGTCGCCGGCCACCGCAAAAGCCTGCGCCATCGATCCGGCGCGCGACAAGAAACCGGTAATCAAGCTCGCCGGCTATGGCGCGGCGCGCCAACGCTATGACAACCCCGAGCAGAAGACCGGTGGCTTTCCCGGGGGCATGCTGCGCAAGGCAAGCTGCGACAAGCTTCCCGACGAGGCGACTTGCGGCCGCCTGGCCAAGACCGGTTTCAACGACTGCGTCGCGTCGGGCAAGGACCACAAATTCTGCACCAAGGAATTCACCAAGACCGCCGGCCTGCGCGCCTGCGACAAGGCGCATCCCTGCCGCGAGGACTATATCTGCACCGCCGGCTACGACGATCTGGCCGCAGCCAAGCCTGGCAAGGGCTCCTGCATTCCGCCCTATTTCATATTCCAGTTCCGCGTCGACGGCCATCCGCGCAGTTGGGTGCAGGACACCGAGGAATGAGCGGCAGGTTGCCGCTTGCGAACAGAACTCAGATCTTCTGCTTGGTGCCGGCGCTTTTGCCGTCCGAGCTTTTGGAGCGTTCCTCGAAACGCGCGGCGCCCTTTTTCAGCGCATGGCCGGTTTCGACCTCGGTCTTGCGTTCGTCCTTTGCCGCTGCCTGCCTCAAACCCTCGGCCGCCTGCTTGCCCTTCGCGGTCGGTGCCTGTTCGACGCCCATGTTTTCCTCCTTGGCGCGCAACAATCACGCGCAACGTCAGGAGCAACGAGCCTGACGTGCGGAGGTTCCAGTGGTGCGGCCCCGGCACCCCTCAGCGCGGCGCGATCATCGCCTTGCGAAAGGCTTCCAGCGTCTCGGCGCTGACATGATGCTCGATGCCCTCGGCATCGATGCGCGCCGTCTCGGCGCTGACACCGAGCGAACGCAAAAACGCTTCTACCGTCTGGTGGCGGATGCGGCTCTCTTCCGCCACCTTGCGCCCGGCGTCGGTCAGGAACACACCGCGATAGGGTTTTCTGGAAACGAGCCCGTCGGCGCACAGCCTGGTCAGCATCTTGGCCACCGTCGGCTGGGCGACACCCAGCCGCGCAGCAATATCGACCTGACGCGCCTCATTGCCGTCCTCGATCAGGTCGGCGATCAGCTCGACATAATCCTCGACCAGCGCGCCGCGGCGCGCTTCGCGCTGCTGCCGGAACCCTTTCGAATGAATCTCGGCGTCCGGCAGCGGCTCCTCGCGTCCAACCGGTCTGTGCTTCAGCGCCAACACGCGCTCCTTCCTATCTTTTGACAAGAATCGGCTTTGGGCAAAGCAATCGCCCTTTGCCATTCATAGCACGGGCTTAACTGTTCCAGCCGTTTATTTCCATTCCATGGCAGCGCAACCGGCGTTTGCGATCCCCTGCCGGCCTGCCGGTCGGCGCAACAGGAAGCACATACAATGAAATATAGCCTATTGCATAATGTTGAGCCCTGGCATAGATAGGATGACGTCAACCGATCCACCCAGTGGAAAGCCCTCCATGTCCGAAGCTGACGCTACCTTGGGATCATCCTGGCGATTTGACAGGCCGGAGGACAATCCTCCCAGCCTGCGCGAGGTGAACTCCACGATCGCGGTGCCACAGTCCGGCGTCTGGTTCCGTCGCCTGTTCGCCTTCATGGGACCGGGCTACATGGTCTCGGTCGGCTATATGGATCCGGGCAACTGGGCCACCGACCTCGCCGGCGGCGCCCAGTTCGGCTACACGCTATTGTTCATCATCATGCTGTCCAACCTGATGGCGATCCTGCTGCAGGCGCTTGCCGCCCGGCTTGGCATCGCCACCGGCCGCGACCTCGCCCAGGCNTCCTGCTGCAGGCGCTTGCCGCCCGGCTTGGCATCGCCACCGGCCGCGACCTCGCCCAGGCCTGCCGCGCCTATTATCCGCGTCCCGTCAGTTTGGTGCTGTGGATCGCCTGCGAACTCGCCATCATCGCCTGCGACCTCGCCGAGGTGATCGGCACGGCGATCGCGCTGCAGCTTCTGTTCGGCATTCCGCTGATCGGCGGCGCGTTGCTGACGGCGCTCGACGCCTTCATCGTGCTGCTCTTGATGAACAAGGGTTTCCGCTATCTTGAAGCCTTCGTCATCGCGCTTCTGATCATCATCTTCGGCTGTTTCGCCATCCAGATCTTTGCCGCTGCCCCTCCGGTCGGCTCGATCCTGCATTCGATGTTCGTGCCGTCGACGGAGATCGTCACCAATCCGGCGATGCTATACATCGCCATCGGCATCATCGGCGCCACGGTGATGCCGCACAATCTCTACCTGCACTCCTCGATCGTACAGACACGCGCCTATGAACGGACCGAAAAAGGCAAGCGCGACGCCATTAAATGGGCGACGACGGACTCGACCATCGCGCTCGTCCTGGCGCTGTTCGTCAACGCCTCGATCCTGATCGTCTCGGCGGTGGCCTTCCATGGCACCGGCCATCAGGATGTCGCCGAGATCGGCCAGGCCTTCGAGCTCTTGTCGCCACTGCTCGGCCTCGGCATCGCCTCCATCCTGTTTGCGGTGGCGCTGCTGGCCTCCGGCCTCAACTCGACGGTTACGGCAACGCTTGCCGGCCAGATCGTCATGGAAGGCTTTTTGCGCCTGCGCATTCCGCAATGGGCGCGCCGGCTGCTGACGCGCGGCATCGCCATCGTCCCGGTGGTGGTCGTCACCGCGCTCTATGGCGAAAAGGGCACCGGCCAGTTGCTGGTCTTCAGCCAGGTGGTGCTGTCGATGCAGCTGCCCTTCGCGGTCATCCCGCTGGTGCAGTTCGTCTCCGACAAGAAGAAGATGGGCGACCTTGCCATTCCCCGTAGCGTGGCGGTCCTCGCCTGGGTGGTCGCGGCGGTCATCCTGGTGCTCAACTTCAAGCTGCTCTACGACACCGTCTTCGGCGTTGGCTGATTCTCATTCCCGACCGCGACAAACCGGCGGCTTGCGCTATCTTACCGGCCATCATGACAAGTGTCGAAGACGCCAGGAAATTTTACGCGCAGCTGATGGCGGGCAATGCCGGCTCGGCCGATCCGCGCCTCGAAGAGGCGTTCGCCACCGTTCCGCGCGAGGCCTTTCTCGGTCCCGGACCCTGGGCGGTAGTCGCCGGCAGGGCGCTCACCACCGGCAACGGCAAGATCATGACGCCGAGCGCCGATCCTGTTCACATCTATCAGGACGTGCTGGTGGCGCTCGATGCCGGCAAGGGCATCAACAATGGCGAACCCTCCCTGCACGCCATGTGGATAGGCAGGATCGCCCCCAGACCGGACGAGGCCGTCACCCATATCGGCGCCGGCACCGGCTACTACACCGCCTTGCTGGCCCGGCTGGTTTCGCCCGGCCCGGTGACCGCCTTCGAAATGGAGGCCGATCTTGCTGCCAGAGCGACAAAGAATCTCGAAACCTATGACAATGTAAGCGTCATCCAAGGCGATGCCGTCACCGGCGATGTGCCGCCGTCCGACATCATCTATGTCAATGCCGGTGTCGTCGCACCGCCGGCTGCCTGGCTGCGGGCGCTGAAAGCGGGCGGCCGCATGATCTTTCCCTGGCGTCCGTCTCAGGGCGTCGGCCTGGCCGTGATGGTAACCCGCACCGACAAGGGCTTTGCCTGCGACCCCTTCATGCGCTCGTGGTTCATCCCCTGCGTCGGCGCCTCGGCGGCCGGACCGGCGGCCAAAATCCCCGACCTCCAGAAGGCCGCGCGCAGCCGTTCGATCTGGCTGACATCAAACAGGGCGCCGGACCGGACCGCCACCGCCATCATCGGCGATGTCTGGTTTTCGTCGCAGGCGCTTGGCGGCGGGCGACGGCGGTAGGTACTCTTGTCGGCCGCAGCGTTTTTTTGCCAACGCCTGTCGGGCGGCCGCCGGCCTGTCCGTCCTTAGATCGAAATCCGGCCCTGACGGCGCGGATCCTGGAAAAGGAAAATCCAATGCGAAAGATCATCGCCGCTACCTTCGTCAGCCTCGACGGCGTCATGCAGGCGCCGGGCGGCCCGGAAGAAGACCCGGTTGGCGGCTTCGAGTTCGGCGGCTGGACGTTCCACTACTTCGACGAGGTGGCGGGCGTGGCCATGGAGGAATTGTTCTCCAAGCCCTTCGCCCTGCTGCTCGGCCGCAGAACCTACGACATCTTCGCCGCTTACTGGCCGTACCAGAAAGATGCCATCGGAGATGCCTTCAACCCTGCGACTAAATATGTGGCGACGCATCGGCCGGATTCGCTCACCTGGGAAAATACGCAATGGCTTGGAGAAGATATCGTCGCGGCGTTGCGCCGCCTCAAGAAGGAAGATGGGCCTGACCTGCTCATCCAGGGTTCGAGCGAGCTGATCCAGACTTTGCTCGCCAACGGGCTGATCGACGAGATCCGGTTGATGATCTTCCCGCTGCTGCTGGGCAAGGGCAAGCGGCTGTTCGATGGTGGTGCGATGCCCGCCGCTTTCAAGCTGGTCAAGTCGCAGGCTACCACCACCGGCGTCATCATGGCGACCTACGAACGCGGGGGTGAGGTCAAGGTCGGGTCGTTCGCTACGCAGAAGCCGTCAGAGGCCGAGCTCGAGCGGCGTAAGAACTGGAAGTAACAGGGACAGGCTTGGCACCTTTCCTCTCCCCCGATCGACGGGGGAGAGGAAATGCAAGTTCTGTCAAGCCGCCACAGCCCGCCGTGCCAACCCACCCCGGATATACCGCGCGAACTCCTGCGCTGCCGGCGCCGTGCCGTACTTCGGCAAATGCAGATTGATGGAAAAATTCGGCAGCGGCGGCAGCCCGGCATCAAAAGCCAGGATGTCAAGATCGGCAGGCACGGTGGAGGCCAGCCAGGCGGTGACGGCAAGGTCGGAGCGCACTGTCGCGGTCGTCGCGTCGATGTTGCCGTTCTCGAACACGGTGCGCCATTCCAGCCCGTGCTCGTTCAGCGCCGACAGCACCACCGGGCGGAAGGCGCAGGTGTCGGCGACGATCGACACCGGCAGCGGCCGCTTGGCGCGGGCGACGCCGCCCTTGGCCCCCACCCAGACCAGCCGGTCAATGGCCAGGCACTCACCGGCGGACGGGCCGACCGGTTCCTCGATGACCGCAAGGTCGATGGTGCCGGCTGCAAGAGCCGCGGCAAGGTCCGGCGAAGCCGCACAGAGCAGCGAAATCTCAACCTGCGGATAGGTCTCGGCATAGGCCTTCAGCACCGGCGCCAGCAAGGTGCCGACAAGGTCATAGGGAACACCGAGCCGCACCTGGCCGGCGGCCTCGGTGCCCGCCATCTCGGCCCAGATCTCGTCATTGAGGCCAAGCAACCGTTTGCCCTTACCGAACAGCCGCTCGCCGGGCCGCGTCAGCCGCAAGCCACGCCGGTCGCGCTCGAAGAGGCTGCAGCCCAGCGCCTCCTCCAGCCTTTTGATCTGCTGGCTGACGGCGCCTTGCGTCAGATGCAGCGCGTTCGCCGCCGCCGTCATGCTGGCCTTGTCGGCGACAGTGACGAAGGTGCGGATCAGCGCTGTGTCGAGGTTGCGGATCATGGTTGGCATTATATCTGCTAATGCCAACCATCGCAAACATTGCATTTACTGAATTATGCAGAAGTCTACCGTAGGGCCTTCGATGGAGGACGCCTCATGTTGCAGCCCATCTTTCCGCTCATCCTGTTTGCCTTCGTGGCCACCGTCACGCCGGGAATCGCCACCACCCTGTCGACTGCTTCAGGTGCGCAGTTCGGCTTTCGCCGTTCCGTTCCCCTATTGATCGGCAGCGCTGCCGGCCTCGCCACCGTGACCGCTGCTGCCGCCGCCGGGCTCGCCGGTCTGCTGCTGGCTATGCCTTCGCTGCAACTGGCGATGAAAATCATCGGCTCGCTCTATCTCATCTGGCTGGCAATCAAGATCGGCCGCGCCGGGCCGCCTAATCTCGATGTGGCGATGGCAAAACCCAACAGCTTCTTCGGCGGCGCCGGCATTCAATGGATGAACCCGAAGGGCTGGGCGATGGGACTGGGGGCGGCGGCCTCGTTCGCAGCCCTTGCCGACGGGCCGGGACAACTCGCGCTGCTGCTCGGCTCGACCTTCGGCCTCACCGCAGCCGTCTCGCTGTCGATCTGGTGCGTGGCGGGCATGGTGCTGGCACGGCTGCTCGAGACCGAATGGCAATGGCGCGCGCTCAACATCGTGCTGGCGCTGGTGCTGGCTGCATCGATCATACCGATGTGGCGGGGAGCGTAAACGCAGAGGTCGGCGCCAGTACCGCACCCGGACCTGCGGTCCGACCTCCCCACAAAGGCATAGGCGCTAAGATAGGTATTGCCCTGCGGAATCGGGTGTGATTCTACACTGCGATGACACACGAATCGC
>NZ_AYWC01000026.1:0-56396 GCF_000502615.1 Mesorhizobium sp. LNJC405B00 | reverse complement strand
GGCTTGATCAGCCTCGTCACCCCAATCTCCAGCATAGCTCACTGTCACGCGGCCAACGTGCCTCCGTAGCTAACATCTACGTCAGCGTTGAAGAAGTACCCTGCGCCACGGGATGTTTTGACCAGGCGAGGGTTGGCCGCATCAGCCTCCAGCTTTCGGCGCAAGCGCATGATTAGGACATCGATACTTCGATCGTACACCTCTTCTCCACGCACACGGCTCGCGAGCAAAAGCCGTTCTCTGGATAGCACGTTGCGGGGGTTCTCCAGAAATGCGATCAAGAGATTGAACTCACATGCGGTAAGCTTTACCTCGCCACGCTCCGCACAGATCAGTCGCCGCTGCTTCACGCTGAGCTTCCAGGCCCCAAAGCGAAATGAGCGCTGCTCTCTGGTTCGCGGACTAGAAATGCGCTGGCGTAGCGCTACTCGAATGCGGGCCANCGTGGACTGCGGTTACCTTCAGGGCATGCATCGTGAGATACTCGGCGATGAGGCGCCGCATTGCGGCATCATCGTCAATGACAAGAACATGTTTCAACGGCACACCTTCAATCTTGAATCCCCTTGTCTAAACCTGTTGCCGAGCAACCCTGGGGCACCGACCCAGAACAGCTGCTCCTTGATACCACTCGCCGTTGCGTGCGGCCAATGTGAGGCCGTGCTCGTCCTGTTCTTTTCATCCCCAGCGAATTGACCGCACCAAGGCAGCCCGTGGCCACCAGACAGGTCCCAGCGCCGACATGACCCTGCCGTGTGGTCCTTCGCTTTTTCGCTTCGAGCTCCCCCGTTGGTGCAGGCCTGCCAATATCACTCAAGTTCGACCTCATGGATGCCAAGTTTCCTGCTATGCCCTTGCATCCTGGTCATCCTGGAGTTTGCGGACCTGGATCATCTCGATATCATCCGGCTCGTGGATCCAGCTCGGACATGGTTGAGCAGCGCGGCGTTTGGCTTGATCGGAGAGGCGGTCGGCGGAAGAAGACCGTGATTCGCTGCAGCGGCCTTGTGCAAAATAGTGTGTCTCCTGCCAAGCCGGCTTCGTCCAAGGTGGCCGGCGGCCTCAAATGCTGTTCGGCGACCGGCAGGTCGCCGGTTGCGGTGAACGTCCGGGCTAACATTTCTCAGTTACTGCAACTCCTCCATCTTGAGCGTGTCACTATGCTTGTCCATTGCGCCGTCGGACTGCGTCAATGACGTGCGGTTATCTGCCGATGGGACTGTGCATGATCCACCCTTTGGCGGCGGCGGCCGAACAGCTGAACGAGGCTCGCACCAGGATGGGCTGCGCCGCCACGTCTTCCCAGTTGACCCTCGCCGCCGCGGATTTGCGCCTTCGAGCCAGCTTCGCGGACGAGCTCGCGTCTCAAGCAATGATCTGAGTATGCAGGGCCGCGCATGGCTGCTCTTTAAGGACCGGCAGCATACCGGCAAAGTTGGGCCGCTTTATCGCCTTAGTCGATTCCCCACGGTGATCCCGAGCCTGAACAAGCCCGCCAAGCTCCCCATTTTGTCCTTGGCTTGGCGCTGACAGAAGTACCGTCCATGACGCCAAAGTCGCGGCCCACACTCCAGGAGCAACGGACGGCCGGGACGAGCAATCCTGTAAAGGAGTCATTGTACCAAGATGCTCCGGATGTCGCTGGCTGATCGGGCCCGCGCCACCCACGCATGCGCAAGATGCTCACCCACGCTGATACGAACACGGTCTTTGCTTCAATTGAAACCGAAAAGCTGAACTTGAACATCACACAGTAACAAACCTCCCCGATAAGCGCGTGCCGGACAGGGCCAGAACCCGTCCGGCGGCTTGGAAAGGTAGGTGATAGGGAATGTTTATTGCAGCTTGGCCGCTGGCCATCGTCCTGATGACATCCATGTCACTCCCAGCCGAGCCCGCGCCACTTTCTCCGCGTGAGTTCCGCAGCCTGTCGCGCAAATGCGCCCCCTGGGTTGCGCCGTCCACCCTGGCCGCGATTGCCAAGATTGAAAGTGGCTTTGAAACGCTGGTGGCTCATGACAACACCACAGGTGAGCAGCTTCGCTGGATAGACCACCTGGAAGCCACGCGGGGCATCAAGGAACGCCTCGAAGCACAACATTCTGTCGATGTTGGATTGATGCAGATAAACAGCAAGAACTTTGCCATGCTCAATCTCACGCCGGAAAGGGCTTTCGAGCCCTGCGCCTCGCTTTCGGCTGCCGCCCACCTGCTTGAAAGCCGGTATGCCGGCGGCACCACTGCTGTGGCACAGCAACTGGCGCTTCGCCGTGCCATCTCGGCCTATAACACGGGCGACGTCACGCATGGCTTCGCCAACGGTTATGTACGCAAGGTCGAGTCGGCCGCAAAGGACATCTCAAGTCTCCTTGAGAGAACGCTGGAGCCGACTGCTCGAGATGTGCCGCACCTTGAGGCACCCGGTCGGAAAGCCGTGCCGCCTCTGCTCCAGCAGAGCCAACAGGCCAATAGAAAGAAGCAGCCCAACCAAGATTCTTGGGACATCTGGGGCTCGTATCAGCCAGACCGCTCCGGGGCCGATCCCTCCGATCCGACAGGCAGCCAGGCTGCGAAAGCACGGGAACCCTCGAACCCGAACAAACTCGTATTCGATTGAAACATGGAGATGCAATGATGACGCCACTCAAGATACTTCGTGCGCTTAAAACGCGTGTTCCTTCGCCTTTTTCCATGCTGCGCATGGCGGCTGAATATGTACCGGCCGCTGCTGCAGGCGCGGCGTGGACGGTCTTCTACAGCGGGCCAGCCGCGGCTCAGGTGACCGGAGGGACGGATCCTGCCAAGATGGTCCAGAATATCTGCACGTTCATACTTGGCCCCTTTGGACAATCACTGGCCGTGCTCGGGCTCGTAGCCATCGGTATCTCTTGGATGTTCGGTCGTGCTTCACTTGGCCTGGTTGCGGGTGTCGTTGGAGGGATCGTCATCATGTTCGGGGCCAGCTTCCTGGGCAAGGCGCTCATAGGCGGCGGCTGATGAGCGACCGGTTGGAAGTGAGCACCCTCTATGTGGCGGCGACGCGCCCCGCACTGTTTCTGGGGGTGCCGCTGACGCTGGCCGGATTGCTCATGATGTTGGCTGGGCTTGTTATCATTATCCTTCAGAACCCGCTCTACGAAATCGTTCTCGTGCCACTCTGGTTCGGAGCACGGCTGGTTGTTGAGCGTGACTATAACGCGGCAAGCGTCGTGCTGCTCTATTTGCAGACGGCCGGCAGAAGCGTGGACGGGCCGGTCTGGGGAGGCGCAAGCGTCAGCGCCAATCCGATCAGAGTGCCGAAACGCGGAAGAGGAATGGTGTAATGTTCGGCGCCAGCGGCCGGACCGAGAGGTCTGGCGAGATCTACCTTCCGTATGTTGGTCACGTAAGCGATCAGGTTGTCCTTCTGGAAGACGGATCGATCATGGCCATGGCACATGTGAACGGTGTGCCCTTTGATTTGGAAGACGCTGAGATGCGCAACTCGCGCTGCCGCGCGTTCAACACTCTCTTGCGCAACATCGCCGATGACAATGTCTCGATATACGCTCATCTTGTGAGACACAACGATGTGCCGGCGCCGGCGCCGCGCCAGTTTCAAAGTGCATTCGCTGGCAGTCTGAGCGAGGCCTACGAGCGTCGTGTGCTGTCGGGAAAGCTCTTTCGCAACGATCACTTCCTCACTTTGATCGTGTCCCCCCGCACCGCAATCGGCAAGATCGGCTTGCGGATTGCCAAGTCCCGCAGACGGAATGAGCACGATCTAGCCACCCAAATGCGGAGCCTGGAAGACCTCTGGCACATCACTGCTGGCGCACTCGGCGGTTACGGTCTGCGCCGGTTGGGCATTCGTGAGAAAGGCAACGTGCTCTTCACGGAAATCGGCGAGGCGCTTCGGCTCATGATGACTTGCCGGTTTCTTCCGGTTCCGATGGTTACCGGCTCACTTGGCGCCTCGATCTACACTGACCAGGTCATCTGCGGGAAGCGGGCGCTTGAGATTCGAAGGCCCGGGGATAGCTCCGTCGGATCATTGTTTTCGTTCCGTGAATATCCGGCGACGACGCGGCCGGGCATGCTAAATTCCTTGCTGTCCGCCAACTTCCCGCTTGTCCTGAGCCAGAGCTTTTCCTTCCTCACTCGCCCACAAGCTCATGCCAAACTAAGCCTTAAGTCCAGCCAGATGACGAGTGCCGGCGACAAGGCTCTCACCCAGATCAATGAACTTGCCGAGGCAGAGGACGCACTGGCAAGCAACGAATTCGTGATGGGTTCGCATCATCTGAGCCTGTGCGTCTATGCCGACAGCCTCAATAGCCTTGCAGATCGCGCAGCAAGTGCCCGCGCACGGCTGGCCGACGCGGGCGCCGTTATCGTCCAAGAGGGCATCGGCATGGAGGCCGCATATTGGTCCCAACTTCCGGGGAACAACAGGTGGCGCACGCGCCCGGGGGCGATCACCTCACACAATTTTGCCGGGCTCGTCTCATTTGAGAACTTCCCAAGCGGTTCCAATTCCGGCCACTGGGGCAATGCTGTTGCGCGCTTTCGCACAAACGGTGGAACTTCTTTCGACTACATCCCCCATGAGAATGACGTCGGCATGACGGCAATATTCGGGCCCGTTGGCAAAGGCAAGACGACGCTGATGACCTTTGTCCTCGCGATGCTTGAGCAAAGCTTGGTCGATCGCAATGGTGCGATCGTCTTCTTCGACAAGGATCGGGGTGGTGAACTGCTGGTGCGAGCCACGGGAGGGACATATCTTGCGTTGCGCAGAGGCGCTCCGAGCGGCTTGGCCCCTCTGCGTGGACTGGACAACACCTCCGCCTCCCGGGACTTTCTGCGCGAGTGGTTGATGGCCCTGATCGAGAGTGACGGCCGTGGTCCGATCTCGCCGGAGGAAAGCCGTCGGCTGGAACGCGGCATTGTTCGTCAGCTTTCGTTCGAACCCCCTATGCGCTCACTTGCGGGCCTGCGCGAGTTCCTATTGCACAGCCCCTCCGAGGGCGCAGGAGCACGGCTGCAGCGGTGGTGTAGAGGGGGGGCGCTTGGATGGGCCTTTGACGGCGACGTGGACGAAGTAAGGCTGGATGCCTCCATTACGGGCTTCGACATGACGCAGCTCCTGGAATATGAGGAGGTCTGTGCACCGGCCGCCGCATACCTTCTGCATCGAGTGGGCGCTATCGTCGATGGTCGTCGGTTCGTCATGAGCTGCGACGAATTTCGATTCTATCTACTCAACCCCCAATTCTCGGCCGTTATCGACAAGTTCTTGCTCACGGTCCGCAAAAACAACGGCATGTTGATACTCGCAACGCAGCAGCCTGAACACGTTCTGGAATCGCCTCTCGGAGCTAGTCTCGTTGCGCAATGTATGACGAAAATTTTCTACCCATCACCGACGGCGGACCGCTCTGCGTATGTCGATGGCTTGAAGTGCACTGCGCAGGAGTTCGAGGCAATCCGCCAGGGAATGGCAATCGGCAGCCGCAAGTTTTTGCTCAAGCGCGATAGCGGGAGTATTGTTTGCGAATTCGATCTTGGGCAGATGCGCGAGTACGTAGCCGTACTCTCGGGGCGGGCCAACACAGTGCGCTTTGCCGACCAGCTTCGTAACCAGCACGGAGACGCCCCAAGTGGGTGGCTCGACAAGTTCATGGCCCGGTACCACGAAGTTCAAGACTGACGGAGGAATATTCATGAAATTTGCCAAACTTGCAGTAACGACCCTTGCTGCTTCCCTTCTGCTTCACGGACAGGCCCGTTCGCAATTTATCGTCAGCGACCCTGTAACAGAAACACAAGCGACCTTAACAGCGCTTTCCAATGCGGCGATCCTTGAGAGGTCAATCGAGACGCTCGCTACCACGATTGAAATGGTGACAATTCTAACGTCGTCATTCGCTGTCACGGGACTGCTAAGCTCACTTAACCAAGGAAATCATTACCCGTCGAGCAATAAGCTGGAGGAGCAGATGTTTGATGCTCGGGCGCCAGCTTCGATTATGGCCCGTAACATTGCGAAGGACCCAAATCGGATAGTCAACGGCACCGATTCAGAAGCGAAACTGTTACAGGGACAAATCGCCGGGGCCGCCAATGCCGCAGCTATTGCAGCCGACACTTTGGGCATGATGGACAAGCGCCTTAAGGATAACGCCGGCACGCTTGGTCAGCTTTCCCGCTCGGGAAATATTATGCAGGCCACCGTGACCAACGGTCTGGTCCTCAAGCAGATTCACGATGCGATGATCCAAAATGTCCAGGCCACGAGTCTGCTGACAATGGCCACTGCACAAGGGAGCCTTCACGCCGTGGAGGAGGCCGCCACGCAGCGTCGCGAACATCAGGACACCGCTAATATGTTTAGCATCCTCCCGTAAACCACACAGAGTTCATCAGGCTCAGCTGCGCTGATCAGGGACACATCAGGCTCACGCCATGAATTTCAAAATTCCCGCGCCATTCACGACTATACACACGATCTTTCATGGGGCCTTCACGTCCGGGCTGCACAAAGTGCTTGAAAACGTCCAAGCGGCGGTCAGTGCGCCTCTGGTTGCGTGTGTCACGCTCTGGATAATAATCCAAGGCTGTCTGGTCATGCGTGGTCAAGTCGATGCGCGCGGGGGTATCTCGCGCGTAATCATGGTGTCGATTGTCGTCGCCCTTATCTTAGGGCAGGCCAACTATCAGCAGTACATTGAAGCGCTCTTCGACGACACGATTCCGAGGTTGGCTCACGACATCAGTGGCAGCGACTTGCCCTTCATCGGAATCCCCCAGAAGCTCGATCTCATGTTTGCTTCAAGCCAGTATGTCTTTCAGCTGATTGCTTCCGAAATTGGGCCTATGAACGGCCAGGACATACTTGCTTTCGAGGGAGCGCAATGGATTTTCTACGGCGCGCTGTGGACAGCGTTCGAGATCTACGATGCCGTTGGAATTCTGACGAAGGTGCTCTTGACGATCGGCCCCCTGGTCCTTGTAGGCTACCTTTTTGATCACACTCGAGACATAGCCACCAGATGGATCGGCCAACTGCTCTCGTACGGGCTGCTGCTTCTCCTCCTCAACATCGTTGCAACGATAGTAATCGCTGCCGAAGCAGTCTCGCTGGCAGCCATGCTTTTGATGATCAAATTCTCGGGCACGACAGCAGCCAAGATCATCGGGCTTTACGAGCTCGACATGCTTTTCCTAGCTGGTGACGCTCTGATCGTCGCGCTTCCGACGATCGCCAGCAGCATCGCCGGCGGCTCTTGGGGAGGTGCGAACCGACCTCTTAACAGCCTCAATCGCCACTTTGCCAAAACGGCGGGTGCTTAATCAATCGACAAGCTCGGTGCCAAAAACATGAAATATTGCCTACTTCTGTCAATCCTCGCTTTGGCCGCCTGCAAGACGAGCCATGGGCTTGCGACATGCGCGGGTGCCCCATTCCAACTGAACGTGGGACAATGGGAAACCACCCCTGAGGATCTTCGGGTCGAATGCGCGGAAGAGCCAAAGTGAAAGTTCCTGAACATGCCCTTCTGGTGGAGAGAGAAACGCTAGCCGCCCACTATAAGAAGGTGGAAGCGTTTCAAACTTCACGAGCGAAGTCTGCGCGGCGCCTGTCAAAGGCCCTGATAGCCTTTGCCGCAGCGGCGGTCCTAGGAAATGTTGCACAGGCATTTACCATTGCTGCCATGGTCCCGTTGGCCAAGCTCGTACCTGTGTTCCTCTGGGTCCGGCCGGATGGGACCGTCGACAGCGAAGTGTCAGTCTCTCGACTGCCGGCAACCCAAGACCGAGCCGTCATAAATGCTTCGCTGTGGGAATATGTTCGCCTGCGCGAGGGGTACACAGCAGATACAGCCCAATACGCCTATGACCTCGTATCCAGTTTCAGCGCGCCGGCTGTGCGACAGCAATATCAAGATTTCTTCAACTATCCGAATCCCACCTCGCCGCAAGTCACGGTCGGCAAACGCGGCAAGCTCGAGGTCGGGCATATTTCTTCAAACGACATCAGTCCGGACGTTCAACAGATCCGTTACAAACGTACGCTTGTTGTCGATGGGCAGATGCCGATAGTGACCACCTGGACAGCTACCATCCGCTACGAGCGCTTGACGGGTCTGCCTGGGCAATCGAGGCTCACCAATCCGGGAGGTCTACTCGTCGCTTCCTATCAAAGCTCGGAAGATAGCGTATCGAACCTGGGCTATGTGCAGCCATGACAAAAAGAGCGTTTCTCGCGCTGGTCTGTTCACTCTTCTTAACGATGGAAGCGTCCGCGGAAGACACACCACTTGCCGGCAAGCATGATGCGCGCATGCGCTACCTGGCTTACCGTCCTGACGAAGTGGTGCGCCTGTCTACCGCAGTGGGGGCAACGCTGGTTGTCACATTCGCGGCCAACGAGACAGTCGCAGCCGTGGCCGTTTCCAATAGCAAAGACCTGGCTGCGCTCCCGCGCGCCAACTATCTCTTTTTTAAGGCTAGCCGGATGCTCCCGCCGCAGCCCGTCATTGTGCTGGCCGAGAGTGAGTCCGGTACACGGAGATACGTCTTCAGTATTTCAACGAGAGCGATGCCAAAACTCGATGAGAAGCAACCTGACCTATACTACAGTGTGCAGTTCACCTATCCTGCTGATGACGCTGCTGCTCAGAGAAAGGACGCAGAAAGGCGCTCGATTCTTGGTCAGGCCCGGGCGAAAGTGCTGCGCGACGAGAGAGTTCAGGATTTGTTGAATCGGCCCGCCGCAACTACCAGTCCGGACGAAAGCAATTTTCACTACGTCGCAAAGGGCGATCGATCGCTGGCGCCGCTGGAAGTTTTCGATAATGGCTTTACCACCGTATTTGGCTTCGCAAGCAATTCCCGCATACCCTCCCTCTACATTATCAATCCCGACGGCAAGGAAGCCGCTGCCAATTACACGGTCAAAGGAGACTATGTTGAAGTATCCGCAGTCGCCCGGGAATGGCGTCTGAGAGATGGCAATACGGTCTTGTCCATTTTCAACAGGGCTTATGACCCTGTGGGACGAGCGCCAGGGACCGGTACAGTGACACCCGACGTGTGGCGCGTTTTGAAAGGCCCGGCCGATGAATGAAACCGGCCCACAGTCGGGACATGATGTCCATGCCTCAGGATCGATGGTCTCGGAGCCGGCCCGCCGGCATGTTTCGGGATTGCAGAAGTTGGCCATCGCTGCACTTGTTCTCATCTCATCTCTATCGCTCATCTGGCTCGGCGGTCGTCCCAGCACACAAGACGAGCCAACTCAGCCAAAACCTGCAATTGTCGCCGACGCCGAGCCATTCCGCCCCGTGCCGATTGAGATTGCTCCCGAAGCTCCAGCACCCGTACAGGCGGCGCAGGCAGGAGATCCTGCGCCATCCATGCCGCCTCCGGCGCCAGCTGATCCACCGCCGGAGGAAACACCAATTTTCGCCTACAGTGGCAGCGGTCAAATGCCCAACGACGGTCAGCGGAGCGAAGACAACCATAGGGATGCTCCCGCGACCTCGCATGAGATTTCAGAGGCTGGCGATCTGACGAGGCGATTGAAGCCAGATATGCAGGAGCCAAGCCGGGCCACACTTTTGCCGCACCCTGATCTCGTGATTACCCAAGGAACGATAATACCCTGCATTTTGCAAACGGCAGTCGACACAAATTTACCGGGTTATGTGAAGTGCGTCTTACCTAAAGACGTCCGCGGCGCCACCAACAACGTGGTGCTTTTGGATCGCGGGACGACCGTGATTGGCGAGATCCAGCGTGGTCTCCAACAGGGGGATGCGCGTGTCTTCGTGCTGTGGACGCGCATCGAAACGCCTGACCATGCCCTCGTTTCGCTAGCGTCGCCGGGCGCTGACGAGCTCGGCCGCTCCGGAATGCCTGGCACGGTGGATAATCACTTCTGGCAGCGCTTTGGTGGAGCAATGCTCATGAGCGTCATTCAAGGCGCGTTTCAGGCCGCCGGTCAATACGCTGGCAGCTCAGGTGGAGGAAGCGGCATCAACAGCTTCCAGAGCAACGCCGGACAAGCCGTTGACACGACCCTTAGAGCAACGATCAACGTTCCGCCAACTCTGAAGAAAAACCAGGGAGATGCTGTATCGATCTTTGTGGCTCGGGACCTCGATTTCTCAGATGTATACGATCTTAGACCGATCGCCGTGGCGCCAGCCCCCCAACATCGCCAACGCCGGAGAGACAACAATGCGACCGGAGGCTGACCCTCAATTGCGTTTGCTTCTCAACCCTGTCTTGAAATGGCTTGAGGAGCCAAGGACCGAAGAGGTCGCTATCAACCGGCCTGGGGAAGCCTTTGTCCGACAGGCCGGCGTTTTCACGAAACATCCGCTACCGCTATCTTATGACGATCTGGAGGACATCGCGATCCTCGCTGGAGCGCTGCGCAAGCAAGATGTCGGACCGCAAAGCCCCCTCTGTGCGACTGAGCTGCCGAACGGAGAGCGGCTGCAGATCTGTTTGCCGCCCGCTGTTCCCTCAGGAACAATAAGCCTGACGATACGGCGTCCCTCAAGTCGTGTGACCGAACTCAAGGAAGTTTCTTCTCGCTACGAATACTCGCGTTGGAATCAATGGCGGTCACGAAAGGAGCGCCAAGAGCGGCAGGACGAAACGATTCTTCAGCACTACGACCATGGTGACTTGGAGCAATTTTTGCGAGCATGCGTTTGCGGGCGGCTCACGATGCTGCTTTGCGGACCTACTGGAAGCGGCAAAACGACAATGAGCAAGACTTTGATCAACGCTATACCCCCGCAAGAGAGGCTGATAAGTATCGAGGACACGCTCGAACTTGCAATCCCGCACGAGAACCATGTCCGATTACTCTATCCGAAGGACCGAGCAAGCGTAGGTGCGGTGACAGCCGAGCAACTGTTGCAAGCCAGCTTGCGCATGCGCCCTGATCGAATATTGCTTGGCGAGATGCGCGATGATGCTGCTTGGGCCTACCTTAGCGAAGTCGTCTCCGGCCATGCGGGATCAATATCAACGATTCATGGGGCGGATCCGGTCCAAGGCTTTAAAAAGCTCTTTTCACTCGTCAAGAGCAGCCCGCAAGGAGCTGCTGTGGAAGACCACACGCTTCTTGACCTGCTGTCGGCTGCCATTGACGTCATTGTGCCGTTCAGTACCCACGGCGACGTGTATGAGGTGGGGGAGGTGTGGCTCGCCGCCGATGCCCGGCGACGCGGAGAGACAGTAGCCGACCTTCTTAACAAGCACTAAGGCTAGAGCACGTCGGGGAACGGTAAGTCGTTTGTGATACGATGGCGTAATTTGTTCAGATTGAACGTCCACTTTGATTTGAGGGAGGTGGATAATGGGAGGAGGACTGGGCGTAGACCTTCGGTCACAAGTCTGAAGTCTTCGGGCGCCCTGTCGGCGCGGCAAGTCGCGGCACGATTCGACTGGGTGTATCGAGCGCGTCCGCTGAATTGCGCGGGCGACGCTCACCGAGCTGGTGCCGATGCCTGCTTCAAAAGCGGCACCGACACCCGGCAGGTCGTACCCTTGATTTACCTAGCCGCGCTCAATGAATGTCTTCAAAGCCGCCGAACGTGGTTCGGAATGACCGGTGGTAAATCGGGAAGTGCCATATAGGGAATCCTCCTGGTATTGCCTCCAGGGGGTCCTCTCAATGAACAAAGCCGCAACCTGCCCTTGCGACCTCAGCTGGAGTTTGCGACGCAACCCATAGGAGGATCGATGCGCAGAGAAATCGCAGGCAGAGTCGGTGGCATTGTGGGCTGGCCGACCGACGGTTTCAGCCCGTCAACAGGTCTTCACGTGTTCCATCCCCGACTATTGCAGGCGTGCGGCTTGCATGCTCCCGCGATCACCCATCGGAAAGAGCGTTACGAACACTACGAAGAGTTGCGCGACTTCCGCTGTCGCCCCGGTCTTACAGCGGACGGTGACCTGTCCGACCTTGATAGGGCGTGAAATGCGAACGCTGCTCATTGATCATCATGTGGATCTTACGCGCGCTGTGCGAGTTGCGCTCGGGGATAGCGGTTTTGCCGTTGATGTAGTTGGCAACCTGGAACAGGCGTCGAGGGCATTTTGTTGCGCAACCTATGAAATTCTCCTGCTGGAGTTGGCTCTGCCAGATGGCGATGGCTTGGGCTGGCTGAGACAGCTAAGGAGCAACGGGCATTCAGTTCCAACCCTCATTATGAGTAGCATCAACGATCTCGAGAAGCGGATTGCAATTTTCAACGGTGGCGCGGACGACTTTCTGCTCAAGCCCGTCTCTTTCGATGAGCTCATCGCCAGAATGAGAGCCATTCTGCGCCGGTCGACACAGGTGACCGACCCCATCGTTGTATTTGGCAATCTCAATTTCGATCCGATCGGCCGACAGGTTTCCGTCTCGGGTCATCCTCTGAAGATCGCACGCCGCGAACTATGTATTTTAGAGCATCTGCTTATCCGTGCAGGCCGCATCGTGCCTCGTGCGCAGTTGGAAGATCACCTCTATTCGTTCAACGACGAGGTATCTGCCAACGCGCTTGAAGTCGGAATCTATCGCTTACGTGGACACCTGAGTAGGTCAGGTGCAACGCCACGTATCACGACCATGCGCGGCATTGGTTACATTCTTGAATTGACTGAGGCGGCATCCGCATAGTTGGTCTAAATTGAAAGAACAGACTGCCTGCCGTCGTCAGGTTGAGCTTGTGGCCATAATGGACACCGCGGCCGCCCTTGACGATGGTGTCGGCATGCGGTTCGAACGGCTCTGTCGCAAACCTTTTTGTAAGCGAGCATGGCAAGAAAAACGCCTCAGCTGTGGAGGAGCACGTGATGTTCAAGGGCCGCCATTTCGACCAGTCGGTGATCCTGCTGTGCGTGCGCTGGTACCTGGCCTACACTCTGAGCCTGCGCGATCTGGAAGAGATGATGGCCGAACGCGTTGGAGGTCGACCACTCCACTGTGCATCGCTGGGTCGCCCACTTCTCGCCGCAGCTGCTGGAGCGCTTCAACCGGCGCAAGCGTGTGGTCGGCAGCAAACGTGACGTACATCAAGGTCCGCGGCGGTATCTCTACCGCGCTATCGACATCCTCCGCGATACGGTCGAGTTCTTCTTTAGCGAAAACCGTAACCAGGTGGCGGCCCAACGCTTCCTCCGCAAGGCGCTGACGCGCCATGGCCGGCCGGAGCGCATCGTCATCGACGGCAGCCAGACCAATTACGAAGCAATCCTTTCCTGCGACGCTGAAAGCCGGCTGCGGCAGCGATCGCGGCGACCGCTGAAGCCGATCCGCTCCGCAATAGCCGGCATCTCAACAATCGGATCGAACAGGATCACCGGCGTATCAAGCCGCATTCGATCCATGCTCGGCTTCAAGTCGCATGCGAACGACGTGGTTATCCTCTCCGGCATCGAGATGATCCACATGATGGGCAAGCGACAGGCGAGGTATGCCTACAAGTCTGTCGATCGCTGTTTCGATCTCCTCGCTGCCTGACGGACAGGCCGAAATGGCCGTTCACAACCCCATTTCCAGGTTTGCGACAGAGCCTTTTGTCGGCGTTGCCGGCTTCGAAGGGCCGGTGCGCGCCGAGCGGATCAAGATCACCCCCGGCCACCTTGCTGCGGCCACTCGCCGAGTACGGAGCGGTGGCCGGAGGGAGCTGGTGATGACGACCCTAGATCATGACCTGCTGATCGCAATCCTGGATCGGCTGAAGTTGACGGCGATCCGCGACCAGCTCGACACGCTCATGTCGAGCAAGATCGCGCAGTTCCCGTTTGTCCGCGAACTCGACGGCTTCGGCTTCGACGCGCAGCCATCGGTCTGCTTCAGCCAAACGTATTCATAGGTATGGGACAGGCTGCTATGTCCGCCACCCACGCCTGCTCCGAGGCCCTCCAGGGCAATGGTCTTCGGCGAGGAGGATGAGACGCCGCTGGAGCTCGGGTGCAAGCGCTGCCACGCCCGCTCCGAGGCCCCACAAGGCCGAAGCGCAGTCGTCGGGGTCACGAGGCCCCTCGGCCACGACGACGAGACGTTGCTGGAGCCCGGTGCAAGGGCTGCCACAGATGGCCTGAACCTGAATCCGCCTTTCTTGAGGCGTTGCGACTATCATCGCGGCGACACCGCAGCTCTTGATTTGTGTGCGAAATCCTCAGCAGATCCATCGGGCTGAGCCGCTCAGCAATATCAACGAGAATGTCCAGCGGCAGATCAAGGATACTCAGAGGAGGAAACGCTCTTGAGGCTCAGAGCGCGTCTGCTCCAGTATAGATCAGGATGATTCACCGGGTCCTTCAACGCCAGCCGCCGGTTCCGATGAGAGAATTGTCCCTGATATCACGCTCGATGGAGTTAAATGCCGAGATGGGCGCCTTGCCACGCTCCTCAATGCCCCTCATGATTCACCGCCTATAGCTACCAACTGAATGAATCATCGTGATTGTCGCGCAGCGGAATCCTCAAGGATCGGGCAGTTCGTAGGGGGCGCCGGTTTGACCAGGTTGAGCCCGCGAATTGCTCGATCAGACAAGATCCTAATTCTCGACCATGCGGTGAGGCTCGAACGAGATCCTCGGGACGCACTCCAAGGTTTCGATCATGTTCGGCACACAAGGAAAGGGCGGCATTGCTGCCGCCCTGTCCGCTGTAAGTTGATAGGGGCTGGATTAAAAATCCATACCGCCCATGCCGCCCATGCCGCCCATGCCGCCGCCGCCCATGCCGCCAGGCATGCCGCCGCCGGCCGACTCCTTCTTGGGAGCCTCCGCGATCATGGCTTCGGTGGTGACGAGCAGGCCGGCGACCGAGGCCGCGTCCTGGAGAGCGGTGCGAACGACCTTGACCGGGTCGACGATGCCCATGGCGATCATGTCGCCATACTCGCCGGTCTGGGCGTTGTAGCCGTAGGTCGCGCCCTTGTTGTCGAGGATCTTGCCGGCAACGATCGAAGCTTCAGCACCTGCGTTCGAAGCGATCTGACGGGCCGGAGCCTGCAGTGCACGGCGAACGATGTTGATTCCGGCAGCCTGGTCGGCATTGACGCCGGTGACCTTGATGTTGGCCGAAGCGCGCAGGAGAGCGACGCCGCCGCCTGCAACGATGCCTTCTTCCACGGCCGCGCNGCCGGCAGCCTGGTCGGCATTGACGCCGGTGACCTTGATGTTGGCCGAAGCGCGCAGGAGAGCGACGCCGCCGCCTGCAACGATGCCTTCTTCCACGGCCGCGCGGGTCGCGTTGAGGGCGTCGTCGACGCGGTCCTTCTTTTCCTTGACTTCGACTTCCGTCGCGCCGCCGACACGGATCACCGCGACGCCGCCCGCGAGCTTCGCCAGACGTTCCTGCAGCTTCTCCTTGTCGTAGTCCGACGTGGTCTCTTCGATCTGCTGCTTGATCTGGGCAACGCGGCCCTGGATCTCGTCCTTCTTGCCGGCGCCGTCGACAATGGTGGTGTTCTCCTTGGAGATCGACACCTTCTTGGCGCGGCCGAGCATGTTGAGGCCGACATTCTCGAGCTTGATGCCGAGGTCTTCCGAAATGACCTGGCCACCGGTGAGGATGGCGATGTCTTCCAGCATGGCCTTGCGGCGATCACCGAAGCCCGGCGCCTTGACGGCGGCGATCTTCAGGCCNTCTCGGCGGTCTTGGCTTCTTCAACCGTGATGACGCCTTCATTGCCGACCTTCTGCATCGCTTCGGCGATCATCTTGCCGACCGACTCGTCGCCATTGCCGGCGATCGTGCCGACCTGGGCAACTTCCTCGGAGGTCTTGATCTTCTTGGCAGCGTTGCCGAGAGCCGCGACCACTTCGGTCACGGCCAGGTCGATGCCGCGCTTCAGGTCCATCGGGTTCATGCCGGCGGCAACGGCCTTGTTACCTTCCTGGACGATCGACTGCGCCAGGACGGTCGCGGTCGTGGTGCCATCACCGGCGATGTCGTTGGTCTTCGAAGCAACTTCGCGGATCATCTGCGCGCCCATGTTTTCGAACTTGTCGGAAAGTTCGATTTCCTTGGCGACGGTGACGCCGTCCTTGGTGATGCGCGGTGCGCCGAACGACTTGTCGATGACGACATTGCGGCCCTTGGGACCGAGGGTCACCTTCACCGCGTCGGCGAGGATGTTGATGCCGTGAAGCATGCGCTCGCGGGCGTCGCGGGAGAATTTTACGTCTTTGGCAGCCATTTTTTAGCTCCTGGCAGGGGCTTGCGATCAAGCCCGAAATTCAGTTGACGGTGAGGCCGATGATCAGCCGATGATGCCCATAATGTCGGATTCCTTCATGATCAGAAGGTCTTCGCCATTGAGCTTGACTTCGGTGCCCGACCACTTGCCGAACAGGATGCGGTCGCCGGCCTTGACGTCCAGCGGGACCAGCTTGCCGGCTTCGTCGCGAGCGCCGGAGCCGACGGCGATGATCTCGCCTTCCTGCGGCTTTTCCTTTGCCGTATCCGGGATGATGATCCCGCCGGCGGTCTTGGATTCGGATTCGACCCGGCGTACGACCACGCGGTCATGNCGGGACCAGCTTGCCGGCTTCGTCGCGAGCGCCGGAGCCGACGGCGATGATCTCGCCTTCCTGCGGCTTTTCCTTCGCCGTATCCGGGATGATGATCCCGCCGGCGGTCTTGGATTCGGATTCGACCCGGCGTACGACCACGCGGTCATGCAGCGGCCGGAAATTCGACTTTGCCATTTTTGGATTTCCTTGGTGCGGATGTTGAACGGTGCTCCGTTGCCGGAGCATGCCTAGCACTCAGCCGAAGCGAGTGCTAACGCGGCAATGAGATAAGCCGCAGGCTCCTGCTAGTCAAGACCGAAGAGCAAAGAGCAAAGAGAAAAGAGAAGACAGCAAAGAGCAGCCAGCAAAGAGCGTGTAAGCATCGAGCCTTTTATGTGAACAATGTCGGGTATCCGACATATATGGGGCGGCTCACCCTTTGTAATTGAGCTTTATTCAGATGGTACGATTGGTGCAACGGGTGTTGCATTTGAACTCATCCAGAGGCTCGCACGGGTCGTGCTGCGTCAGCTTGGTCATGTCGAGCTTCAGAAGGCCATTTTTTGGCATTGGTTCTGTTGCTCCTATTGCCATTCATGACCAATCCTGCGCGCGTGAGCCGGCCGGCTAGATTCCAACCACGAGAGCGCCGCCGCTGAGACCCGCACCCGCCGCCGCCAGAAGGATTTTCTCTCCTGGCTGGAATGGCTTCATCTGGTTGGCGAGCGAGAGCGACAGCGGGACCGTCGCGGCCGAAGAGTTGCCGTATTCGGCAATCGTCTTGACAATTGCTTGGTCCGCAATGCCGAGGTTTCTTCCGACCGCGCCGAAAATCCGAGTATTGGCCTGATGCGGCACAAACCGGCCGACATTGTGTGGCCGCACTCCCGCAGTGGCTAGCGCGGCTGTCGAGCAATCGGTCATCATCTCGACGGCCTTTGCGAACACTTCGGGCCCGTCGGTCATCGTCATCCGGGTCTGCCCGAGGTCGAGGTCGCCATGGAACGGCGTGTTGCTTCCTCCTGCGGGAATCTGGATCAGCCCGTAGCGCGAGCCGTCCGAAGCCACCGAGGCACCGAGAATGCCCCGATCAGCATCATCGCACTGACCGATCACCAGGGCGCCGGCGGCATCGGCGAACAAGACTGAGCTCGCGCGCTCGGCTGGATTGATGCGGCGGCTGAGGATGTTGGCGGCGATGACCAGCGCTGGTTTGCCATGCAGGCGGGTGAACCCGTCCGCAAACATGAGCGCATAGATGAAGCCGGCGCAGGCGCCGGTCAGATCGACCGCGCCTGCGCGGCCAAGGCCAAGCTTGTGTGCGACCAGCGGCGCGCTTGGCGGCAGAAGATGGTCGGGCGTCGAGGTGGCAAGCAACAGCAGACCGATGTCGTGGCGCGCAATACCGGCGTTCACCAGCGCCATGTCGCCAGCCCGGGTGGCAAGACCCGACAGCGTGTCTTCGTCCGTTGCCCAGAAGCGCGAACGGATTCCGGTACGCCTTTCGATCCAGCCCGGCTCGAGGCCGAGATTGCTCTCGATCTCGCCATTAGCCACCTTGCGCCCAGGCACGCGATGGCCAAGTCCGAGAATGCGCGACGACTTGCTCATGGCCTTGACCCGAAGCGTTCCCCGGCCTCCTCGATGGCGTCATATAGTCGTTCGAGCTCGTCGCCTGCGATGCAATAGGGTGGCAGAAGGTAGAGGACATTGCCGAGCGGGCGCACAAGTAGGCCGCGCTCGAGGAAGAAAGCGCGCAGCTTCGGACCAATCTCGGCGAGATAACCTGCTGAACCGGTTCGCAGGTCGAGCGCCGCGATCGTTCCCGTGGCTCGACAGTCGGCAAAATATGGATTGTCCCGAAAGCGTTGCAGCCCGACGGCCTGCATCACGCTCAAGGCCGTGATCCGCCCGGCCACTGGCTCGTCGCGCCAGATCTCGACATTGGCGAGTGCTGCCGCACAGGCAATCGGATTGGCGGTGTAGGAGCTCGAATGGAAAAACGTCTTCTTCCGGTCCTCGGAATAGTGCGCCCGGAAGATGGCATCGGTGACAAGCGTTACGGCCAGCGGGATGGTGCCGCCGGTCAAGCCTTTGGAGGTGCACAGGATATCTGGAGAAATCGATGCCTGCTCGCAGGCGAACATGGTTCCGGTGCGTCCCCAGCCGGTCATCACCTCGTCGGCGATCAGCAGCGAGCCGGAGGCCTCAGTGATCTTCTTCAATTCGGCCAGAACCGATGCTGGATACATCAGCATGCCGCCGGCGCCCAGCACCAGCGGCTCGACGATCAAGGCTGCGGCTCGTCGATCGCGGGTCACAGCCTCGAAACGATCCAGCGTCTCCTGCTCGTGCCCCGCGGCCGGAAAGGGGATGATGTCGACCTCGAACAGCAAGGGTTCATAGGCGGCGTTGAACACGCCACGCGCACCGACGCTCATCGTTCCAATCGTGTCACCATGATAGCTGTGCTCCATGACGACGATGCGCGAGCGCGGCGCGCCGATGTTGCGGAAATAACCGAGCGCCATCTTCAGCGCGACTTCGACTGAGGTCGAGCCACTGTCGGAATAGAACACCCAGTCGAGTCCAGCGGGAGCGAGGCCGACAAGCGCCTTGGCCAAGCGCTCTGCCGGCTCGTGCGTGAAGCCCGCAAAGATAATCTGGTCGAGGCTCGACGCGGTTGTCTCGATTGCCTTCATGATGCGGGGATGGCGGTGGCCATGTGTGACGACCCACCAGGAGGAGATGGCGTCCAGGATGCGGGCGCCGTCGGCCCTGTGGAGATAGGCGCCCTCAGTCAGGACGATTTCTGGGATCGCAGGCTCGAGTGCGTGCTGGGTGAAGGGATGCCACACATGAGACTGCGACATCAGTCACCTCCAGTAATCGAGGCGAAGGCGAAGCCGGCAACCATTGCGTCCCTCAGTGTTTTCCCCGTCAGCACATCGAGGTGCGGCAGCCTGCCGAGCTGCGGGGCACCGCTGAATTCCACGATGGTCCGTTGCGTATCGGCCATCTCATCGCCGATGAAAGCGATGCCCGCCAACGGGATGGAGCGGGCGCGGAGCGCCTCGACCGATAGCAAGGTGTGGTTGATGGTGCCGAGTGTGGTGCGGGCGCACAGAATAACGGGCAGCCGCCATTCAGCGAAGATGTCGATTAACCTTGTGCGCCGGTTGAGCGGCACCATTAGGCCGCCGGAGCCTTCGATGACGAGCGGCGTCGGTAGGACGGGAAAAGCAAGATCGGCAGCCTTGATCGCCACGCCGTCGATCTCGGCCGAACGATGCGGCGACAGCGGGCTCCGCAAGCGGTAGGCTTCCGGCAGCACGCGCTCTGAGGGCAAGCCGGCAAGCCGCGCGACAACCTCGCTGTCGGTCTCGCCGTCGAGGCCCGATTGCACCGGTTTCCAGTAAAAGCCGTCCAGCAAACCGGCGAGCCCAGCCGCAAACACGGTCTTGCCAACTCCGGTATCCGTTCCGGTGATGACGATGCGTTGGGTCATATCGCCTCCGGTGATGTTTCGGCCAACACCTCGACCAGCGCCTCGACCATGGCGGAAATGTCGGCTTCGCCAATATTGAGCGTCAGTGAGATGCGCAGCCGCGACGTGCCCTCGGGCACGGTCGGAGGACGAACGCCGCGTATGTCGAAGCCGCGGGCCTGCAGGCGCGCCGCCACTGCCATGGTGCGCCTGACATCGCCGATTACTAAGGGCTGGATCTGAGAGCCACTTGGTGTCACACCCCAGCGATTGACCAACCGGCCGGCGCTGGCGACGCGTTCATGCAGCTGAACACGCCGCATAGGCTCGTCGGCGAGCATTGCGAGTGCCTCGCGCGCCACGACCGCCATCAGTGGCGATGGCGCGGTTGCGTAGATGAATGGCCGGCAACGGTTGATCAGATATTCGCACAGTGCCCTCGGCCCGGTGACGAGCCCACCAGATGCGCCGAGCGCCTTGCCGCAGGTGTGGAGCGCTATGATGTTGTCGCGGCCCTCGAAAGCGGCGGCAAGCCCCCGGCCATCCGGTCCCCAGACGCCGGTGGCATGCGCCTCATCAATGACGATGAATGCGCCGTGCCGATCGGCAAGTGCGACCAGGCTCTCCAAAGGCGCGCAGTCGCCATCCATGCTGTAAAGGCTTTCCACCGCGATCCAGACGCATCCCATGCCGCCTGCGACGCGCCAACGTGTAATCGCATCCTCGACAGCGGTGGCGTCGTTGTGCGCGGCCAGCACGAACTGTGCGCGCCCGGCCTGCGCACCCTCATGCATGCTGGCATGGGCGAGCTCATCGACAACCAAAAGATCGCCCTTCTGCGGCAGGGCGCTCAGCAGAGCGAAGTTGGCGATGTAGCCGCTGCCGAAGAACAGCGCGCGGTCGGCTCCAAAGAATGCCGCCGCGTCTGCCTCGAGCTGCTCGTGTTCCGGTGCATTGCCGCGCAACAGCCGCGACCCGGTGGCGCCAACCGGCGTGCCCCGCGCAATCGCCGCCACAACCGCATCGCCAAGTCTTCTGGACGCGGCCAGCCCGAGATAGTCGTTCGACGAGAAGTCCAGCCCGGCGCGGGGCGAAAGCGTCCGCAGCCGGTCCTTGCGCGCTAGCCCCTGCAAGGTCGCATCATAACGGGCAAGCGGCGCCCCGTTCATTGCGCCTCGAGTTCCATCGGATCGATGCCAAGGCGCCGGAACAGCAGGGTATCCTTGTCCTCACCGGGATTGTCCGCCGTCAGCAGCGTGTCGCCGAAGAAGATCGAGTTGGCGCCGGCAAAAAAGCACAGCGCCTGCATCTCGTCAGTCATCGCGGTGCGGCCGGCGGACAGACGGACATGCGATTTCGGCATCATGATGCGCGCCAGCGCGATCACGCGCACGAATTCGATCGGCTCAATGGGCTTGGCGTCTGCAAGCGGCGTACCGGCGATCGGGATCAGCATGTTGATCGGAACGCTTTGCGGATGTTCCGGCAGATTGGCCAGCGTCACCAGCATGTCGATCCGGTCCACCGGCTCCTCGCCCATGCCGACAATGCCTCCACAGCAGACCTTGATGCCGGATTTGCGAACGTGGTCAAGCGTCTCGAGCCGCTCGGCAAAGCTCCGCGTACCGATGATCTCGCTATAGTAGCGTTCTGACGTATCGATGTTGTGGTTGTAGTAGTCGAGGCCCGCCTGCTTCAGTCGAGCGGCTTGCTCAAGATCGAGCATGCCGAGTGTCATGCAGGTCTCCAGGCCCAGCGCCTTGACGCCTTCGACCATCGCCACCACCGCATCCATGTCGCGCGCCTTGGGGTTTCGCCAGGCCGCGCCCATGCAATAACGGGTGGCGCCGGCATCACGCGCCTTGGTCGCTTCGGCGATGACGCGCCTGACATCCATCAGCTTGGACGCCTCCAACCCGGTTTCGTGACGCCCCGACTGGCTGCAATAGCCACAATCCTCCGGGCATCCTCCGGTCTTGATGCTGAGCAGCCGGCTGAGCTGGACCTTGTTTGGATCGAAATTCTGGCGGTGCACCGTTTGCGCCAGGAAGAGGAGATTGTTGAAGGGGGCATGGTAAAGTGCCTGAGCCTTCTCCAAGGTCCACGCTCCAGGGTCAGGGGGGTCAAGAGATTTGGCCTGTGGCGGTGTCTGCGTTGAACTTGCCGTTTGCATCTCCATGCTGTTCCTCCGGTCTGTCTTGCGGGTCTTTGCTATCTGACTATGATGATCGGAAAGGACAGTTGACCCAATCCTGTTCGTTACTCAGACAATCATGAGCCCCGATGGTCGAGGCCGATATCCAGGATCGGCGCGCTGTGGATGAGTCGGCCGACCGAAATCAGATCAACGCCGGTCGCGGCAACCGCTCGCGCTGTATGCGACGTGATCCCGCCAGAAGCCTCGGTGATAGCGCGGCCACCGACCATTGCGACGGCGCGGCGAAGATCGGGGAGGGACATGTTGTCGAGCAGAACCGCATCGGGAGCGAAGCCAAGTACCTCCTCCAACTGGGCCAGAGTATCGACCTCGACTTCGATCTTGACGAGATGACCGGCCGCTCTTCGTGCTCGCTCGAGCGCTGGCCGGACGCCGCCTGCGATGGCGATGTGGTTGTCCTTGATCAAAATTGCATCGTCCAGGCCGAAGCGGTGATTGGACCCGCCACCTGCGCGCACGGCATACTTTTCGACTGCCCGCAATCCGGGCGTCGTCTTGCGGGTGCAGACGATCTTCGCGCCATATCCACGAACCGCAGCGACCATCGATGCCGTTGCTGTGGCGATGCCGCTCAGATGGCACAAAAAATTGAGTGCCGTCCTTTCGGCTGTGAGAATGGCCCGGGCCGGGCCAACCACTGATGCAATGACCTCTCCATCCACGACATTGCAGCCGTCTGCCCGCTCCACGGAGATTTCGACACCAGGATCAATCAAGCCGAAAGCGAGCATCGCCAGATCGATGCCGGCGACAACTCCGGACTGTCGCGCCACCAACACGGTTCCCGCTTGGCATTCCTTCGGGACGATGGCGTCCGTGGTCAAGTCGCCGGCTCTGCCAAGGTCTTCAAGAAGAGATGCCCGTACAAGCGGCTCAAGCAGGACCGTGGGGAGCGGTGAGAGCATCATCCCTTTGCACCTTCGGAGCTTGGCGAGTGTCCGAGTTCCCGCGCAGCCGCCAAGGCGGCTTCGAGCGTGATTTCGGACCGTCGGGCGGCAGTCGCATGATGAGGAAAATCTGTCCGGTAATGAGCGCCGCGGCTTTCTTCGCGCAACAAGGCGGCAACAGCAATCATTAGCCCGACAGCCGCCGGATCCGAGACCGCATCCTTGCTTTCGGCGAGCGGCAATAAGGCACGCGCGGCTGCTTTCAACGCTTGACCATCCCGGACGATGCCGAGTGCGCGCGACAGAAAAACGCGCACGGCTATCGGAGCGGGCGGTGGGTAAACGTTCGCAAACGCAGGCCTTGTTCTGCGCGCAGGCGTTCCGGCGACGCTTTCAGCGACCCAGCGGGCGCACACGATTGCCTCCGTCAAGGAATTGCTGGCGAGCCTGTTGGCGCCATGCAGTCCTGTCGAAGCGACTTCGCCGCAGGCCCACAGCCCCTTGACGGAGGTCCTGCCCGAGCTGTCCACGGCAACGCCACCCATGTGGTAGTGTTGGGCCGGACGAATGGGGATGAGATCGCGCGCGGGATTGATGCCCGCTCCAAGGCAGGCTGATGCGATTGTCGGGAAATGTCGAGCGAATGCCGGGCCTGGCCGTTGTCGGGCATCGAGAAAAACATGGTGGCCGTCCGCAAGATGGTTCCACACGGCGCGGGCCAAGACATCGCGAGGCGCAAGTTCCGCCCCGGGCACGCTCTGGAGAAAAGCCTGGCCGGTTTCATCGATCAGGGCAGCACCTTCGCCTCGCACAGCCTCGCTGACCAGCGCCATAGGGCGTTCTGGGCCGTCAAGCGCGGTCGGGTGGAACTGAATGAATTCGAGGTCGGCTAGGACAGCTCCAGCGCGGGCCGCAAGCGCAAGGCCTTGTCCGCAACTGCCCCAAGGGTTCGTGGTGTCGAGAAACAGTCCCCCGATGCCACCGGTGGCGAGAACCACCCGCCGTGAGCCGAAGAAGAAAGGTGCGATCGAACAGCTCGCCCAGACGCCTCGGATCGCATTCTCTCGCACTGCGAGCCGGCGCGCTTCCACGCCCTCCACGACAACTATCGACGGAGTGGAACGCACAGCCGCGATCAGCGCACGCATGATCTCACGCCCGGTGCCGTCCCCATGCGCATGAACGATGCGACGTCGGCTGTGTGCGGCCTCCAATCCGAGGCACAGTGATCCTTCCGGCCTGCGGTCAAAGCGAACCCCAAAGCCCGCAAGCCCCTCTATGGCCTTGGGCGCGGCTTGGAGGATGCGGCTCGCCACGTCTCTGTCGCAGAGACCATCCCCGGCGGCAATCGTATCGGCCAGGTGCATTGCCGGATCGTCGTCTTCGCCGAAACTTGCAGCCAGGCCCCCCTGGGCCCAGGTGCTCGAGTTGTCAGCTCCCAGCAGCGACCTTGACAGAAGAAGCACCGGCTCCGGCGACAGTTGAAGCGCGGTCATCAGTCCGGCGATGCCGCCGCCGATGATGATGGGCCGCCCGAAGAAGCTGCGGAGGTCGGCGCTCAAACTGCCAGCATCCGTTCGACCGCTAGCCGCGCGCGCCCGGCGATCCCGGGTTCGACGGTTACGACATGGTGGTTCTGCTCGAGCGCCGTGCGGATGTTGGCAAGCGTGATCCGCTTCATATGCGGGCACAAATTGCAGGGCCGGATGAACTCGACCTCTGGGTGCGCTAACGCGACGTTGTCGCTCATTGAGCATTCCGTCATCAGCACGACACGTGGCGGCCTTTGCCTTTCGACATAGTCGGACATGGCAGCCGTCGAGCCGGAAAAATCTGCTTCAGCCACGACGTCGGGCGGGCATTCGGGATGGGCGAGCACGACCACGCCGGGATGGCTTTCGCGCAACTCGCGGATGTCGGCCGGTGTAAAGCGCTCATGCACCTCGCAACGCCCTTTCCAGGCGATGATCTGCACATCTGTCTGAGCGGCGATATTCTGGGCCAGATATTCGTCCGGCAACATGATCACCCGGAGAACCCCAAGGGATTCGACGACCGCCTTGGCGTTGCCGGATGTACAGCAGATATCCGACTCGGCCTTCACTTCGGCGGACGTATTTACATAAGTGATGATCGGAACGCCGGGATAACGCTGGCGCATCAAGCGCACGTCTTCTGCCGTGATTGAGTCCGCCAACGAGCAACCGGCGCTGAGATCCGGAATGAGCACGGTCTTGCCCGGATTGAGGAGCTTGGCCGTTTCGGCCATGAAATGGACGCCGGCCAGCACGATGACTTGCGCCTCGACCGTCGCAGCCGTGCGGGCTAGTGCCAAGCTGTCGCCGACGATGTCGGCCACGCAGTGGAAGATCTCGGGCGTCTGATAATTGTGCGCCAGGATGATCGCGTTGCGCTCGCGCTTCAGCGCAAGGATCGCCTCGATATCCTCGGCGAAAGCCGGCCATTCAATCGGCGGGATCACTCGTCGGACGCGCTCGTAGAGCAACGCGGCCGTAGGCAGCATGGCGCCCATCGACCCCCTCCCGCTTATACTCTAACTGAAAATAACCAGCATATACTTGCTGTGAGTATAAGGGATGTCAACCCCGCGCCAGCGGCAATTTTGTCCCGGCGATGAGCCTATCGTCGAGAACGGCGTGGCGGAAACGGAAAAGCTTCGCTGGCCGGCCGCCGGTCTCAGTGGTGGCCTCTCCGGTCTCCTCGACCAGCTCCTGCTGTTCGATCAGTCGGCGAAAGTTCGGCTTGTGGATGAGCCTGCCGGCGAGCGCCTCCACGGTTCGCTGCAGCTGCAAAAGCGTGAAGACCGGCGGCATCAGCTCAAAGACGACTGGGCGGTATTTGATCTTGGAGCGCAGCCGCGCAATGCCGGTCGCCACGATGCGGCGATGATCGGCGACCATGGACTTGCTGGGCACCAGCGGCGGGGGTCCTGCGTCCCGCCCTCTTACGGCCTCTTGGACCAGGCCTGCTTCGTAGACTAACTCATAGCGTTGAAGCGTGAGTTCCTCGTTCCAAAGGCGGTCGTCGAAGCCAAAGGCTATCGTCGCCCGCTGCCAGCGTTCACGTCGCGTGGCCGAATCGCCAACCCCGTTTGCCCATTCGATCAGGCGCGGCCGCAGAACGTCCAGCACGACCGCAGGCGTGCCGGAGCGGTGGTCCTCCCATGGAAAATATTCATACCAACTCTGCCATCCGCACTTGGGCGAGCCCGCTGCCTGTTCCTTGCGCGTCAATGCGAGATAGCTGATGGAGATGACGCGCTGCTGGCGCTCGGCGCCGATGCGATCCCGATCCGCGAACGTGTAGAGTTGCTCAATGTACCCCAGCCGATGGCCGGTTTGCTGCTCGACCCACCCCCTCAAGCCGGATTGCAGCGATCGGTGCTCAAGCGCAAAGGGACCGGAGGGCAAGGTGTCCGCCTGGCCGATGGTGAGGACACAGGGTTGACTGCCGTTTACGGCGACCACAAAGGCGATCAAGTCCACTTTGACGTTGTCGGCCTTGCCGGCGGCTCTGTCTTTCCTGAGTCCTATTGCCTGATCGTCCATTATTTGGCCAACTCGGGGGCACCTTAATCGATTTAGTGTAAGCGTGCCAATTGGCACGTCAACACCCCGCAGCTGCATGGCCATTTTTTTGCTCTTCGCACCTGCACAAAAATGTGCCAAAGGCGACAGCCGCAGCTGGTAACGTAGGGGAAGGAGGGTCCCATGAGCGCTTATGGTGACACCAGGGCGATCACACCGCCGGATATTCGTTCGCGCAAAGGTGGGACGCCGCTCGTCTGCCTTACCGCCTACACCACCCCAGTCGCCCGGCTTGTCGATCCCCATTGTGATGTGGTGCTCGTCGGCGACAGCGTCGGCATGGTTCTCCACGGCCTGCCCTCGACGCTCGGTGTCACGCTGGAGATGATGATCACGCACGGCCAGGCGGTGCGCCGTGGCATCAAGCAGGCGCTGATGGTGGTCGACCTGCCGTTCGGTTCCTACGAGGAAAGCCCAGAGCAGGCTTTCCGCAATGCCGCGCGCGTCATGGCCGAGACCGGCTGCACGGCCGTCAAGCTCGAAGGCGGCGAAGCGATGGCAGAGACGATCGGCTTCCTCGCCGCACGCGGCGTGCCCGTCATGGCCCATGTCGGATTGACGCCGCAGGCCATCAACACCATCGGTGGCTACCGCGTACAGGGCAGGGGCGGGGATGCCGAGCGCATCAGGCGCGACGCAATTGCGGTGGGCGAAGCGGGCGCCTTTGCGGTCGTCCTGGAGAAGGTTCCTGAGGCGCTCGCCCGCCGGATCACCAAGGAGGTGGCGACCCCGACCATTGGCATCGGTGCCTCGGCAGCCTGTGACGGCCAGATTCTCGTCGTCGACGACATGCTGGGCCTCTTCGGCGACTTCCGGCCCAAGTTCGTCAAGCGCTATGCTGAACTCCGGGAGGCGGCTGCGGCTGCGATCGCTTCCTATGCGCGCGAGGTGAAGGAGCGCCAGTTTCCCGCCGCAGAGCACGTGTTTGCCGATGCGCCCAAGCCCGCCGACACGGACGCCACCAAGAGCGGAGAAGCAGCGTGAGCGTGCCGATCGTCAGGAGCGTTGACCAGCTTCGCGAAAGCGTCGCCGCATGGCGCTGCGAAGGTGTGAGGATAGCCCTGGTGCCAACGATGGGCGTCCTGCATGAGGGCCATCTCAGCCTGGTGCGCGCTGCACTCGAGAAGGCAGACCGTGTGATAGTGACGCTCTTCGTCAACCCGAAGCAATTCAACAGCCAGGCCGATCTTGCCGCGTATCCCCGCACCGAGGACGAGGATGCCGCCAAACTGGCACCGGTTGGCGCGCACCTGCTTTATGCGCCAGTTGCAGAGGAGATGTATCCGGCGGGCTTCGCCACCACCGTTTCGGTTTGCGGTGTCAGCGAAGGCCTGTGCGGTACATTCCGGCCGGGGCATTTCGACGGCGTGGCGACCGTCGTCGCCAAGCTCTTCCTGCAGACCAGCGCTGACTTCGGCTTCTTTGGCGAAAAGGACTTTCAGCAAATTCACCTGGTCAGGCGCATGGCCCGGGATCTGGATATTCCAATCACCATTGTTGCCTGTCCGACAGTCCGCGAAGCCGACGGTCTTGCGTTATCATCGCGCAATGTGCGGCTCTCGCCAGCGGAACGCGCTGTTGCTCCCAAGCTATCATCGGTCCTGCTCAAGACGGCTGAGCGGCTTCAGCGCGGCTCACCCATCCTGCCAACGCTTGCAGAATCTCGCGCAGCAATTCTGGCTGCAGGCTATCGCGAGGTCGAATACCTGGAACTTCGCGATGAGGCAGATCTGCACCCGATAACAAGCCTCGATCGACCGGCACGGTTGCTTGCCGCCGCCTGGCTCGGCGGCACACGGCTCATAGACAACGTCAGACTATTTCGGATTGGTTCAACAGATTAGCCACGTTCTCGGCACGCGCCGTATTCGTCCGGGATCATCTAAAACAAGGTCTCTGCCTAGCATTGAGCGTTACGGAGGTTACGCACAGGACACATGCATCGCGTGTTTGAGAACTTCGTCGAGCAACTGTCTGCAAGTGTTGATGCTGCCGATCTCTGTGAGGCAATGGCCTCCGCTGCAGCCGGCTTCGACTTCCCGCTATTCGCCTATTTCACCTACCCGTCAGCCTCCGGCGACGCCCCCCAATTGATTTCAAACTATCCTTCATCCTGGACGTCACGTTATCTGCAACAGCGGTACCACAGTCTCGATCCGGTCATCCTGCGCGGGCTGCAAGGCTGGGATACATTCGATTGGGGTGTGGATCGCGCTCGGCACGGTCTGCCGAATTCGCAGCAACAAATTCTAGAGAGTGCGGCTGAGTTTGGCATCTGCGGCGGCCTGACGATGTCCATGCATGATCATCTCGGCCGGTTTGCTGCCCTGACCTTTGCTTCCGACGAGTCCCGTCCGCCTCTGTTGCGGTCACTGGCACGTTACGAAAAAGCATTGCAGCTGGTGGCCATCAACTTTCATATCCATGTCCGGCGAAGGCTCGCCGATCATCGCGTGGTGGATGGTGTAACGCTCACCCCGCGGGAGTTCGAGTGTCTGAAATGGGCGGCGCGCGGCAAGTCGGCTTGGGATACTAGCCAGCTTCTCGGCGTCTCAAAGCGCACCGTGACCTTTCATCTGGAAAACGCCAAGGCAAAGTTTGGCGTTCGAACGATCAACCAAGCCGTTGCACGAATGGCTGCCTCCGGCCTGACGAGATCCTGATTCTCAGCCACGATACCTGTAAACCTCTACAGGCTGCATCGCTGTCAGCTTTGCCCTTCGATGGCGGGAACACATCCCACATGGAGGCGACCATGATGCAACTGATAGCACCAGACTTTTACAGTGATTTTGCAGGCGAGCTCAAAGAGATGCACGGGCTCAGGTTTCGGGTGTTCAAGGAAAGGCTCGATTGGGAAGTTGATACCGAAGACCAGATGGAATCCGATCCGTTTGATGCTCTCAAGCCTGTCTATCTGCTCCTCAAAGGATCCGACTGGCGAATTCGCGGTTGCGTGCGTCTTTTGCCCAGCACCGGACCCACAATGTTGCGCGACACCTTCCCGGTGCTGCTGGGTGCTGACGTCGTGCCCTCGACCACCGACATATGGGAGAGCAGTCGTTTCGCGCTCGATCTTCCTCCGTCGGCGCCCAAGGCAGCGGGCGGGCTGGCTCAGGCGACCTACGAGCNCTACGAGCTCTTCGCGGGCATGATCGAGTTCGGCTTGGCCAAGGATCTGACCCGGATCGTAACGGTGACGGACACGCGCATGGAGCGGATCCTCCGCCTTGCTACGTGGCCATTGTCGCGCATCGGAGAACCCAAGTGCGTCGGCAAAACGGAGGCGGTGGCTGGGTTTCTCGAGATTTCCCACGCGAGCCTTTTGCGCATCCGCAGCAGGGGACGTCTGAGCGGACCGGTACTGTGGCAACCGGTTCTAGGCCCGTCAGCATAGCGCCATTGTGGACACCTGTGCCATGAAGGATGCTGGTTTGCCCAAGGAAGCGACGGTCGGCCTTGTATGCTGGCCGGACTGGCGTCGCCAGGACGCTTACCACTACGCCAGACGATTGCCACGCACTGGCTGGGCCTGGGAGTTTCTTCGGCGCAATCCACAATTCCAGCGCGACCACGCCAAAATGGCACCGTCCGCCTGCTTCGTCGGAACCCAGGCCGACATGAAGATAATCGAGTTGACGACAGAATCAGCTTTCCTAAGACAATGGAGCCTCCTTTTTCGCGGACGCGCCACAGTCGGACGCTACATCGGCGAGGGTCTTTTGGGATCCGCGCGATTGCGCCTGTATTCTACGAGCGGCCGCGGAGCCGCTGGGGCTCGACCACGATTTTGAACCGCTTCACCTTTCTTCGCTCTCATGCTGCAAGGACATCCTGCTGACAGCTGCGGGCATGCAGCACGTGCTGCTGAGGGAGAACTGCCGGAGTCTGCAGATCGCCGTTTCCGGTGCGTCCGTCCTCCGCCCGTTGCGGCTATATGTCGACGCAATCCTTCAGCCGCAGCACCTCAAGTTCCATGTCGCTGCCCTTCAGTTCCTGAACGACATCAATGATTGCCGCCGCGTGTCAGCTGCTTGCTTTCCGCCGGAACACCGCGGAGCGCGTCTGCGTATTGTACTGCAGGCTTTGGATGGCTCGCTGGCGGGAGCATCTCATCAGGAGGTCGCCATTGCCTTGTTCGGGAGACGCCGTGTCGAAGAAGATTGGCGTCATCCAGGCGGCCATCTTCGCGATCAGGTACGTCGCGCCATCCAACGCGGCCGCTACCTGATGGGCGGCGGCTACAGACAGTTCCTGAGGTAATTGGAGTGGTTGCGATTGTCTTATACGAACGCGCAACCTCCATTTTCTCACTGCAATGGTGCGTTGCACAAAACGTGGCAAGCGCCTAGTTCTTCCGCGGCGAATCGGGTTTCGGCGAAACACCGGGACCCAACTTCGTCGATAAGTGCATTCATGACCTGAGGACCCCGATGACCGTTATGAACTCCGACAAAGCCGGCGCTGCAAGCCTTGAGACAATCGCGCGAAACGGCAGCATGCTGCGTCGCATAGCCGTACGCATTCCGACCTACCTGTCGGATATTCGCGAGAACCCGGCGTGGCTGCCCATGTTCATGTTAGCGCGCACCATGCCGGCACGGAGAATGCACTGGCGTGGTGCAAAGCCGGTCCGAAGGCCGCAAAGAGCCCAGGACACGATGTTTGCCGGTGTCAATTGCCACGACGTTGTCGACGCGCTGCGGATGGATGGGCTTTTTCCCGGCCTTGTCCTGCCTGCAATGGTGGCTGAAGATGTAGCCGCATTCGCCAGGTGCACACCTTGTTTCGGCAATTTCGATCGCCGACTCGAGTTCATGCCGGCGGAGCATGCGGAGGCTGAGGCGCGATTTGGCCGTCCGTTGCTCAGCGGCCATTATTTCGAGCGCATTCTGGGCTGTAAGTCGGCCGTTGCCATCCAAAACGATCCGCTGCTCATGGATATCGCGGCGCACTATCTCGGCGGCCAGGCGACGCTGATCACGACGCGCGTCTGGTGGAGCTTCCCGACCGGCCAGGCGTCTGACGCGGACAAGAACCTGGCTTCGCTCGGCAAATACCACTTCGACCTGGACGACTGGCGGATGCTGAAGTTCTTTTTCTATCTGGTGCCCGTCGACGAGGGGACCGGCCCGCATATCTATGTTCGCGGCAGCCATGATCGCCGTGCCCTCAAGCACCAATTTACGCTTGTCGTCGGCCATCCAGCGCAAGAGATTCTGGACGTCTACGGCAAGCAGAGTCCGGTCACGCTGACCGGCATGGCCGGTTTCGGTTTCGTCGAGGATCCGTTCGGGTTCCATATGGGCACCGTGCCGTCGCACAGGCCACGGCTGATGATGGAAGTTGGCTTCGGCGTTTCTCCTCCATCGCGCCGCCGCTTCCATGGCGAGCCTGTGATCCGCTGATTTCGAAAAGTCCCGAAACAGCCTTCCCGTTGTGAGGGAAAGATAAGGCTATGCCGCCAATCGATCTGTTCCGGGCCAAAAGCGGTTGTCTGCACATGCCCTGAACTTGGCTGGTGCAATGAGTCTCGCCATTGCTCCAGCCAGCGCATCAGTGCCTGTTTAATCGAGGTTAGATGGCAGTGCGCCCAAGAGATCCTCCTCGATATCGCCTGCCGCGCGAAGCCTCAGATGCTCTTCGAAAACCTCCTTTACGGACCAAGTCGTCTCGGGTCTCCTTTGAGTGGCCGGAAGGTGGTGCACAGCCGTATCGTGCTTCGGGATCCTGAACGAAGGCGAGGGGCGGTTTGTTCCTCGCGGGGCGCATGCAGCGGTGCCGGCATGACAGCTTCGTCTTGGATCCCGATGCTCGGCAACGTCGGCGGTGAAGGCTCTGTCTAGGCGGCTTACGTGACTCCAATGCAGGAGATCGACCATCTCCTGTCGAGCACATTCGTTGGCGATCACCGTCGCGGCGCTACGGACGCCGCGGCGCCTGCGATCAATGCAGTTTGCCGACTAGCCGAGCGTATTCGGCTTCAGCCCTGCCATATGACCCATCTGCCAGCGCAATTAGACGCGCGCGATCAAGAATGACTACCTCTCCTCGCATTGAGCGTATCAGACCTTGGCCCTCCAAGGTTTGCAGCGCTATGGTGACGCCGGGCCGCCTGACACCGAGCATAACTGATAAGAACTCGTGCGTAATCGCAAAGCTGTTCCCGTCGACGCGATCATCACACATCACCAGCCATCTTGAGAGCCTGTCGACTATGTTCATCCGGGCATTGCTGAGCGCGGTGAAGCTTGCCTGGAGGTGAAAGTAGTGAACGTAGCGGAGCAGAAAGGTTCGCAAGGTTGGGCTTGTCAGAAGCGCCTTGGTGAAGAGGCCCGCGTCGATAACAAAGGCTCGGGCTTCTAATTGGACGTAACAATCGTGCGTTGACCGGTCATCGCCCATGATAAGCGCTGAGCCGGTCATGCCCTCACAACCAATGATTCCGATCTCAGCTTCGATACCAGGCCGCAGCTCGCCCACCACTGACCCGAGACCGCTCTCGAAGAAGTACACGGTGCTGATTGGTGACCCCGCCACTTCGAGATGCGTCTTCAGCCCAAGGGAGACGCTTTCGAAATGAGGTTGCAGCAATGCCAAATCTGCCGAGCACATTCGTAGCAGCAGCGAATTGCGATAGATCGAATTTTGGCCGGTGTCGCGTTGCGCGGCAGTGTGAGTTTGTGAACTGGAGTCTGTCATAGCTCCCTCTCCCTATTGGGGCGGAAGCATGTTGATCGCTCACAGCCGACGGACGCCCTTAGAGTTGCCGTCGATGGCACACTGTATGCCTGCCGACCGCGGATGTCCCATTTTTTAATCAATTACGTTAATCGGCCCGAGCCAAGCTTTGGCGCACCCGCTCTAACGCGGCATTCAGATGCTCCAGAAATTCGTCATCGCTTTTGGTCGCCAAGCCGACTTGTCGAGCGCGAGTTACAATGCGCTCCTGGAGTGAAACCGCTGTCTCATAGTGGTCCACGATCATCTGAAATGAAGCGCTCATTGGGGCGGATTGAAAGGGCTGTGCCATAGCACAACCCTAGCTCCACGAGGATGAGAGTTCCATGCCGGCCGCCGCTTGGGTAACAATCGTACAATATACCCAAGACTGACCGCGCTCTTTGGTTATCCTCCCAGAAATCCGGTAGCCTTGCGTGGCGCAGCTTCTCTTCGCTCTTCGACCTCCTGACCCGGCCGACCAGTCCCGGCTTCAGCCATTCCGCCTTGTCCTTCTTATGCTCATTCGGGACCGGGACGCCGACCTCGCCCTGCACACGATCCCACAGCGTTTGCCTTTTGTCGGCCTTGACGGCTAACATCGCCCGCCCTTGTAGGACCGCTTTCAGCCATGATCACCTCGGGGGCTGAACGAAGCGCGTGGTTGTCGACTCTGTCGGTCGTCGCAGACGCTTACGGAGGCCTCACCGCAGAGGGAGATGCGCACTCCGGCTCGACGACGGCTGTCGAAAATCAGACTGATGTGGATGCACTACCATCGATCGGCACTAAGATTCTCGACCTCGGCAATAAGCTCCTCTGTACAGCAAGCGACCTTCCTGCCTCGCAATATCAAAAGTCAAACCCCGCCGCAGATGCATATGCCTGGCAGCACGCGTCGGTCTTTGGCCGCGCATCTGCCAAACCGAAATCAAGTAGCCCGCCATCGCGCGACCCTCAACGCGATCTTGATCATTGCAGTGGGGCAATAACTTATCTCTTTGGAGCTTGGTGGTGATATATAGGCGCCCAAGCCAGCGCTAATATTGCATGGAGCTAAAAATTCTTGGGTGTTGGCTGGCGGGTGTTTGATGCGGTTTCATCGTCTAGGCGCGGTCGCTCTGGGTCTGGCGTCCTTCATCAGCAGCGCTCATGGCCAAGAATCCTGCGACCCTAACTACACAGGCGCCTGTGTTCCAATCGCCAGCGATGTCGACTGTTCCTCCGGAAAGGGCAATGGTCCCGCATACGTACACGGGCCGGTCTCTGTCGTAGGCACCGATATCTATGATCTTGACCGAGACGGCGACGGAATAGGTTGCGAAAACGGCTAGAGGAGGAAAGTCGCCCTCCAACTTCATGACGGCACCAGCCCATCCGCTGTTGATGGTAACGGTCACCTCCGAGTTGAGGGTGAGCAACGTTCCCAGCCATTTGCATCAAATATCAGGACCTCGTAAATGCGACTTATGGCGACTCTGCGGTACGACGGTCGAACACCTTCCACGTCTCAACCGTCTCCTGCCTTACGTTTTGTCAATTGGTAGCTGATTGTAGAATGTGCCAGTAACTGGGATGCTCATCTCGTTCCACATGCGCGAGCCCTGATGCGCGTCAGTTATTTTTACTCTCCGGTCACGATTGAGACCACTGGCCCGGGCGATGTTCCCCGAGAAGAACAAAGAGGTAGATGGTGCCGGCATGGTCCCACCAATGCTCTCCCCTTGTGAACGGCATCCAAACTTTTCGGCGGGCTTGAACAGCGGCCACCTTTGGCGGCTGTCGAGGGCTGATGATAGATTCCATTCCAGCTCTTTCTAATGTGCCGTCCGAACAGTGAACGAAAGTAGAACATATAGTTCAAGCGCGAATCGACTGTGAGAGGGATGAGCTCCAATTTGGGTCATGCCTGACGCTGGTGGAAGACGAAATTGCGGTGGCGACTGGAAGCTCAGCGATGCACCAAATGGAACTGGGCAGCTGGTGCTGTCCGCTGCGGCGCTATGACGTCAGACGATGGTATCTGCCGAATGACCTGGGGAATCTTCGGGGACGTCGAGGCCGACGTGGTCGGAAGCAAACTGAGTTGCGGGCGATGCGGCAGGAACGAGTATATGCAAGCTGAGATGCCTGTCGCTGTCTCCGCGTTCCAGGCCGACGTTCTCTGCATTCGGAGGCCTGGTGAGCGATACGGGTGCGCCTGAGTGTCAATGGCGCATTTAGCAACGGCCTGGTACACGATTCACCGCGGTGCGAGCTGATCGAAACTGGCTTGGTCGATTGCATCGTAATAGCGCCGCCCACGAGGAAACATTTTTCTATCGTTTGCGGTTGGGGCCGCATGACGCGATTGTCGGACGCAACAAGCCAGCTTGGCAATCGGCAGTAGGCTGTCCACACTGTACTCCCTAGTGTCCAATACATACCTAACGAGACCGCCATGCCGTCACCTCCAGATTTCACCGACGATTTTCGCTCCGGGCTGATCACGCTGCTGCGCTGGCGCAGGGATGTGCGGCGCTTCGAGCCGACGGCTCTGCCGGAGGGTACGCTGGAACGCCTGCTCGAGCTCGCCAGCACTGCGCCCTCCGTTGGCCTCAGCCAGCCCTGGCGCTTCGTAGTCGTCGAGAGCCTCAAGCGGCGCACTGCCGTGAGAGACTGCTTCGAGCGCTGCAATGCCGAGGCGCTCACGCGCTTTTCGGGAGAGCGCGCCGCACTCTATGCCCGGCTGAAGCTTGCCGGGCTCGACGAGGCGCCCTGTCAGTTCGCGGTCTTCGCCGACCGCACGACCCGACAAGGCCATGGGCTCGGTCGCATGACCATGGCGGCGACCATCGACTATTCGGCCGTCATGGCGGTGCACACACTGTGGGTGGCGGCGCGGGCGGAGGGCATCGGCATGGGCTGGGTGTCGATCCTCGATGCGACCGAGATGGCCGAAATTCTCGACACGCCGCCCGAATGGACGCTGATCGGCTATTTCTGCCTCGGCTATGCCAGCGAGGAGCACGACATGCCGACCTTGGAACGCGAATGCTGGGAACATCGGCGGCCGCCGGTGGTGATCAGGCGGTAGTGGGGCTGCCCATCATTCGCCTCTTCCCTGGCGATGAGCTTGACGCAGATCGGGTCGCCCTTCGCCACATTGCCATTCCGACCGAAGCCGAGGTTCGTGTTCTTGCAAAGGCCAGGAAAGAGCAGCATGACAAGCGCGACCGCAGCGAAGATGGCGCTTGCGACAACCGGGCTGAAGCCGGGCATGGAGGTGGTCGACCTCTGTTGCGGGGCGGCTGTGCCGATCGCCACGATCGCCCGCCATGTCGTCGCACTACGCCGACCAACTGGAGGCCGCGCAGCGCCGGCTGACCGGCGCCGGCGCGACCAATTGCGAATTCGTCGCCGGCTACGCGCTACGAACTCGCTACTCTGGTGTCACGCCCCGTCGAGTCTTCACGGCCAACGCCTTCGACGGCGTCCCGGACCGACCGCGGCTGGCACGTGCCGTGCGCGAGGCGCTCGCCCCCGGCGGACATTTGTTATCGTCAACTGACACCGCAGCCGCGCGAGACGACGACGGTCCTGAAGCGAACTCAGGCTGTCGCCAAGACAGACCATCGCCGATGCCCAAGTCGGCGGCACCATGCTCCTAGATGCCGACTGCCTGACAAAGGGTCGCAGGCCCGTCGTCCGTCCACTGTCCAAGCCCTCCTGGCCTTTCCGAGGCCGTGATCCTGCCGCGGGTGTGAGTTTGCGATCCTCATAAGAGCGTCAGGCGCGAATAGAAGTTTGGGTCGTGGCTCCACAGCCGCCGACCTATCCATCGGGTGGATGGTAGTTATCACAACAATCAATTTTACCAATATTATGGAATTCTACTACAAGGCCGCCACTTAAAGCGGCCGGACGGGTATCCGTCTCGCGTGGGCTGGTGCTGCCCGCAAAGATGCGGAGACGAACATGTGCGGGATTGTTGGCATCGTTGGGCAACAGCCGGTGTCGGATCGGTTGATCGGCGCGTTGAAGGGTTTGGAATATCGCGGCTATGATTCCGCCGGCGTTGCGACGATCATCGAGGGTGCCTTGCACCGCCGGCGCGCCGAGGGCAAGCTCGTCAATCTCGAGACGCGACTGAAGGAAGAGCCGCTGAGCGGCAACGTCGGCATCGGCCACACGCGTTGGGCAACCCACGGGGCCTCGACCGAACGCAATGCGCACCCGCACTTTAGCGACGGTGTCGCCGTAGTCCATAACGGCATCATCGAGAATTTCACCGAGCTGAAGGACGAATTGGCGGCGGATGGCGCCGAGTTCCAGACCGACACCGACACCGAGGTCGTTGGGCATCTCTTGGCAAGATACCGCCGAGAGGGCATGAGGCCGCAAGAGGCCACGCGTGCCATGCTGAAACGCGTCAAGGGCGCTTATGCGCTTGCCATCCTCTTCGAAGATGAACCGTCGACCATCACGGCGGCGCGCAACGGACCACCGCTCGCGATCGGTCACGGCGACGGCGAGATGTTCCTGGGCTCCGACGCGATCGCCCTTGCTCCCTTCACCAATGAAATTACCTATCTCATCGACGGCGACTGGGCCGTTGTCGGCAATTCGGGCGCCCATATCTTCGATGTCGACGGCCGTCCCGTCGAGCGTCCGCGCCATATCTCCACGGCCGCGGCCGATCTCGCCAACAAGGGCAACCATCGCCACTTTATGGAGAAGGAGATTTACGAGCAGCCCGAGGTCATCGCCCATGCTCTCCGTCATTACATTAACATCATAGACAGTCGCGACATGGTTCCTGGCATTGATTTCGCCAAGGTCCCGAGCTTGGCGATCTCTGCCTGCGGGACCGCCTATTTCGCCGGACTGATCGGAAAATACTGGTTCGAGCGCTATGCGCGCCTGACGGTTGAAATCGACGTTGCGTCCGAATTCCGTTACCGCGAGATCCCGTTGCCGCCGCAGTCGGCGGCTCTTTTCATCTCGCAGTCCGGCGAAACCGCCGATACGCTTGCGTCATTGAGGTACTGCAAGGAGCGTGGGCTGAAAATTGGCGCTATCGTCAATGCCTGCGAATCGACCATCGCTCGGGAGGCCGATACGGTTTTCCCGATCCTTGCCGGACCGGAGATCGGCGTCGCCTCTACCAAGGCTTTTACCTGCCAGCTTGCCGTTCTAGCAGCACTCGCCATCGGCGCGGCCAGAGCCCGCGGGACCGTCCCCGAACACGAGCTGCAGGCGCTCGTCAGGAGCCTCGCCGAATTGCCGCGCGTGATGGGCCACGTACTCGAGTGCATCCAGCCGGAAATCGAGTTCTTGTCGCGCGAACTGTCAAAGTGTCGTGACGTCCTGTATCTCGGCCGTGGCACCAGTTTCCCGCTAGCGATGGAAGGTGCGCTGAAGCTCAAGGAGATTTCCTACATCCATGCCGAGGGCTATGCAGCGGGTGAATTGAAGCACGGGCCGATCGCCTTGATAGACGAGAACATGCCGGTGATCGTCATCGCGCCCCATGACCGTCTTTTCGACAAGACCGTTTCCAACATGCAGGAAGTGGCTGCCCGTGGAGGGCGGATTATCCTCATCACCGATGAAAAAGGGGCAGCCGTATCGAAACTCGAAACCATGCACACGCTCGTGCTGCCGGTTGTCGACGAGATTATCGCGCCAATGATCTTCTCGCTCCCGATACAGCTTCTAGCCTACCACACGGCGCTCTTCATGGGGACGGATGTAGACCAGCCGCGCAATCTCGCAAAATCGGTCACGGTCGAATGATTGTGAACCTGTACAGGTGGCGATGCGCCTCCAGGAAAGCGGTACCCCTTGTCTGGATCCGAAGCCCGGATGAAACCAGATGACCATTGTTTGCTGCAATTGCGAAACTCGGTAGCGGTTACGAGCGGGTCTTTCGCTGCCTCGCCGGTGGAGATTGGCCGAAGGAAGCAGTGTCCTGCCGAAAGTTCGAGTTGCTGTTCAAGAAAGCCATCGGCGAGAATGGTCCACGAAGGATCGCAGGTCGCATGCGCTACGCCGACCAGGCTCTCAGCACGGGCAGCCTTGATACTTGATCAGAAGCAGGTGAGCCGCCATATTCCGGCCCGGCCAATTCAGCGGCCCATCCCATGCATGAGGCCGGTTCGGCCGAATGGACGACCAATTTTTTTTATTTGCTAAGTGTGCGCCTCGGGGAGGAATCTCCGAGGGAGCTCCCAGTTCTTGGAGATGTTTATGAAGGATTCGCGCATTCCCGAACCAGTCTTGACGGCTATGTCCCAGGGAACCCACATCGTCCGCGCTTATCGCGAGCACCTTGGATATTCGATCGACGACCTGGCGGTCGCGTGCGGGCTGGCCGCTGAGGAAATCCAAAACATCGAGCGAGGTCTGAGGTACAGCAAGGGCTATCGGGATCGGATAGCGAAATCGCTTTCCATACCTGTGGGAATTCTTGAGTCGGAGTTGGACATTTCGGACGCCGCCTGAACAGATCGGATGATCTGCAATGGGTGGACTAGCTGTTGTGATGTGAAGCTTGCGGCTGATGTCGACGCTTGATTCGATTGATGCGATGCCTTCTGGCGCAGCTCACCGAACAACAAAGCGATATAGCCGCCCGGAGTGCTACGAAACGTGCACGACGGCATCGGCTCGCGACGAAGGACTAACGGCGAACTCTTCCTAGTTCGGCAAGGCGATGCTGGCTTGAGCATCAACTCGGCCCACGAGAGTGGCTACTCCTAGGCTGAATCGTCCACCATGGCGAAGTCGCGCCGCTCTGAAAGTAACATGGCGGGCATCCTGACGTTTCCGGGTTGACTATGGGCGTTCGAACCAGGAAAAGGGGCCGCTCTTCGTGAGTGGCGTGCGCCGGCAGTCTGACCCCCAAGCCCCCCGCCCAGGCTGCCGGCGCGCTTCTAGAAAGATCGAAGTAGCCACTCGCTTGCGCTCTGCCCGCTGACACCTTGTGGTTCCTCCTGCGGGTCCAGCGGACCACCTTGGGTGTCGCCAGTTCTGGTGGTCACGCGCCTCCATTTGCGATCTCGTGTCAGTGAGTGCACCGCAAGCACCCTCTCTGCCAGCCTGAAAAATTCATGGGGGTTGGTGGATGTGGCGCAAGCCCGTTGAAATGACGTAGGATTTGGTTGCTTAAGCCGATCCGAAATTTCCCGGAGACCACACGNGCGCAAGCCCGTTGAAATGACGTAGGATTTGGTTGCTTAAGCCGATCCGAAATTTCCCGGAGACCACACGCACCATGAACGATCTTGCGCTGCCGCTGAGCGGTTTGTCATCAGTCGGCGACTAGTCCGTCGTCGCCCGTTTCGACGGCGGCATGCTGTCGTCCAACAGCGGCGTTCTGGCCTTTGCCGAGGTGGAAAAGCGGTTGCGGGTGGCCGAGCGTCTGGCGCGTTGCATCGACGATCCGTGCTGCCCGGACCAGGTCGTCCACAGCCTGGCGGACATGATCGACTTTCGCATGAAGGTGATCGCCGCCGGCTACGAGGACGGCAACGACGCCAACCGGCTGCGCCGCGATCCGGTCTTCAAGATGGCCCAGGATGCGCTGCCGTCGGGTCGGGATCTGGCGTCGCAATCGACGCTGTGCCGGCTGGAGAACCTACCCGGGGTGCGGGAGCTGGTCGCGATGGGGCGGGCGATGGTCGATCTCTATTGCGCCTCGTTCCGGCAAGTGCCGAAGCGGATCGTACTCGACATTGACGACACCTTCGACGCTGTGCACGGAGGCCAACAGCTTCGTGTTCAATGCCCACCATGACGAGTACGGCTTCCAGCCGATCGTCGTGTTCGATGGTGCGGGACGGTTCGTCAGCGNTGTTCAATGCCCACCATGACGAGTACGGCTTCCAGCCGATCGTCGTGTTCGATGGTGCGGGACGGTTCGTCAGCGCGATCCTGCGACCGGCCAAGCGGCCGAGTGGGGCTGAGATCCGCCCCCACCTGCGCCGTCTGGTGCGGGCGATCCAGATCAACTGGCCGAACATTCGAATCCTGCTCCGCGGCGATAGCCCTTATTGCAACCCGCAGGTCATCGACTGGTGCCGCGCCAACGACGTCGACTTCATCTTTGGCCTCGCGCCCACCCCGACCCTGCGCAAGCATGTCGCGGATCTGGAGGCCAGCACGACCGCGCGCTTCGAAGCGTCGGCCAAGACAGGCAAGGTCCGCAGGTTCAAGAAGTTCGTTGACGGAGCCCGCGGCGCGGCCGGGCCGGCAGCACTCAGGCGACTATAACGGGCGCAGAGCCGACCCTGCGGCTTCCAGACATTGTCGTGTACAGCTTCAGACCCTCAAGCCGAGCCCGCATGGCTTCGCTTACCTTTTGCGGGGCGGCGGTACGTCCAAGCCGGTTCAACAGTTAAGAATTTCGCAAAGACGATACCCCCCGGATCCTCGAGCTTCCGCTGCCACTTCCCGCATTTCGCCGAGGCGGTCAATGACCCGCCCTTCACAAGGTTATCCGGCAAGCATCTGGGTGCGAGAGATAATGTTGCCGGAAGCATCTTTCATGGCTTCTACACCTGCCTGAACGCCAGAACCGCGTTCGTGCCGCCAAAGGCGAAGGAGTTGCTCAGTGCCACGCGCACCTTGCGCTCGCGTGCCACATTGGGCGTGACGTCGAGATCGCAATCGGGGTCCAGCTCACGATAATTGGCAGTCGGCGGCACGACGCTCTCGCGGATAGCCATCACGCAGGCGATCAACTCGAGCGCGCCGGACGCGCCGAGGCAATGCGCGTGCATGGACTTGGTAGAAGAAATGGACATTGAGAAGGCGTGCTGACCGAAGACGCGCTTGATCGCCGCCGTCTCGATCTGGTCGTTGGCCTTGGTGCCGGTGCCGTGCGCGTTGAGATAGTCGACATCCTCGGCGTCCAGCCTGGCATCGGCAAGGCAGGCCCGCATTGCTGCCTCCGGCCCCTCGACAGTCGGCGCGACGATGCCGGACGCATCGGCGGAAAGGCCGACACCGGCAATTTCGGCAAGGATGGTGGCGCCCCGAGCCAGGGCATGCTCGTAGCTTTCCAGCACCGCCATGCCGGCGCCTTCACCAAGCGACAGGCCCTGGCGATCGGCCGAGAATGGCCGGCAAGTATCGGGCGAAAGCACGCGGATCGCTTCCCATGCCTTCAGCACACCCCATATGAGCGGCGCTTCGCTGCCGCCGGCAAGCATCACGTCGGCCCGGCCGAGCCTGATCTGGTCCACCGCGCAGGCAATCGCATGGTTTGCCGAGGAACAGGCGGACGTGACGCCGAAGACCGGCCCGCGCAGGCCGAGACTCATGCTGACCTGGCCGGCAGCGGCACCCGGCATCGCCTTGGGTACAGTCAAGAGAGCGGCACGCTTACCGCCCAGAAGGATGGCGCGGTAGGTTTGCTCGATCGCATCCCACCCGCAGCCGCCAACGCCCACCGTCGCACCGAAGCGATAGCTATTTCCCTCTTTGGAGGAAAGTCCGGCCTGACGCATGGCTTCGCGCGCCGCAAGCACAGCGAGCAGGCTGAAGCGGTCCATGGAGATGAGTTGCTTGCTATCGATGTCATGCTCCGGCAGGGCCTTGATCTCGGCACCGATCCTGACCCTCAATTCATGGAACTCGGAGTTGACGATTGGGCCGATGGCGGAGCGGCCTTCTCGCATCTCTGTCCAAATGGCGGCGGCGTTGGTTCCAAGCCCGCAAATCCCGCCAATCCCAGTAATCACGACGCGCCTGTCCATTCACACCCCCGTAGGGAGCAAGCTGCGCACGGCTTCCACCATGCCCCCAACATTCTGGAGATCCGACCATGCCTCGGCCGTATTCATCTCGATCTCGATGCCGTAGGCCTGCTCCAGGTCCCAGAGAACGTCCGCCAATCCCAGTGAATCGATACCGAGCGAAGTCAGTCCCGTGGCAGCCGTTATTTCGCCGCCCGTGGCAGGCGCTATGCCGCCCTCCGACGCGGCGCGCTTCTTGATCATTGCGATTATTTCGTTGGCGAGTTGATCTGCCATCTTGTTCCTTTCCAGCTTGCGTTTTCGGCGTCGTTCAAAACCCGAGTCGCGTCGCGTTGCCAAAATTGCCCCTCATAGAGCCTGTGCGCCGACCAAGCCCAATGCCCATAGGAACCGGACGAGTTCCGGCTTCTGCGGCGTCAGCCCGATGACGAAGAAAAGTCGCCGGCCTCCCGCTTTTGCGCCAGCACATCAAGAATCTGCGTGTAAATGGATAGGAACCGTCGTCAAACGTCAGCTAAACGCTGCGACGGTGGGTGCTGTCAGCGTATTCACTCGGCACCTCATATGTAATCGAGATGTTTCATAGCTCCGGACCAGTTGCGATCAACTATTGTACCGGTCGCCATTCGTCGGAGAGTTCGACATGATTTGGAGCGCTGCCTCTATTCCCAGTACAATCTCCACCGCACGCGACAGATTTCCTCTTTCGAGCTCTTCTCAAGGGACTCGCCACGCGATAGAGAGGCAGTGATCGGCGCACGTGAGGTCCTGCCAGGTCCATGCGACATTCCGGAGAATTGGTAAAATCGTTTGTTTCAATCAAATTCATCCACGCTATGGATAGCTAAGACATGCGTTTCAAAGGGCTCGATCTGAATCTTCTCGTCGTTCTCGACGCGCTGCTTAGCGAGCGCGGCCTCACGGCGGCGGCACGCAGCATCAACCTAACCAAATTCATGGGGGTTGGTGGATGTGGCGCAAGCCCGTTGAAATGACGTAGGATTTGGTTGCTTAAGCCGATCCGAAATTTCCCGGAGACCACACCTACCATGAACGATCTTGCGCTGCCGCTGAGCGGTTTTTAGTCGGCGGCAAGTCCGTCGTCGCCCGTTTCGACGGCGGCATGCTGTCGTCCACAGCGGCGTTCTGGCCTAGGCCGAGGTGGAAAAGCGGTTGCGGGTGGCCGAGCGTCTGGCGCGTTGCATCGACGATCCGCGCTGCCCGGACCAGGTCGGATTCAGCCTGGCGGAGGTAAACGCATATCGAACGATTATNGCCGAGGTGGAAAAGCGGTTGCGGGTGGCCGAGCGTCTGGCGCGTTGCATCGACGATCCGCGCTGCCCGGACCAGGTCGTCCACAGCCTGGCGGACATGATCGGCTTTCGCATGAAGATGATCGGCGCCGCTACGAGGACGGCAACGACGCCAACCGGCTGCGCCGCGATCCGGTCTTCAAGATGGCCCAGGATGCGCTGCCGTCGGGTCGGGATCTGGCGTCGCAATCGACGCTGTGNGCGATCCGGTCTTCAAGATGGCCCAGGATGCGCTGCCGTCGGGTCGGGATCTGGCGTCGCAATCGACGCTGTGCCGGCTGGAGAACCTGCCTGGCGTGCGGGAACTGGTCGCGATGGGGCGGGCGATGGTCGATCTCTATTGCGCCTCGTTCCGGCAGGTGCCGAAGCGGGTCGTACTCGACATTGACGACACCTTCGACGCTGTGCACGGAGGCCAACAGCTTCGCCTGTTCAATGCCCACCATGACGAGTACGGCTTCCAGCCGATCGTCGTGTTCGATGGTGCGGGACGGTTCGTCAGCGCGATCCTGCGACCGGCCAAGCGGCNCCTTATTGCAACCCGCAGGTCATCGACTGGTGCCGCGCCAACGACGTCGACTTCATCTTTGGCCTCGCGCCCACCACGACCCTGCGCAAGCATGTCGCGGAACTGGAGGCCAGCACGACGGCGCGCTTCGAAGCGTCGGCCAAGACAGGCAAGGTCCGCAGGTTCAAGGAGTTCGTTGACGGCGCCGCTAGTTGGAGCCGCGTCGAGCGCATCATCGCGCGGATCGAGGTCGGCGCCCAAGGTGCCGATACCCGCTTCGTCGTCACCAACCTTGCCGGTGGGAAGGCCAAGGCGCTCTACGAGGATGTCTACTGCCGGCGCGGCGCGGCCGAGAACCACATCAAGTCGTGGAAGACGCATCTTGCCGCCGACCGCACATCCTGCACCAGAGCGACGGCCAACCAGTTCCGGCTATTCCTACATGCCGGTGCTTACTGGTTGATGTGGGGCTTGCGGGCCGCGATGCCGAGGCGCTCGAGCTTTGCCGTCGCCCAATTCGACACGCTGCGATTGCGCCTCATCAAAATCGCTGCGCGGGTGGTCGAGATGAAATCGCAAATCCGTCTGCACCTGCCGACATCGTGCCCCGACCAGCGCATCCTGCGCATCGTCCTCGATCGCATCCCGCGACTCGCGACATGAACGATGGGGCGCAGACGCCCCGAAACGAACCCGTCGACCGCAACCTGCAAACCCCCGCCTGCCATCACGACGGAGCAATCCCGGCGCCTGACAAGGCGCGTGGAAAAGCACCGCAACGGCGACCACAGCGTCGCTTCAGGCCGTCAAAAGCTTATCGCCGTGCATCAAGGCGGCTAGAAAAGTTCGAACGCTATCCGCTCACATTTGGACCCACGACCAGCCTGCGGATAAGCACGGCAACATCGCCAGGCTTCGCGTGTGGCTTACGCGTCGCAGGGCTTTCGAGAGGGTGTTTCCTCATCTGCTCGGCAAGGTTGGAGCGGGAGACGCCGATTGTGTCAGCGACGGTCTTCACAGCGAACCGTCCTTGTCGAGCGAGGCGAGCCGCAACGCCGGCTTTTGGCCGCCAGCACGCAATGGCGTGCCGTCGCCGAGCCGTTCAGCTCCGGCAGTTCCAGGGCATGAGGGCGTCGATGTCGGACTCTATGGATTCATTCGCACCGCCCGTGAATCCCGGCCCTGCACCAATATGCGGAAGATCCGCTGATTCTCGCTGGCAACGCTTTCGTCGATGCCACTCCGCGAAAAGTTCGTGCGTGTTTTTTATTGTCGCGTAGGAGGCAGGCCTGCCACACTGGCGGTTGGCTTCCATGGCGGATCTGCGCCGGCAGCTTTCGACATTCATCTCGAACACTGTTGTGTGATGAACAAGTCTGTCCACCGCCGCGAGGAGCAGGGCGGGGTCGAGAAAGAGCCTGTTCCATTCTCCATGGGCTGATTGGCGGTGATCGCCGCTCATAGCTTCTGGACGAGATCGGTGGTTCGGATGAACAACACACGCCAGCCGTTCTCAGAGGGCGAGCCCAGTAGCTGCAACGAGATGCTTCAGGTCGCGCGCCATCGTATTGGTTGCCCGGCGCTTTCCCAGGAATGGCGGACAGGATGTGTCCGCGGGAGAAGCTGATTAACGCGCCATTCAACCACGTTGGGCGTTGTCCGATGTCGGACGATGTCGGATACGCAACGTAGCACAGGCAGATTTATTAGATTGTTTCGAAATGCTTTTCTCCTTTGGCACGGGAGATGCATGGTCATCGGCAACAAACGCGTCACGGACTGAGGAGAAATCATCCCATGATCACGCTCACCGAAAATACTGCCGCCGGGGATCTCCCGGTTGCAGACCATCCAAAGATGACGCTCGAAAGGCCTGGCAGCATGAAGACGGTTGCTTGCGTCCTCCGCTCGGGCGGCGAGTTCGAGCCGCGCCATGTTGTCCGTCTGTTCAACCAGGTGACCGAGCACTTGCAAGGCGCCCAGTTCCGTTGCTTCTCCGACGTCGACGTGCAGGGCTTCGAGGTAATACCGCTTCAGCACGGGTGGCCGGGCTTTTGGGCGAAGATGGAGCTATTCCGCCCGGAGCTGCCCGACGACTGGCTGTACTTCGATCTGGACACTTCAATTGTCGGCAGTCTCGCAGACATGGCGGCGGTCGAGGGTCCGGTGATCCTGCGCGACTGTTACCGGCCGGGGGGCCTTGCAGCCGGCATCATGGCGATCCCGCAATCGATTAAGGCGGCGGTGTGGGAGGCGTTCATAGCCGCACCCGCGGACCACATGCAGCGGTTCGCTGACGATCAGGAGTTTCTTGAGAGCTGCCTGGGAGTCGATTGGCGCCTGTGGCAAGACATCTGCCCCGGTCAACTGTGTTCGTACAAGATGGACGTTCAGCGCCTCGGCTGCGTTCCGGCCGGCACCCGCGTGGTGTTTTTCCACGGCAAGCCCCGGCCATGGGAGATTGGTTGGTGAAACATTTGAGCGACGCGGCGACGCGATCATCCGGCGCCTGCCGCCCGAGGCAAAGTCGGCGCTATCGGAATATCTCCTCCGGCGGCGTAGCGACATCATGCTTTATATGGTCGATAGCTGACGGCCGACGGATCAGTAGCCAGAGCGCTATCGCGTGCCGGAGACCTCAAACGACGCGTTTGCCGCTAGTAAATAGTCAGCCGTGAACAGTAAGGAGGTCGGGCCGCGAGCCGTTTGTGGCGGCTTGGAGGGCAGCGATAAGCAGCCGCAAAAGCTGTTTGAACTAGCTAAGCACGAGCGAGAAGTTCTAGCCTGAAGTGACCAAGTTGGCGTTGAAGCAACAGGCCAAGGAGGGGTCATCCCGAAAGGCCACGGCAACCATTTGGTATGGGCGTTACGTCTGGGTCGGCAGACCGAGATGTTGCCCTTCTGATAACTTGATGCACCAATTTCGACCGAGATTAAGCATCTAGAGATCGTAGGGAGAAGCGATTGCGATTAAAGCAGGATATGCATCCAGCCGACCGCATTGAATGCGACTACTGCGTTGTTGGGGCAGGGTCAGCCGGCAGCGTTGTTGCTGACCGATTATCTGAGGATGGCCGCTTCAGAGTCTTGGTTCTTGAAGCGGGGCCAGTTGACAGGGCCCCCTTGATTCATGTGCCAGCCGGGTTTCTCAAGCTTCAAAACGACAGAAGGATCAATTGGAGATTCCGTAGTGAACCGTCTTCGGAGCTCAATGGTCGGAGCCTCGATCTACCTCAGGGAAAGGTTTTGGGCGGTAGCAGTTCGATAAACGGAACGCTGTTCGTTCGCGGGAATCCGGAGGAGTATAATCGCTGGGCTCAGCTTGGATGCACCGGTTGGAGCTACGGTGAGCTATTGCCCCACTTCCGATCGATAGAGCACTACGATGGTGGCAATTCTGCGGACCGGGGAAGTGACGGTCCTCTGCCAGTGATGGCTTTGGCAGTCCGGCATCCCCTGTCTTCGGCGTTCATCGAGAGTGCTAAGTCTCTCGGCTTTCCCGTGCTCGCGGACATCAATGGCCCGCGAAATGTCGGTGTCGGATGGTTTCAACAGAATCGCCAAGGTCGCTTTAGAGCAAGCACTGCCCGTACATTTCTGAGGCGAGCGAGAGCACGTTCAAACTTTCAACTGATGACAAATGCGCTGTGCACGCGCGTACTCTTTGAAGATCGTCGCGCGACAGGGGTTGAATTCCTACGAGCTGGCCAGCTATTCCAGGTGAAGGCAAGGCGGGAGGTTATCCTCGCCGCAGGGGCTCTCAAGTCGCCGCAAATATTACAGTTGTCTGGCGTTGGGCGTTCCGACCTTCTGTCGAGTCACGGCATTCCGTTGGTGCATCATGCGGCTGGTGTTGGCGAAAACTTGAAGGATCACTTCCTTGTTAGAGTCGCGCACCGAGTTCAAGGCTGCGTAACCCTCAATGAGCGGGCACGGGGGTGGCGACTCTTGCGCGAGTCGTTGGCCTATGCCTTGCTTGGAGGAGGTCTCATGTCCTTAGGGGCGAGCAACGCAGTTCTCTTCGCTCGAAGCCGGGACGGTGTGGTCGCTGCCGACCTCCAATTGAGCTTCACTCCAGGCAGTTACGCTGGCTTAGGCAAACTTGAGCCGGCCCCGGGCATGACAGTCGGCTTATGGCAGTCATTTCCTGAAAGCAGTGGACGCGTGAGTATCGTTTCAGTTGACCCGAATGTCCCTCCTGCAATATCGCTCGGCTATCTCTCGGCACATTTGGACAGTGAGGTCCTCCTCGCGGGCATAAGATTAGCACGCGAACTGTTCGAGAGGCCTGAACTCGCTCGATTTAGCGTTTGCGAGATCCTGCCGGGCCCTCTCAAAACAAGCGACGCGGAGCTTCTAAATTATGCACGAGAATATGGCGCGTCTGCTCTTCACTTCTCAAGCACCTGTCGAATGGGGGTTGATGAAAGGGCTGTTGTCGATCCCAAACTCCAGGTTCACGGAGTGAGGGCGCTGCGAGTTGTCGATGCCTCGGTCATGCCAATAGCATCGTCTGTCAATACGCATGCGGTAACAACGGCAATTGCTGAGAAAGCGTCGTCGATTATTCGTTCCTCGGTTACCTAGCCAATCTTCAGGTCGTGTCCCGTCGCGTAGATGATATGGGGCGAGCGGCGAAGGGGGTGGCACCGTTGTGCGTTGTCGAACCAACCAAAAGGACGCCCACCAAAGTAAGCATGCGCCAAGCCTTTCAATTACCAATAAGTTCTGCTCCGGGTACCCCTCCGGTGACGTCGTCACCGGAGGGGTACGACCGCTGCCGGCGTTGGCCTTGACCTTCCGCCACTCGATCGATGGCCCCTTCGTTTCAGCTCCGCCACCAATGCCGGCACCTATCCCTGCTCCCTGCCCGACGCCAGCAGTCCTGCGAAACGGACATTCTCGCGCTGGGGCGATGATCTCCTGCGAACCTATCTCTACGAGGCGGCCAGCGTCCTCATGCACCGGACGGGGAAATGGTCAACGCCGAAGGCGTGGGGCATGCGTCTGTCGAAGTGGATCGTCATGAAGAAGGCCAAGGCAGCAGTCGCCTGCAAAATCGCATTCGTCTACATTACATCTGGGCCGACGGCACCAGCTTCTAGTGGGGCAGTGAAAAGATGGCCAGTCGATTTCCCTTTTCGACCAGTTCTCGGAGCGCAATCATGCGGACCAGGTGATGTCCTGCCGGGACGGTGGTTGCGGCGAACTCGTTGATTCGGCTGACGTTATGTAAACGTCGTTGCACACGTTGAGGCACCCGACCCGAACATCAGCATGAGGCGCTCGACCTCGGAACGGACCATGACCCCAGCGATGGCAGAACGGAACGGGACTGACAGCCACCCGCAATTGAAGGGTCGATTCACACCAAAACTTTAGGGCCCTGGTTTGAAAACATGCATACACTTGAAATCATTCTCGCGAATGTGAAGGTCCATTGAATTCTCTGCTACTTATCGAATGAATCATGGTGGGTCTTGTGTCTCCCGAATAGCCGCGAGACAATCGGCATTAATCGCAGAGTTACGATCTTTCACGAACTCTTATCACTGTCGTCACATTGAATACGGTAATCTCCACCCCACCATCATAGTAGTGGAACGCTAAAAATTCCGTGTTCAAGGTTGGCAAGATTGTCTGGAGGTTCTCGTGATCGGATCACCACTCGAAGGAGTGAGAGTACTCAGCCTCGCGGAACAGTATCCTGGTCCGTATGCTACCCTGCTACTTGCAGATCTAGGCGCAGAGGTCACTCTTATCGAAAGGCCCAACGGAGGTGATCCGGCTCGAAAGCTCAAAAGCCTTTTTTCCTCGTTGAGCCGCAACAAGCGAAGTGTTGTCCTTGATCTCAAGTCAGCGGCCGGTCGGGAATCCTTATCCGAGTTGAGCAAAACTGCGGACGTTCTCATCGAAGGCTATAGGCCCGATGTAATGAAAAAGCTCGGATTGAGTTACCCAGAACTCAGTCCAATAAATCGCCGCCTGATATATCTCTCATTGACTGGCTTCGGTCAAAATGGCCCTTACCGCAGGCGCCCGGTTCACGACCTCTCCTGCCAAGGCTTGGCCGGGGTTCTATTTCAGCAGCATCGAACCGGATACCTGGAGAAACCGTTTCAATTGCCCGTTGCCGATCTCGCCTCGGGTACCCTAGCGGCATTCGGTGTGGTTTCGGCTCTGCTGGCGCGGGAGCGAACCGGACACGGCTGCTACATCGATCTGGCTATGACCGATAGCCTGGTATCATGGATGACTCCGTATCTCTATGCGAGTTTGAACGGCAGACCAATGGCAGAGGTATACGAGGAAGAACCGGGCTATGGGACGTTCTCTTGCGCAGACAATAAGGTGATTACGCTGAGCATAGCGCATGAAGATCACTACTGGCAGGCTTTGTGTCGAAGTACTGGTCTGGCGCATCTGGCCTCCGCAAGCCATCAGGACCGCGTTCAACACGCTTGTGACTATCGCGCGCAACTTTCTGCCGCGATCGCGGAGGAAACGCAAGACACGTGGGCAGATCTATTTAATATGATCGAAATTCCTTGGGGGTATGTGCTTGACCTAAATGACGTCGCAAGAGATCCGCAGCTACGCACACGAGACCTATTTGTGCGGCTCAGTCCCAAGGATGGAGGCGAATGGCACGTGAACCAACCGCTACAATTCGACTGCTACAAAACCGGAATTCGGCTCCCCTCGCCTAAGCTCGGCGAGCACACTCAAGAAATTCTGTCCCGTTGCGAATCAAGCGCGACCGCACTCTCTGGAGAGCGGTAAATGACCGCCCGAATTGATCAGTCGCAGGGTACGCATCTCACTAGCCNGCGACCGCACTCTCTGGAGAGCGGTAAATGACCGCCCGAATTGATCAGTCGCAGGGTACGCATCTCACTAGCCCTCGGAGTGCCCGCGTCTTGAGAAAATTCCCTGAGAGTTCGGCCACAGCCATTTCATTCACCCGGTCGTCTATATCGCGGGAATGATGCGCGCCGCATGCCAGTGCTTGACGCGTGCGCCGCGTTTGCCGCTGGCTGGAGACGAGCGCGAGCGGGTGGTTTCTGTGATCAAGAACACCATCGTCCCGTTGAACAGCTGCAACTCTAAACCAGCATAGAAACAGGACGAACGGAGGCACTCAAATGCTGAATACCCCTAGAGGAGCGAAAGGCAGCCCGCAGGAGGACGGTGACGTGCGTCCACTGAGCGGTATTCGCGTCTTGGCGTTCACGCACTATGCGGCGGGGCCAATCGCGGCGCAGTATGTTGGTTCTCTTGGGGCGGAAGTCATCAAGATCGAGGCTCCGGCGGGCGATTATCAGCGTAGCGGGATCAAGGAGCCGACGGCGGCTCCAGACGCACCCAGCCCCTATTTCCTGGGCATGAATCGAAACCAGCGTTCACTGTCTATTGATCTGAAAAGGCCGGACGCGCTGGCGGTTATCCGCATGATGATCTCCCAGGCGGATGTCATTCTGGAGAATTTCCGGCCCGGGGTCTTGGAGCGGATGGGGCTAGGCAGTTCCGCCCTTCTCGCCGAGCACCCCGGAATGATCTATTGCTCGATTGCGGCTTATGATCCGGCCGGCCCAAGCAGAAACAAGCCGGGACAGGATTTGATTATTCAAGCCCTGTCGGGCATCGCCAGCCTGGGTGGGGCAGCCGATGGTCCGCCCGTTGCTGCGGGTGCCTACATCGTTGACACCTATACGGCATCGCAGGCGGTCATCGGCATTCAGGCGGCCTTGCGCCAGCGCGACCAGACCGGGCTTGGTCAATGGGTGCGCGTGGATATGATGTCGTGCGCGCTTCACTTGCTGGCCTCGGAATCCAGCTATGCACTGAACGCGCGAGAACAGGCCTATCGCGGCCGGAATGGAATCAGCCACAGTCACCAGCCTGCGCCTTACGGTCTCTATTCGACCTTAGACGGCGCAATTGCTTTGGTGGCTCACCCCGCATCCCTTCCCGATATTGCCGCAGCGTTGGGCCTCAGCGACCGGATCATACCGCTGCTGGATGGGAAAGGCGCTTGGACAAACCGGGACCAGATCGCCGCTATCCTGTCAGACCAGCTGCGTCAGCTGACCAGCAATGATGCGCTTACGCGCCTTGCACCCACGGGTATCCTGCTGGCCCCGGTACGCAGCATCGATCAGGCGCTGGCCGATCCCGATGTGGCCAGCGAACTAGTCCGCGAGGTCGAACACAGCTACGGCGGCCGATATCGCGTCACGCTGGAGCCGCTGAAGCTTTCAGGCTCTGCGCTCGTTTTCGATCGTCCTGCCCCCGATCTGGGCGAACATTCAGTGGAGGTTCTGCGCGAGACTGGCATCGATCAAGACCGCATCGATGCGCTGATCGCTAGCGGCGCAATTCGTGTCCCCGGCAGGCCGCAGGATCGGAAATAAGTGATTCAAACCGAGATGCAAAATAGGACATCGCGTCACTACTGATCCTGAACGACAGCGAAAGCGTCACCATTGCGCGACGCGCGATCCAGCGTACAGCTGCCGGTTCGCATCGTCGGCGTCCCACGCGCAAAAGCGCCGGGTAGCTCTTGATCGGTTCGGCCTTGGGTGGAGTAAGCGGGTGGATTCCGCGCCGGTCAATCCCACCAACGCTTTTCCATAAGCATATCCCGCATCTTTGTGACTGTGCTGATTGAGAGTTCTGTCGCCGCGACGGTTGCATCGATCCAATCCATGATAATCTGGCCCTTCATCAATCTCGCCAGGGGTCACCGCGACGCCCAGGACGACGCCACCCGGGTCATCAACGACGGCGTGTGGGTTGTAGACGGGCTACCTTGATGACGACCCGAATCGAGAGCACGTAGCCGTCGGCGTGAGGCGTACAGGCACGGTCAGCCGGTTCGCAAAGCCGGCTTCGGGCGGGCCGCCAGGAATGCGCCTCGCAATGATCGAGCCTGAAATCATCCTTGGCGCGCAAAAAACATCCTCGATGGTCCAACGCAGTCCCGCCGCGCCCGCCAATTCCTCGAGCGTGACGCCCTCGCGCATAGGCTAAATGGCATCCGAGGTCGTCAGGATTGCTGAGGTGGCGACGGAACTAGAGCCAGCGTTCGAACCGTTCTGCTTCGTCCGGTTCAGGGGCTAAGGGGCAATCGCACACGATGGTAAAGCCGCTGGCCGTTGGCGGTTTCCTTGCCCGGAACTTGTTGAGATCGACCCAGCCTATTGGCGGCGGGGAGAGGTTCACGAGAACATAGCTGAGCTGGATCGCCAGATCACCGCTGGCACCGCTCGAACGAATTATGCCGGCAACTGGAGACCATTTACGGAATCGGCCCGATCATTGCGATCGCAGCGACCAACACGGACGTGTTGCTGTTCAAATCCGGCAGATAGCTTGCAGCATGGCCCGGCCTTGTCCCGCGGCAGAAGTCATCTGGCGGCAAGCAGCGTGTTGGGTGAATCAGCAAGAAAGGCGATCCTTACATCCCGTCGGCTGCTCGTCATCGGGGCGCACGCCGTCTTCGCTAGCAGCCAAAAGCGACCTCCGGCGCAATGGCGCCCGGACGGGCGCGCAGAATGTCGGCCATGGCGTGTGTCACCCGCTTTGGATCGCGCGGATCGTGGATCGCAGCGGCCAGTCTGTCGGCCAGTTGCAGGCGTCGCTCGGCCGCGGGCAAAAGCATGACGCCACCATCCGAGGTGGATGCGTCCGCCGTCAAACGCAGCTGTGATCTTCTTGCGTCCAACGGCTAGAAATGAGAGCGGCAGCAACGTATCGTCGGTCATGGCGGGTGTGAGGAGGGTCAATGCGGACGGTCGTCAAAGCGTCATTTTTGCTCCGCTGTTGCAGCGTCCAGGGTTTGAGCCCAATGCATGACGCGGCCCGCTGCCGAGCCACATCCAACTTATATACGGTCGCTGTTCAGAACAGCTGCACCAACATCCCGCTTGCGGCGAACAAGGCTCAGAAGGACGGGACCATTCTCGCGAAGCGGCATTTCAAGCCAAGCCACACCTCGGTTCGTCCACCTGGATCGTCGGGACTGGTCAGGCCCTGAAGGTGGGAATAGGCCTAACGTTCAGCAGCCGCTAGTCAGGCGGCCTTCATCATTACCCCCTCGATGACAACGCCCGCATTGATGTGTTTCCACAGCGCGACGAGCAACTTACGGGCAAGCGCAACGTTCGTCGTTTTCTTGAGCCGCTCGCCACTGCGCCTGACCCGATCTTGGAACCACAAGGTGAGCGCCGAGCGCGATTGATGGTGCAACCCCAGCCAGGCGATCTGAATCAGCGTCGCTCGTAGCCTTGGATTGCCGGATTTCGAGACCGCCTGGTCGTGATCGATTGACCCGCTCTGCCAGGGTGTCGGTGCAAGGCCCGCATAGGCGGCCAGCTTTCGTCCGTTGTCAAAATGGCGGGAAAGCCCTTCCGACCACAGGACAGGAGCAAACTCCGGCCCGATGCCTTTCAGGTTGAGCAGCATCGCCGGCGCTGGCGAGACGGCCTCAGCGGCAGCAAGCATTGCGTCGCGCTCGGCCTCGACTGCCTTGATCTGTTCGATCAGTAGCTCAAGCCGCTCGAGTTCGCGGCCAATCTGTAGCTTCAGATGGACAGGCAGAGGACGCCCGTCGCCGGTCGTCAGCTCCTCAAGACACTTGCGCCGGTCGCGGCGCAACGGCTCGTAGCTGACCACTCCCTGGTCAAACAGAAGCTCCTTGATGCGATTAACGTGGCGGGTCCGCTCGTTCGTCAAGGCCTTGCGCTCGCGCGAGAGGCGGCGGCGGTCCTCTTCCTCGGGCGTCGGGCACCCGCAGCATAGCACACACGCGCGGCTCGCCGCGCCTATAGGCGAGCAGCGCGCGCACCAGCCTCACCACCGATCTTGTCGGTCTTTGCCCGTCGCCGCCGACGCGAGGTCGCAATCGAGGCCGGATCGACGATGTGGCTTTTTCGATCCCCTTGGCCTCCAGCATGCGATGGATCCAGAAGCCGTCGAGCCCGGCTTCCTGGATAACGACAATCGAAAAAGCGTGGTCCGGTGCGCGCCTGTGCCTTCCTGTTGAACTCGGCAAGCGGTATCCAACCCGCGTATAAGAGTTTGCAAACCGTCGTCTAAAGGTCCTGTCTCCTACAAGTTCCAAAGACACGAAGATTGCGCCAAGATCGGTACGGATAGTGGTCGGCGCTTCGGGTTGGATAGCTGCAACGGGCATGCTTGCCTCCAGTGTGAGATTCTCTTAGCGACCTTACTCTGTCAGAGGTAGTGTGCTGAGAGTTCTGCAAATTCGCTGAGAGGGGGCGGTCATGGCAGGCTGGTGATGTTCAACGTCACCGATTCCCTGGAAGGAACGCCACCATGACCAAGACAGAAGGTAAATCGACCAGCGCTGCCGTCAAAGACATT